>NZ_QTSU01000003.1 GCF_003382365.1 Lysobacter silvisoli | reverse complement strand
GTTACGAACGTCTGCTGATGGACAACGCCACCGGCCAGACGCCCGCACAAGTCACCTGCGCACACTGTCAAAGATCAGGGAAACCGGCCTCAGCGCCTCGTTTCCGCCCCGTCACCAAAGTGCCCGAGGGAGCCGCACACTATACAGCAGATTTCGCGTCCGTCAACACCTTGCGAAACCTTTTTGAAGCTTCCCGATCCTGCCGTTCGGGCCCTTGGGCCGTCCCGTCGATCGGGCCGCGCATCTTACAGCAGAGTTGGAAGCCGTCAACCGTTTTTGTTGAAGTTCCGACACCGCTTTCGCTGCGCCCCGCCCGGTCATCGAATGCACCTTGGCGGGGCGCGCATTGTGCACATGCACAACGCGTTTGGGAAGAGCGAAATCGCGTTCGCGCGAAACTTTTTTCGCGAACGCTTCAGTTGCCGATCAGGCGCACGCGCACCACGCGCTTGCCGAGCTTAAGCAAGCCGTCGAAACCGGCGATGAAAAGCCGCTGCGGATCATCCACCACCTCATTGTCGACCTGCAGCGCGCGCTCCTTGAGCTTGCGACTTGCCTCGGAGTTGCTGGCGGTCAGCCCGGCCGCGGAGAACAAGGCCGCCACACGCAACCCTTCGGTCGGGACCGGAATTTCCTTGGCTTCGAACAGATCGCGGTCCACCGCGGTGCCGGCGCCACGGGCGGCATAGACGCTCTTCCAAGCCAAAACGGCGCGCTGCGCCGCCTCGGCGCCATCGAAGCGCGCCGCCAGTTCCTCGGCCAGGCGCAATTTGACCTCATTGGCGAAGTCGTTCTGCTTGGGATCGCCGGCCAACGCCTGGTACTGCGCCTGCAATTCGCGCGCCTCGGCCGGACCGATATCGAAGCTCAGCAATTCGATCCAGCGCCACAACAGGCTCCCCGCATCGATCGTCATCGCCTTGCGCACAATGTCCACGGCCGGCTCGTTGATGCCGATGTAATTGCCCAGCGACTTGGACATCTTGGCCACGCCGTCCAGGCCTTCCAGCAGCGGCATGGTCAGCACGATCTGGGCCGGCTGGCCGTGATGCTCCTGCAGGCCGCGGCCCATGAGCAGGTTGAACTTCTGGTCGGTGCCGCCGAGCTCGACGTCGCACTCCAGGGCCACCGAGTCGTAGCCCTGCACCAGCGGGTAGAGGAACTCGTGGATGGCGATGGGCTGCTGGGCGGCGTAGCGCTTGGCGAAATCGTCGCGTTCGAGCATGCGCGCCACGGTGTGCTGGGCCGCGAGCTTGATCATGTCGGCCGCGCCCATCTTGCCGAACCACTCGGAATTGAAGCGCACCTCGGTGCGGTCCTTGTCCAGCACCTTGAACACCTGGTCGGCGTAGGTCTGGGCATTGGCCAGCACGTCCTCGCGGGTCAGCGGCTTGCGGGTGACGTTCTTGCCGGTGGGGTCGCCGATCATTCCGGTGAAGTCGCCGATCAGGAAGATCACCTGGTGCCCGAGGTCCTGGAACTGGCGCATCTTGTTCAGCAGCACGGTGTGGCCCAGGTGCAGGTCCGGCGCGGTGGGGTCGAAGCCGGCCTTGATGCGCAGGGGGCGGCCAAGCTTCAGACGGGCCTCGAGCTCGTCGAGCTTGAGGATCTCATCGGCGCCGCGGCGGATCAGGGCTAGGGCGTCTTGGACGGAGGCGGGGCTGGAAGCGGACAAGGGGAGGCTCGCGTGGCGGACCCGGCCCGGAACTGCGACCGGAATCAATGAATGGAGTTAACAGAGGGTTAAAAGTTACCGCATTGGGACGCGGACAAAAACCCTATTCAGGTCAAGGGTTTGACGCACGTTGCTCGCAACACTATGGTAACGCCGCTACACGGCCTTCACACCTTTGCGCAGGGGATTCCATCGATGACTGCTCCCGTCTCCGGTCCGGATCGGCGCGAACGCCTGAAAGCCCTGCGCGAAGCCGCTCTGCACCGACCGGTGTTGGCGCGTCATCTGTCCGATGGATTCAACGGCCGCTGGTCGCGCCGTCAGTGGGTGCAGGCGAGCCTGTTCGCCACCATGGGCATGCTGGTGCTGGCGATCGTGCCGGGCTTCGGCACGTCCAATGCCAAGCCCGTGCACGCCGCGCGCCAGTCGCTGGCACTCGCGCTGCCGCCGCTGCCGTTGTCGCGCGCGCAGGGCCACAGCGGCGACAGCTGGCAGCTGGTGCGCGTGGACCGCGGCCAGACCCTGGGCTCGGTGTTCGCCAAGATGGACATCCCGGCCGCGACCCTGCAGCAGGTGCTGGACCAGCCCGGCGCGCGCCAGGCACTGACCAAGATGAAGCCCGGCACCGAGCTGGGCTTCGACATGCCGGTCAACGGCGAGCTGCGCAGCTTCCGCTACGACCGCGACGAAGACCATCGCGTCGAGATCAGCTTCGCCGGCGGCAAGGCCTTCCAGAAGGTGGTCGAGCGCCCCAGCGTGACCCGCACCGTGGTGCTCAGCGGCAAGGTCGGCTCCTCGCTGTTCCGCTCGGCGCGCAAGGTCGGCCTGACCCCGGCCAACATCAACACCCTGACCGACGACATCTTCAAGTACGACATCGACTTCAACGAAGACGTCGGCGCCAACGACCGCTTCAGCGTGGTGGTCGAACAGATCTGGCGCGAAGGCGAGCTGGTCCGCACCGGTCCGGTGCTGGCGGCCACCTTCACCAGCGGCGGCAAGCTGCACACCGGTTTCCGCTTTCAGCGCGACGGCAAGGCCGAGTACTTCACCGGCGACGGCCGCCCGCTGAAGAAGAGCTTCATCCGCATGCCGATTCCCTATGCGCGCCTGAGCTCGGGCTTTGGCGCGCGCCGCCATCCGGTGCTGGGCCGCATGCGCATGCACAAGGGCGTGGACTACGCCGCCGGCACCGGCACGCCGATCATGGCCGCCGGCGACGCGCGGGTGAAATCCGCCGGCTGGATGGGCGGCTACGGCAACGCGGTGGTGCTGGACCACGGCCGCGGCTACACCACCCTGTACGGCCACATGTCGCGCATCGCCAAGATCCGCGCCGGACAGCGCATCGGCCAGGGCACGGTGATCGGCTACGTCGGCAGCACCGGCATGTCGACCGGCCCGCACCTGCATTACGAATTCCGCATCAACGGCGTGCACCGCAATCCGCTGTCGGTGACCATGCCGCCGCCGGAGCCGCTCAGCGGCGCGGCCCTGGCCCAGTTCCGCTCGCAGACGGGCGTGGCGCTGGCGCGCATCCGCCAGGTCGAGAACGTGATCTACGCCGACGCCGCGCCGGGCCCCAGCCCGCTGTCGCGCGCGCTCGCGCCCAAGAAGAAGTCCAAGGCCTGAAGTGCCGGCAGCCGCGCAGGCCCCCGCCGCGGGGCTGTTCGTAGGACTGATCTCCGGCACCAGCGCCGACGGCATCGATGCCGCGCTGGTGCGTTTCGACGCCGACAAGGGCTGCGAGCTCGTCCTGGGCCGCACCTACGCCTGGGACGGACCCATCCGCGCCCGCCTGGTGGCCCTGGGCCAGGGCGGCGACGCGCAGTCGCTGGAAGAGCTGGGCACCCTGGACGTGCAGATCGCCGATGCCTTCGCCGAGGCGACGCTGGCGCTGCTGGACGAGGCCGCCGTGGCGCCCGGGCAGGTGCTGGCGATCGGCTCGCACGGCCAGACCGTGCGCCACCGGCCCGAAGGCGCGCTGTACGACGGCCGCCACCCCTTCACCTGGCAGCTCGGCGACGGCCACCGAATCGCCGAGCGCTGCGGCATCGACACCGTGGCCGACTTCCGCCGCCGCGACGTGGCCGCCGGCGGCCATGGCGCGCCGCTGGTGCCGGCCTTCCATGCGGCCCTGCTGCATTCGGACGCCGAAGACCGCGCGGTGTTGAACCTGGGCGGGATCGCCAACTACACCCTGCTGCCGGCCCAGGGCCGGGTGCGCGGTTTCGACACCGGGCCGGCCAACTGCCTGCTCGACGCTTGGCACCAGCTGCAGCGCGGCGGCGCCTACGATGCCGACGGCGCCTACGCGGCCCAGGGCGAGATCGATCCGGAGCTGCTGGCGCGGCTGCTGGAAGAGCCCTGGTTCGCGCTGCCGCCGCCCAAGAGCACCGGCCGCGAGCAGTTCCACCTGGACTGGGTGCGCCAGCGCCTGGCCGGCGGCGAGCGGCCGCAGGACGTGCAGGCGACCTTGCTGGAGCTCAGCGCGATCACCGTGGCCGACGCGCTGCGCACGCAGCAACCGGGCACCCGGCGGGTGCTGGCCTGCGGCGGCGGCGTGCGCAATGCGCGGCTGCTGCAGGCGATCGCCGCGCAGCTGCCCGAGGCGGTGGTGGAGTCCACCGCGGACTACGGCCTGGACCCGGATTTCGTCGAAGCCATGGCCTTCGCCTGGCTGGCGCGGCAGACCCTGGCAGGATTGCCAGGGAATTTGCCGAGCGTGACGGGTGCGCGCGGGCCGCGGGTGTTGGGGGCGATTTACCCGGGTTGAGCATTGCGCTTCCCTCCTTATTCAAAGGGAGGAACTGAGCGGAGGCGAACCGATGGAGCCGGTAGCCGTGCTTCAGCCCGGCTGGTTGCGGCCGGCCGGCACCTGGTCGATGAGCTTCTGCAGATCGGCGTCGATCTGGCTGTCGCCCTGGTAGCCCCATTCGCCCTCGTCCACCGGGCGCGCCGCGCGGCCGATCAGGGAATAGCCGGGGTCGCTGGGAATGCCTTCCATCGCCGCGATCGCGGCCTGCAGGGCCTGCGAGTCGGTGTCGTTGAAGCGCGCGGCGATTTCCGCCTCGCAGGCGAACAGGCCGTGCTCGAGCAAATGCATCAGCGCGTCTTGCAGGCTCCAGCCGCGGAGCTGGGCGACGCGGCGGATGCGCTCGGCCAGTACCGGGTCGATATCGTGCAGGACAATGTCGGTCATTGCCGCACTTTACCTCAGCAAAGCGCGGGATTTGTGCATGAACGTCGGCGAATCGTGAATGACGTCGCGCGCGTTCAGGCGGCCGCCGCAGGCGCGGCCACCGGCCTGCGCATGACCAGCACCAGGCACAGCAGCAAGGCTGGAATGCCGATCAGGGCGGTGCCGATGAAGAACAGCGAATAGGCCTCGAGCAGGCTGCGGCCGGTTTCCAGTTGCTCCACCGCCACGCCCGACAGGCCCTTGAGGAACTTGCCGGGCATGGCATAGAACGAGCTCAGCAGCGCGTATTGGGTGGCGGTGTAGCCCACGCTGGTCAGGCTGGACATGTAGCCGATCAGGGCCACGCCGGCGAAGCCGTTGCTGAAGTTGTCGATGGCCATGACCGCGGCGAACACGCCCGGGTCGTTGCCGTGCACGGCCAGGTAGGCGAAGGCCAGGTTGGACCCCGGGCCCAGCACCGCGCCCAGCAGCAGGGTGGGCACGAAACCGAAGCGCACCGCGCTCAGGCCGGCCGCGGCGATGCCGACGATGGTCGCCACCATGCCGATCGAACCACGCACCACGCCCACGGCTCCCTTATCCATGCCCAGGTCGGCGTAGAACGGATTGGCCATGGGCCCGAGCACGAAGTCGGGCAGGCGGTACAGGCTGATCGCCAGCAGCATCAGCAGCGCCCATTTGCCGTGCGTGCGCAGGAACACCAGCAGCGGGCCGACCACCGCGTCGAAGAAACGCAACAGGGGGCGTACCAGCGGCCGCGACCACGTCGCTTCGGACACCGGCCGGCCTGCTTCCTCGCGCCGCAACAGCAGCCACAGCATCAGCGGCACGCCGACGGCGAAGACCAGGTCGCGCAGGCTCCAATCGACATTCCACAGGTTGTGCGCGACCAGCTCGTAGACCACCGCCGCCACGCCCAGCACCAGCGCCGCCAGCCAGCGCAGCACCATGGCGTCGGATACGCCCAGCGGCTGGCCGTCGTCGGCGATGTCCACCGCCGGCTCGGCCTTCGCGGCGCGGGTCTCGCGGGCGAAGAACACCGCGATCATGCCCACGCCCAACAACGCGGCCATGATTTCGTAGGACACCACCCAGCCCACGCGCGCGGCCAGGATCAGGATCAGCGAATCGGTGACCAGCAGCGCGGCGCGGTAGCCCAGCGCCGAACTCGCGGTCAGCAGGCCCTGTTCCTCGTTGCTCTGCGCCGACTCGATGCGCCAGGCGTCGATCACGATGTCCTGGGTGGCCGAGGCCAGCGCCACCACCAGCGCCATGGCGCCGAACACCAGCAGCTGGTTCACCTGCACGCCGCCCAGGTGCAGGCCGCCGTGGCGCGGTTCCAGCAGGGCCATGCCGAGCAGGGCCGCGGCGGCGACCAACTGGGTCAGCAGCATCCAGCCGCGCCGGCGCCCCAGCCAGCGGCCGAACAGCGGCGCGTCGGTCTTGTCGACCAGCGGCGCCCACAGGAATTTCAACGAGTAGGCCAGGCCCACCCAGGACAGGAACCCGATCGTGGACAGCTCGATCGCGTTCTCGCGCATCCAGTAGCCCAGGGTGTTGCCGACCAGGTAGATCGGGATGCCGGAGCTGAAGCCCAGCATCAGCATCACCAGCACCTTGGGCTGGCGCAGGCTGCTCAGGACCAGCCGCCAGCCGGTCTTGGGCTTGGCCGCGGCCTCAGAGCTCATAGTCGACGATGAAAGGCGCGTGGTCGGAGTAGCGTGGCTCCTTCTGGATCGCGCAGGCGCGCAAGCGATCGCGCAGGTTCGGGGTCACGATCTGGTAGTCGATGCGCCAACCCACGTCGTTGCCGCGCGCGCCGCCGCGGTTGCTCCACCAGGTGTAGTCCTGGCCCTCGGCCTTGAGCGAACGGTAGGCGTCGACCCAGCCGCCTTCGTCGGCGCACAGGCCGTTGAGCCAGTCGCGCTCGGGCGGCAGGCAGCCGGAGTTCTTCTGGTTGCTGGCCCAGTTCTTGATGTCCAGGCGGCTGCGCACGATGTTCCAGTCGCCGCACAGCACGTACTGGCGGCCGCTGCGCAGCCACTCGTCGAGCTTGGGCTTGAGCCAGTCCATGACCTCGAACTTGAAGCCCTGGCGCAGCTCGCCGGAGGAACCGGAGGGGATGTAGAACGAGACCACGCTGAGGTCGCCGTAGCGCGCCTCGATGTAGCGGCCCTCGTCGTCGAACGGCGCCCAGCCCATGGCCGTGCGCACCTCGTCGGGCTCGCGCTTGGTGTAGATGGCCACGCCGCTGTAGCCCTTCTTGGTGATGGCGTCGCGGAAGTAGGCGCGGTAGCCCTCGGGCAGGAATTCGGGGCCGGCGAGCTGGTGCTCCTGGGCCTTGGTTTCCTGCACGCACAGCACGTCGGCGTTCTGGGTGCGGAACCAGTCGAAGAAGCCTTTGCTGGCCGCCGAGCGCAGGCCATTGGCGTTGAAGCTGATGATGCGCATGCGCACTCCGGGGCGTGGTGCGGGCGATCATAGCAATGGCCCGGGCGCCGGTGGCCGTATCATGGCGGCATGCCCACCGACCCTGCCGCGCCCGCCGCCGTCCGCGTCGTCCCCGTCGACGACGCGCTGGCCGCCGCGGTGCGCGCGCTGGAAGTGGCGCCCGAGCAGATCCAGTACGTGGGCGACACCGCCTTCAACCTGGACGACACCCGCCGCGACCCGCACAGCGAGGCGATGGCGGTGCTGGCCGGCGAGCGGGTGATCGGCTTCTACCGCCTGGACTTCCGTGCCGAAGCGGTGGGCGGGCGCGCCTTCGACGAGCCCAGCGTGGGCCTGCGCGCGGTGGTCATCGACCGCCGCGAGCAGGGCCGCGGCTACGGCGCGGCCGCGATGGACGCCTGCGCCGAAGACCTGCAACGCCGCCACCCGCAGCTGCGACTGCTGGCGCTGACGGTGAACTGCCGCAATCACGCCGCGATCGCCGCCTATCGGCGCTCGGGCTTCGCCGACACCGGCGAACTCTACCTGGGCGGCCAGGCCGGCCCGCAGCACCTGATGCTGCGCCGGCTGCAGCCGCCCTCCACCGACTGAGCCCCCCATGACCGACCACCGCTCCCGCTTCCTGCAACTGGCCCTGCGCGCCGACGCCCTGCGCTTCGGCGACTTCACCCTGAAGTCCGGCCGCAGCAGCCCCTACTTCTTCAACGCCGGCCGCTTCGACTCCGGCGCGGCCCTGGCCGAGCTGGCCGGCTGCTACGCCGACGCCATCGACGCCCACGGCCTGGACTTCGACCTGCTGTTCGGGCCGGCCTACAAGGGCATCCCGCTGGCCAGCGCCCTGGCCTGCGAATACGCGCGCCGCGGCCGCGACCTGCCGCTGGCGTTCAACCGCAAGGAAGCCAAGACCCACGGCGAAGGCGGCAGCCTGATCGGCGCGCCGCTGGACGGCCGCCGGGTGCTGATCGTGGACGACGTGATCACCGCCGGCACCGCGATCCGCGAGGCGCTGGCCATCATCGCCGGCGCCGGCGGCCGCGCGGTCGGCATCGTGATCGCGCTGGACCGCCAGGAGGCGGTGGACCCGGCCACTACCCGACGCTCGGCGGCAGAAACTGTCGCAATCGAACAGGGCCTGCCGGTGATCGCGGTGGCGACCCTGGCCGACCTGCTCGACTACACCGGCGCGGCGGCCACGGACGACCCCGAATGGGCCGCGCAGCGCTCGCGTTTGCTCGACTACCGCGCGCGCTACGGCAGCCAGGCGCAAGACTGAGCGCGATGGCCGGGCGCGGCCCTGCGGCCGCGTTGTCGGAATCGTGACGCCGGTTGCACGCGCCGGGGGCTGGGATGGCGCGACTCTTGCGTGGGTTTTGCTCAGATACGCTTTGCCCAGAGACGCCTGGCCATGCACAGGCAGGGAGCCGAGATGAACCAGACCCTCACCATCCTCACCGGCGCCGCGCTGATGGCGCTGGTGGCCGGCGCCGCGCCGGCCCAGGACACGGCCAAGAAGAAGCTGTACTGCTGGCAGGAAAACGGCCGCAAGGTCTGCGGCGACGCCCTGCCCGCCAGCGCCGTGAACAGCGCGCGCACCGAATTCAGCGCCAAGAGCGGCATGGCCACCGCCCGGGTCGACCGCGCGCTGACCGCCGAGGAGCGCGCCGCCGCCGCGACCCAGGCCGAGACCGACCGCCTGGCGGCGATGGCCGCCGAGGCCAAGGCGCGCCGCGACATCGCCATGGCCCAGTCCTACGCCACCGAGTCCGACCTGCGCCGCGCGTTCCAGGAACGCATCGCGGTGCTGGATGAAACCGTCAAGGCCTCGCAGCTGGGCGTGGAAGGCCGCCGCCAGAGCCTGATCAGCCTGCTGCGCAAGGCCGGCGAAAACGAACTCAACGGCAAGCCCGTGGGCAGCGGGCTGTCCGACAACATCCGCAACCAGCACGCCGAACTGCTGCGCCAGCAGAACATCCTGGCCCAGCAGAAAATCGAACGCGCGGCCATCGACGAAGACCTGGCCGCGGCGCTGGAGCGCTACAACGCGATGAAGGCGGCGGAGGCGGCGCGGAACGCGGGCGGGTGAGCGGCACGCTGGTTCCAGTACGCAGGAGGCCGGCGAATGCCGGCCTTTTTGTTGGCGCAGGCCCGTACGGGCCGTGCGCCCTGCGCCTCCCCCACTTCCCCTTTGCTTTCTTCCCCCTTTGGAAAAGGGGGATTGAGGGGGATTTGCCTTTGTTGTTGCTCTTGCTTAGGAGCAACAGCAACAGCTTCCGTCCGCAAGCGGCCGGGTCACTTTCTTTTGATAAGCGTCAAAAGAAAGTAACCAAAGAAAAACGCTTCGCCAGAGCTCCCGTGCGAGAGCGGAGTGGGCGCGGGGATTTTTCGATGGCACATCCCTGTGCCAGCGAAAAACGGCGCACATCCTGTGCGCCGCCCTCCGGGTCTTCATTTGCGGCTGCGAGTTCGGGGCCCGAGCGAGGGTCAAGAGCATTCGCGCTTTGCGCTCACCCCCTCACCCTAGCCCTCTCCCGTAAACGGGAGAGGGGACTGATCCGACGCTGTCGCTTTTAGCCCCTCTCCCGCTTACGGGGTGAAGGGCAGCGCTTGCGAGCCATTGGCTCGCGCTGCACTGAACGCCCGACCGCTATGCGGGCGGGCCGGGGTGCGGGTTGGGGTGAGGGCACGCGGGCCCGCAAACTCGCGTCGCATCCCAGGCCAGGCCGGCGTCGCTTCAAACGGCGGATTTCAGAACGGCAAGTTGAGATCCGGGTCCACCGCCAGCAGCTGCTGGCGGAACACCGCCTGGATGCGGCCCATCGCGTCGCGCGAATCCGCGTCGAAGCGCAGCACCAGGATCGGCGTGGTGTTGGACGCGCGCACCAGGCCCCAGCCGTCGGCGTAGTCCACGCGCAGGCCGTCGATGGTGGACAGGCGCGCGCCCTCGAACTGGGCCTGGGCGCGGAAGCGCTCGACGAAGCTGTGCGGGTCGCCTTCGGGCGCTTCGACCTTGATCTCGGCCGTGGCCACGCCGTCGGGCAGCGCGTCCAGGGTTTCGCTGGGCGTCTGCGGGCGGCCGGCCAGGATTTCCAGCAGGCGGGCGGCGGCGTAGATGCCGTCGTCGAAACCGAACCAGCGCTCCTTGAAGAAGAAGTGGCCGCTCATCTCGCCGGCCAGTTCGGCGTCGGTCTCGCGCATCTTGGCCTTGATCAGCGAATGCCCGGTCTTCCACATCAGCGGGCTGCCGCCGTGGCGCAGGATGTGGCCAGGCAGGCGGCCGGTGCACTTCACGTCGTAGATGATCATCGCGCCGGGGTTGCGTTCCAGCACGTCGGCGGCGAACAGCATCAGCAGGCGGTCGGGGAAGATGTTGTGGCCGTCGCGGGTGACCACGCCCAGGCGGTCGCCGTCGCCGTCGAAGGCCACGCCCAGGTCGGCGTCCAGGCGCTGCACCATCTTGATCAGGTCGGCGAGGTTGTGCGGCTCGCTCGGGTCCGGGTGGTGGTTGGGGAAGTGGCCGTCGATGTCGCAGTACAGCGGCGTGACTTCGGCGCCGATCGCGCTGAGCACGCGCGGGCCGATGTCGCCGGCCACGCCGTTGCCCGCGTCCACCACCACCTTGAGCGGGCGGTCGATCTGCACGTCCGAGGCGATGCGCTGCACGTAGTCCTCGCCGATGTCGCGCTCCTGCAGCGAGCCCAGGTCGCCCAGGTGCAGGCGGTCGTCGGCGATGCGCGCGTACAGGTCGGTGATGGCGTCGCCCGACAGGGTGGTGCCGCCGACCACGATCTTGAAGCCGTTGTAGTCCGGCGGGTTGTGGCTGCCGGTGACCGACACGCAGGAGCCCGCGCGCAGGTGGTAGGCGCCGAAATAGATCACCGGCGTGGGCGCCATGCCGATGTCGATGACGTTGCGGCCGGCCTTGCGCAGGCCGGCGATCAGGCCTTCGACCATGGCCGGGCCGGACAGGCGGCCGTCGCGGCCGACCACGATGTCGGTCAGGCCCTGCTCGTGCATCAGCGAACCCACCGCCTGACCGATCAGTTCGGCCACGCCGGCGTCCAGGGTCTGGCCGACCACGCCGCGCACGTCGTAGGCGCGGAAGATGCTGCGGTCGATCGCCACGGCCTTGGCCGGCAGCGGCGACTTGACGTCCACCGGCAGTTCCACCGGCTCGGGCGCCGGCTGCTGCTGCAGCGCTTCGGACAGGGTCTGCGACGGCCCTTCTTCTTCGGTCGCCACCGCCGCGCCGCGGCGCAGCTTGGGCGCGCGCCAGGCCAGCAGGGCCAGCAGGGCCATGACCGCGGCCACGCCGAAGCAACCGATCGCGCCCAGGCCCAGCGGGCCGCCGGCCACGTCGGGCACGGCCGCGGCCACGCGCAGGTCGCTGTCGGGAATCTTCGCCGCCAACGCTTCGGCGCCGTTGGACAAGGTGGCATCGCCGCGCTCGACCACGCTGTAGCCGCCCTGGCGCAGGGCCAGGTAGCTGTCGCCGGATACCGCTGCGCCTTCCACGCCCTGGCTCACGCGCTGCAGCGGCAGGCGCAGGAACGCCACGCCCACGGTCTGCTTGCCCACGCGCGCCGGCGCGGCCAGCGCCAGCGAGGGCTGGGCGCCGTCGCGCGCGACCCAGGCCACGGCCTTGTCGTTGGCGATCGCCGCTTCCATCGCCGCCAGGCGGCCGTAACCGCCCTTGGGCAGAGCCGCATATTCGCTGGCCAGGTCGGGTGCGAGCACCGCCGCGTCGCTGGCGCCGGGCCAGTCCTTGCTCAGCTCGCGCGCCGCGCCGGCCAGGTCGGCCGCGCCCAGCGCGGTCTGCACCGGCGCCGAGGCCAGGCGCTCGTCCAGGCGCTTGAGTTCGGCGGCCAGGCCGCCCTTGGCGGCTTCCACCGCGGCGTCGCGCGCGCGCTCGATGCCGCCGCGGCGCGCGTTGTCGCGCTGCTGCTGCCAGCCGCTCCAGGCGAACCACGCCGCCAACAGCGCCAGCACCGCGATCGCGACCGGGCGCAAGGGCTTGAGTTGGTCGGCCGACAGCTTCGGCCGCTCTATCTTCAAATCCACCATCGTTCCGTCCTTATGCTCAGCGCACGCCGGTGTGGCCGAAGCCGCCGGCCCCGCGCGCGCTGGTTTCGAATTCGTCCACCACCTGCAGCGTCGCGCGCACGATAGGCAACACGACCAACTGCGCGATGCGATCCCCCGGCTGCATCGTAAAAGCCTCGCGGCCGCGATTCCACACGCTGATCAGCAAGGGGCCTTGGTAGTCTGCGTCGATCAGGCCGGTGCCGTTGCCCAGCACGATGCCGTTTTTGTGACCCAGTCCCGATCTGGGCAGGATCACCGCGCACAGTCCGGGATCGCCGAGGTGGATGGCCAGGCCCGAGGGCACCAGCGCGGTGTCGCCGGGGTGCAGCACCAGCGACTGATCCAGCGCCGCGCGCAGGTCCAGGCCGGCGCTGGCGGCCGTGGCGTATTGCGGCAGCGGCCATTCCTGGCCGAAGCGCGAGTCGAGGATCTTCAGTTCCAGGGTGTGGTTCATGCGTTGCGCAGCCGCTGTGCGATCAGGTCCAGCAACTCGTCGGCGAGCTGCGTCTTCGGGGCCGGGCCCAGCGCGCGTTCGCCGTCGGCCCAATACACGGTGAGCGCGTTGTCGTCGCTCTCGAAACCGCTGCCGGGCTGGCCGACGCGGTTGGCGGCGATCAGGTCCAGCTTCTTCTTTTCCAGCTTGCCGCGCGCGTAGTGCTCCACGTCGTTGGTTTCGGCGGCGAAGCCCACCACCAGGCGCGGGCGCTGCACGCTGACCGCGACTTCGGCCAGGATGTCGGGCGTGCGCACCAGTTCCAAAGCGAAGTGCGCCTCGCTCTTCTTGATCTTGCCCGGCGCCACCTGCACCGGGGTGTAGTCGGCCACCGCGGCCGCGCCGATGTAGGCGTCGGCGGGCAGACCGGCCAGCACCGCCTCGCGCATCTGCGCGGCCGAGCGCACGTCGCGGCGCTGCACGCCGGCGGGCGTGGGCAGCGACACCGGGCCGGCGACCAGCTGCACCTGCGCGCCGCGGCGCGCGGCGGCCTCGGCGATGGCGAAGCCCATCTTGCCGCTGCTGCGGTTGCCGATGAAACGCACCGGGTCGATGTCTTCATAGGTCGGGCCCGCGCTCACCAGCAGGCGCAGGCCCTGCAGATCGGCAGCGCTCATGCCGGCACCTGCGCCAGCGCGGCGACGATGTCGTCGGGCTCCATCAGCCGGCCGGGGCCGGATTCGGGCTCGGCCATGGGCCCGTCCATCGGCCCCAGCAGGCGCACGCCGCGTTCGCGCAGCACGGCCACGTTGGCCTGGGTGGCCGGGTGCGCCCACATGCGGTGGTTCATCGCCGGGGCCAGGGTCACCGGCGCGTCGCTGGCCAGGCACAGCGTGGCGATCAGGTCGTCGGCGAAGCCGTGGGCGAGCTTGGCGATCATGTCGGCGGTGGCCGGCGCGATCACGATGCGCTGGGCCCAGCGCGCGAGCTGGATGTGGCCCATCGCGGCCTCGGCGTCGGCGTCCCACAGCGAAGTGCGCACGGTGTGCCCCGACAGGGCCTGGAAGGTGGCGGTGCCGACGAAGCGGGTGGCGTTCTCGGTCATCGCCACGCGCACCTCGGCGCCGGCGTCGCGCAGGCGGCGGACCAGTTCGGCCGCCTTGTAGGCGGCGATGCCGCCGCAGACGCAAAGCAGCACGTGCTGGCCTTGCAGGGGTGAGGGCGCGTCTGGGGCCATGTTCAGCTTCGGATCCTGCACGGTGGGGCGCGCGGCGCCGGGACCTCCGTTCGGAAATTCCCTACCCCGCAGCGGGGCCCTAGCTTACCCGATGCCTCCGCAGCCCCCGATGCAGGCGGCGCGGCCGCCGGCGCAGGCTGGTGCCATGCGTATACACGACTGGCCCAGCGCGGAACGGCCGCGCGAAAAACTGCTGGCGCGCGGCGCCGGCGCCCTCTCCGACGCCGAGCTGCTGGCGATCTTCATCGGCTCGGGCCTGCGCGGGCACGACGCGGTCGCCACCGCGCGCAGCCTGCTGAGCACGCACGGCCCGCTGCGCGCGCTGCTGGAACGGCCGCCGGCGCAGCTGCGCGACCTGCCCGGCCTGGGTCCGGCGCGCGCCTGCAGGCTGGCGGCCGCGCTGGAACTGGCCAGCCGGCACCTGTCGGCACAGCTGGAGCGCGGCGAGGCCATCGCCGACCCGCCGGCGGCCGGCCGCTACTTCGCCCAGCGCCTGCGCGGGCAGCCGCACGAGATCTTCGCCGCCCTGTTCCTGGATGCCGCCCACCGCGCCCTGGCGTTCGAGGAACTGTTCCGCGGCACCGTCGACGGCGCCGAGGTGCACCCGCGCGAGCTGGTGCGGCGCGCGCTGCACCACAACGCGGTGGCGGTGATCGTCGGCCACAACCACCCCAGCGGCAATCCCGAGCCCAGCACCGCCGACCAGTCGGTGACGGTGCGCCTGCGCCGGGCCTTGGACCTGGTGGACGTGCGCCTGATCGACCACTTCGTGATCGGCGACGGCCCGCCGGTGTCGATGGCCGCGCGCGGCCTGTTTTGAGGCTGCGGCGGCGCGGAGCGGCCCCGCTGCGGGGGCCGCGCTCGCGTACAATGGCCGGTCCGCATCACCCCGTTCAATTCCGTGAAAAACCAACTCCGCGCGCAGGTCGCGCAGGCCATCGATGCGTTGCGCGCCGCCGGCACCGTGCCGGCCGACCTGGCCACGCCCGATTTCGTCATCGAACGCCCCAAGACCCGCGCCCAGGGCGACTACTCCACCAACGCCGCGATGCTGCTGGCCAAGCCCGCGCGCGCCAATCCGCGCGAGATCGCGCAGAAGCTGGTCGACGCGCTGCCGGCCAATACCGACATCGCCAACGTCGAGATCGCCGGCCCGGGCTTCATCAACTTCCACATCGACGAGTCCGCCTGGCGCCGCCAGCTGGGCCAGGCGCTGGCCGCGGGCGAGGCTTACGGCCGCAACGCCAGCGGCGCCGGCCGCCGCGCCGGCGTGGAATTCGTGTCCGCCAATCCCACCGGCCCGCTGCACGTGGGCCACGGCCGCGCCGGCGTGATCGGCGACTGCATCGCGCGCGTGCTGGCCGCCAACGGCTGGGACGTGGCGCGCGAGTTCTACTACAACGACGCCGGCGTGCAGATCAACAACCTGGCGATCTCCACCCAGCTGCGCGCGCGCGGGCTCAAGCCCGGCGACGAGGGCTGGCCGGACAACGCCTACAACGGCGACTACATCGCCGACGTGGCGCGCGCCTACCTGGACGGCGCCACGGTCGAGTTCGAGAACCACGCCGTCACCGGCAAGGGCGACATCGACGACCTCGACGCGATCCGCCAGTTCGCCGTGGCCTACCTGCGCCGCGAGCAAAACCAGGACCTGGACGCGTTCGGCGTGGGTTTCGACGTGTACTTCCTGGAAAGCTCGCTGTACGAGCAGGACAAGGTCGAGGAGACCGTGCGCGAGCTGATCGCGCACGGCCACACCTACGAAGAGGGCGGCGCGCTGTGGCTGCGCAGCACCGACTTCGGCGACGACAAAGACCGCGTCATGCGCAAGTCCGACGGCAGCTACACCTACTTCGTGCCGGACGTGGCCTATCACCTGAGCAAGTGGCAGCGCGGCTACCTGCGCGCGATCACCGAGCTGGGCGCCGACCACCACGGCTCGCTGGCGCGCGTGCGTGCCGGCCTGCAGGCGCTGGACGCCGGCATTCCGCAAGACTGGCCGGAATACGTGCTGCACCAGATGGTCACGGTGATGCGCGGCGGCGAGGAAGTGAAGCTGTCCAAGCGCGCCGGCAGCTACCTGACCCTGCGCGACCTCATCGACGAAGCGGGCCGCGACGCGGTGCGCTGGTTCCTGGTCGCGCGCAAGCCCGATTCGCAGCTGACCTTCGACATCGACCTGGCGCGTTCGCAGTCGATGGACAACCCGGTCTACTACGTGCAGGTCTCGCACGCGCGCATGTGCGGCCTGATGCGCCAGCTCAAGGAGCGCGGCCTGAGCGTGGACCTGGAGCAGGGCCTGGCCCAGCCGCTGGACCTGGGCGACGAGGCCGAGCGCGAGCTGGTGGCCACCCTGCTGCGCTACCCCGACGTGGTGGAGCTGGCCGGACGCGACCTGGAACCGCACCAGATCGCCGCCTATCTGCTGGAATTGGCGCAAGCCTTCCAGACGTATTACAACGACCACCAGTTCCTGGTCGACGACGCGGCCGTGCGCAATGCGCGCCTGGCGCTGGCGACGGCGACGCGGCAGGTGCTGGCGAACGGTCTGGGTTTGTTGGGCGTCAACGCCCCCGAGGTGATGTAAGTGGCAGCACGACGCGGCAAATCGCAAGCCAAGCGCAATCAAGGCAACAGCGGCGGCCTGCCCGGCTGGGCCTGGGGCGTCATCGGCGTCCTGCTCGGCGTGGTCCTGATCCTGGGCGCGCCGAAGTTCCTCAAGTCCGACGGCGACGGCTTCTTCCGCCCCAAGCCCAACCCCGACGCCCAGCCGGCGCCGGTGGCCGTGGCCGAGGACGAGACCGTCGCCCCCGACACCGGCGACGGCCGCAGCGCGCCCAAGCCGGACAAGGCCGACGCGCCCAAGGACACCGAATACGACTTCTACACCCTGCTGCCCGGCAAGGAAGTGCCGCTGAGCGACGCCGAGCTGGCCGCCACCGAGCGCGCCGAAGCCCAACGCCTGGCCCAGCAGCAGAAGGCGCAGGCCGCGGCCACGCCGGCCGCCGCCACGGCGCAGACGCCGGCAGCCGCCAATCCCGACGCCGCCCTGCCCAAGCCGATCGAAACCGCCAGCGCCACGCCCACGGCCACGGCCAGCGCCGCCACGCCGGCAGCCGCCGCCTCGACCACGCCTGCCAGCACGGCCACCGCGGCCGCGGCGACCGCCGCGGCTGCCGACGACAACACCCGCTACCTGCTGCAAGCCGGCGCCTTCCAGGCCTCCGGCCAGGCCGAGGAAATGAAGGCCAAGATCGCGATGCTGGGTCTGGGCGCGCGGGTGGAATCGGCGCAGATCGGCGGCAAGACCGTCTACCGCGTGCGCATGGGCCCCTACGGCACCGCCAGCGACCTGGCCGAAGCCAAGCGCAAGCTCGCCAGCGGCGGGCTGCCGGGCATGGCGATCAAGGTCAAGTAAACCGGGTTCGTCTGCCGACCCGCGCCCCGGGCCTATTCGGGGCGCGCGGCTCAAAGCGCGCCAGGAAGCGAGGACACCCCGACCCGTCATCCCCGCGCAGGCGGGGGGCTAGGGCCCAAATGGGAGCCTGGCGCTGAAGTCTCTCCTTCCGGCCATCGGGCATAGCCCGATGGCGCTCAGCGCCGCGCGAGCCAATGGCTCGCAAGCAGCGGCGCTTCGCCCTCGCCTACGCGGGGATGACGAGCAACAGCGCGATCGCCAGCTAGGCGCTCCGCACTGCGCCAGCCTCAGCCCGCTGGTGCGGGCGCCCCAAGCGCGAGCACGATCACAGCCCACGCACGCCGCCGCCGCGACGGCCATGGCCGCGCGGTAGACTCGCCCCGTTCGCAGCAGGGTGAAGCATGGACAAACGCGTACTACTGGGCTGCATCGCCGCACTGTCCGTGCTGCTGTTCGGCGGCATGGCCGCGCAACTGGCCGGCGCCTCCGGCAGCGCCTCGCAGATCGTGCACACCCCCTTGGGCCGGGTGCCGATGGGCGACGTGCTGATGGTGCTGCTGGCCATGACCGTCGGCGGCGCGGTGGCGCGGCGCAAGTTCCGCGCCGTCGCCGTGCTGATGGTGACCATCGTCTGGCTGGCGATCCTGACCGTGCTGGTGGCGATGATTTCGCCCGACAGCCCGCCGCCGCTGGCCTCGCTGCCGGCCATGCTCAAGTACAACGGCATGGCGATCGTGTTGACCCTGCTGGCGGCCTGGCTGGGCGCGAGCCTGGGGCAGTTCCTGGCCGCACGTTGGCCGCGCGGCGGGAACACGGCTTCGGCCTGATCCAGTCGCGGCTAACGCCGCTCCTGTAAGGAGCGCAATGCCGCCTTCGCTCAAACACTTGGGTGCGCCGGCCCTCACCCCAACCCCTCTCCCGTAAACGGGAGAGGGGCTAAAAGCAGTGGCGTCGCCTGTGCTCCCTCTCCCGTTTACGGGAGGGGCTAAAACGCATGTGTTCCCTCTCCCGTTTACGGGAGAGGGCTAGGGTGAGGGGATGAGCGCAAAGCGCGAATGCTCTTCGCGCCATTCAAAAGCGGCAGCCCCGCTCAACCCCGCTTGATCGAAATCAGCGCCGAGGTGTCCGACTCGCCCATGCCGCGCTCGATCAGTTCGGCGTAGTCGGCCAAGGCCTGGTCGATGGTGGCGGTGCGGATGCCGGTGTCGCGCGCGATCGCCTGCACGATGCGCAGGTCCTTGAGCATGTGCGCGCACTTGAAGCCCGGCGCGAACTCGTCGCGCAGCATGGTCGCGCCGCGCTTGTCCAGGAACCAGTTGTTGGCCGCGCCGGCCATCAGCGTCGGCAGCAGGCGCTCCGGGTCCAAGCCCAGCTTCTCGCCCAGCGCCAAGCCTTCGCACACCGCTTCGTTAATGCCGGCCACCAGCACCTGGTTGACCGCCTTGGTCGCCTGGCCGGCGCCGGTGCCGCCCATGTGGCTGATGCGGGCCGCGTAGGCCTCGATCGCCGCGCGCGCGCGCTCCAGGTTCTCGGCTTCGCCGCCGACCATCACCGACAGCTTGCCGTTGCGCGCGCCCTCCACGCCGCCGGACACCGGCGCGTCGAGGAAGCCGATGTTGTGCGTGGCCAGCATCGCCGCGCAGCGGCGCGCGGTTTCCACCGCCACCGTCGAATGGTCGACCACCACCGCGCCGGCCTTGAGCACGTCGGCCAGCGCGGCCACGTTCTCCAGCACGTCCGCGTCCAGCGACACGCACAGCGCGACCACGTCGCAGTCGGCGAAGTTCGCCGCCGAACGCGCCGCGCGCACTTCCAGCTCCGCCGCCAGCGCGTCGGCCTTGGCCTGGGTGCGGTTGCCCACCGCGGTCAGCAAACCCTTGCCGTGCACGTAGCGCGCCATCGGCGCGCCCATCGCGCCCAGGCCGATGAATCCGACTTTCATTTCAACCTTCCCTGCCTAGATGGGGGATGCCCCTGGGTGTTTCAGACCTGCCACTCGTATACCGTCAGCCGCGACGCGCCGGTCAGGTGCAGCGGATCGCGCTGCGCCAGCGCCGTGGCCGCATCCAGATCCGGCGCCAGCAGCACGTAGGCGCCGCCGCTCTTGTCGGAGAACGCACCCGACCGTTCCAGCCGGCCTTGCTCGCGCAAGTCGGCCAGGAACACGCGGTGCGGCTCGACCACGGCGGCGTCGAACGCCGGCTCGCGCATCGCCAGCACCAGGTACTGCTTCATCGCCGCGTCTCCGGATGCGCTCACGCCAGCGGCGCGTCGCTGAGATAGGTGTAGCCGGTCAGCCCGGCCTCCAGCGCCTCGTTCAAGCTCGCCGCTTCCGCCTCGGGCAGGCCGGCCGCCGCGACCTTGTCGCGGTAGGTCTGGCGCAGCGCGTCCAGGCGGTAGCCCACGTAGTCCAGCATCACGTCGGTGGTGTCGCCGCGGCGCTGCTGGGCGATGCGGTAGCCCTGGCCGTCCACGCGCACTTCGACCGCGTCGGTGTCGCCGAACAGGTTGTGGATGTCGCCCAGGATCTCCTGATAGGCGCCGACCAGGAAGAAGCCCAGGCGGTAGCTTTCGCCGTGCTTGAGCCGGTGCAGCGGCAGCGAGCTGTCCAGGCCTTCGTTCTCGACGTAGGTCTTGACCGTGCCGTCGGAGTCGCAGGTCATGTCGGCCAGGATGCCGCGGCGCTGCGGCGCCTCGTCCAGGCGCTCGATCGGCACGATCGGAAACACCTGGTCGATCGCCCACACGTCCGGGATCGACTCGAACACGCTGAAATTGACGAAGTACTTGTCGACCAGGCGGTCGTTGAGTTCGTCCAGCAGCTCGCGGTGGCTCTTCTCGTCGTAGTTCAGGCGCTGCCGCACCGCGTGGGCGATGGCGTAGAACAGATCGTCGATGCGCGCGCGGTGGATCAGGTCGATCTGGCCCAGCGCGTACAGCGACAGGCCTTCGCTGTGGTGGTGCTGGGCCTCGTGGAACAGCTCCGGTGCCGGGCGCCGGCCCAGTTCCTCGTAGACCTCGCGCAGGTGGCGCACCACCGCCGGCTCGTCGTCGTGCGCGGGCGGAATGCGGCCTTCCGGCGCCTCCTCCACTTCCGACACGTTGGCCACCAGCACCGCGTGGTGCGCGGTCATTGCGCGGCCGCACTCGGTGACCACGCGCGGCGGCGCCAGGCCGTGCTCGGCGCAGGCCTCGGCCAGCGGCTGGACGATGCTGTTGGCGTACTGGCCGATGCCGTAGTTGATCGAGCAGTAGCCGCGCGAGCGCGTGCCTTCGTAATCGATGCCCAGGCCGCCGCCCACGTCCATGTAGCGCACCTGCGCGCCCAGCTTGGACAGCTCGACGAAATAGCGCGTGGCCTCGCGCATGCCGTTGGCGATGTCGCGCACGTTGGAAATCTGCGAGCCCATGTGGAAGTGCAGCAGCTGCAGCGCGTCGGTCATGCCGGCGTCGCGCAGCTTCTTCCACAGGTCCAGCACCTGGCGCGGCGACAGGCCGAACTTGGCCTTGTCGCCGCCGCTGTTCTGCCACTTGCCCGCGCCCAGCGAGGCCAGGCGCATGCGCACGCCCAGGCCGGGCTTCACGCCCAATGCCTGCGCTTCCTCGATGACCAGCGCCAGCTCGGACGGCTTCTCCACCACGATGAAGACTTCCATGCCCAGCTTGCGGCCGATCAGCGCCAGGCGGATGTACTCGCGGTCCTTGTAGCCGTTGCACACGATCAGGCCGCCGGGGCGGCTGAGCGCCAGCACCGCCATCAGCTCGGGCTTGCTGCCCGCTTCCAGGCCGAAGCCTTCGCCGTGGTGCGAGGCCAGCGTGCCGGCCACGCCCTGGTGCTGGTTGACCTTGATCGGATAGACCGCGGTGTAGCCGCCGGGGTAGTCCCACTCGGCCTGGGCCTGGGCGAAGGCCGCCTGCAGCTTGCCCAGGCGGTCGCCGAGGATGTCGGGGAAGCGCACCAGCAGCGGCAGCTTGGCGCCGTTGGCGCGCGCCGCGTCGACCACGTCCGGCAGGGCGATGGCCGGTCCGCGCTCGCCGTGCGGGCGCACGGAGATCCGCCCGGCCGCGTCGACGTCGAAGTAACCTTCGGACCAATGCGGGATCGAGTAGGTCTTGCGAGCCTGATCGAGCGACCAGTCGGACATCGGCGTGGCACCAGCGGGGGCGAAAGGGACGCGCATTCTACCGCCCCCGCATGGCGTTACCGGCCTTCCCTTACCTGAACGGCCCCGGCGGCCGGCGGGCGCGCCAGGGCTCTCCTCAATTGGGGCCGGCCTTACTTGCCGTCGCGCAGGTACACCTGCGAGCCCGGCACCGCCTTGACCCGCTTGGCCACCTGGCGCTGCTGCATGGCGAAGAACACGGTGAAGCTGCCCGGCAGCTCCAGCGGATCGCGCACCTTCTTCAGCGGGCCCTCGGCGGTCAGGGCCACGCCGGTCATGTCCACCAGCACCACGTAATGCGGCACGCCGCTGTCGTCGTCGATCGGCTTGCGCGCGATCCAGACGTGGATGAGCTTGGGAATACTGCGGAAAGTCGCCAGCGCAGCCTCCAGCACCTCCGGCTCCAGGCCGTGCGGCTGCAGCTTGATATCGTCGTCCAGGGTGTTGCGCGCGGTCTCGCCGGCCTCGCAGCGCTTCTGCCAGGCCTTGATCCGGGTCAACGTGGCCGCATGCGCCGCGGCGTTGCCGCTCTCGCGGTAGTGATGCTCCAGCAGGTGCAGGCCACGCCCGAGCAGGGTGCGATCGAGCTCGATCGCGCGCTCCAGTTCCACCGCGCCTTCCGCCGAACGCGCGTCCTCGCGCTCCAGCAGCAACGCCCCCAGGCGCGCGCGGGTCAGCGCGTCGAGCGGCTCGGTCGCCAGCGCCTTGCGGTACCAGGGCTCGGGGTCGAAGTCGGGCCGCAGGGCCAGGGCCAGCTGCGCGTACTCGGCCGCCTCGGCGCCGACCAGGCCGTCCGCGCGCGCGTCCAGCTCCTCCAGCCGCGCATTGGATTGCACATGCTGGCGGTGCTGGTCGCGCCAGTTCGCGCCGTTGCGCTCCAGCCATTGCGCGTTGAAGCGTGCCTGCAACTGCGCCGCCAGCGGCCCCAGCAGGGCCTCGGCCGCGCTGGGCTGCGCGGGGGCCGGCGCCTGCGGCTCCTGGGCCAGGGCCTGCAGGCGCTGCTTCAGGGTCGGATGGGTGTCGCCGGGATGCGCCTCGGCCTCCAGCAGTTGCTGCAGGCGCGCGGCTTCGTCCTCGGCCGGCGCCGTCAGGCTGCCGCTGAGTTCGGTGAGCAAGGCTGCGGGCGGCTCGGCCTGCTGGCGGATGCGCTCCTCCAGCGCCGGCCAGAACTCGCGCCCCAGCCGTTCGCCGCCCAGGCCCACCCGCTGCAGCGCCTGCGCCATCGCCGGTGCGCCGGTCACCCGCGCGGCGGTGGCGTCGGCGTCGTATTCCTGCGCGCGCGCCAGCACGAAACTGTAGGCATCGAAATAGGGCGCATACCAATTGAAGAAGCGCGCGAACAGCGCGCCCATGATCGAACCGCGCTGCGCCAGTTCGTGCAGCAACCGGTACCAGCTCACCCGCACCCGGTAGATCCAGCCGGCGAAACGGCTGTGGCCGCCGCCGAAATGGCCGAACTCGTGCGCCACCACCGCCGCGAACTGCTCGCGACTGAGCAGCTGCATCAGCGGCAGGCCCAGCACCAGGTAATGGGTGTGCCCCAGCAGCCCCAGCATGCGCGGCACGCTGGCCGCGCTGGCGTTGAGGTCGGGGTCGATCACGATCTGCCGCAGCGGCGGCGCGCCGGTCTGCGCGCGCAGGCGCTCGATCTCGGCGCGCAGTTCCGGCGCCTCGTCCGGCCCCAGCACATGGCCCTCGGGCGGCTCGAACTTCACCCACAGCGCCTTGAGCACGAAGCCGCCGAAGGCCACCGGGATCCACACCACCTTGAGCAGCTTGGCCAGCAGGATCGGGCTGATCGCGAACAGCACCGCGACCAAGCCCACCGACATGCCCAGCGCCAGCAGCACCGTGCCGCCCAGGACCGCGAACCCCAGCCCCGCCAGCAGGGCCAACTTGAATTTGTAACGCCCAGGCGCCTGCTGCGCCTCGCGCTCCAGGCGCGCGACCAGTGCCTGGTACCTTGCGACCGTTGCCATCCCTGACCCCCTGTTTTGCCGCCATTCTAGAACGGGCCCCGGCGCCTCACGCCCGGTCCGCTACAATGCCGCCCCCGTCCTGGCGCATCACCCACACGCCCGGGCGCAGCGCAGCCGTCATCGACCGCGGCTAGTTTGGAAGGCGCGACCCACCATTCCGGAACCACCCGCATGAGCACCGACAGCACCTGGCATTACGAAAACTTCGAGCGCGCCGGCTCGGCCATCGGCTACCGCATCGTCCGCAAGCTCGACGAGGTCCAGTCGCCGTTCCAGAAGATCGAGATCTTCGAGAGCACCGACTGGGGCAACCTGATGCTGATCGACGGCGCGATGATGCTGACCACGCGCGACAACTTCCTCTATCACGAGATGATGTCGCACCCGGCGCTGTTCACCCATGCCGCGCCCAAGAACGTGGTCATCATCGGCGGCGGCGACTGCGGCACCCTGCGCGAAGTGCTCAAGCACCCGGGCGTGGAAAAGGCCGTGCAGTGCGACATCGACGAGCAGGTCACGCGCATGGCCGAAAAGTGGTTCCCCGAGCTGTGCGAACGCAACGGCGACGCGCGCGCCGAGCTGCTGTTCGACGACGGCATCGCCTACATGGCCAACTGCGCCCCGGGCAGCGTCGACATCGTGATCGTGGACTCCACCGATCCGGTCGGCCCGGCCGAAGGCCTGTTCAACAAGGCCTTCTACGACAGCTGCTTCCGTGCGCTGAAGGACGACGGCATCCTGGTGCAGCAGTCCGAGTCGCCGCTGGTGCTGCTGGACCTGATCAAGGAAATGCGCGGCGAGATGGGCAAGGCCGGCTTCGCCAGCTTCCAGACCCTGCCGTTCCCGCAGCCGTGCTATCCCACCGGCTGGTGGAGCGCGACCCTGGCGCGCAAGTCCGGAGGTTTCGATTTCCGCGAGAACGATGCGCGCGGCAAGGGCTTCGACACCCTGTACTACAGCGCCGACATCCACCGCGGCGCGCAGACCCTGCCGCCGTTCGTGGCCGCGGCGCTGGGCTGAAAACCGAAAGGGCCGGATTCTCACCCGGCCCCAAGCGATGCACCAACGGCCGCGGAGCGAACTCCGCGGCCGTTTTCGTTGCCGATCCCCGCGCTTAGCGGAACGCCGCCATCGCCGCCGCGCGCTCGCGCATCACCCGCTCGTTGTTGCGGGTGCTGGTGCCCAGCGGCCGGCTCACGCCGCCCGACACGTAGTTCTGGTCGGTGGTGGAGAAGTAGCCGATGCGCGGCTGCGGGTTCGAGTTCACCGCCATGATCGTGCGGAAGTTGCCGGCGCTGTTGACGTAGCCGTGGCCGTACGAGAACGGCGTGGTGGTCGGATCGTTGTCGTGGCGCGCGCCGAACAGGTGCGCCGCTTCGTGCACGAAGGTGAAGGTGCTGCAGCTGTGGTTCTGCACGAAGAAGCCGTTGGCCGCGGTCGCGCCGATCGAATAGGCCTGGCCGCACAGCAGCGAACCGCTGCTCACCAAGCCGTCGCGCACCACCAGGGTCACCAGATCGGCGGCCGTGTTGTTGCGGTCGGTGGTCGAATAGGCGTCGTACCAACCGTCGTTGGTGTTGCGGATGCGCGACAGCAGGGTGCCCGAATCGTTGGTCGCCTGACCCTGGGTCGCGAACCGCACGCCGGCGCTCTCGAAGCGCACGGCCAGCGCGTTGTTGGTGAAGGCGGTATTGGACTGGGCGATGAAGAAAGCGGCGCGATCGTTGGCCGAGTTCTGCCCGCCCAGCTCGGTCACCGCCTCGGGCGTGTAGACCTGGAGCACGCGGATGATGGTGTTGGCCAGCAGCGCATTGGCCAGCGGCCGCGCGCCGGTGCCGCGGTCGGGCTGCGGCGGCAGATCGCTATGCGCCGGCGTGTCGTCGCCGCCTTCCAGGCTGGCCGGATCGCGCTTGATCAGGTACTGCTGCTTGCCGTCTTCCGAGGTCAACAGCTCGAAGACTTCGCCCGAACCGGTGGCGATCTGGCCGGTGACGCGCTCGCCGCGCACCACGAACAGCGCCGTGGACGGCGCCTGATCGCCGAGCTTGAGCTGGCCGTTGGGCAGCAGCTGGTCGGCGCCGGACCAGATCACGTCGCCGTTGGCGCTGCGGTAGGCTTTGGCCAGGCGCATGTGCAGGCGCGCGCCTTCGGGCATGCTCAGCATCAGTTCGCGCTGCCCGCCGGTCAGCGCCTTGCGGTCGACCGATACCGCGGCGGCCCAATGCGCGCTCTTGTCGCGCAGCATGCCGTTGATGTGGGCGGGCGTGGCGGCCACGGCAGCGGCCGCTACGCGTGAGGACTGCGCCTGGAACAATTCCGGCACCGACGCCGATTGCGCGCCCGCGGCGCTGACGGTGGCGGCGATCAGGCCGGCGATGGACACTGCCAAGAGGTGCTTTCGCATATGGTTCTCTCCTTAGAGCGCTGCAGCGAATAGAAGTGAAGGCGGCTACGCCGCCCGGCTTGTTCGTGGCCGTGTCGCCGATCGCCGCGTGCGCTGGGGCCGCTGCGCGACCTGAGCGTCGCGAACGGGCTTGAGTTAGGCATGCGGCGAACGGCCGCAGCAGGTCGCGGCAAGCGCGTTTTCGGTCCGAAAGACGCCGCTAATCACAGATTCGCGCTTCGGCCATGCCGCTTGTGCATGGACCCGCAACTACGGATGGGAAATGCGCGCCGCAGCTGCGCACACTCGCTCTGCGTCAATGCCCGCCCAGGCCAGCAGCCCTCACTGTTTCCACCGCTCCAGCCACCGATTCGCGGGCTCGGGTTTGCCATCGGCCGCTTCGTCGGCCGGCCGTTCGGCGCCGGCATCGGCCGGTCGCTTCATCGCGCAACCCAGATAGGCGATCAGTTCTTCGCGCGGCGCCATCGCGCCCTTGCCGTATTGCTCGATCAGCAGCGGCCGCAGCTTCTCCAGCTCCTGCGGCGAGCGCGCGATCTGCTTGCCCCACAGTTCCGCGAACGACTCCGCGGTCTGGTTCTTGCCCATGGTGGCGCGCATGGCGTTGAGGAAACCGACCAATTCGTAGCAGCGGCCCACCCGGCTGGGCTCGAGCGGAATCGCCTGCCGCTGCACGCACTGCTCCATGCGCCGCGCACCCAAGCCCGGCAGCGAGGTCGGGGGATTTGCGTACAGCGCTTCGACGTCGGCACGCACCGTCTCGGGCGGGTCGCGCAGCCGTTCCGGCAGGGCCGCGTTGGCGGCCAAGGCTTTTTCTTTCAGACCGGCGCGATCGCCGTCCTTGTCGCCCCCGGCCAAGATGGAATAGCCGACGAACATGGTGCTGCGCCCCAGGCAGACGGCCGTGTCGGCCAGATGCGTGCGGTTCAAACCGTTGACGGTCCGCTCCTGATCGCCCTCGGCGGCGAACGCCGTCGCCGCGACCAGACCGGCCGCCCACACCACGATCGCTTTCATGATCCCTGCCCCTGCGTCACGGCCGGTACGGCCAGCCCGATCCGGCGCCAACGTCCCCATGCGCCGGCTGCGGGCACGGTACTACACCGCGCTCACGCGCCGACACCGGACCAGCGCATCGCCGCCAAGTTGAGCGCGTAGCCACCCACCGTCAGCAGCACGAACAGCAGCGCGGCCAGCAGCAACGGCCGCGCACCGGCCTGACGGATCGCGCCCAGTTGGGTGCGCAGACCCAGTGCCGCCATCGCCATGGCCAGCACCGCCGTATCCAGTTGGGCGATCGCCTCGCTCCACGACGGCGGCAAGCCCAGCAACGGATGCAGGGCGCTGACCGCCACGAACGCCAGCGCGAACCAAGGCAGACGGAGCCGGCTCCGTGCCGGCCCGCCGCCGCGCCCGCTCGCGCGCAACGACAACAACAACAGGAACGGCGCCAGCAGCATCACCCGCAGCATCTTCTCGATCACCGCGGTGGATGCGGCGACATCGCCCACGGCCCGCCCGGCCACCACCACCTGCGCCACCTCGTGCACGGTCGAGCCCACGTACAGGCCGTAGGCGCGCTCGCTCAGGCCCAGCAGCGGGTACAGCGCCGGATACAGGAACATGGCGATGCTGCCGAACACCACCACCGTGGCCACCGCCACCGACACCTGCTCGGCGCGCGCGCGCAGTACCGGTTCGGTCGCCATCACCGCCGCCGCGCCGCAGATCGCGCTGCCGGCGCCGATCAGCAGCGCGGTCTCGCGTTCCAGCTTCAACCAGCGCGTGCCGACCCAGGCGGCGGTGGCGAACACCGTGGCCACCACCACCGCGTCCACCGCCCATCCGGCCCAGCCCACCGCGGCCAAATCGTGGAAGCTCACCCGGAAGCCGTACAGCACGATGCCCAGCCGCAACAGGCGGCCGCGGCAAAGGTCCACGCCGGGGCCGGCGGCCGCCGCGATCCGGGCGAATCCGGTATTGCCCAGCGCGATGCCCAGCACCATGGCCAGGGTCAGCGCGCTCAGGCCCAAAGCCCGCAGCGGCGCCCATGCGCTCAAGGCCCAGGATGCGGCGGCGAGCGCGGCGGCCAAAGCCAGGCCGGGTGCATGCATGGCGCCGGCCTGCGTCAGCGCGGCGGCGGGAGAACGGCGGGGAACGGCCAACGACATGGGCGACTCCGGCGCCGAGCGGCGGCGCGATGGGCGCCACGGTAGGCGCGGCCCGTCGGGTCGTCCAATACATATAATTCCCGATTTGATGAATTGAACTCATATCCCATGAACCTGCACCTGCTGCGCAGTTTCCTGACCGTGGTGGAGACCCAGAGCTACTCGCGCGCGGCGCAGGCGCTGTTCGTGAGCCAGTCGGCGGTGACCAAGGCGGTGCGCGAGCTGGAGCATCAGCTGGATCTGCCGCTGCTGGAGCGCGACGCCGACGGCAAGTCGCTGCGCGGCATCGCCCTGACCGAGCACGGCCGCGCCGTGTTCGAACATGCGCGCGCGATCTTCGCCCTGGCGCGCGCGGCGAGCGAAGACGTGCGCGACCGGGTCGAGCTGCGCCAGGGCCATCTGCGCCTGGGCGCCAGCACCACGGTCGCCGCGTATTGGCTGCCGGACATGCTGGCCGAGTTCTCGCGCCGACATCCGGCCCTGCAGGTCGGGCTGATCGTCGGCAACACCGACGAGATCAGCCGCGAGCTGGTCGACTGCCGGATCGATCTGGGCTACGTCGAAGGCGAAGTCAGCGACGCGCGCATCGCCGCCACGCTGTGGCGCACCGAGCCCCTGCGCCTGGTCGCCGCCGCCGGCGCCGCCGCGCGCATGAGTGCGGCCACGCTGGCTCAGGCCACCTGGCTGCTGCGCGAACCCGGCTCGGGCACGCGCCAGGCCGCGCAGGCCTGGCTGCAGGCGCAGGCGCTCACGCCCGCACGCGTGATCGAGATCGGCAGCAACGAGGCCATCGCCCGGGCGGTCGCGGCCGGCGCGGGGCTGGCCCTGCTGCCCGATACGGTGGTCGCCGACCTGCTGGCGATGGGCCGGCTGCGCACGGTCGCGCCGCCGGGCCAGGCGCGCGCCGCAAGCCGGCCGCTGTATCGCCTGGAGTTGCGCAACCGCCCGCGCGCGCCGGCGTTGCGCGCGTTCCTGGCCCTGGATACGCAGCCGCGGCGGCGCAAACCCGACTGAGCGGCCCTTTGGCCCTGCTTGCGAGACCGCACGCCGGCCGCGCCGTGCGTCATCAAGGATGCAACGCCAACACAGCCTTGCCGCGTACCGCCACTTCGAAGACCGTAGCGTGCGGGCCCGGCCTCAGGCGCCGCCGACCCGAGCCGGCGCGACGCGGCGCCTACAGCGCGTCGCCGTCCATCTCGCCGGTGCGGATGCGCACCGCGCGCTCCAGGTCCCAGACGAAGATCTTGCCGTCGCCGATCTTGCCGGTGCCGGCGGCCTTCATGATCGCCTCGACCACGCCGTCGACCTGCTCGTCGGTGACCGCCACTTCCAGTTTGATCTTGGGCAGGAAATCCACCACGTATTCGGCGCCGCGGTAGAGCTCGGTGTGGCCCTTCTGGCGGCCGAAGCCCTTGACCTCGGTGGCGGTGATGCCGGCCACGCCCGCCTCGGCCAGGGCCTCGCGCACGTCGTCCAGCTTGAACGGCTTGATCACCGCCATGACCATCTTCATCGTCGATCTCCGAATCTTTCCGCCGCGCAGTGCCCGCGCGTCCGCTGGCGGCAGCATAGCCCAGGCCGCCCGCGGCGCATGCATTCACGCCGCCTTCGCCCGGCTCCGGCCAAGGATGGGACGCCTCGCCGCACCGGTGCGGCCGTGGTGTAATGGCGGTGCCGCGCTATAGGATTTTTCCGACAGCGCGGCGCGGCCCGCACCGACGGCGCCGCCCCGGCCACGAGGCCAAGCTGGCCACGTCCCCGGATAGAGCGCCCCACCCATGATCGACCTGAACCATATCGACGACCTCGCCCGCCGCCTCAGCACCCTGCTGCCGCCGGGCCTGCGCGAGGGGCGCGACGAGATCCAGCAGAACTTCAAGGCCGTGCTGCAGAGCGGTCTGGCCAAGCTCGACCTGGTCACCCGCGAGGAATTCGAAGTCCAGCGCGCGGTGCTGCTGCGCACGCGCGAGAAGCTGGACGAGTTGCAGCGCACCGTCGCCGAACTGGAAGCCCAGCTCGGCCACAACGCCCCGCCCCAGCACTGAGCGCGCCAGCATGAATCTGGCACTCGTGCACAGCCGTGCGCGAACGGGCGTTCGTGCGCCCGCAGTACGGGTGGAGGTGCATCTGGCCGGCGGCCTGCCCTCCATGTCCATCGTCGGCCTGCCCGAAGCGGCGGTGCGCGAGGCCAAGGACCGCGTGCGCGCGGCCATCCAATGCGCGCAGTTCGAATTCCCGTCGCGCCGCATCACCGTCAACCTGGCACCGGCAGACCTGCCCAAGGACGGCGGCCGCTACGACCTGGCCATCGCCTTGGGGATCCTGGCCGCGAGCGGCCAGATTCCGCTGGACGGTTTGGGCGATTACGAGTTCCTGGGCGAGCTGGCCCTGACCGGCGAGCTGCGCGCCATCGACGGCGTGCTGCCGGCCGCATTGGCCGCGGCCGACGCCGGGCGCAAGCTGGTGGTGGCGGCCGGCAACGGCGCCGAAGCGGCGCTGGCCAGCCGGGTCGAAGCCATGACCGCGCGCACCCTGCTCGAGGTCTGCGCCATGCTCAGCCAGCGCAAGACCCTGCCGGCGGCGCAGGCCGTGCCGATGCAGCGCCAGGTCGGGCCCGACCTGGCCGACGTGCGCGGCCAGGCGCAGGCGCGGCGCGCGCTGGAGATCGCCGCCGCCGGCGGCCACCACCTGCTGCTGATCGGACCGCCCGGCTGCGGCAAGACCCTGCTGGCCGCGCGCCTGCCCGGCCTGTTGCCGGAGGCCGACGAAGGCGAGGCCCTGGAGACCGCCGCCATCGCCTCGGTCAGCGGCCGCGGCCTGGACCCCGCGCGCTGGCGCGAACGCCCCTTCCGCAGCCCGCACCACACCGCCAGCGCGGTGTCCCTGGTCGGCGGCGGCGCCGACCCGCGGCCCGGCGAAATCTCGCTCGCCCACCACGGCGTGCTGTTCCTGGACGAGCTGCCCGAATGGGACCGGCGCGCGCTGGAAGTGCTGCGCGAACCGCTGGAGTCCGGCGTGGTCACCGTGGCGCGCGCGGCGCGCAGCGCCGAATTTCCCGCGCGCTTCCAACTGGTCGCGGCCATGAACCCCTGCCCCTGCGGCTGGGCCGGCGACCGCAGCGGCCGCTGCCACTGCGGCATCGAGGCCATCCGCCGCTACCGCGCACGCGTGTCCGGGCCGATGCTGGACCGCATCGACCTGCATATCGAAGTGCCGCGGCTGGCGCCGACCGAACTGCGCGCCGACGCGCCCACCGGCGAACCCAGCGCCGCCGTGCGCGAGCGCGTGCTGCAGGCGCGCGCGGTCCAGCGCGCCCGCGCAGGCCGGGTCAACGCGCAGCTGAGCCAGGCCGACACCACCGCGCACTGTCGCCTGGAGGAACGCGATCAGGCGCTGCTGGAACGCGCGGTCGACACGCTGCAACTGTCGGCGCGCTCCACCCACCGCATCCTGCGTGTGGCCCGCACCATCGCCGACCTGGCCGGCAGCGAACGCATCCTGACTACGCATTTGACCGAGGCCATCGGCTATCGGCGTGCGGATCGCGGCGCGACGGCGCAGGCCGCGTAGCGGTCGCTCGGCCGGCGTTTCCCGATCCGGCACGACAGAAGCGAGCCCGATGCCTAGGCGTGCCCAGCCTCCACGCGCGCGATGAAATCTCCCATCAACCTCGCGCATTCGGCCGCGTGGGTTTCCAGCAGCAAATGCGGGCCGTCCAGCACGTGCGCCTGCATGCGCGGCAGATCCTTGATCCAATCCAGGGTTTCGTCGATGCTGAAGAACGCATCGTGCCGCCCCCACAGCATCAACGCCGGCGGCTGATGGCGACGCAGGTAGTCGGCGATGTCGCCGAAGCGCGCGACGTGGTTGCGGTAGTCGTAGACCAGCGCGCGCTGCAGCTCCAGGCGACCGGTCTGCGACATGACCCGCCAGTCCTCCTCCCATTGCTGCGGGTCGATGCGCCCGGCGATGTCGCGCGGGATGTCGCCCACGTATTGGTAGCGCGTGCCCTCGTAGCTCAGGTGGGCGGTGGCTTCGGCTTCGCGTTCCGGGGTGGGATCGTCCCAGTACGCCTGCGTCGCCGCCCACTGCGGGCCGATGCCGCTGGCATGGGCGTTGGCGTTTTGCACGATCAGGCCGCGGATACGTTCGGGCGCGCGCGTAGCCAAATGCAGCCCCACCGCGGCGCCATAGTCGTGCAGATACAGGTGGAAGCGATCGATGCCTAGCTGCGTCAGCAGGCCTTCGATGATGTCGGCGTAGCGCGAGAACGAGGGCTGCTCGATCGGGTCGGACTGGCCGTAGCCGGGCAGATCGGGTGCGACCACGTAGCAGCGCTGCGCGAGCGGAGCGATCACATTGCGAAACGTGGCCGATGAACTGGGAAAGCCGTGGATCAACAGCAGCGCGGGCGCGGAGCGCTCGCCAGCCAGTCGGACCGCAAGGTCAATGCCTTCTATCGTTAATCGTTCGGGCATGAATGAAGACTCGTGAGATCGGGCCGATCGCGGCCACGCGTCGCTGCTGCATGCGCCCTGTCGAACGGTCTCATGCGCTGCGGTGCCTGCGTCGCATGCGCATGCTGGCATGGAGCGTCTGGCGGCCGCGTGACGAGGCGGCGCGTGCGGTTACGGGCCAGTCCGGCCCGGCGCGCGTGGCGGTCTACAAGCCGCCGCAATTGCGCCCGCAGGTACGCGGGCGCTCCAGATAGTCGCGCGCGCCTTCGCGCGCTTCGCGGCGCTGGGCTTCGGTGCCGCAGCGGGTCTTCTTCATGCTGGTGCCGCTGACGCGCTCGCGCCAGCACACATCCTGGCCGTCGCGCGCCGTACGGCTGTCGCCGAGCTCGGCCTGGATGCGCTCCAGGGCGTTGTCCAGGCGGATCTTGTCGTCCATCGACAGCTGGTCCAGTCGCTGCTTGCCTTCGGCGGCGGCGAAGACCTCCTTCTGCGCCTTGCGGATCGCGCTGGCCTGGCGCGGGCTCAGGCCGTCGATGCCGCCGTCGTCCAGGTCGGCCCGGATCGCGCGCTGCTGTTCCAGCACCACTTGCAGGCGGTCGCGGCCGTCGTCTTGCGCGCCACCGGCTTGCACCGGTTCGTCGGCCCATGCCGGGCCCAGCGTCCACAGCAAAAGCAGACACGGCAGCAAACGCTTCATGGCGATGGCTCCTCGTAGGCGGACCGGGATCGGGGCTACGGCTCGACCCAGACACTACGCGCCCTGCCTTGGCGGCTACAACGGCCGGGAGCGCCGTCCGTCCGAAACACCGCGACGGCGGACCGCCGTGGCCGCGGCATGCGCGCCAAACGAAGAAGGGCGGCACTGCGCCGCCCTTCGCACGCACGACCTGCGCTGCGTCAATCGCGGCCGAAGTCGCCGCCCTTCTGCTGCTCGATCTGCCGGCGTGCCAGCTCGCGCTCTGCGCGCATCTGGCTGGCGGTGCGGCACACACGCTCTTTGCGGTTGCTGCCCAGCACCGCGCGGCGCTCGCAGACCAGGCGCTCGTCGTCGGCGTTGTTGATCGCCGCTTCGATCCACTCCAGCGAGTTGAACACGTCGATCTTCTGCTGTTCGGTCAGCTCGGCGGTGGACTGCTTGCCCTCCAGGGTGCGCAGCACTTCGCTCTGCTTGGTCAGCAAGGTGGCGCGGGTTTCGCCGGACATGTCCTTGTAGCGGCCGCTGCGCGCTTCCACGCCGGCGCGGATTTCGGCCTGCTGGTTGCGGATGGCCTGGGCTTCCTGCGCGGCGTAGTCGGCCGCGAACGCCTGCGGCGCGGTCAGCGCGCCCAGGATCAAGGCGGCCAGTACAAACTTCTTCATCGACTTCGGTCCGTGGATGGGGACCGCGACCATACGTGGCCGTCGGGGCGGCTGTCGACTGAGCTTTCGGCCTATGTGGCGGGTGGGCACCCAAAAGGTGCCGAAGGCTGGCGCTCCGGCGTTTCGCCTCCCCCTTTGTTGAGGGGGACTGAGGGGGATTTGCTCTTGGCTTGAAGCCACAACAACAGCAACAGCCCCCTTGGCCCCCCTCAACAAAGGAGGGAATCGATGCGGGTGCGGCGGCTCAGGGCCGGGCCGATCCGCAGGAGGTGCTACCCGACTCGGGCGCGCACACGCCGGAATCGCCCTTCCAATCGCGCGCTTCGTTGGTGAGCTTGGTGCGTTCGCCGACGGTGGCGCAGCGCACTTCGCGCAGGGTGGTGCCGGTCTTGCGTTCGCGGCGGCAGATCTGGCGGTCGTTCTCGTTGGCCGCCAGCACCGCCTTCACCTCCTCCAGCGAGTTGAACAGCTCGACCTGCTTTTCGCGGTCCAGTTGTTCGACCTGGTCGACGCCATCGAGCAGTCGGAAGATGCGGTCCTGCGCGCGCTGCATCTTGTCGATCTGGTTGCGGTCGAAGCGCGCGTAGGCGCCGGTGGGACGTTCGGTCTCGGCGCGGATCTCGCGCTGCTCTTGCAGGATCTGGCCTAGGCGACCGACGTTGGCCACGGCCGCGAACGCGGCGCACGACAGTACGGCGAACAGCACGATGCTTCGCTTCATGACGTTTCCCCTGGTTTTGACGCGCCGCGTACGGTGCGCGCGACGGCGCCCGTACGCGGCGGCGCCGTTTACTGGCTGCTGCGGACTTCGCCGCTTTCGATGCGTTCGCGCGCGGATTCGCGCTCGGCGCGGATCTGGCCGGCGGTGCGGCACACGCGCTCCTTGCGGTTGCTGCCCAGCACCGGGCGGCGCTCGCAGACCATGCGTTCGTCGTCGGCGCTGTTGATCGCCGCTTCGATCCACTCCAAGGTGTTGAATACCTCGGTCTTCTGGTCTTCGTTGAGGTCCTGGGTGGACTGCTTGCCGTCCATCAGATGGAACAGCTGGTCCTGCTTGGCCAACAACTCGCCGCGGGTGTTCTGCGGCATTTCCTTGTAGCGCCCGTTGGCGGCCTTGACCGCGGCACGGATTTCGGACTGCTGCGAACGAATCGATTCGAACTGCAATACGCCGCGGTCGACCGAGGCGTAGGACAACGGGGCCACCAGCAACAGGCTCAGGGCCCAAACACGCAACTTCATGGGGGCAACTCCTCGATCGCGATTGCGGAGCATGGAAGTTACGCCGCCTAAGTGTGACCTTCAACCCGCCTTTTTAAGCAAAACGGGGCCGATCAGGACAAGCCTGGAGCGGGCTCCGGGGCGCGGGCGCAGCGCAATCGGGGTTCAGCGCGATCCCGGCCGGGCCGGACGCGGCGGCGGCGCCGGCAGGGATGCGGCCGGCCGTGCCCGCGCTGCGCCTGGCCGTGGCCGGTCCGGCTCAGCGCGCCGGCGCCCAGACCTCGCCGGCCGGGTCGAACTCGGCGGTGCGCTGTTGCTGCGCGCGCCAGCCGAACCCGCACACCGCCAGTGGGCCTTCGCTCAGCGGGTCCAGGCCGAAGGCCCGCTCCAGGTCGACCTCGTTGACGGCGCAGGTGACGAAGGCGCCCAGGCCCAGGTCGGTGGCGCTCAGGTACAGGGTCTGCGACAGGTGGCCGCTGTCCAGGACCAGGGCGCGGTAGGCCTTGGCGTGGTGGCGGTACTTCCAGAAGCAGCGCGCGTAACGCGGCGCCAGCACCGCCAGCGCCGGAGCGTCGGCGAACCAGTGCTGGCCGGCCAGGGCGCGCAGGACGAAATCGGCCAGTTCGCCCGGCGGCGGCGGCAGCGGTTCCAGCGCGTGCTCGATCGGGTGGTAGTGGTACAGGCCCGGGGCCAGGCCCTCCACCCGCTGCACGATCAAATAGGCCTCGGTGGGGTGCAGGCCGCCGGCCGAGGGCGAGTGCTTCTTCAGGAACACCGCATCCTCGTCCACGCGCAGCTGCGCCTGGGCGGCGAAGGTACGCTGCAGCATCTGCGCGAACAGCCGGTAGGGCAGCGCGCGTTCGCGGTCGAAGTTGCGGCAGGTGGCGCGGCGCGCGAGCAGGGCGTCGAGGTCGGCGGGCTCGATCTCGGGCAGGGCGATGCGCTGCGCGGCCGGCACGCGCTCGCGCACCGGCGGCGGCGGTGCGCCCAGCTTGTCGCGCAGGCCGGACACCGTGGTCAGGTCCTTGGCCTCCATGTCGGCCACGCCGTCCACGCCCTGCCAGCGCGCCAGCCGGTGCGCGAGCGCGGCCGGCGGCCACCAGTGGCCGTCGCGCAGGGCCTGGTCGCGCTCGCGGTGGGCGGCGTCGCTCTCGGCGTCGCCGATCAGCAGGCCGGTGTCGAGCAGGCGCCGCAGGGCCGCCGCGGGCGCGTCGCTCAGGGATTCGAGCGGGCTCCACTGCCCCGGGCTGAGCCGGCCCAGCAGTTCGCGCTCGTCGGCGTCGATCTCGATTTCGCCATCCAAATGAGGCGCCAACGCCAGCCACCGCCGCTGCCGGCGCAGGCCGGCGCCGCCTTGCAGCAAGGAGGGCAGATCGAAGCTGATTTCCTCGCGCGGCTCCAAGTACACCACCGCACATCGCCTCACCTGCATATTCCACTCCCGTGCAGCAGTTTTTTATGGTTTTGAGGTTGTCCCGCCAATGGGACAAGGATAGATTTCCAGCCGATCGGGGCCACAACCGGCTCTGCTAGGGGGAGTATCGATGGGCAACGACAACGCCAAGGGGCATCCGCCCCTGGATCCGAAGGTCGCCGACAAGCTGCTGCACAAGCTCGGCAACGACGACCATTTCCGCGACCTGTTCGTTCAGGATCCGGCCGCTGCATTGGGCGGATTGGGCCTGGCACCGGCCCAGACCAAGGCCGCGCTGTCGGACACCAGCTGCATGATGGTGACCAACATCGCGCCGAAGGAGGAGATCCAGGCCTCGCTCAGCGAACTGCGGACCTACCTGACCTCGACCGACACGCACACGGTCGTTCACTGCTTCGAAGCGGGCAGCGTCGCATCCAGCCTGCGCAGTAAGTAAGGCGGCAGCGGTTCGGCCGCCCAGGCGCGACGGAAGGCCTCGGCTTCCCGTCGCGCTTCGTCCGGGCGCCCGAGCGCAGCCAGGCGTTCGGCCGCGCTCAGCCGCGCCAGGCTGGCGTCGGCCACGCTCATGGCCTGCAGGGCCTGACCGCCCAGCGGTTCGATGTAGGCCAGGCCGCGGTGTTCGGCCAGCCAGCGGTCCTGTTGCAAGGCTTCGTCCGCCTTGCCGGCATCGCGCAGCGCGTCGCGCAAGGCGACGTGCAATTGGAAGGGTTCGCTGCCGTCGACCTCGCGCGCGAGCAGCGTCGCGGCCTGGGTCGGCTGGCCCGACAGGCGCAGTTGGTCGGCCTTGACCACGGTCAGCAGCTTGCCCGCGCCGATATGGCCGGACTGCTGCACCAGTTCGCCGAGCTTGGGCAGCAGACGCTCGCCGATGCGGACGTCGCCGGCGCGCTGGCCCAGGCGCACCGCGGCCAGCGCCATCACCAGCAGATCGTCGCGGTCGGCATCGGCCGAAGGCGCGGCGGCATCGGCCAGGATCGCATCGGCCAGGGCGCCGATCTTGGCCGCCGGCACCGACGCCGGATCGCGCAGCAGGTCGGTCCAGTAGTCGGCGATCTGGAACGGGTGGCGCAGCAGCGGGTTGGCCTCGCGCGCGGCGGCCGAGGCGCGATCGGCCACGCGCTGGGCCTCGCCCAAACGCCCTTGATCCAGCGGGATGGAGATGCGCTCGAATTCGTTGACCAGCGCGCCCAGGCTGCGGTCGTTGGCCGGCAGCGCGGCGAGCACTTTCTCGGCCTCGGGATAACGCTGCAGGGTGGCCAGGGCCGCGGCGTGGCGGCGGGTGGGCGAGTACTGACCGGCGACTTCGGCCTGTTTGAAACTTTCCAGCGCCTGCGCCGGCTTCTGCTGGGCCAGGTAGACGCGGCCCTTGAGCTCCATGGCGATGTCGCGCAGCGCGTTCTGCGGCGCCGAGAACGCCTGCGCGCCGCGCAGGGCGGCGTCGTAGCGGCCGGAGGTGAACTCGAACCAGGCCAGGCGGCTCTGGCCGGCGTAGTAGTCCGGGTACAGGCCGGCCAGCAGCTTCCACTTCGGCGCGGCACGGCGCGAAGGCTGCGGACCGAATTCGGCGGCCCACGCGTCCAGGTACAACGCGTCGCGCGGCGGCAGGTGGTCGCGCAGCGCCACCGCCTTGAGCAGCGAGGGGCGCGCGGCGGCGTTGTCGGCGTTGCTCACGTACACGCGCATCACGCCCATATGGGCCAGGGCGAAATTCGGGTCCAGTTCGAGCGCGCGCTGGAAGTACTGCAGCGCCTCGGGGAACTGGCGCTTGGCGTAGGCCTTGGTGCCCAGCGCATAGGCGCGCAACGCGTCCAGGTTCTTGGTGGTCACCTGCGGCAGCGGCGCGGAGTCGTTGTCGATCGACTTCAGCGCCTCGCCCAGCTTGTTGCGCAGGCTGGCGGTGACCTGGTCGATGGACGACAGCGCCGAGCCGGCGCCCACGCCGTCGACGGATTCGGCGTAGACCGTGGTCTGGGTGTGCGGGTCGATGACCTCGGCGCTGACGCGCACGCGCCCGCCCACTTCGGCCACGGTCGGCAGGATCACCGCGCGCGCGCCGTCGCGCAGCGCGATTTCCGAGGCCACCGCGCGGTCCAGGAAGGTGTCGGGCTTGCGCTGCATGCGCGCCAGGGTGTCGCGCGCCTTCAGGTCGGACAGCACGTTGACGTAGCGCGACTGCTCCAGGCTGATGCGGAAAGCCTGTTCCAGCGAATCGTCGAGCACGCTCTGGCCGGTGAGGTTGCGCAGGTCGCCCACCACCACCCAGTCGCGCTCGTTGAAGGCGATGGCCGGCTGCGGCTTGGTCACGAACCACACGCCCACGCCCACCACCGCCAGCACCGCGACCTCGGCCGCCAGCGCCGCCGGGCGCCGCCACAGCGGCACGTCGCGCCAGGCCTTGGGCGAGTTCGGCGGCGCACGCAGCGGCGCGATGCCGGGCTCGCCGACTTCGTAGATTTCCTGCGGGTCGGGCACACCCTTGAAGCGCCAGCGGCCGTAGGACTTCCACAGCAATTGCTGGCCACGCTCGCCCAGCTCGCGCGCGGCGCGGTGCGCCAGCGGCTCGGCCACGGCCGAGAGCAGGATCTGGCCGGGGCGCGCCATCGCCATCAGCCGGCCGGCCATGGGCTTGGCCAGGCCTTCGACTTCCAGCGGCTTGGCGCCCACCTGCACGGCTTCGTCGCTGTTGCGCCAGGTCAGCACTTCGCCCACGTGCAGGCCGGCGCGCGCCAGCAGGGTCTGCTTGCGCTCGCGGCCCAGCTCACGCAGGCCGCGTTCGTAATCCAGGGCGAAACCCAGGCCGTCGATCGGGCGTTCGAACAACAGCAGCAGGCCGTCGGAACGGTCGATCAGGCGGCCGCGCCATTGCTGCTGCAGGCGCAGCACCAGGCGGTCGTGTTCGCGGAACAGCTCGGCCGCCGCGGCGTCGCCGATGCGCTCGACCAGGGTGGTGGAGTCGCACAGGTCCGTCAGCAACAGCGTGCGCAGCTGCGGCGCTTCCGGATGGGGGCGGTGTGCATCGTTCATCGCGAGCTGTCGTCCTTGTTCTTCGCGCGCCGGCTCAGACCGGTTCCAGGGCCGCGTCCTGCCAGTGGACGCGGTTGCCGCCCTTGCGTTTGGCCTGGTACAGCGCCTCGTCGGCGCGCGCATACCAGTCGTTCCAGTCCGCACGCGGGTCGACCATGCAGGCGCCCACGCTGACCGGGCACATGGCCGGCGGCGATTGCGGCATCAGCATCAGGTTCTGCGCGGTGGCGACGATGAACTCGGCGAAGCGCATCACGTCGCCGGCGTTGCTGGAGGCCACCAGCAGGCAGAACTCGTCGCCGCCCAGGCGGCAGGCCACGTCCTCGGGCCCGGCCACCGAGCGCAGGATGCTGGCCACGGCCTGCAGCACGCGGTCGCCGGCCAGGTGGCCGTGGTCGTCGTTGACCTGCTTGAAGCGGTCGCAGTCCACCAGCACCAGGCCCAGCGAGGCCGGCATGCCGATCGCGCGGCTTTCCTGCAGGCGCAGGGTCAGGCCGCGGCGGTTGTACAGGCCGGTGAGCTCGTCGGTGCGGATCAGCTCTTCGGTCTGGTTGAGCTGGTGGGTGGTGGCGTACAGGCTGTCGAGCGCGGCCTCCAGGTCCTGGTTGCGCCGGCGCAGGCGCCGGATCAGGCCTTGCTCGTTGAGCACCACACGCATGATCGCGCGGCGCAGGAAATGGCAGACCAGGCCCGGATTGCGGTCGACCAGGCGCTGGAACTCCTCGTGGCGCAGTTCGATCAGCAGGCCGGCGCCGGCGACGATGGCGTCGGCGCTGCGGGCGTGGTCGCCGATCAGCAGGCCCAGTTCGCCGAAGAACTCGCGCGGGCCCAGGCGCTTGGTGACCAGGTCGTCGCCGAAGTCCAGGTCGATCGCGCCGCTGGCGACGATGAACATGGTGGTGCCCAGTTCGCCGCGGCGGAACAGCACCTGCCCGGCTTCGACCGCGCGCGGGCGACCGAGCTCGGCGAACAGTTCGAATTCCGCCTGGCTAAGCGCGGCCGTCGCCGCTTCGTTAGGCGCCGCGATCGGATCCGTATTGAACTGGCCGCCCTTCATGGTCGGCGCAGCGCCATCGCGATTCATCCCACGACCCCCGGATCCCCGGCTCCTTCAGAGGCTGGAGAGGCAGGATAGCACCTCACCTCAACCTCCAACGTGCCAGGAAGCGTAGCCCGGTCAGCCCCGGCCGGCGGCCGGACGGGCCCCGCCAGGCCCAGCCGGCCGGCCGCGGCGGCGCGAAATCCCCCAACCCCGCGCCGCGCGGCCGGCCGCGATCAAGCCGCGGCCCGGTCGTGCTGGAACTGTTCTTCCTCGGTCGAGCCCTTCAGCGCCACGGTCGAGGACTGGCCGCCCTGGATGGTCTGGGTGACCGCGTCGAAGTAGCCGGTGCCGACCTCGCGCTGGTGCTTGACCGCGGTGAAGCCCTTCTCGGCGGCGGCGAATTCGGCCTCCTGCAGCTCGACGAAGGCGCTCATCTGCCGGCGCGCATAGCCGTGGGCCAGGTTGAACATGCCGTAGTTCAGGCTGTGGAAGCCGGCCAGGGTGATGAACTGGAACTTGTAGCCGTAGCCGGCGATTTCCTTCTGGAACTTGGCGATGGTCGCGTCGTCCAGGTTCTTCTTCCAGTTGAAGCTGGGCGAGCAGTTGTAGGCCAGCAGCTTGCCCGGGAACTGGGCGTGGATGGCCTCGGCGAACTTGCGCGCGAACTCCAGGTCCGGCTTGCCGGTCTCGCACCACACCAGGTCGGCGTAGGGCGCGTAGGCCAGGCCGCGGCTGATCGCCTGGTCCAGGCCGTTGCGGGTCTTGTAGAAGCCCTCGGTGGTGCGCTCGCCGGTGGTGAAGGGCTGATCGTTGGGATCGATATCGGCGGTCAGCAGGTCGGCGGCCTCGGCGTCGGTGCGCGCCACGATCAGGGTCGGCACGCCCATGACGTCGGCGGCCAGGCGCGCGGCGACCAGCTTCTCCACCGCCTCGCGGGTGGGCACCAGGACCTTGCCGCCCATGTGGCCGCACTTCTTCACCGACGCCAGCTGGTCCTCGAAATGCACGCCCGAGGCGCCGGCTTCGATCATGCCCTTCATCAGTTCGAAGGCGTTGAGCACGCCGCCGAAGCCGGCCTCGGCGTCGGCGACGATGGGCTGCAGGAAGTCGATGTCGCCGGTACCTTCCGCGCACTGGATCTGATCGGCGCGCAGCAGGGTGTTGTTGATCCGGCGCACCACCTGCGGCACCGAGTTGGCCGGGTACAGCGACTGGTCGGGGTACATCTCGCCGGCGATGTTGGCGTCGGCGGCCACCTGCCAGCCCGACAGGTAGATCGCCTTGAGCCCGGCCTTGACCTGCTGCATGGCCTGGTTGCCGGTCAGCGCGCCCAGCGCGTTGACGAAGTCCTCGGTGTTGAGCGAGTTCCACAGCTTGGCCGCGCCGAGCTTGGCGATGCTGTGCTCCACCGGCACCGTGCCGCGCAGGCGCACCACGTCCTCGGCCGAATACGGGCGGGTGATGCCGGCCCAGCGCGGATTGCTGGCCCAGTCGTGACGGAGTTGCTCGGCGGTCGGCAGGGTGTGGCTCATGACTTCGTTCCTTGCGTGGGGTCGTAACGACGTGGGGTGGTTAGGTGAGACGGGTATCCGACTGTAGGAGCGGCGCGCGCCGCGACTGCGGGGTAACCCAATCGCGTCGCGACTGAGGTGTCGCGGTCGCGGCTTGCGCCGCTCCTACAGGGAGCCGCGATCAATCGATGCGTTGGTAAGCCGGCAACGTCAGGAACTCCTCCAGCGTGTCGGCGTGGGTGAGTTGGTCGAGCATCGCGATGGCTTCGCCCAGGCGGTCGCCGCCGGGCAGCTTCATGCGCTCGGCCAGCTTGCTGGGCAGGCCGATCAGCGCGCGCTCCAGCAGCGCGTAATCCACCGGCGTGCCGTCGTCCAGGTGCAGGCCCGGCGAATGCAGCCACTGCCACAGCTGGGTGCGCGCGATCTCGGCGGTGGCCGCGTCTTCCATCAGCCAGTGGATCGGCACGCAGCCGTTGCCGTCCAGCCACGCGGCCAGGTAGCGCACGCAGACCTCGACGTTGCCCTCGAAACCGGCGCGGGTGATGGTGCCCAGCGAGGGCTTGATCAGGTCGTCGCGGATCACCAGCACGTCGTCGCGGCTGACGTGCTGCTGGTGCGGGCCGGGCATGCGCTCGTCGAAGATGCGCATGGCCAGCGGAATCAGCGCCGGGTGCGCGACCCAGGTGCCGTCGTGGCCGGCGGTGACCTCGCGCAACTTGTCGGCGCGCACCTTGGCCAGCGCGGCCTCGTTGGCGGCCTCGTCGCCGCTGATCGGAATCTGCGCGGCCATGCCGCCCATCGCATGCGCGCCGCGCTTGTGGCAGGTCTGGATCAGCAGTTCCGAATACGCGCGCAGGAACGGCTGCAGCATGGTCACCTGGCCGCGCTCGGGCAGGACCTTGTCGCGGTGCGCGCGGAAGGTCTTGATGTAGGAGAACACGTAGTCCCAGCGGCCGCAGTTGAGGCCGGCGATGCGCGTGCGCAGCGCGTGCAGGATCTCGTCCATCTCGAACACCGCCGGCAGGGTCTCGATCAGCACCGTGACCTTGATCTGGCCGGGACTCAGGCCCAGCGCCTGCTCGACGCGGTCGATGACCTCGTTCCACAGCTGCGCCTCTTCCATGGACTGCAGCTTGGGCAGGTAGAAGTAGGGTCCGCGATCCTTCGCGGCGAGCGCGACGGCATTGTGGAAGGCGAACACGCCCAGGTCGAACAGACTGGCCGAGATCGGCGCGCCGTCCACGCGCAGGTGCTTCTCGTCCAGGTGCCAGCCGCGCGGGCGCACCATCAGCACCGCCTGCTGCTCGAACGGCTTGAGGGTGTAGTGCTTGGCGCCGTCCGGCGCCATCCAGTCCAGGGTGCCGGCCACGGCCTTCTTCAGCGCGCGCTGGCCGGTGAGCAGGTTGTTCCAGGTCGGCGAGGTGCTGTCCTCGAAATCGGCCATGAACACCTTGGCGCCGGAGTTGAGCGCGTTGATGACCATCTTCGGGTCGACCGGGCCGGTGATCTCGACCCGGCGGTCCAGCAACGCGGCCGGCAGCGGCGCCACCCGCCAGGCGCCGTTGCGGAGGGGCGCGGTGTCGGCGCGGAAGTCCGGCAGCTCGCCGGCGTCGAACCGGGCCTGACGCTCGCGGCGCGCGGCCAGGCGCGCCTGGCGCGCGGGTTCGAAGCGGCGGTGCAGGTCGGCCAGGAAGGCCAGGGCGGCCGGGGTCAGCAGCTGCTCCTGGCCCGGCAGACGGGCCAGCACTTCGATGCCGCCGTCCGGCCCGGGTTGCGAGGAAAGGTCCTGCCGTTGCGCGATCACTGCCGACATCGTTGCGACTCCTGAAAGCTTGGGGCCGCTGCGGATGAGCCGGCCCCTTGGGTCTAGACCATGCGGCGCCGTCTTGTATTTGACAATCAAGTTTTTTCAATGCATATCATTTGCTTAGCTTATATATGGCATTCACGTGACCTCGACGCGCTCGCTAAGTCCGCGTTTTGCTTACAAAAGCGACAAGCTGAAGCCGCTGCGCGCGTTTTGCCAAACCGCTCGCCTGGGCTCGGTCTCACGCGCGGCTGAGGCGCTCTACCTCAGTCAGCCGGCGGTCACCCTGCAATTGCAGGCCCTGGAGCGCGACATGGGCGTGCGTCTGCTCGAGCGCAGCGGCCGCCGATTGACCCTGACCCGCGAGGGCCAGGAGCTGTACGAGCTGGCGCGGCCCCTGGTCGAGGGCCTGGACGGATTGGACGGCGCCTTCCGCGAGCGCATCCGCGGCCTGGACGCAGGCGAGCTGCACGTGGCCGCCGGCAGTTCCACCATCCTGTATCTGCTGCCCAAGATCGTCGAAGCCTTCCGCGCCGCCCACCCCGAGGTGCGGCTGACCCTGCACAACGTGACCGGCGCCAGCGGCTTGGACCTGTTGCGTTCCGACGGCGTGGACCTGGCCGTGGGCTCCATGCTCGACGTGCCCGGCGACCTCAGCTACGCCCCGGTCTACCGCTTCGAGCCCATGCTGATCGCCCCGCGCGACCACCCGCTGGCCAAGCTCGACAGCGTGAGCCTGCAGGACCTGAGCCCCTACGGCCTGATCCTGCCGCCGCAGCGCCTGACCACTTACCGCATGGTCGACCTGGTGTTCCAACAGAATCGCGTGCCCTACACCGTGGCGCTGGAGGTCGGCGGCTGGGAGGTGATCAAGCAGTACGTGGCCATGGGCCTGGGCATCAGCATCGTCACCGCGATCTGCCTGACCGACGCCGACCGCAACCGCCTGTCCGCGCGCTCGCTGGCCGACTACTTCCCCTCGCGCAGCTACGGCGTGGTGGTGCGCAAGGGCAAATACCTGTCGCCGCAGGCGCGCGCGTTCACCGAACTGATCCAGCCGGATTTGTTCTACCGCGGGGATTACTACGCGACGGGGCAGTCGGATCGGTGAGCCGCCGCCGCGGTTTGCGGCTGCCCTCACCCCAACCCCTCTCCCGCAAGCGGGAGAGGGGCTAAAGCAGCAAGCGGCGTCGGATGTATCCCCTCTCCCGCTTGCGGGAGAGGGTTAGGGTGAGGGGGTGAGCGCAGCGAATGCTCTTGATCCTCGCTCGGGCCCCGAACTCGCAGCCCGAATTGCAGACCCGGAGGGCGGCGCACAGGAGGTGCGCCGTTTTTCGCTGGCACAGGATGTGCCATCTAAAAATCCCGGCGTACGCTCCGCTCTCGCAGGGGAGCTCTGGCGTAGCGTTTTTCTTTGGTTACTTCCTTTTGACGCTTATCAAAAGAAAGTAACCCGGCCGTTTACGGACGGAAGCTGTTGCTGTTGCTACTAAAGGCAAATCCTCCTCAATCCCCCTCAACAAAGGGGGAAGACAAGCAAAGGCGGAAGCAAGGGAAACGAGGGTCCCGACGTAGATGAGGATTCGCGGTCGCAGCTTGCGCAGCTCCTACAGGGGGCTCGAAAGGTTTGTCGCAGTTGTGGATTCGCGGTCGCGGCTTACGCCGCTCCTACCCCAAGACGGGCGCTAGCGCGAGCGGTCGGCGCCGCAGCGCCAGCGCGGCGCGAACAGGAAGGCGACGGCGGCGGCCAATTGCACCATCAGCATCGCGTAGCGCACCGGCGCGCACAGCAGGCCCTTGCCCACGGTGGCTGCGCGCCGCTCCTCGGCCACCGCCGCCAGCACCGCTGCCGTAGCCACGACCTCCATCGCCACGATCGCGCCCAGCCACCCCCACTGTCCGCGCAGCAGCAACAGCAGCAGCAACAAGGGAAACGCCAGACGCTCGGCCACCGTCAGGAACAGCGCCCAACCGATCGGCCGCCCGTATTCGTGGGTCATGCGTTCGCCGAACGGCTGCCGGTAGGCCTCGCGCACCCGCCGCTGCTCCACCGGCACGCGCGTGCGCCGGCGCAGCCAGCGCCGCCAGCCCTTGAACGGCGTCAGCAGCAAGGCGTTGAACTCGCGGCAACCGCTGAGGAAGGCCTGCGCCTGACGCCAGCTCTGTCGCGGCAGGCGGTCCAGCGCCGGCTGTTCGGCGTGCGCCAGCACCTGGCCCAGTTGCACGTTGCGGTATCCCTCGTGCGCCAGCGCCAGGGCGATGTACAGATCCTCGGCGCCATCGAACTGATCGCCGTGCACCGGCTCATAGCGGTCGAACAGGTCCTTCACGTAGCGGCGGCGATAGGCGATGGCGTTGCCGCGCGGCGTGGCCACGCCGCCGAACAGCGCCATCTGGCCGCGGTTGATGAAACGCTGCTGCAGCAGGCAGCTGGTTTCGCGGTAGACGTCGCCCAGCCATTGCAAGGCGCGCCGGCCCCAGCCGCGGCGCGCGCGCGGGTCGCGGTAGGTTTCGCCGTGCAGCCAGCGCTGGAACGCGGGCGAGCGCTCCAGCGCGCGACGGTGCTCGCCGCGCATGGGCTGGAGCATGCCGCAGACGCTGGCGATGCCCACCCCTTCGTACAGCTCGCGCACGCAGCGCTCGATGTAGTCGGCCGAATGCAGCAGCACGTCGCCGTCGAGCACGAACTCCACGTCGGCGTCGGACTCGCGCGCCTGGCGCTTGATCGTGGGCGCGCGGCCGATCGACCACATGCGCTCGATCACCCGCAGCGACAGGCCGTTGGCGGCGGCGAACTCGCGCGCGATCGCGGCGGTGGCGTCGCGCTCGGTGCCGCCGTCGTCTACCAGCACCACCGCGCGCGGCTGCAGGGTCTGCGCCAGCAGCGCGGCCAGGCAATGGGCGATATCGCGCTGCTGCCGGCGCGCCGGGATCACCACGTCGACCACGGCCTGGCGCCAATCCTCGACCGGCGTGGGCACGGTTTCTTCCGCGCCGCGCCACAGGCCCACGGCGCTGAGCAGCCCGTTGGGGCTAAGCGCGAACCAGGGCAGGGCTGGCATGGTCCGGCCTCCACGCTGCGGTGCGGGCCGTGGCCGCACCCGCTTTCCTCACGCCGGCGGCGGCCGGCGCCGCGCCGCGTGGCTCCCTGCTCCCCGACACGATCCCGTCCCCCTTGGCCTCACCGGGGAACGCGCCGCGTCCTGCGACCGTTTCGCCCCTGTGTAGTAGCCATACGCAAAGCGCGGCCGGAAGGGGTCAGGGGGTGCCGTGATGGCGGCCCTGCCAGGGCCGGTACCAGGCACGGATGCGTTCGATGTCGGCGTGCATGTCGTCGCCCAGCTGGAACGGCTCGCCGATGCCGATGACCTTGTCGGGGTAGTGGAAATAGGCCGGCAGCACCGGTACCTGGGCGGCCTTGGCGATCTTCCAAAAGCCGGTCTTCCAGCGCTCCACCGGCTTGCGCGTGCCCTCCGGCGCCAGCCCGTACCAGAACTGGTCGGCGCCGCGGATCATCGCCGCAGCCTGCTCGACCACGCCGTGCGCGGCGCTGCGGTCGACCGGGATCACCCCCATGCGCCGCAGCACCCAGCCCAGCAGCGGCACCTTGAACAGCGAGTCCTTGCCCAGGATCTTGATGTCCAGGCCCAGCGCGGCCTTGGCGGCGAAGCCCCAGACCCCGTCCCAGTTGGACGAATGCGGCGCGCCGATCAGCACCAGCTTGGGGATGTCCGGAAACCGTCCGACCATGCGCCAGCCGCCCAGGCGCAGCACGCTGCGGCCGATCCAGCGGGTGAAGCGATTGGGCCGGACCCGCGGCGCGTTCGGCGGCAGGGGCAGCACCACGTCGTCGTCGGCCGGCTCGGGCATGGGCGCTCCGTCAGTCCCAATCGCGTTGCGCGCGGGTGCGCTTGATGGTGCTGCGCTCGCGCTTGGCGCCCAGGCGCCGCTCCTTGGCGGCGCGGCTGGGGCGGGTGGCGATGCGCGGCTTGGGCGCGCGCATCCCGCTGTCGATGAAGGCGGCCAGGCGCTCGCGCGCGTCCTCGCGGTTGCGCTCCTGGGTGCGGAAACGCTGGGCGCTGATCACCAGCACGCCCTCGTTGGTCATGCGCCGGTCGCGCTTGGCCAGCAGGCGCTCGCGCACGGCTTCGGGCAGCGACGGCGACTGCGCCACGTCGAAGCGCAGCTCCACCGCGGTCGCGACCTTGTTGACGTTCTGCCCGCCCGGCCCGGTCGAGCGCACGAAGCGTTCGGTCAGTTCCTGCTCGGGGATAGTGATGGGGGCCTGGCTCATGCCGCCGATTGTAGTCCGCGGCGGCGCCACGGCGTTGACGGCGCCGGCCGCAGCCCCGACGATGCCTGCCCAATCACGGAGGATCGACCCATGAAACGCTACGCCCTCGCCGTTCTGCTGATGCTGGCCTCGCCCCTGGCCGCCCTGGCCGCGCCGCCCAGCGACGCCCAGGTGGACCGCCTGCTGGAGGTCATGCGCGCGCGCCAGACCGTGGAGGCCATGCTGCCGCAGATCGAGGCCTCGCAGCAGCAGATGGTGGCGCAGATGATGGCCGGCCGCGAGCTCAGCGCGTCGGAGCGCAAGGGCCTGGAGAGCACCATCGCCCGTTCCAGCGCGCAGCTGCGCAAGACCCTGGCCTGGCCGAAGCTGGAGCCGATCTACCGCGACATCTACCGGCAGACCTTCAGCGGCGAGGACATGGACGCGCTGATCGCGTTCTACACCAGCCCGGCCGGGCAGAACCTGCTCGACAAGATGCCGTCGCTGATGCAGAACACCATGAACGCGATGCAGAAGCTGATCGTGCCGATGATGCAGGACCTGCAGCGGGATATCGAAGCCGAGGCGCACGAGGGGCGGGTGAAGGATAAGAGCGCTGGGGCTGAGACGAAGTAAGACTTTGGCCTCTCAGGCTTTTTGCTTCCGCCTTTGATTGTCTTCCCCCTTTGACAAAGGGGGATTGAGGGGGATTTGCTTTGGGCTGCGGTTGAAGCAACAGCAACAGCTTCCGTCCGCAAGCGGCCGGGTCACTTTCTTTTGATAAGCGTCAAAAGAAAGTCACCAAAGAAAAACGCTTCGCCAGAGCTCCCGTGCGAGAGCGGTGCGTGCGCGGGGATTTTTCGATGGCACATCCCTGTGCCAGCGAAAAACGGCGCACCTCCTGTGCGCCGCCCTCCGGGTCTTCTATTGGGACGGCGAGTTCGGCGCCCGAGCGAGGATCAAGAGCATTCGCGCGTTGCGCTCACCCCCTCACCCTAACCCTCTCCCGCTAGCGGGAGAGGGGATGCATCCGACGCTGCTGCTTTTAGCCCCTCTCCCGTTTACGGGAGAGGGGTTGGGGTGAGGGCCGCTTCCTCGAACAACGCCAGGGCCTTGGCCAACTCCGCATCCGCCGGCGCCACCGCGGCGATGCGTTCGCCGCTGACCGGGTGCAGAAAGGCCAGGCGCTGCGCGTGCAGCAGCATGCGGTGGATGCCCATCATGCGGAAGGCGCGGTTGTGGCGGCCGTCGCCGTGGCTGGTGTCGCCGATCAGGTGGTGCGAGAGGTGCTTGAGGTGGCGGCGGATCTGGCGGAAGCGGCCGGTCTCCGGCTGCGCCAGCAGCAGCGCGTAGCGCGAGGTCGCGAAACCCGCCGAGGGCAGCGCGAGTTCGCAGGTGGCCAGGCGCCGGAAACGGGTGATCGCCTGCTTCTTCTGCGGCTTGCCAGGCCCGCCGTCCAGATCGTGATCGACCACGAAGGCCTCGTCCGGCCAGCCGCGGCACACCGCCAGGTAGTCTTTCTCGAACTCGCGCGACATCAGCACCTTGCCCAGCGCTGAGGCGACCTCGCGGTCGAAGGCCAGCAGCAGGCAGCCGCTGGTGGCGCGGTCCAGGCGATGGACCAGATGGATCGGCCGGCCGAACTGCGCGCGCAGGCGGTCGGCGGCGAAGTCGGTCTCGCCGCGCGCCAGTGCGCTGTCGTGCACCATGAGCCCGGCCGGCTTGTCGATCACCGCCAGGTGCTCGTCGGCATACAGCACGCCCAGCGGCGACAGGGGTGCGGCGGGGTCGTCGCTGAACGCTTCTGACATGCGGGCTGATTGGCGCGTCGGGAATGGCCGGCTATTTTCGTCTATACAGGGCGCAGGCGCGTCAACCGCGCCGGCTCACGCCCGTCTCTACGTCTTTCCCCTCCCACGCAGGAAGCCCATGCCAACGATCCGTCCGTCCGCCCTGTCCTACTCCGTGCTGGCGCTGGCGCTGGCCCTGGCCGTACCCGCCGCCGCACAAACCGCACTGCCCAAGGGCACGAGCGCCGGCCCCTGCGTAGAGGGCATTTGCGAATACACCCTGGGCAACGGCCTGCAGGTGCTGCTGTTCCCCGACGCCAGCAAGCCCACGGTGACGGTCAACGTGACCTACCGGGTCGGCTCCATGCACGAAAACTACGGCGAAACCGGCATGGCGCACCTGCTCGAGCACCTGCTGTTCAAGGGCACGCCCACCCACGCCGACATCCCGGCCGAGATGAAGAAGCGCGGCATCGGCTTCAACGGCACCACCAACTTCGATCGCACCAACTACTACGCGTCCTTCCCCGCCAACGACAACACCCTGCGTTGGCTGCTGGGCATGGAGGCCGACCGCATGGTCCGCTCCAACATCGCCAAGAAGGACCTGGACAGCGAGATGACCGTGGTCCGCAACGAGATGGAGAAGAACGAGAACAGCCCCACCGCCGTGCTCTCGCAACGCGTGCGCTCCACTGCCTACCTTTGGCACAACTACGGCCGCGATACCATCGGCGCGCGCAGCGACGTGGAAGGCGTGCCGATCGAACGGCTGCAATCGTTCTACAAGGCCTGGTACCGCCCCGACAACGCCACCGTGATCGTCGCCGGCCGTATCGACCCGGCCAAGACCCTGGCGCTGATCAGCGCCTCGTTCGCACCGTTGCCGCGGCCTGCCGCACCGCTGCCCGCCTTCTATACCCAGGACCCGACCCAGGACGGCGAACGCAGCGTGGTGGTGCGCCGCACCGGCGATCTGCAGTTGCTGTTCAGCGCCTACCACATACCGGCAGAAACCCATCCCGACAACCCGCCGCTGGAGGTGCTGGCCGACGTGCTCAGCCACGTGCCCAGCGGCCGCCTGCACAAGGCGCTGGTCGAAACCAAGCTGGCCGCGGGCGCCGGCAGCAGCGGCGACAGCCTGCGCGACCCGGGCCTGTTCACCACCATGGTCGGCCTGCCGCGCGACGCCGACCTGGGCAAGGCCGAAACCGTACTGCTGGCGCAGCTGGAAAACCTGGGCGGGCAGCCCATCACCCAGGCCGAGCTGGAGGCGGCCAAGCAACGCATCGCCAACGGCTACGAGCTGGGCTACACCAACGTCAATGCGATCGCGCTGGGGCTGTCGGGATCGGTGGCCGCCGGCGACTGGCGCCTGTATTTCGTGCGTCGCGACGCAATCGCGAAGGTGAGCGTGGACGACGTCAACCGCGTCGCCCGTGCCTACCTCAAGCCCAGCAACCGTACCCTGGGCCGCTTCATTCCGACCGAAAAGCCCGATCGCGCCGAGATCGGCGCGGCGCCGCCGGCCTCGGCGCTGGTGAACGGCTACACCGGCAAGGCCGCGGTCGCCGCCGGCGAGCAGTTCGATGCCACGCCGTCCAATATCCAGGCACGCACCGAGACCTTCACCCTGGGCGAAGGCCTGCGCGTGTCGCTGCTGCCGAAGAAGACCCGCGGCGGCACGGTGGTGTTCAACGCCCGCTTCCGCTTCGGCGACGAGGCCTCGCTGACCGGGCGCAGCGTCGTCGCCGGCGCGACCGGCTCGATGATCATGCGCGGCGCGGCGGGGCTCAGCCGCGAGCAGATCGACCAGCGTTTCGAAGCGCTCAAGACCGAGGCCGGCATCGGCGGCGGTTTGCAGGGCGCCGCCATCGGCATGACCAGCCGCCGCGAGCAGCTGCCCGAGGCCCTGGCGCTGGCCGCGCAGATCCTGCGCAAACCCGACTATCCGCAGGCCGAGTTCGAGCAATACCGCACCCAGGTCGTCACCAGCCTGGAATCCATGCGCAAGCAACCCGGCGCGGTCGCCGCGCAAGCCATGGGTCGCGATTTCGACCCGTGGCCGGTCGGGCACCCGCTGCGTTCGCGCGGCATCGAGCAGATGATCGCCGACGTCAAGGCCGCCAAGGTCGAGGACCTGCGCGCGTTCCATCGCGATTTCTACGGCACCTCGGTCGGCGAGATCAGCGTGGTCGGCGACTTCGATCCGGTGGCGCTGAAGGCGCAGTTGCAGCAGCTGTTCGTGGACTGGCGAGCGCCGCACGCGTTCGCTCCCATCGACACCCATTACCAGCCGGTCGCGCCCAAGCGCGAGCGCTTCGAAACGCCGGACAAGGCCAACGGCACCGTGCTGGCGCGGGTCAACCTGTCGCTCAACGACCGCGATGCGGACTACCCCGCGCTGCTGGTCGCCGACCACATCCTCGGCGGCGGCGGCCAGTCGCGCCTGCTCGACCGCATCCGCATGAAGGACGGCCTGAGCTACGGCGCTTTCAGCGAACTCGACGCCGACGCCAGCCGCGAGGGTCGCGACGACGCCGGCAATCTGACCCTGAGCGCGATCGCGGCGCCGGAGAACCTGGACAAGGTGGAAGCGGCGATGCGCGAGGAATACGCACGCTGGATCCGCGACGGCGTGGGCGAGCAGGAACTGCGCGACGCGATCGCCGGCCTGATCACCCAGCGCGAACAGGGCCGCGCCAGCGACGGAGCGATCGCCGGACTGCTGTCGAGCAATCTGTACCTGGACCGCAGCATGCAGTTCCAGGCCGATCTGGATGCGAAGCTGAAGGCCTTGACCGCCGCTGAGGTCAATGCGGCGATCCGCAAGCATTTCCGGCCGGATGATCTGAGCTTCTATATCGCGGGCGATCTCGCCAATGCGGCGGCGAAGGCCAAGGCGAAGAGCTCGGCGGAGGCGGCTCGGCCGTGAGGCGGTGGGGGTGGCTTCGGCGCTGAATCGGCTTGCGCGGTCGTTGCGGTTTCGTGGGCCCTCACCCCAACCCACACCCCGGCCCGACCGCATAGCGGTCGAGCGTTCGGTGCAGCGCGAGCCAGTGGCTCGCAAACGCTGCCCCTCACCCCGCAAGCGGGAGAGGGGCTAAAGCAGCAAGCCGCGTCGAATGCATCCCCTCTCCCGCTTGCGGGAGAGGGTTAGGGTGAGGGGGTGAGCGCAACGCGCGAATGCTCTTGATCCTCGCTCGGGCACCGAACTCGCAGCCCCAATAGAAGACCCGGAGAGCCTGCCCCCGCGAAGGCGGGGGGCGGCGCACAGGAGGTGCGCCGTTTTCGCTGGCACAGGATGTGCCATCGAAAAATCCCGGCGCACGCTCCGATCTCGCACGGGAGCTCTGGCGTAGCGTTTTTCTTTGGTTACTTTCTTTTGACGCTTATCAAAAGAAAGTGACTCGGCCGCTTGCGGACGGAAGCTGTTGTTGTTGCTTCAACCAGCACACCCAGACACCTTCGCGAGTTCGGAGTTGATCGCGGCTTACGCCGCTCCTACAGAAAGCACATCCCGCAGAGACCGAAGCGTTCGTCATAATTGCGGGCTCGTGGTCGCAGCTTGCGCAGCTCCTACAGGGGATGCGCAGCTTTCGTCGTAGGTGCGGATTCGCGGTCGCGGCTTACGCCGCTCCTACCCCGGAGCGAAAGCGGGTTAGCTGCTGCGGCGGGGCCAGGCGGCCAGGAGCGCCCAGATGCCGCCGATGCCGGCGATCCACGACGAAGCCGGGACCGACCAGAAGCGCGGGCCTCCGGCTTCCAGACCGTACAGCACCGCCGCCACGATCAGCAGCCCCGTGCCCAGAATCGCCGCGACCGTGCGCCGCTGCGCGTCCTTGACCGTTCGCGTGAGCTCGGCCAGATCGTTGGAGCGCATCTTCAGCTCGTGCCCGCCCGACACCTGCTGGCTCAGCCAGGCATGCAGCAGCCGCGGCATTTCCGGCGCGTGGGTCACCAGCTCCGGCAGGCGCTTGCGGAACTCGCTGGCCAGGCGCTGCGGGCTGTAGCGCTCCACCAGGATGCGCTGCAGCACCGGCCGCGCCACCGCCCAGATGTCCAGCTTGGGGTCCAGCAAACGGCCCACGCCTTCGATGTTGAGCAGGGTCTTCTGCAGCAGGATCAGCTGCGGCTGCAGGGTCAGCTCGTAGCGCTGCGCGGTGCGGAACAGCTTGGCCAGCACCTCGGCCAGCGAGATCTCGCTGAGCGGGCGGGTGAAATACGGCTCGCAGACCGCACGCGTGGCCGCTTCCAGCTCGTCGATGCGGATGTGCGCTGGCATCCAGCCGGCCTGCACGTGCAGCTCGGCGATGCGGCGGTAGTCGCGGTTGAAGATCGCCATGAAGTTCTCGGCGAGGTAGTACTGATCCTCGTCGGAGAGCTGGCCCATGATGCCGAAGTCCAGGGCGATGAAGCGCGGGTTGGACTTGCGCGCCGGATCGCTGTCGACCCAGATGTTGCCGGCGTGGGCGTCGGCGTGGAAGAAGTTGTCGCGGAACACCTGGGTGTAGAACACCCGCACGCCCTTGGCCGAGAGCGCGGCGCGGTCGATACCGGCCGCGTCCAGCGCGGCGATGTCGTCGGACGGGATGCCGTACACGCGCTCCAGGGTCAGCGCGCGCTCGGCGGTGTGCGACCAGATCACTTCGGGCACGTACAGGTCTTCGCTGTCCTTCCAGAAGCGGCGCAGCACGCTGGCGTTGGCGCCCTCGCGCTGCAGGTCCAGCTCGGCGGCCAGGGTGCTCTCGATCTCGGCCACGATCTCGCGCGGGCGGATCTTGTCGGCGCTGGGATGGGCGCGGTCGACCACGCTGGCGATGGCCTTGAGCAGGGCGATGTCGCCGGCGATCTTGCGCTCGATGTCCGGGCGCAGCACCTTGACCACGACCTCGCGGCCGCCGGCCAGGGTGGCCGCGTGCACCTGGGCGATCGAGGCCGAGGCCAGCGGCGTGGTGTCGAAGGTCTCGAACGCCTCGGCGATGCTGCGCTCCAGCGCGGTCTCGACGATGGCGCGCGCGGCCTGGCCGTCGAACGGCGCCACCCGGTCCTGCAGCAACGCCAGCTCCACCGCGATGTCCGGCGGCACCAGGTCGCGGCGGGTGGACAGGATCTGGCCGAACTTGACGAAGATCGGGCCCAGTTCCTGCAGCGCCAGACGCAAGCGCGCGCCGCGCGGCAGCGCGGCGATCTCGGCCGAAGCGCGCGGCACGAACGGCCGCGCCAGGCGCAGCCAGCGCTCGGCGGGGGTGTCGTCGAGCAGGTCGTCCAAGCGATAACGCAGCAGGACCCGGCCGATGCGCCAGGCGCGCAGCGCCGACTTCATGCGCCGCTCCCGGCGCGCGCGCGCAGGCGCGCCACCCGCGCGGCCGCGCGCTCGACGTCGTCGCGCAAGGCATCCACGTCGTCGTGGAAGGCGTTGAGCTCGTCTCGCGCGACCACGTCGCGCGATTCCTCGGTGACGAATTCGGCCGCGTTCTGGGCAAAGGCGCCGGCCGCACCGCGTGCGTGACGCAGGCCGCCGGCCAGGCCGTTGGCGATCTGCACGCCGAGGATGTCGCCGAACACGCCGGTGAAGGGCCGCTGCCAATCGGGATCGAAGCGCTCGGCCAGGCGTTGCAGGCGCCGGGCCAGGTCGGCGTCGCCCTCGATGCGCAGCTTGCCTACCGGCGGCGCGTCCTCGTTGCGCAGGAACGGGAGCTGCGAGACCAGCCCGGCCAGGGTGCTGCGCACCGACAGGTCCGGCTCCTCGCCGGGCTCCACCGGCCCCACCCGCAGCTGCTCGCCGTCCACCCGTATCTGCAGCGCCAGCGGCGGCGCGGCCAGGTGCAGGGCCAGACGGCGCCCGTCCAGCGTGCGCAGGGCCTGTTGGGTATCGGGGTCCAGGGCCAGGGCGCGGTTGAGCGCGCCTTCCAGCGCGCCGCCGGCCATGACCTTGAGCGAGAACGGGAACAGGGCGTCGGCAGAGGGGGTCATGCCGTCATTGTAGCCCCGCGCCCGCCGCGGCCGCCGGCCCGCGAAGGGGCCGGCGGCTTGCGTCAGACCGGACGACGGCCGCGCAGCAGCGAGATGATGGCCAGGATCACGAAGACGACGAACAGGATCCAGGCGATATTGGTGGCGGCGCCGGCGATGCCGGTGAAGCCGAGCACGGCGGCGACGATGGCGATGATGAAAAAGATCACGGCATAGCTGAGCATCGGTTCCTCCTAACGCGTTCGCCGCAACGGGGGTCCGTGGGCTTACGCCGATGCTCGGCCACGGGCGGTGGCCGCGAGGTGAGGATGCGGTTTTACGTGCAGGCGGCCTTCAGCCGGGTGAGACCTTCGTGAAAACTCACCTTGGGCACATAGCCGAAATCGCGCCGCGCCGGGCCCATGTCGTACCAATGCGCGGTGACCAGCTGTTCAGCCAGAAAGCGCGTCATCGGCGGCTCGCCTTTCAGCGGCAGCGCATGCCACAGCCCTTCGCAGACCGCGCCGATGGCGTAGGCCGCGCCGAACGGCAAGGTTTTTTCCACCAGCGGCGCGCCGACCGCGGCGAGCAGGCCGTTGAGGGTCTCGCGCATGGTCTTGGGCTCGCCGTTGCTGATGAAGTAGGCGCGCCCGGCGCAGGCCGCGCCGGGCGCGAGGTGATCGAAGGCGTCGAAATGCGCCTGCGCGGCGTTGTCGATGTAGGTGGTGTCGACCTTGTTGTGGCCGTCGCCGACGAAGCGCAGGCGGCCGGCTTTGGCGCGCGCGACCAGGCGCGGCAGCAGCTGGTTGTCGCCCACGCCCCAGATCAGCCGCGGGCGCAATGCCACGGTCGCCAGCTCGGGCGAGTTCGCCGCCAGCACCACCTTTTCGGCGATGGTCTTGGTGGTCGCGTACGGCGCCTTGAAGCCTTCGCCGTAAGGCACGCTGTCGGCGCTGCCGCCTTCCACCGGATGGGTGGCGCGGTGGGTGACGCTGGGCGTGGAGGTGTAGACCAGCTTGCCGATGCCGTGGCTGCGGCAAGCGGCGAGCACGTGGTCGGTGCCGACCACGTTGGCCTGGTGGTAGCTGTCGTAGCTGCCCCAGGCGCCGGCCTTGGCGGCGTTGTGGAACACCGCCTCGCAGCCGCGCGCGGCGGCGATCAGCGCGTCGCGGTCGGCCAGGTCTCCCTGTACCTGACGCACGCCCAGCGCGTCCAGCGCCGGGTAATGGCCGCGGTTGTAGCTGATCACCTCGTAGCCGCGTTCGACCAGGCCGCGGCACAGGGCCTGGCCGAGAAAACCACCGCCGCCGGTCACCAACAGCCTCATGCCCACGCTCCTACTTTGGCCGCCCACAGCGCGAGTTTCTCGCGGCCGATCTTGGCGTTATGGCGGATGTCCACCGGAAAGCGCTTGTGGCGCAGGAAATCGGCGATGCGCGCAGTGTGCGCGTGCGCGGCGCCCAGCGCGCGCAGCTCGCGTTCGATCCGCGTCCACTCGCGCGCGCTCACACCCTGCGCCAATTCCACGCACAGCACCGGCCGCTGCGCGCCGTGCGCACCCACGCCGACCAGGGCCGTGCGCCGCACCTGCGGGTGGGCGTTGAACACCGGTTCGACCTGCTCGGTGTAGAGCGGGCCTTGCGCGATTTCCACGCGGTGGGTCTTGCGCCCGCAGAACCACAGGCGGCCCTGTTCGTCGAAGTAACCCAGATCGCCCATGCGGTGGACGATGCGCTGCCCGCCATCGGCCAGGGTCTCGCAGATCTTGGCCGCGCGCGTGGCCGCTTCGCGGTTGAAATAAGTATCGGTGGCGGTGGGGCCGGCCACGCTGATTTCGCCGACTTCGCCGGCCGCGAGCACGCGCGCCTGCGCCCAGTCGGCGATGGGCGCGTCGTCGATGGCGATGATGCGGATCTCGTTCGGCGCGACCGCGCGGCCCACGCAGGTGCCCGCGCCGGATTCGGTGGCCGTGCGCGTGGACTGCAGTTCGCGGCCCTCGATCACCGCCACCGGCAGGCATTCGGTGGCGCCGTAGGGCGTCCACAGCTGGGCGTCGTCGGGCAGCAACGCGCGCAGCGCGGCCACGGTGTCCGGCGGCACCGGCGCGCCGGCCGAGGTCACCCGCTTGAGGCCGGTCAGCGGCGCGCCATGGCGCACCAGCACCGCCATCAGCGCGGGCGAGCCGAACAGCTGATCCACGCCGAAGCGCGCGATCGCGTCGTGCAGCTTGCGCGGATCGGCCTGCGCCGGCCGGGTCGGATCCATGTCCGGGATCACCGAGGTCACGCCCAGCGCGGGGTCGAACAGCGCGAACGGCGGGAAGGTCGGCAGGTCCACGCCGCCGGGGGCGATGCCGAAGGCCTCGCCCATCATCGCGATCTGGGCGACGAAATGGCGGTGGCGGTAGACCACGCCCTTGGGCACGCCGGTGGAGCCGCTGGTGAACAGGATCGCGGCCACGTCGTCCGGGCGCGTGTCGGCGAGCTGACTGCCCGCACCGGCGCCGTCGCGTTCGACCTGGGCCAGGGTGGCGTCGGCCAGCCAGGCGCGCGCGCCGGTGGTGATGCGGATGCGCGCGGATCGGGCCCAGCCCAGCACCACGCGCGCGATGTGCGCCAAGGGGATGCCGATGAAGGCCTCCGGCGCGGCCTCGTCCAGGCATTGGCGCAGCGCGCGCTTGTCGATGCCGGGATCGACCAGCACCGGCACCGCGCCGGCCTTGAACAAGGCGAACATCAGCAGGAAGAACTCCGGCGACGGCCGCACCATGACCACGGTGCGGGTGCCGCGGACGATGCCGCGCTGGGCCAGGCCCGCGGCGATGGCGTCGCTGCGCGCGTCCAGCTCGGCGTAGCTCAGGGTCTGGTCGTAGCGCGGCAGGCCGTCGGGCCCGCGGCTGCCGGGGCAGCGCATGGCGACGCGCTCCGGCGCCTGCGCGGCGCGCCGCGGCAGCGCGGCGGCGATGTTGCAGGGTTCGGCGGCGGCGGCACTCATGCGCGAGCTCAGCCGATCGGGTGGCCGTCGAGGAAGGCGCGGATCTCAGGCACCAGCACGTCGGCCTTGTCTTCCAGCACGTAGTGGCCGGCGTCCTCGAAGGCGCGCACCTGCGCCTGCGGCAGCGCGTCGGTGAAGCCCTGGAGGAAGTGGCGATCGAAGACGAAGTCGCGCAGGCCCCAGCCGATGTAGGCCGGGCGGTCGGCGTACTCGGGCAGCTTGCGGCCCATGGCCTGCACCAGCGGCCAGGCGGCGTCGCCCTCGCCCAGCGGAATGTCCTGGACGAAACGCGAGGTGGCGATGCGGTTGGCCCAGGAATCGTACGGCGCCAGATAGGCGCGGCGCACCGCGCGCGGCATCGGCGTGACCACGCCCATGCGCGCGGCGCCGCCGGCGAAGGCGTTGAAGCCGCGGATCAGGCCGGTGCCCAGGCGGGAATCGCGGCCCAGGCGCAGGCGCTTGGGCAGCGGCTTGGCCGAGGGCAGCGGGAAGGCGCCGGTGTTGGTGATCACCAGGCGCTTGATCTGTTCGGAATGCTTCAGGCCCCAGCCGAAACCGATGCCGCCGCCCCAGTCGTGCACGGCCAGGGTCATGGGGCCGTCGATGCGCAGGTATTGCAGCAGGCGTTCCACGTCGTCGACGCGCGACTGCAGGGTGTAGGCGTAGCGATCGTCGCCGGGCTTGTCCGACAGGCCCATGCCGACATGGTCGGGCACGATGCAGCGGTAGCGGTCGCGCAGGCCCAGCACCAGCTTGCGCCAGTAATAGCTCCAGGACGGGTTGCCGTGCAGCATCACCACGACCTCGCCGTCGCGCGGGCCCTGGTCGAGGTAGCTCATCGAGATGCCCGGGCGGACCTCGAAACGCTGCGGCTGGAACGGGTAATCGGGCAGATCGCGGATCGACGGCATCGGGAGCTCGGGCGGGGCCGGCGCAGGGGCGCGGGCCGGGCGGACGGGGGCGCCATTATCGGCCGCATTGCGGCGGGTGTGGGGATTTGGGGCTGGCGGCGCGAGGTTGTTGGCCTGCGGGCCCTCACCCCAACCCCTCTCCCGCGAGCGGGAGAGGGGCTAAACCCGCGGCGTCGGATGCGTTCCCTCTCCCGCGAGCGGGAGAGGGGCTAACACCCGCGGCGTCGGATGCGTTCCCTCTCCCGCTTGCGGGAGAGGGCTAGGGTGAGGGGGTGAGCGCAATGCGCGAATGCTCTTGCCCCTGAGCCCCTAATACCCCGGCACCTGCGTCCCCGGCGCGAACTTGTCCCACAGCGCCTGGAACTGCCCGGCAAAGCTGCGCGCCAGGCGCGGATCGTCGGTGATCACCAGGTTCTCTTCGTTGCTGGTGCTGGCGCTGCGGGTCCAGTTGAAGCTGCCGTTGGCCAGGATGCGGCCGTCGAACAGGGCGAACTTGTGGTGCATGTGGAAGGGGCTGTCGTCGATGCGCACGGCCACGCCCTGCGCGCGCAGGTGCTCGATGTCGCTGCCGTCGTCGTGGCGCTTGTCGTTGTCGGTGAGCACGCGCACCGCCACGCCGCGGCGGTGGCAGGCCAGGATGGCCTCGGTCAGGCGGTCGTCGGAAACGGTGTAGACGCAGATGTCGGCGCTGCGCTTGGCGCTGGCGCACAGTCCGCGCAGGGCGCGCAGGCAGTCGTCGCCGGGGGTGAAGTGGGCGCTGGATTCCACCGTCGGCACCGCGCCGACCACGTCCAGGGTCTTGACCACCTGCTCCAGCCAGCGCAGCGCATCCAGCGACTGCTCCGGGCGCTCGCCCAGCAGTTCGCGCGCCATGTCGAAGGCGCGATTGCGCAGGTAGCGCACCCGGTCCGGGTCCAGGCGCGCGCCCAGTTCGCGCAGCTCGAACTTCTCGTCGTTGTCCAGGCGCCGGTCGGCCGCGCTTTCGCGCAGGGTGCGGTCGAGTTGCGCGTAATCGATACCGATGCTCATGGCGGCCTCAGCGGCGGGTGCGTTCGTTGAGGCGTTCGGCGAAGTCCGACAGCGCGCGCTGCAGTTGCAGCTGCTGCTCGGTGGCGTGCTGCGCATGCACGGTCGCGACCTCGCCGCGTTCGCCCAGGTGGGCGATCGCCTCGACCAGGCGTTGCTGCAACTGCGCCTGCTGTTCGGCGCCGTCGCCCAGGCGCCCGATCAGCGGCTGCAGCGCGGCCTCCAAGGCCGCACGCAGGCCGTCGAGCAGGGCTTGCGGATCGCGCTCGGGCGCAGGCGCAGGCGCGCGTTGCGCGGCCGCGGCGCGTTCCAGCAACGCCAGGATCTGCGGCCACGGCGCTGCGGCCGGCGGCGCGGGCGGCTCAGCGGGCGCCTCACGCGGTGCATCCAGCGCGCGCACGCCTTCGACCAGGTCGGCCAGCTGCGCGACCACGCGGCCGCCGACGTCGGCATCGGACGCGCCCATGGCCTTGTTGCGCAGGAAGTCGCGCTTGATCTGCGCCCAGCGTTCGGTCTGCGCCGCGTCCAGGGTGCCGCGCAGCTCGCCCAGCTTGAGCAGGTTCTCCTCGGCGCCGGCGGTCAGCAGCTGCGCCTCGCCCAGGTAGTGGTCGGCGATCAGCTGCTGCAGTTCGGCCTCGTTCATCACCGGCGAGATCTTCTCGGCCAGCTTGTTCATGTTGCGGTAGCTGCCCTGCAGCTTGAACGCCGGCTCCACCCGGTACTGCGCGGCCTGCGCGGCGCTGGCGATGTACTGCTGGTTGACCCGGTACACGACCTCGCGCACGCGCATCAGCCGCTCCAGGGTGGCGACGATCTCGTTGACCTCGGCCGCGCCGTAGGCGTGGCTGAGTTCGTTGGCCGAGAACGGGCGGCCGGCCGCCTTGTCGACGAAGCGGTACAGGTCGGCCAGATCGCGCGTGGCCAGCGGCGCCAGCACCGGGTTGGAGGTCAGCGAGTTTTCCAGGTAGCTGAGCTTGAACGCGTCCTCCATGCCGCCGAGCACGTCGCCCAGGTTGTAGATGTCGGCGCGGTTGGCCAGCATGTCCGGAATCTTGAACACCTCGCCGGACTCGGTGTACGGGTTGCCGGCCATGACCACGCAGAACTTCTTGCCGCGCAGGTCGTAGGTCTTGGTGCGGCCCTTCCACACGCCCTCGATGCGGCGGGTGCCGTCGCACAGCGAGATGAATTTCTGCAGGAACTCCGGATGCGTGTGCTGGATGTCGTCCACGTACAGCATCACGTTGTTGCCCATCTCCAGGGCCAGGTTGAGCTTCTCCAGCTCCTGGCGCGAAGTGGCGTCGGGCGCGCGCGCCGGATCCAGCGAGCGCACTTCGTGGCCCAGGGCCGGACCGTTGATCTTCATGAAGATCAGGCCCAGGCGGTGGGCCACGTATTCCATCAGCGTGGTTTTGCCGTAGCCCGGCGGCGAGATCATCATCAGCAGGCCCATGAGGTCGCTGCGCTTGCCCTCGCCGACCGTGCCCATCTGCTTGGCCAGGTTGTCGCCGATCACCGACAGGTAGACGTCGTTGATGAGCTTGTTGCGCACGAACGAACTCAGCGGCCGCGCCTTGAACTCGGCCAGGCGCAGGCTGTCGCGCTCGCGCTGCAGGGTTTCCTGGCGCAGCGCCTGGTAGCGCTGCACGCCGGGCAGGAAGCGTTCGCGGTGCGCGCGCAGCCGCGCGTAGTAATCGTCCACGCCCAGTTCCAGGCGCTGCTGGGCGATGCGCGGGTGCTCGCCCAGCAAGCCGTCCACGCTCGCGCGCAGCTCGACTTCGCTGACCTTGTGCGGCACGCGCTCGTCCAGCAATAGCAAGGCCACGGCCTCGCGCGCGTAGCCGGCGAGCGCGGCCTGGGCCGGGTCGCGGCACAGCGCGTCCATCCAGTTCAGCGTCAACGACCAGCGCGCGTCCAGGCGATCGCCCAGGCGGCGCAGGGTCTGCTCGAAGCCGTCCCACAGGTGCGCCGCGCTCAGGCGTTCGCGCAGCGCCTTGACCAGCTGCTGGGCATAGCGGCTGAACACGAACTGCGGATGCTCGGCCGACAACTCGGCCACCAGGTATTCGGCGGCGTGCGCGTGCTCGGCCGGGTCCAGGCCCAGCGGTTGGGTCTGGGCGAAAGCGGCCATGGCCGCGGCCACTTCCGCGCGCAGCGCGAGCAGGCCGGCGTCGCTGCCGAACAGGCGCTGGATGTCGCGCGCGCTGCGTGCGCGGTCGGGCCAGCGCACGGCGTCCTCGCCGGTGCCGGCCTGGGCCCAGTACAGGATGGCGAAGGCGCGCGCGTCGGCGGCGTAGGCCAGGCTGCCGGCGCTGTCGGCCAGCGGGATCAACGCGGCCAGGATGCGCGCGGCGTCGTGGTCGTGGATGCCCTTCTCGTAGCCCTCGCGGTAACGCGGCGCTGCGAAATCGCGCACGCTGCGCGCCAGCGCCTCGGGCTGGGCCAGCTGCTGGCGCAGCGCGTCCATGCTCAGGCCGTCGCGGCCGGCGGCGGCCGCGTCCAGCACCAGGCCGGCCAGGTACTCGCCGCGGTACAGCGTGGGCGATTCCGAATCCAGGCTCACCTGCCAGTAGTCGCGCAGCGCATCCAGCGCCTCGCTGCGCAGCGGCTCGAGGAAGTCGGTGCCGGTCAGGTGCAGGTTCAGGCCGTCCTCGCGCGGCAACAGGGTCAGGTCCAGTTCCTGGGTGTTGACGCTGAAGCGGTGGCGCGGGCCGAGCTTGATCACTTCGCCGCCGGCCTCGAACAGGTCGCTGCGGTCGCGCAGCGCGCGCACCGCCTGGTCGCGCGCGCCCTTGAGCCGGGCCTCGACGTCGTCGGCCTTGACGCTGTCCTTGAGCGTGCGCAGCCGTTCGGCCAATTCGCGCAGCTTGAGGATCAGCGGGTCGCCGGCGAAGAAGGCGTTGAGTTCGTCGGCGCTGGCGAAGCGCGCGGTGCGCCGGCCCAGGCCTTCCAGGATGCGCGCGGCCGCGTCCATCACCGACTGCGCCTTGCGCTGGCGCTCGTCCAGCAGCGCCTGCTTGTGGGTCTCGAAGGCCTCGAGCAATTCCTCGCGCTTGGCCAGGATGTCGTTGAGGAAGTCCTCGTGCTCGCCGAACTGGCTCTCCAGTTCCTCCAGCTGCACCATCAGCCGCGAGAGCTGCTCGTCGCACTGCTCCGGATCGCGCGCCAGCGCCAAGGCGCTGGCCACGCCCTGGCCGAACAAAGTGAACTGGGCGCCGAACTGGGCCACGGTCTCGGCCGAGCCCAGGCCCTTGCGCCGCTGCTCGGCGCGCGCCTTGGCCTGGTTAAGGCGGGCGTAGATCGCCGAGATCGCTTCGACGATCCGGGTGCGCTGGGTCGCGTCGTCCACCCGCAGCGTGGCCATCAGCTGCGACAGCATGTCCAGGTCGGCCGACATGGCCTGCATCTGCGCCACCGGCTCGGCCAGCTGGGCCACGCTGGCGGCCTGCTGTGCCTGCGCGTCCAGCGCCTGCAGGCGCTCGCCGTAGGGCAGCAGGGCCTTGTCGCCGGCCAGGAACGCGCCGGTGGCCGCGCCGATGCGTTCGTGCGCGGCCAGCAACTCGGCCTCCATCGCGTCGATGGCGGCCACGTCGATGTAGCGGTAGTCGCGGATGGTCAGCAGGTGGCCGCGCAGCGCGGACAGGCCGTTGAGCGCCTCCACGTGTTCCTGCACGGTCTGCCAGCTATCGGGCAGCAGGGTCGCGAGCAGGCCCTGGTGCCGGCTCAGCGCCTCGCGCAAGGCGCGGTCGGATTGGCTGCGGATGCCCTCGACCTTGTCGTACTCGTCGATCACCGACTCGCTGGTGGCGGCGATCTCGCGCAGCACCGTGGCGGCATCGCCGGCATGGCTGTCGCCCAGCCAGTGATGGATGTCGAACAGGCGGCGGGTGTTCTGGCTCAGCAACGCATAGCGCTGGGCCGAGACCTCGGTGGCGTCGATCTCGCGGCACAGGCTGAGCAGGTCGGACACGCCGCGCACCAGCTCGGCGTTGCCGATGCGGCCCATGAAGCTGTTGCCGGCGGGCTTGGTGGCGGCGTATTCGTCGCTGGAGAACGGCGTGTTCCACACCTGCATGGGGTGGACGCGGGTGGCCTCCTCGCTTTCGGCGACGAAGATCACCATGCGGCCGTCGTCGTAGCGGGCGTGGCCGTGCGCGTACACCGGCGTCTGCAGGCGGCGCTGGATCAGGTTGTAGGTGAACAGCGCCGAGCGCCCGGCCTGCGGCTCGTAGAACACGTACAGCACGTCCTCGCCGTTGGGCGAACGCACGCTGCGCTGGAAGCGCATGCCGTCCATGGACGAATCGAAGGTCTTGTACTCGCCGTTCTGCAGGTAGTAGCCGCCGGGGAACACGATGCCGTGGTCCTCGGGCAGCTGCACGCAGGCCTGGCCGATCGCGTCGATGCGCTGGACCTTGCGGGTCAGGGTGTTGAACACCAGGTGCCGCCACTGCTCCTCGCGGTAGGGCAGCACGCGCAGCAGCACCAGGCTGCCGACGCGGGCGAACTCGACCTGGGCGTCGTCCAGCGACTGGGTGCGGTCGTTGACCGGCTCGCGATAGATGCCCAGGCCGTCTTCGGTGTTGTCCTCGACCTTGATGGTCAGGTCGCCGCCGACGGTTTCGACGAAGACGGCGTCCAGGATGTTCAGGTGCGGGTGGCGGCCCTGCACCGCCATCTCGCGGGTGGCGCGGGTCCACTCGAAGTCGAACGGCGCCGGCAGCGCGATGTCGCGCTCGCCGCGATTGTCGATGTAGCGCGCCTGGCCGTCGGCTTCGATCTGCCAGCGGAACACGCGGATGTCGTCCAGGCGTTCGCCGATCTGGAACGCGGCCAGCAGCTTGCCGTCTCGCGCTTCCAGCTGCAGCAGGCGGGTGTTCTTGTAATAGGCGTAGAGCTCGCGGAAATCCTGCGGGAAGCTGCCCTGGGAGAGGAAGCTGGTCGCCATGTCGACCGCCTCCACCTCAAAGCCCTCGGCGCCTTCGACCAGCTTGTGCAGCGAGAACACGTCCTCGATGCGGGTTTCCTTCTTCAGCCCGATGAAGACGTTGTAGCCGAACAACAGGCAGTCGCCGACCTGGACGATGTCGCGGGCGACGCAGTTGTTCTCGGTGCGGATGCGCAGGCGGCCGGCCACTTCCATGCGGCTGTCGCCGAACTCGGCCAGACGCTGGGCGTTGAGCGCATCGGCGATCGCGCGCAAACGCGCGCCCTGCTCGCCCAGGCGCTTGCGCAGCACCTCGTAGGCGCCGCCCTGGGCGACGGCCTGGTCTAGCACGGTGGTGGCTGCGTCCGCCTGCGGCGAGGGGGGAGTGTCCGACATCTTCGCTGCATCCTTTTAGAGCGTGCTGTGAACCGCGGTCTTCAAGCCGGCATCTCTCGCCGCCATTCCGGCCCAAGCCGGAACGGCGGGTGTGCGGGCGGCGGGCGAACCCGCCGCCGCTACCTGTCGCGCCGGTCAGGACGCCAGCGAAGCGCCGTCGGCCTTGCCGCCCTTGTCGGCCTGCAGCGACAGCAGCTTCTGCAGCACGTCCTGCACGATCGGGCTCTTGCCGGCCACGCCTTCGATCGCCTTGCCCACCGACAGCGCCTTGGCGAAGGAGTTGAAGAACTCGCCCTCGCCGCCGACGATGTCGATGTTGGCCTTGCTCAGCGCCGCGGCCAGCACGTCGGCCTGCTCCTTGGCCACTTCCTTGTTGGCGTCGATCGACGCCATGGCCTGGGCGAAGCTCTTTTCCAGCTGCATGCGGAACTCTTCGTGGGCGCGGGCGCTGTCGCTGAGCGCGTCGAGCGCGCCGAACTTCTGCGACAGGCCCTCGGCCTCGGACTTGAACTTCTGCAGCAGCACCTCGGCCTCGGTCAGGCCCATGTCCTTGGCCGCCTTGGCCTTGGCCGCGCCCAATTGCTCCTCGCCGCGGGCCTGCGCGTACAGGTTCTCCTCCAGCACCTTGGCTTCGGCCAGGCCCTGCTTCTGCTTGGCGTCGGCATGCGCCTCGACCACGCGGGCCTCGGCCAGGCCTTCCTTCTCGCTGGCGCCGGCGGTGACTTCGCGCACACGCGCGTCGGCCAGACCGGGCGCGGCGCGCTCGGCTTCGATGCCCTCGGCCATCTTCTTCTTGGCCTCGGCCTGCTTGGCGGCGGCGTCCAGCTCGGCCTGGGCCAGCGTGGTCATCTCCACCGCCTTGTGCTTGGACGCGACCTCGTCGGCTTCGGCCTGCTTGACCAGGCGCACCAGCTCTTCCTCGGCCTGGGCCTGCGCGGCCAGCACCGCCACCTGCTTGGCGCGATCGGCTTCGGACACGGCGCGCACTTCCTTGATGCGCTCCTCTTCCTGGGCCACGGTCTTCTCGACCGCGATGCGCTCGCGGATCACGTTGGCGATGTCCTTGCGCTGCTGCTCCAGGGCCTTTTCCTTGTCGATCTTCTGCAGCTCGACTTCGCGCTCGCGCGAGACCACTTCCAGGTCCTTGGCGCGGGTCACCTTCTCGACCTCGATCACCACCGCGCGCTGGCGGTTCTGCTGCGCCACTTCGACTTCGCGCATGCGGTTCTCTTCGCGGATGTCGATCTGTTCCTGCGCGGTGATGCGCGCCTGCTCCGCCTTGAGCCGCTCTTCCTCGCGCACCTTGGCCGTCTCGGCCTCCTCGCGCGCCTTGATGGTCTCGATCTCGCGCTTCTGCCGCGCCTCGGCGTCGGCCTGCTGGCGCTCCAGCGCGAGCATGGACTCGCGGGTCTCGACGTTCTTCTTGGTGATCGCCAGCTGCTCGTTGCGCTCGAGCTCGTTGGTGATCACGTTCTGGGTCGCGGTCAGCTGGGTGATCTTGCGGATGCCTTCGGCGTCGAGGATGTTGTTGGGATCCAGCGAGTCCTTGGGCGTCTGCTCCAGGTAGTCGATGGCCACGTCCTCGAGCAGGTAGCCGTTGAGGTCGTTGCCGATGGTTTCCAGCACGCGGTCGCGGAAGTCCTGACGGTTCTCGAACAGGTCGGTGAACTCGAACTTCTTGCCCACGGTCTTCAGCGCCTCGGAGAACTTGGCGTTGAACAGCTCGTTGACCGCGCCGCGGTCGGAGGCGCGCTCGGTGCCCACGGCCTTGGCCACCTTCAGCACGTCCTGCTGGGTCTCGTTGACGCGCAGGTAGAAGGCCACGGTGATGTCCGCGCGCATGTTGTCCTTGCAGATCAGGCCATCCTTGCCGCGCCGGTCCACCTCCAGGGTGATCAGCGAGATCTGCATCAGCTCCTTCTTGTAGATCACCGGGTACACCAGGGCGCCGGTGAAGTGCACCTTGGGCGTGGACGACAGATCGTTGACGATCAGCGCCGTGCCCTGCGGCACCTTGATGTAGAAGGCCTTGAACAGACCGAAGAAGCCCACGATCACGGCGAAGACCACGCCGAGGCCGATCAGGAAGGGCAGGATGGTGGTGAGCATCGAAACGTCTCCTATCAGGTGGTTGAAAAGCGCGCTTCCTGCGCGCTTCTCATAGTCGCCTGTCCGGTACATGCCCGGACAGGCTTACGGCGAATCAGGCGCTGCGCGCCTGCCTCGCCGTCGCGGCCATCCTTGGCCGCGCTATCGGGCGGTCTTCGACCACCCGCTATGACTCGATGGTGTTGCGTACGTTGCGTACCAGGCTCAAAGGCCCTGGAATTCGTCTTCGCCGACCACGCGGTAGGCGTTCTGTTCGGGCAGGTATTCGATCAGCACGACGCGGTCGCCGCGCTTGTAGCGGCCGCCTTCGTCGCGCACTTGCAGGATCAGGCCGGCGCCGCCGTCCTCGACGCTGGCCATGCCCAGGCTGGGCGTGATCTCCGGGCTGCGCACGATCGCGGTCTGGCCCAGCACCGACTTTTGCGGCGCGGGCTTGAGCTTGGCGAAGAAGCGGCGCGCGGGGCGCAAGGCGACGCCGGTGGCGAAGGCCGAGACCACCAGCGCGCCGGCGGCCACGCCCAGGCCCAGCGCCCAATGCAGCGCGCCCGGAAGGTGGCGCAGCACCAGCAGCTCGGCGAAGTAGCACAGCAGCCAGGCGAAGAACACCAGCACCGTCAGCACCAGGGTCAGCGGCACGCCGCCCAGGCCGTAGCGCATCAGCGGGCCGGCCATGGCCTCGGCGTCCACGTCGGCGCTGTCGCCGCCGAACCAGCCGTCGAGCACGTCGATTTCCAGCAGGCCCAGCGCGGCGACCAGCCAATACAGGACCGCGGCGGCCAGCAATACGCTGAACACCACGGTCGGAAACGACAGCACCGTTTGCAGGAACAAGAACATCGCGACCCCCTTCCCTAATGTCGCGGCGCGCGGCCGGTGTCAGCCGGCGCTCTTCAACTTCAACCTTTCCAGTACCGCGTCGGCGCCGGCCGGGTCGGCGATGATGCCGGCCTCGCGCAGCTTGGTGTCCAGCGCGTCCTGACCTTCCTCGCGCGCCAGCTCGGCGGCGGCGTTCATGCGCGCGCCGCGCTCGGCCTGGCGGGCCTTGATCCGCTCCAGCGATTCCACCGCGGTCTGCAGCTTGGTCTGCGAACCGCTGTAGCGGCTGGCCACGGTGGCCTGCGCGCGCTGCACGCTCTCGGTGGCCTTGACCGTGTCCACCTGCTGCTTGAGCCGGCGGATGTTGCCTTCGGCCTGGGCGATGGCGCGGCGCAGGTCGGCGATGCTGGCGGCGAACTGGGTCACCTGCTGCTCGTCGCCGTCGCGGCTGCCTTCCAGCTGCGCGATCTTGGCCGCGACCTCGCGCGCCAGCGCCTCGTCGCCGCTTTCCAGCGCCTTGATCGCGTAGGCCTCGTACTCGCCGACCTTGGCCCGCGACTTGGCCGCGCGTTCCTCGGCCAGCTTGTGCTTGGCCATGATCTCGGCCAACGCTTCCTTGGAGCGACGCAGCTCCAGGTCGGCATCGCGGATCTCCTGGTCGAGGATGCGCAGCGCCTGGCCGTCCACCAGCGACTCGCCCATTTCGTTGGCGCCGCCGCGCAGCGCGGTCATCAGCTTGTTCCAGATGTTCATGCCTGCTCTCCTGGACCGCTTACGCGGCCTCGCGCAGATGGGTTTCGTAGGCCTCGGTGGCCTTGATCACGTTGTCCGACAGGGTCTCGATCTCGAACAGCACGTTGGACAGCGACGAGGCCGCGCTGAGCGCGCCGAACATGATGTAGACCGCCTCGCCGTCGGCCAGGGTCTCGATGCCGATGGTCGACAGCGGGAACAGCTTGTGCGCGTGCAGGACCAGTTCGTTGAAAGCGGCGCTGTCGTAGACCTGCGCCACCGGCCACAGCATGGCCTCGACCACGATCTGCTCGCCGACCACGGCCACGAACAGCGGCAGGTCGCCGTACTCGGACATGACCACGTGCAGGCTGGGTTCGGCGCCCTCGATCAGCTCGACCTGGGACTCGCCGCTGCGGAACTGCTCGGTGGCCGCCAGCGCGTCGTACAGGGCTGCCGCAGTCCACATCTTGGCTTCGCTCATACCGCTCTCCTTCTCCGATCGCGCCGGCGGGGCACCCATCGCGCCCCGCGGCTGGCGCATGCGCTTTTCCACTGCCACGAGCTCGTCGCCGTACTCGGGCAGGATCCAGACCTCCTTCTTGACCAGCCCCTTCTGCCGCAGGCGATCGCGGTGCAGGCGCTGGTAGTGGGCGGAGGACTTGCGTTCCATGCGAGCAGATTACGGCATCACATGTAACAACTGCAACGACTGACATGTGATAACCGACGAGCGGTGGCGAGTTTGCGCCAAGCCGGTTGAGTCCTTTTAGAAACAGTCACTTATTTAGCGCCCGCCGGCCGATCGCACCCGCAAAAACGACCGCGGCCCGCCGTAGCGGGCCGCGGAATGCGGGTACGGGGACGGCGGCAGCCGCCGGACTCAGCCCAGGCGGCGCGGGCCCAGGGCCTGCTGGTCCAGCTGCGGCTGCTCGCGCTGCTGGGCCTGGGCCACGTCCTGCCCGGCCTGCTCCAGCCGCCGCTGCGAGTCGGCCAGCGGGGTGCGCGCGGCGTCGTTGATGGCGGTGGCGCTGAGGCGGTGACCGGGATCGTCCAGCCGGCCCTGCACCGCGATCAGGTTGCCGTTGAGGTCAGGGCCGCCGGTCTGCGGGTCGCGGCTGAAGACCAGGTGGTCCACGCCGGTCATGCGCGCGCGGGTGGCGTCGCCGGCCACGACCATGGCGGTGCGCTGGATCTCCTCGGCGCTGGCGTTCTTGCCGTGGCGGTCGTACAGCGCCTGCACCTGGTCCAGCGCCTGCCGGTAAATCGGGTGGTCGCCGGCATCGGCGCGCGGGCCGCCGGGTGTGCGCTCGGCGGGCATGCGCTCGCCCTCGGCCGGCGCGGTCACCGGCGCGTCGCCGGTGCTGCGCGCGCCGCCGCCGGGCACGCTGGCGTCGTTCAAGCTGATGCCCAGGTTGCCGCTCTGGAATTCCTTGACCGTGACCGTGGCGCCGGCCTGGTCGGTGATGCGCAGGTCGGTGCCTTCGATCTGGTAGGTATAGCGGCCGTCCGCGCTGCGGTAGGTGTTGGCCGGATCGCCCTCGTTGCGCACGCCGCCGGTGAGCTGGCGGCCGTCCCAGCGCAGCTCGCCGTCGCGGTCGCTGTCGAGCACGGTATCGCCGTCGCCGACCACATAGGTGTCGCAGCCCTGCCCGCCTTCCAGGCGGTCGCGGCCGGCGCCGCCGATCAGGATGTCGTCGCCGCGCGCGCCGCGCAGGGTGTCGTCGCCGCCCTCGCCGATCAGCAGGTCGTTGCTGGAGACTTCGGCGTTGTTGCGCGTGCGGCGCGCGTCCAGCGTGGCGGCGTGCTCGGCGTCGACCGCCACGGTGGCGGCGTTGCGGCCTGGATCGAGGTAGATCGCGCCGGCCTCGAAGGCCTCGTTGCTGAGACGGTCGGCGATATCGGGATGCTGGCGGCGCAGGTCGGCGAGCAAGGCGTTTTTCGCCGGCGCCAGCGATTCGCGTATGGTCTGCACCTCGCCGTAGTCGGCGGTGATGTTGCTGTAGTCGCGGTTGGCCGCGTCGATCATGTTGCGCGCGGCATCGCGGCCGTCGATGGACTCGCCCCAGTTGGCCTCGTCGCGGACGATGCGGTCGCGGTGCAGCTGGAAGCTGCGGTAGACGTCGCGCGCCTCGTCGGCGCCGACGTTGGCCGGATCGTCGTAGAGGCCGAACAGCTGGCCTTCCATGTAACGGCGCTTGCGCAGCCCGCCCTCGGACGGAGCGTGCGAACCCCAGGAGTTGTAGCGCAGCTCGAACCAGGCCTCGGCGCGATCGCCGGCCTCCACCGCGTCGCGGAACGGTTCCATGTTGCGGTTGTAGGAACCCACGCCGCGGTTGTAGACCACCGACACCGCTGCCGCCTTCTCGCGCGACATCGGCATGTTCAGGGCGTTGACCGGCGCTTCGTACTCGGGAATCGAGGCCTCCAGCAGCCGGTCGGACTGGGCCGCGTCCAGCGCGCGCGGAAAGGTCAGGCCCAGCCGGGTGCGGTCGGCGGCGGGCGCCTCGTCGATGCGTTGCAGCAGGGCGCGCTCGTCGCGGGTCAGCTCGATGCCGGAGCGCTCCCAGATCTCGACGTTGTTGGAACGGTTGAAGGTATAGCCATAGCCGATCGTGGCGCGGCCGTCGCCGACGTCCTGCGAACGCTCGTGCAGCGACTCGGTGATCTTGACCAGCCGTTTGACCAGCTCGTTGTATTGCTCTCGGGTCAGTTCGTTGTAATCCATGACGCTATCGCTCCTGGTGATCCGTCCCTCCTGGGACGCGGGTACTGCGGGTGGTTCACATCAGATCGGCGTAGTCCCCGATCTGGTCGCACACGGGCTTGGGCGGGTCGGCCAGTTCGACCACACGCTGGGCCTTGGGGTCCTTGCCCTTGCTGTCGCCGACGATGCCGTAGACCAGGTAGTGGCGACCCTGGACCCGGATCAGGCCGAAGCGCGAGAGTTCGGTGAAGGCGTAACGGCCGCCGTCGGCGCGCTCCACCTCGAATTCGCATTCGGAGTAGCTGCCAGCGCCGCATTGCGCGGACACCGACTTGAGGCCGTGGCCTTTGAGATCGAAGCGGTAGTTCAGGCCGCCTTCGTCGCTGCCGCCGCTGGGCGCGATGCGGTGCCGGTCGTAGTCGCCCGCCGCTTTCCAGGCGCGCACCTGGGCGCACAGATCCGGCCGCGCCGGCGCGCCGGCGGGCGCCGACGAGGCGCAGGCGGCCAGCAGCGGCGCCAGCATCCAACCCAAAGCTTTGTACATGCCACGTCCTTCCATGCGCGGGGCGATGGCCGGCAGCTTGCGGCAGGCGCGCGTGAAAGTTCAACCGCGTCCGGCGGCGCGCGGCCGCGGCCGGGCGACGGGCCAGCGGGGCGCGCTATTCAGGCGATGCCGTGCAGGCGCCGGGCCTGGGCGATGCGCTCTTTCACCGCCGGCTCCAGCTCGCCCAGCTCGGCCTGCTTGAACACGTTGCCGAGCACGCGCTTCTCGTCGTCATCGATGGCCTGGTCGCGCAGGGCCAGCGCGAGCAGCTTGTCGAATTCCTGCGCGTCCAGTTCGCCGTCGTTGGTGAACACCGGGATGGAGGCGAGGGCGATTTCGAGGTGGCTCTTGGGGGTGGTCATGAAGGCTCCTTCGGTCTGCATCGGTCCGCGTGCGGCGGACGGGCGGCCACCATAACCGCGATTCCGTGAGCGGCGCACTCACGCCGCGTCGTGCGCCCGCTATCCCTGCGAGCATTCCTGATGCCGCACAAACGAAAAGCCCGCGCAGTGCGCGGGCTTTCGCGGAATCATGCGGCGATGGCGCTTACCAGACCACTTCGGCCATCGAGCAGTTCAGGCCCGAACCGATGCCCAGCAGCGCGACGCGGTCGCCCTTCTTCAGGCGGCCCATCTCGCGCAGCTTGCTCAGCACGATCGGCACCGAGGCCGGACCGATGTTGCCGTGCTCGTTGAAGATGGTCAGCACCTTCTTCGGGTCGATGCCGAAGGCCTTGATGAAGGCCTGGGTGTGGACCTGGCTGACCTGATGGATCACGAACTCGTCCAGTTCGTCGGCGACCCAACCCAGTGCGCCGATCGCGGCGACCCAGGTGCGCTGGGCCAGCTTCATGCCTTCGCTGAGCAGCATCTTGGTGTCGGTGACCATGCGGTCCAGGTTGCCGCGGCACAGGTTGTTCCACTGCGTGGCGGCGCGGGTGACGCCGCCGCGGTAGCGCGGCGCGCCCGGCGCGAGTTCGGCGCGCGCCATCACCATGGCCGCGGCGCCGCAGCCCAGGGTCAGGGTGGCCAGCTCGTTGCGGAACTGCTCCTCGGTGGCGTCCGGCGAGGTCAGGCGCTCCAGGGTCTTCTCGTAGGCCAGACCGGCGGTCTCGCCGTCCACGACCAGGGCGTAGTCGATCTCGCCGCGCTCGATCATGCGCGCAGCGATGTCCATGCCGTTGATGAAGGCCAGGCAGGCGTTGGCGACGTCGAAATTCTGGCAGTGCTCGGCCAGGCCGAGGTTGCCGCTAACGATGCTGGCGGTGGACGGTTCGAGGTAGTCGCGGCTGACCGAGGTGTTGACCAGCAGGCCGACGCGATCGGGTTCGATGCCGGCATCGGCCAGCGCCTTGACGCCGGCCAGGGTGGCCGCGTCGGAGGCGAGCATGTCGCCGTCCCACAGACGGCGCGCGTGGATGCCGGCGATGTCCTTGAGCACATCGGCCTTGATGCCGAGCCGGTCCAGCGTCGGCTTGAGGCGTTCGTTGATCTCGTCCGAGCTCAGGCGACGCGGCGCGTCGATGTGGGCGAGGCCGGCGATGGCGACATGTTGGAACAGCATGGGCGGCGAACCGTGAGCGGAAACACGAAAGATTAACGGGTTCCCGACCGCCCTGCATTAAGTGGGCGCGGATTTGGGGCTGAACGGGGGTGGCCGGCTGAAGGATTCAGGCCGGTGGGGACTCACACAGCGGGTGCTTGGCGGCACCTAAATGGTGCCAAACCTCAATAAGAACGGGGACTTAGCGACTGACCGGGTAGGTCTGGGCCGCCGGGGCGGCGCCGCGCGTGTCGCCGCGGGCGCCGGCGCAGCGGTAAGCCGCGTAGCGCTGCTGGCCGTCGGCCGGCGGCGCCAGCGCCTGGATGGTGTCGGCCTGCAGCCCCGGCGCCTCGTTGCGGGCCAGGGTCTCCAGTTCCTCCTGCACGCGCAGCGCGTTGCGCTCGTAGAAGGCCACGCTGTCCTTCACCGACACCGCGACTTCGCCACGCTTTTCGCACGAGGGCGCGGCGCCCGGGCCGAGCACGCGCACCGAACTGGCGCCCGGCGCCATCTGCACCCAGGTGCAGCCGGCAGCGGCCAGGATGCAGGTCAGCGAGGCGGCGGCGAGCAGTCGGTTCATGCGGTGGCTCCGGCGGGGCGGTCGTGGGTTGGGGTGATTCTCGCCGGTGCGAGGTGAATTGGGGAGGACTGGATGCGCACATGGCTTAAGCGCGCCACCCGCTGGCCCGCCCTCCTCCCCGCGCAGAAGTGAGCGCGCAGCGCGAATGCCCTTGATCCTCGCTCGGGCGCCGAACTCGCAGTTTTAATAGAAGACCCGAAGGGCGGCGCACAGGATGTGCGCCGTTTTTCGCTCGGGCAGGATGCCCGATCGGAAAATCCCTGCGCCCACACCGCTCTCGCACGGGAGCTCTGGCGAAGCGTTTTTCTTTGGTTACTTTCTTTTGACGCTTATCAAAAGGAAGTAACCCGGCCGTTTACGGACGGAAGCTGTTGCTGTTGCTTACAGGCACACTCATACACCTTCGCAGCTCGGAGAAGATCGCGGCTCACGCCGCTCCCACAGAAAGCTAGTCCCTCCACAGACCGAGGTTTTCGTCGTCATTGCGGATTCGCGGTCGCAGCTCACGCAGCTCCTACAGGGGGCATCATGAGGTCCGTCGTAAGCGGATATCCGCGGTCGCGGCTCCTATCCCAAGGCACGGCGCTGACATCCTTGCGGGCTCGTGGTGCGGAACCGCGCACGTAGCCCTCGCCCTATGGCCGAAGGCTACGTGCGCACGGCGCCTACTTCTTCACCGGCTTGCCGTCGGCGTCGACCACCTGCACCTCGCCCAGCTGCAGGTCGCGGATCGGCTGTTCGATCTTGGACAGGTCGCCCACCACCACCCAGGTCGCGGCCTGGGGCTCGATGGTCTTGGCCGCGGCCTGCGCCAGCGCCGGGGTCATGGCGTCGTTGCGCGCCTTGTACTGCACGATGTAATCGTCCGGGCGGCCGTAGCGCAGGTTGCCGGCGACCTGGCCCAGCACCGCGGCGCCGGTTTCGTAGGCGCCGGGCAGGCTCAGGGTGTTGCTGGCGCGGATCTTGGTCACTTCGGCGTCGGTGATCGGCTTCTGGCCGCTGGTGAACTCGGCGATTTCGCGCTTGAGCTCCTTGATCGAATCCACGGTCTTGTCGCTCTGCACCGCGGCCGAGGCGATCCACGGGCGCTGGCCCTTGGTGTTGCTGGCGCCGCTGTAGGAACCGTAGGCCCAGTGCTTGTCCTCGCGCAGGTTCATGTTGAGGCGCGAGCTGAACTCGCCGCCGAGCACGCCGTTGGCGAAATCGAAATCGATCGAACCGGCGCTGGCGGTGGGCGGCACCACCTGGCCGACGTAGATGTTGGACTGGATCGCGCCGGGCTGGTCGACCAGGAACACGCGCGGCGCGGTGCGCGCGGGTGCGTCGGCCACGGCCGGCAGCGCCGGCGCGTTGGCGGCTGGCTTCCAGTCGCCGAAGCGCTTTTCCAGCTGCGGCACGATGGCCTTCAGCGTGGTGTCGCCGACCACGACGATGCGCACCTTGTCCGGCTGCAGCCAGTCGCGGTGGAAAGCGACCAGGTCGTCGCGGGTCAGCGCAGCCACCGAGGCCTCGGTGCCGCTGCCGGTGAACGGAATCGCATAGGGATGGCCCGCGCCGTACAGCAGCGGCGGCAGCACGCGCAGCGCGGCGGTCTGCGGACGCGCCTTCTCCTGCTTGATGCCGGCCAGCCAGGTCGCGCGCACGCGCTCGATCTCGGCCGCGTCGAAGCGCGGGCGGCGGACCACGTCGGCGAACAGATCCAGCGAGGGCTCGAGCTTGTCGGTCAGCGCCGACAGGCTGATCGAGGCGCTGTCCAGGCTGGCGCCGGCGCCGAGTTCGGCGCCCAGCGCCTCCTTGCGCGCGGCCAGCTGCAGCGCGCCGTAGTCGCCGGCGCCCTCGTCCAGCATCGACATGGCGAAGCTGGCGGTGCCGAGCTTGCGGCCCTGGTCGGCGGTGTAGCCGCCGGGGAATTCCATCAGCAGCTGCACCACCGGAATCTCGTGGCGCTCGACCAGCACCACTTCCATGCCGTTGGACAGTTTGCCGCGCTGCGGCGTGGGGAAGCTTAGCGCCGGGAAGCTGGCGGTCTTGGGCACGCCGGCGCTGCGGTCGACGTCGGACTTGACCGTCTTGAACTTGGGATCGGCCGCCGGCACCGCGGCGGGCTTGGACGCCGGCGCGGCCTGCGCGGTTTCCGGCAGCGAGGACGCGGGCTTGTCGCTGGGCTGGACGGTGAGGGTGTGCGAGCCCACGCCCAGCCAGCGGCGACCGGCATCGCGCACGCTGGCCGGCGTGGCGGCCTTGAGCGTGGCCAGTTCCTCGCGGTAGCAGTCGGGCTTGCCGCTGTACACCGCGCACTCGGCCAGCACGTCGGACTTGCCGCCGAAACCGCCGATGCGTTCCACGCCACGCACGAAGTCGGCGCGGATCGCGGTCTTGGCCTGCTCCAGCTCCTGCGCGGTCGGGCCGTCCTTGAGCAGACGCTGCAGTTCCTCGTCGACGATGGCCTCGACCTTGGCCGGGTCCACGCCCTCCTTGACCGTGGTGGTGATGAAGAAGGTGCCGCTGATCTCGCTGTTCCACACCGAGGTGCCGACGCTGTCGGCGAGCTTGTCCTGATGCACCAGGCGCGTGTCCAGGCGCGAGGACGCGCTGCCGCCCAGCACCTGGCTGAGCAGGGTCAGCAGGGTCGAATCCTTGCTGCCGTTCTCGGCCACCGGCCAGGCGCGGTAGATGCGCACCTGCGGCACGCGGTCGGGCACGATCTCGCGCGTGTCCTGGGTGCGCTTGGGAATATTGGTCGCCATGTCCTTGAGCGTGGCGCTGGCGGGGATGTCGCCGAAGTAGCGCAGCGCCTTTTCCTTGGCGGTCTTGGCGTCGATGTCGCCGGCCAGCACCAGCACCGCGTTATTGGGGCCGTACCAGCTCTTGAACCAGGTCTTCACGTCGTCCAGCGAGGCCGCGTCCAGGTCGGCCATCGAACCGATGGTCTGCCAGTGGTAGGGGTGGCCGGCCGGGTACAGGGCCTCGAACATCTTGGCGTTGATGCGGCGGCCGTAGGGCTGGTTCTCGCCCTGGCGCTTCTCGTTCTGGACCACGCCGCGCTGCTCGTCCAGGGTCTTCTGGTCGATCGCGCCGAGCAGGTGGCCCATGCGGTCGGACTCCATCCACAGCGCCATGTCCAGCGCGGTGGTGGGCACGTTCTGGAAGTAGTTGGTGCGGTCCTGATTGGTGGTGCCGTTCTGGTCGGTCACGCCGACCAGTTCGAACGGAGCGAAAAATTCGCCGTGGTGGTTTTCCGAGCCCTGGAACATCAGGTGTTCGAACAGGTGGGCGAAGCCGGTGCGGCCGGGCTGCTCGTTCTTGCTGCCCACGTGGTACCACAGGTTGACCGCGACGATCGGCGCCTTGCGGTCGGTGTGCACGATCACGCGCAGGCCGTTGGGCAGGGTGAACTCTTCGTAGGGAATCGAGACCTCGGCGGACGCGCCGGCGGCGTAGGCGGGCACCGCGGCGGCACCGGCGCCGAGGGCGGCGGCCAGGGCCAGGGCGAGAGCGGCGGCGCGCGGACGGGCGCGCGAGGTCGGCAACGAAGAGGACATAGGGCGAAGCTCCAGGAACGGCGGAACGGACGAAAGCGCGGCCGCCGCCTCCAGCGGCGCCGCGCGGGCGAAGGGGCATCCTAGTCGCCGCCCGGCCCTGCCGGCACTAGGCCACAAGTTAGGTAGGGGGGCGCCCCGCGCTTGCGTTGCGTACTTTTGGTGCCAGCCCGGCCGGGGCGCGGCCGCCCATAATGGCGGCATGTTCGACGTCATCCTCTACCAACCCGAGATCCCGCCCAACACCGGCAACGCGATCCGGCTGTGCGCCAACACCGGCGCACGCCTGCACCTGATCGCGCCGCTGGGCTTCGCCCTGGAAGACAAGCAGCTCAAGCGCGCGGGCCTGGATTACCACGAGTACGCCAGCCTGCGCGTGCACGACAGCCTGGACGCGGCGCTGGCCGCGATCGCCCAGGACCAGGGCGCGCCGCCGCGGCTGTTCGCGCTGAGCACGCGCGGGCGCACGCGCCACGACCGCCCGGATTACCGTGCCGGCGACGCCTTTTTGTTCGGTCCGGAGACCCGCGGTCTGCCCGAGGACGTGCTGGCCTCGGTGCCGGAGCCGCAGCGCCTGCGCCTGCCGATGCGGCCGCACAACCGCAGCCTGAACCTGTCCAACGCGGTGGCGGTGGTGGTGTTCGAGGCCTGGCGGCAAGCGGGTTTCGCAGGCGGAGAGTGAGTGGTCCGCCGCGGTCTAGCCGGCAAGATAGATGCAGTTTCGCAGACATTCGTCGCCTTTCCGCGAGGCCCGCGGTGCGCGTCCGCTTCCGCCGTAGCGTCGCGATCTCTATCAATGACGGACAGGGAGGGCCGGCCGGGCCTTCGCCGCGGCAGGCATCGCCCGCACCGCCAGCCCCAGCCGCTGCGGGGCGGCCGCGCACGACAGCGGCCCGCCCGCCGCACGACCGGCCGGACGTACCGACGCTGCCGAGAACCCGCCTGATGAAGCAAACCGTGTCCTACTTCGCCGCGCCCACCGGCATGACCGTGCTGCGCAGCCACTATTCCGTGTCCCTGACCCTGGACCGCCTGGCCGCGCTGGCGGAGCCGCGCGGCCTGCACGTCTACGCGCGCATCGACCACGCCCGCCTGGCCGGCGAACGCGGCCTGTATATGCCGCCGACCCAGTTGCTGCTGCTGGGCAATCCGCTCAGCTCCACCGTGGCCATGCTGGAGCGCCCCAGTCTGGCCATCGACGTGCCGATGAAGGCGCTGGCCTGGCGCGACCAAGAGGGCGGCACCCGCCTGGGCACGCTGGACCTGGACTGGCTGATCCAGCGCCACGGCCTGGACGGTCCGGTGCGCGACATGGGCCTGGCGATGAGCGAGACCTTGCGCAGCCTGGTCCAGGCCGCGGCCTCGCCCGACGTGACGGTGCACGAACGCAGCGCCGCGCCGCCGGCGCGGCGCACGGGCTAGAAGGAGGGTCGCTGCGCGCTGTGCTGGTCGTGCCGATGGCGGCGGGAAGCGGGGCTGCTGCGCGCGCAACGACCGTTACGGGGATCGGGCGGCGAAAGTCAAAATGGGTTCCGGCTTTCGCCGGAATGACGGGGATGGGGATTGGGGATGCGCAGAGGGGGATGCGTCTGCGGCCGCGGTGATGCACAGAGGGGATGCGTCTGCGGTCGCGGTGACGCGCAGCGGGGGGTGCGCGTGCGGCCGCGGTGATGTGGAGAGGGTGGGCGGCGCGGCCGCAATGCCTGCGCGATGAACTGCGCCGCGAATGCGACCCGCCGCCCCCGCGGCGCTAGACCGCCAGCACCAGCCACGCCCCTAAGCCGACCACGGCCAGCGCGCCCACGCCCGCGCCGACCAGGATGCGTTCCTGCCGCTGCGCGCGCGCCAAGGCGTCGCCGTAAGGCATGGTGGTATGCGCGATCATGGTGTACAGCGGCAGCCAGGCGCGCGGCAGCAGCCGGTTCAGCGCCACGTCCAGGCGCTTGCGCGCGAGAAACCAGGGCGACTGCACCTTCTGCCGCAGTTCGACGAAGTTGGCCTTGGACAGCTCGGCCAGGGTGTCGGTGTGCGGGCGGCGCGAGCGTTCGTAGTCGGCGAAGGCGGCGGCGCGGTCCTGCGGATGCCGCGCCAGCGCGGCCATCAGCGCCGAGCAATCCTCGAAGGCCGAATTCATGCCTTGGCCGTAGAACGGATACACGGCGTGGCAGGCATCGCCCACCAGCACCATCCAGTCGCTGCGGCTCCAGGGCGCGGTGCGCGTGGTGATCAACGCGCCCACCGGATGCGCCATCCATTCCTCGACCAGCTGCGGCAGCAGCGGCACCAGGTCGGGGAAGTACTTGGCGAACAGCGCGCGCACCTCGTCCTCGCTGCGCGTGGTGGCGAAGCTGTCCGGGCCCTCGAACGGCAGGAACAGGGTCAGCGTGTGCGAGCCGTCACGGTTGGGATGCGAGACGAACAGGCCGTGGCTGCGCGGCCACACGTGCAGCGCTTCCAGCTCGATCGCCGAGCGGCCGTCGGCCAGCGGCTTGAGGGTGAGTTCCTTGTAGCCCCACTCCAGGTATTCCTGGTGGTAGTCGGCGCGCTCGCCGCGCTGCAGTTCGCGGCGCGCGCGCGAGAACGCGCCGTCGGCGCCCACCACCCAGGCGGCCTGCGCCTGCACGCGCGCGCCGTCGCGGGTTTCGAATTCCAGGGTGCGCCGGGCCTTGTCCGCGCCGACCAGACGATGGCCGAAATGCAGGCGCACCTGCGGATGCGCTTCGGCGCGGTCCAGCAGCAGCTGGTTGAGCTCGTTGCGGTCGATGGAGTGCAACACTTCGCCGCGGTCCTTGCCGTAAGGCTGGAAGCGGGTGCTGCCGTCGGGCGCGTGGATCACCCGGCCGGCCATGGTCACGGTCATGGCCATGACTTCGCCGATCAGGCCCGCTTCGGTCAGTGCGTGGATGCCGCGCTTGGACAGACCCAGGTTGATCGAGCGGCCGCTGTCGGCGCCGCCCAGGCGCGGATCGGAGCGGCGCTCGTACACGTCCACGCCGTGGCCCTGCGCGGCCAGGCGCAGCGCCAGCAGCGCGCCGGCCAGGCCGCCGCCGACCACGGCGATGCGCGGCGCGGGCGCGCTAGCGTCGATGGCGACGGCCTCAACCGGCATCGTCGGCCACCGTCGTGCGTGCGGGGCGCGCGCTGCGCGTGTCGCTGCGGCGCGCGCCGTCGTCGGCCGCCGCGGCCAGGCGCTGTTCGAGTTCGGCCTGCACCAGCGCCTCGATCGCCTGCTCGAAGTTGTTGCGGCGCAGGTTCGGACCGAGCCGGCGCAGGTAGGAGCGCAGGAAGGCCGCGCGCACGTCCGCCGGATCGCTGTCGCGGCGCAGGAACGGCAGGTCGGATTCGACCATGTGCCGGATCGCCAGCATCGGCACCGGGCTGCGCAGCGGCAGGAACTGCGGATTGCGCAGGCCGGGGCTGAGGTTGTGGGCGTGGAACTCGCCCAGCATCAGGCCCTGCTCGACGAAGCCGCCCTTCTGCGCGGCCTGGATCGCGTCGATCAGCGCCGCGCCGTCGCTGCCCAGGTTGGGGAACACCAGCAGGATCGCCTTGTTGATCGCCGCGCCGCCGCTGCGCGGCTCCAGCTCCAGGAACAGGTCGCGGTAGTGCGCGACCAGCTCGCCGATGCGGCCCATGTCCAACTCGGCGTCGGCGACTTCGCTCAGCCAGATCGTGTCCAGGTCCAGCGCCAGCGGCGTGAACGGACACACCGGCCCGCTGCGCCCCAGCTCGGGATGCGGGCGGGCGAGAAACTCGCGCACCCAGGCCACCGTGACCGGCAGCGGCGCATGCGCCGGTTGCTCGCGCACGACGTCGGAAGCGCGCAACAGCTGGCCGCGCGCCGCCGGGCCGGCGCTCACCAGCTGCGCGCGCGCGGCCATCATCGCCGCGTCCGGGTCGGGCAGTTGCAGGGAATCGTGGTCTGCGCTCATCGCTGCTTGCTCCTTGTGCCCGGCCTAGCCGCCATGACCGGTATCGCGCACGCTGAGCGGGCGCATGTCGGTCCAGCGGTCGCGGATGTGGCCCAGGCAATCGTCCTTCGAGCCCTCGAAGCCGGCGTCGCGCCAGCCCTCGGGGACTGCATATGCCGCCGGCAGGATCGAGTACTGGTCTTCATGATTGACCAGCACGCGGTACCTGCCGAGATCCGTCTCTTCTCCTTGCATGACGCCTCCTTCTGAAACACCCAGATCAAGCCGCGGCGCGTGCCTCCGCCGCGGCGCCCGCCGCCAGCACCGGCGCGTCGGGCAGTTCGTCCTCGATGCGGCGGATCGCGCGCACGCCATAGGCGCACGCCGCGACCAGCGTCATCAGGACACCAAGCACGATGAACATCAGGCCCAGGCCGCGGCCGGGGCCGACGCCGATCCACGCGCCGGCCGTGGCGGCCAGCGCGCCGCCGGGCGCCATCAGCGGTTCGAACACGCGTTCGGCCAGCGGGCCGGCCAGGCAGTAGCCCAGCGGCATGGCCGCTTCCGACAGCACGCGCTGGATCGCGAAACAACGGCCCTGCAGATCGGCCGGCACCTTGCTCTGCCACAGCGCGGCATTGCTGGCGTTGAGTATGGGTAACGTCAGGAAGAAGCCGAAACCGGCCACCAGCACCAGCGCGAACGAGGGCGCCAGGCCATGCACGGCCAGCAGCACGCCGGCCGCCAGCGAATAGCCGAGCACGCCGTGGATGCGCCGGCGCGGGCCGCCCCAGGTGCTCATCAGCACGCCGCCCAGCAGCAGGCCGCAGCCGCCCACCGCCATCTGCACGCCCAGTTGCGCGGCATTGGCGAAGGACAGCACCAGCGGGGTGATCGCGATGCTGGCGATGCCGAACAGGAAGTTGGTGGCGCCGAATACGCTGAGCAGGCCGTACAGGCCGGGGCGGTCGCGCACGTAGCGCAGGCCGGTGGCCGCTTCCTGCCACAGCCCCTGTTCCTCGCTGTGTTCGCTGCGCGCCGGGCGCGGCACCCGCGCCAGCCACAGCGCGATCGCGCCGGCCACGAAGGTCAGCGCGTCCACCAGCAACACGCCCTGCATCGAGATCGCGCTGACCAGCACGCCGGCCAGCAGCGGACCGCCGACCTGGGCCACGGCGAAACCGGTCTGGACCAGGCCGTTGACGCGGGTGAGCTGATCCTGGCTGGCCAGCAGCGGCACGCTAGCCGCGTAGGCCGGTTGCAGGAAGGCGTTGGCCAGGGCCGAGATGCCGACGCCGGCGTAGACGTGCCACAGCGACAGCGTGTCGGTCGCGTACAGCGCGGCCAGCGCCAGCATGGTCGCGGCCGACACCAGCTCGCAGGCGATCATGGTGCGGCGCCGGTCCCAGCGGTCGACCAAGGCCCCGGCGATCGGCGAGATCAGCAGCGCCGGTACCGCCATGGCGACGAAGATCAGGGCGAAGCGCGTGGTCGAACCGGTGGTCTGGTAGACCCAGATGCCGAGCGCGAACGAGGTCAGGCGCGAGCCCACGCCCGAGACCAGTTGCCCGGTCCAGACCAGCAGGAAATCGCGCAGGCCGGCGTAACGGCTCACGCCTCCTCCTCCACCGGCATCGGCAGCGCGCCGCGGTTGCGCAGGAAATCCAGGTAGGTCGCGAACAGGACGCGGTCGGCGGGCGGGCACGACAAACCGTAGGCGGCGGCCGCGGCCGCGGTGGCGCTGCAGTCGAAACGCGGCTCGCGCGCGTCGGGCTGCTCGGGGAACAGGCCGGCGAACGGCGCCAGCGCGTTCTCGCGCGATACCGCCGCCACCTCCTGCAGGCGCTTGCGCCAGGCGTGGTAGTCGATCGACTCCACCGCCAGGCCGGCGTCGCGCATCACCTCCACCGCCTCGTTGATCGGCAGCCGCTGCGGGTTGTAGAAGTGGTACTGGCCGTTGCCGTCGCTCGCGCCCAAAGCCAGGCGCACGATCGCGCGGCCGACATAGTCCACCGGCGCCATGTCGAAGGATTCTTCGGGCAGGTGCGGGGCGTAACCCAATTGCACGCAGCCGCGGATCCAGGCGTTGAAGTAGTCGCCGACGTTGCTGGTGCCCAGGCGGCTGTCGCCGGTGATGCGCGCGGGGCGGTAGATCGTCACCGGCAGGCCGCGCGCGCGCGCGGCCAGCGCCAGTTGCTCGCCGACCCACTTGCTCTGGTTGTAGCCGCCGTACTGGCCGTCGGCATCGGGCGGCGGATCGGATTCGCGCACCACCCGGTCCAGGTGGCGCTCGGTCAGGTACACGCCCAGGGTCGAGACCAGGTGCACCGGCTTGACCCGGGCCCTCGCGGCCAGGCGCAGCACTTCGATGGTGCCGTGCACGTTGGCCGCTTCCAGGCGTTCGTAGGGCGCGAGGAAGTTGACCTGGCCGCCGTTGTGGAACACCGCTTCGGCGCGGCTGGCCAGGGCGTCGAAGGCGTCTTCGTCCAGACCCAGGCGCGGTTCGGCCAGGTCGCCGCGCACCGGCACGATGCGCTGCTCGTCGCCGGGCCGCCACAGCTCGTAGCTGTCCAGGTTGGCGCGGATGCGGCGCAGGCCTTCGGCGTCGCTGTCGGCGCGCACCAGGCACAGCAGTTCGGCCTGGCTGGCGTCGAGCAGTTCGCGCACCAGATAGGCCCCGAGGAAGCCGGTGGCGCCGGTGATCAGCACCGAGGCCGGTTGCGCGCGCGAGGCCGGCGGCAGCGCGCCGCGCGGGTCGATGTCCTCCGGCAGCGCCGCGCGCGCGTGCAAATCCAGGCGCGCGCCGCCGTCGCCGGCCAGGCGCGCGTCGATCGCACGCGCCAGCCCGGCCACCGTGGGCGCGGCGAACACCGCCGACAGCGGCAGTTCCACGCCGAAGGCCGCGTGCAGCTTGAACGCCAGCGGCAGCGTGGCCAGCGAGTCGCCGCCCAGGGCGAAGAAATCTTCGTCGGTGCCGATGTCCTCGCGGCCCAGCACCTCGCGCCAGACCGCGAGCACGCCGCGTTCGGTGTCGCTGGCCGGCTCCTGCAGGCGCCGCGCCGGCGCGGCCGAGGCCGCCGGTGCGGGCAGCGCATGGCGGTCGACCTTGCCGTTGCGGTTCAAGGGCAAGGCCGGCAGCGGCACGAACAACGACGGCAGCATCGCGTCGGGCAGGCGGCGGGCGAGGAAGTCGCGCAGCTCCAGCGGGTCCAGCGCGGATTCGGCGACCACGTAGGCGACCAGGCGCTTGTCGCCGGGGCGATCCTCGCGCAGCGCCGCGGCTGCGGCCTGCACCTGCGGATGCGCGGCCAGTGCGGTTTCGATTTCGCCCAGTTCGATGCGCACGCCGCGCAGCTTGACCTGCTGGTCGCGGCGGCCGAGGAACTGCAGGGTGCCGTCGGTGTTCCAGCGCGCCAGGTCGCCGGTGCGGTACAGGCGCGCGCCGGGCGCGTCGCTGTGCGGGTCGGGCACGAAGGCGGCGGCGGTCTGCGCGTCCCGGTTGAGATAGCCGCGGGCGATGCCGGCGCCGCCGATGCACAGCTCGCCGACCACGCCGCGCGGCAGCAGTTGCAGCTGCGCGTCGAGCACGTACATGCGCACGCCCGGCAGCGGCGTGCCGATCGGCAGCTCCAGGCCTTCGAACTCGCCGCCGTCGCGAGTGCTGAGCACGCTGGCGCAGACCGAGGTTTCGGTGGGGCCGTAATGGTTGACCAGGGCGACGCGGCCGCCGGTGACCGCGGCGAAGCGGCGCACCTGTTCCAACGGCACGCTCTCGCCGCCGATCATCATCAGCCGCAGCGCCGGCAGCAGCGGGCGCGCGCGCTGGGCGGCGAACCAGCCTTCCGACCAACGCCGCCACAGCGCGGCGGGCGCATCGATGGCGGTCACGCCGTAGTCGCGGCAGAACGCTTCCAGCTCGTAAGGCCCCAGCTCCTGCGGCGCCGGATGCAGCACCAGAGCCGAGCCGCTGGCCAGCGCCGGGAACACGTCGCCGACCGAGGCGTCGAAGATCAACGGCGGGATCATCAGCAGGCGTTGCGCGACGAAATCGTGGCGCGCCAGGAAGCCCAGGGTCAGATTGACCGCGCCGCGGTGCTCCACCGCCACGCCCTTGGGCGCGCCGGTGGAGCCGGAGGTGTAGATCACGTAGGCGGCGTGGCCGGCGTCGGCGACGTCGGCCGGCGCCTGTTCGGCCGGCGGCACGCTGTCGGTGATCACGCAGGGCAAGGCGCCGGCGACGGCGTCGGCGCGCGCGACCAGGGCCGGCGGCGTGACCAGGGCCAACGCCTGCGCGTCGCTCAGCAGGTAGGCGATGCGCTCGTCCGGATGCGCCGGATCGATGGGCACGTAGGCGCCGCCGGCGGCGAGCACGCCGAGCACGCCGATCAGCGCTTCGGCCGAGCGGTCGGCCAACACCGCCACGCGCGTTTCCGCGCCGGTGCCCAATGCGCGCAAGCGTTGGGCCACGCCGTTCACGCGGCGGCGCAGTTCGCGATAGCTCAGCTCGCGGCCGGGCTCGACGATGGCCACCGCGTCGGGCGTGCGCAGCGCTTGCGCCTGGAACAGCGCGTGCAGGGTCGGTTCTGGCGCGTCGGGCGCCGGACCGCCGTCGCCCAGCGCCAGCACCTCGTGCACCGCGTCCAGATCCAGCGTGGACAGCTGCGACAGCGGCAGATCGGGATCGGCGAGCACGCGCAGCAGCAGCACGCCGTACTGGTCGGCCAGGCGCGCCATGCTGGCCGCGTCGTACAGGTCGCTGTCGTAGTCGAGCACGCCGTCCAGGCCGGCCTCGCAAGCGCCCAGCGACAGGGTCAGTTCGAAGCGCGCGGTGTGCACGTCGGGTTCGCGCCATTCGGCGGTCAGGCCGCGCAGCGACGGCGGCGCCGACACCGCGTTCTGCATCACGAACAAGCTCTGGAACAGCGGCGTGCGGCCGGGCACGCGCTCCAGCTGCAGGCGGTCGATCACCCGTTCCAGCGGCACCTGCGCATGTTCGAACGCGTCCAGGCAGTGGGCGCGTGTGCGCACCAGCAGCTCGCGGAAGCTGGGATCGCCGGACAGGTCGCCGCGCAACGGCAGGGTGTTGACGAACAGGCCGACCATGGGCGCCACGCCGTCGTCGCCGCGGTTGGCCACCGGCGATCCGACCACGATGTCGTCCTGGCCGCTGTGCCGCGACAGCAGGGTCTGGAACGCGGCCAGCAAGGCCATGAACAAGGTCGCGTGCTCGCGCCGGGCCAGGTCGGCCAGGCCGGCGGCCACGCTGAGCGGAATGCGCAGATGGTGGCGGCCGCCGCGGCCGGTCGGCGACGGATTGCGCGGCCGGTCGGTGGGCAGGTCGAGCAGGCCGTTGGCGCCTGCCAGGGTGCGCACCCAGTAGTCCAGCTGCGCGGTCTCGCGCTGCAGCTGCGCGTCTTCGCGTTGCCACAGCACCGCGTCGCCGTAGTGCACGCGCAGTTCCGGCAGGCCCGAGGGCACGCCGTCCAGCTGCGCTTCGTAGCAGCGCGCGACTTCGTCCAGGAACAGGCCGCGCGACCAGGCGTCGGAGACGATGTGGTGCATGGTCACCAGCAGCAGATGCTCTTCGTCCTCCAGCCGCACCAGGCTCGCGCGCAGCAGCGGCGGGCGGGCGAGGTCGAACGGGCGCCCGGCGTCGTCCTGGGCGTAGCGCCGCGCCTGCGCCTCGCGCTCCAGCGGTTCCAGCGCGCGCAGGTCGATCAGCGGCAGCGGCAGGTCCACCTGCGCGGCGACGGTCTGCTGCGGTTCGCCGCCGGTTTCGCTGAAGCCGGTGCGCAGCGCTTCGTGGCGCTGCACCACTTCGGCCAGGGCGCGCTGCAGCGCGTCGGCATCGAGCGCGCCGCGCAGCACGTAGTGGCTGTAGACGTGGTAGGCGCCGGTGCCGGGCTGCAGGCGCTCGAAAAACCACATGCGCTGCTGTGCCGGCGACAGCGGCAGCGGCTGCGCGGGATCGGCGCGGCGGACGATGCCGGCCGGCGCCGTTTCGGTGTCCTGTGCGGCCAGGCGGCGGCGCAGCAGTTCGCGCTGCTGCGGGCTCAGCCGCGCCAAACGCTCGGCCATCGCGCCGGCGGCGCGCTCGTCGCCGCCGCTCATGGCGTGGCTCCTTCGCCGGCCAGCAACAAGGCGATGTCCTCGTCGGACAGGCCCTCCAACTGGTCCAGCATGCCGGCCAGTGCGTCGGCGTCGACGCCGTCCATGCGCTGGCGCAACAGCAGCTCGGCGAAGCCGGCCACGGTCGGCGCCTCGAACAGCGTGCGCAAGGCGATCTCGCCGCCGAAGGCTTTCTGCACGCGCGCGACCAATTGCGTGGCCAGCAGCGAGTGCCCGCCCAGGTCGAAGAAATCGTCGTGGATGCCGACCCGCTCCAGGCCCAGCACCTCGGCCCACAGCCGCGCCAGCGTCTCTTCCTCGCCGTTGCGCGGGGCGACGTAGGCCTGCGCTTCGGCGGCGCCGGCCTCGGGCGCGGGCAGCGCCTTACGATCGACCTTGCCGTTGGGCGTGAGCGGGTACTGCGCCAGCGCGACCACGGCCGAGGGCAGCATGTAGTCGGGCAGGCGCTGGCGCGCGAACGCGCGCAGTTCGGCGGCGTCGATGCCGCCGTCGGCCAGTACGTAGGCCACCAGGCGCTTGTCGCCCGGGCGGTCCTCGCGGCAGATCACCACGGCCTGGCGCACCTGCGGGTGCGCGGCCAGCACCGATTCGATCTCGCCCAGTTCGATGCGGAAACCGCGCAGCTTGACCTGGTGGTCGATGCGGCCCAGCACTTCGATGCGACCGTCGCGGCGGCGCCGCGCCAGGTCGCCAGTGCGGTACAGGCGCGCGCCGGGGCGCGGGCCGTACAGGTCGGGCATGAACTTCTCGGCGGTCAGCTCCGGCCGCGCCAGATAGCCGCGGGCCACGCCCAGGCCGCCGATCAGCAGCTCGCCCGGCACGCCGACCGGCAGCAGGCGGCCGCGCGTGTCGACCAGGTGGATTTCGGTATTCGCCAGCGGCCGGCCGATGCTGATCGGCTCGCTGCCGGGCAGCACCCGCTCCACCGCCGACCACACCGTGGTTTCGGTGGGGCCGTAGAGATTCCACAGCTGCGCGCCGGCATCGAGCAAACGATCGGCGAGTTCGCGGCTGAGCGCTTCGCCGCCGCACAGGATGCGCAGGCCGGCGCGGCCGTGCCAGCCCGCGTCCAGGAGCATGCGCCAGGTCGCCGGGGTGGCCTGCATCACGCTGGCGCCGCAGGCGTCGATCAAGCGCGACAGCGCGGCGCCATCGGCGGCGGTGGCGCGATCGGCCAGGGCGATGCGCGCGCCCACGCTCAACGGCAGCAGCAGTTCCAGCACCGCGATGTCGAACGACAGCGTGGTCACCGCGCAGACGGTGTCGTGCTCGTCCATGCCGGGCTCACGCGCGACCGCGGCCAGGAAATTCACCGCCGCGCGGTGCGGGATCTGCACGCCCTTGGGCCGCCCGGTGGAGCCGGAGGTGAAGATCACGTAGGCCAGGTCTTCCGGCCCGGCGCGGTTGGCCACGCGCTCGCCGCGCGCGCCCAGGTCCAGCGCGTCCAGCAGCAGCACCTCGCAATCGTTGCGCGGCAGCTGCGCCTGCAGCGCGCCTTCGCTGACGATCAGCCGCGCCTGCGCGTCTTCCAGCATGTAGCCCAGGCGCTCGGCCGGGTAGCCCGGGTCCATGGGCACGTAGGCCGCGCCGGCCTTGAGGATGCCGAGCAGGCCGACCAGCATGCGCGGGCTGCGCTCGACGAACAGGCCGATCAGGTCGCCGGGTCCGGCGCCGCGCGCGACCAGCGCGCGCGCCAAGGCATCGGCCTGCGCATCGAGTTCGGCGTAGCTCAGGGTTCGACCATCGCCCTGCACCGCCACCGCGTCGGGACGGCGTTCGGCCTGGCGTTCGAACAACACGTGCAGCGGCGTGTCCACCGGCGCGTCCAGCGCGGTGTCGTTCCAGCCGTGCAGCAACTGGCGGCGCTCCTCCGGCGGCAGGATCTCCAGCGCGCTCAGGCGCTGGCCGGGGTCCTGGGCGATCGAGCGCAGCAGCTGCCGCAGGTGACCGGCGAAGGCGTCCACGGTCTGCGCGTCGAACAGGTCGCTGGCGTATTCGAAGAACAAGGCCAGGCCGCCGGGCTCCTCGCTGGCGAACAGGGCCAGGTCGCAGCGCGCGGTGCCGGGATTGACGGTGTCGAAGTCCACCGGCGACAGGGTCAGCCCGTCCAGGTCGGTGTCGCCGCCGGGGAAGTTCTGGAAGAACAGCATGGTCTGGAACAGCGGCGAGTGGCTCAGCGCGCGGTCCAGCTCCAGTTCTTCCAGCAGGCGCTCGATCGGCAGGTCCTGGTGCGAGTACGCGCCCAGGGTGTGTTCCTTCACCTGCGCCAGCAGCTCGCGGAAGGTCGGATCGCCCGACAGGTCGCTGCGCAGCGCCAGGGTGTTGACGAAGAAGCCGGCCAGCGATTCCAGCTCCTCGCGCTGGCGGTTGGCCACGCCCACGCCCACGATCAGATCGTGCTGGCCGGAGTAGCGCATCAGCAGCGTCTGGTAGGCGGCGAGCACGGTCATGAAGGGCGTGGCGCCCTCCTGCCGGCTCAGGCGCTTGATCGCGTCCCAGGTGTCGGCGTCCAGGCGGCTGCGCCGCACGTCGCCGCGGTAGCTCTGCACCGGCGGACGCGGGCGGTCGCCCGGCAGTTCCAGCACCGGCAGGCGGCCGGACAGGCGCTGCTGCCAATAGTCCAGCTGGGTGCGCAAGGTCGGGCCTTCCAGCAACTCGCGCTGCCACAGCGCGTAGTCGATGTATTGCACCGGCAGCTCGGGCAGCGGCGAGGGCCGGCCGTTGCGGTAGGCGGCATAGAGCTGGCGCAGCTCTTCGTGCAGCAGGCCCAGCGACCAGCCGTCCACGGCGATGTGGTGGGCGTTGAGGGTGAACAGCCGGCGCTGCTCGTCCACCCGCACCAGCAGGCCGCGCAGCAGCGGGCCCTGGCTCAGGTCGAACGGTCGCGCGGCCTCGCTGCGGGCGAGCGCGAACGCGGCGTCCTGGCGCTGCGCCGCGGGCAGGTGGCGCAGGTCCTCGTGCTGCACCGGCATCGGCATCGGCGGCTGCACGCGCTGGTGCGGGCCTTCGTCGTCGGCGGCGAACACGGTGCGCAGGCTTTCGTGGCGGCGCAGGATCTCGTCCAGCGCGCGCGCGAAGGCGGCTTCGTCCATCTCGCCTTGCAGCCACATCGAGGTCGGCACGTTGTAGGCGGCCGATCCCGGGTCCAACCGATCCAGGATCCACAAACGCTGTTGCGCGAACGACAGCGGGATCCGCGCCGGACGCGGCCGCCGGCCGATCTCGGCGCGCGGCGCCGCTGGCGTCTTGCGCGCCAGCTGCTGCAGCAGCAGCGCACGCTTCTCCGGCGACAGGCCGGCCAGGCGTTCGTTCAACTCAGCCATGCGCCCCTCCGGGCAGCGCGGCGGCCAGGCGCGCGCTGGCTTCCTCGTCGCTCAGGTGCTCCAGGCTTTGCAGCAGCGATTCCAGGTCGTCGTCGGGCAGCAGCGCGCACTCCTCGGCCACGCGCTCGGCCAATCGCTCCAGCGTGGGCGCCTCGAACAGCGCGCGCAGCGGCAGCTCCACGCCGTACTGCTGCTGGATGCGCGCGAGCAGGCGCGTGGCCAACAGCGAGTGCCCGCCCAGATCGAAGAAGTTGTCCTCGCGCGCGATCCGGCGCGGGCCCAACAGCTGCTGCCAGATCGCGGCCAACGCCTGCTGCTCAGGCGTGAGCGCGTGCTCGGGTCCGTCCTCCCGCTGGGCCACGTCCTCCGGCGCCGGCAGCGCGCGGCGGTCGACCTTGCCGTTGGGGGTGAGCGGGAAGCGCTCCAGCAGCACGTAGGCGCTGGGCACCATGTAATCGGGCAGGGCCGCGCGCAGGTGGTCGCGCAGCAGCGCCGCGCCGGTGGCGTCGCCGTCGACGGTGACGTAGGCGACCAGGCGCTTGTCGCCGGGCCGGTCCTCGCGGCAATGCACCACCGCCTGGGTCACCGCCGGGTGCTGGGCCAGCACCGATTCGATCTCGCCCAGCTCGATGCGGAAACCGCGCAGCTTGATCTGGTGGTCGATGCGGCCGATCACCTCGATGGTGCCGTCGCGCCGCCACAGCGCCAGGTCGCCGCTGCGGTACAGGCGGCCGCCGGGCGATGCGCCGAAGGGATCGGGAATGAACTTCTCCGCGGTCAGATCGGGGCGGCCGCGGTAGCCGATCGCCAAGCCGTCGCCGCCGATCAGCAATTCGCCCGGCACGCCCGCCGGCTGCAGATTCATGCGCCGGTCGACGATGTGGATCTGGGTGTTGTCCACCGGCTTGCCGACCAGGATCGGACCGCTGCCGGCCTCGACCCGGCACAGCGCCGAATACACCGTGGTTTCGGTGGGGCCGTACAGGTTCCACAGCTCGCGCCCGCAGGGCAGCAGGCGGTCGGCGAGTTCGCGCGGCAGCGCTTCGCCGGTGGAGATGATCTTCATCCCCGGCTTACCGTCCCAATCCAGCTCCAGCAGCATGCGCCAGGTCGCCGGGGTGGCCTGCATCACGTCGATGGCTTCGCCGTCGACCAGGCGGCGCAGGCGCATGCCGTCGCGCGCGGTGTCGCGGTCCACCAGCAGGATGGTCGCGCCCACGGTCAGCGGCAGCACCAGTTCCAGCAGGGCGATGTCGAAGGACAGGGTGCTGATCGCGCACAGCGTCTGCCCTGCTTCCAGGCCGGGCTCGCGCGCGACCGAACGCAGCAGGTTCACCGCCGAACGCTGGGCGATTTCCACGCCCTTGGGCTTGCCGGTGGAACCGGACGTGAAAATCACATAGGCCGGATCGCCGGCCTGCGCACCGCCGTCGGGCGCGTGTTCGGCGCTGGCGTCCAGCGCTTCGTCGGCGTCGGCGCAAAGCACGTGATCGACCTGCGCCGGCAACTGCTGCGCCAGCGCGCGCTGGGTGACCAGCACGCGCGCGTCGGAGGCCTCGAGCATGTAGGCCAGGCGGTCGGCCGGATAGGTCGGGTCCAGCGGCACATAGGCGCCGCCGGCTTTGAGGATGGCCAGCAGGCCGATCAGCATCTCCGGCGTGCGCTCGACGTACAGGCCCACGAGCTGGCCGCGGCCGACGCCGGCCGCGCGCAGGCGGTGCGCGAGCTGGTTGGCGCGGCGGCCGAGTTCGCGATAGCTCAGCGCGCGGTCGCCCTGGCGCAGCGCGATCGCATCGGGCGAGCGCTGCACCTGCGCCTGCACCAGCGCGGCCACGGTGGGATCGGCCGGCAGCTCGCGTGCGGTCGCGTTCCAGCGCGCCAGTTCCTCGCGCTCGGTGGCGGTCAGCAAGGCCAGCTCCGCCAGCGGCGCATCGGGGCGAGCCGTGGCCGCGTCCAGCAGTTGCAGCAGGTGACCGCACAGCCGCTCGATGCGCGCGGCATCGAACAGGTCGGTGTTGTATTCCAGCATCAGCTCGCGTTCGCCGTGCTGGTTCACGAACAGGCTCAGGTCGCCCTGCGCGCTGCCCGGCGACAGTGCGTTCAAGTGCTCCTGGCGCAGCTGCAGGCCCTGCATCGCCAGGGTGTGCGCCGGGTAGTTCTGGAAGAAGAACATCGCCTGCGCGAACGGGGTGTGGCTGGCCGAGCGCGGCAGCCGCAGCGTTTCCAGCACGCGGTCCAACGGCGCTTCGGCATGCTCCATCGCGCCCAGCACCTGCTCGCGCACGCGCGCCAGCAAGTCGGCGAAACTCGGATCGCCGTCGAGGCGCGTGCGCAGCGGCAGGGTGTTGACGAAGAAGCCGATCACCGGCTCCAGCTCCACCCGCGCGCGGCCGGCCACGCCCATGGCCACGGTGATGTCGTCCTGGCCGCTGTAGCGCGACAGCAGCGCCTGGTAGGCGGCCAGGAACACCATCGACAAGGTGGCCTGACGTTCGCGCGCGAATTGTTCCAGGCGCGCGTACAGCGGCGCCGGCACTTCGCCCAGATGCAACGCGCCGCGGAAACCCTGCAGCGCCGGCCGCGCGCGATCGGCGGGCAGGTCCAGGCTGGACACCGCGCCGTCCAGGCGTTCGCGCCAGTAATCCAGCTGCGGTTGCAGGCCTTCGCCGCCGTAGGTTTCGTGCTGCCACAGGGCCACGTCGGCCACCTGCAGCAGCGGCGGCGCGATGTCGGGCGCGGCGCCGGCGCGCAGCGCGTCGTAGCCGCGCTGCAGTTCGTCGAGCAGGCCACCGGTGGACCAGCCGTCGATGGCGATGTGGTGGAAACTCAGCAGCAGCAGGTGGCGCCGTTCGCCCACCGCGATCAGGGTCGCGCGCAGCATCGCGTCGCGGTCCAGCGCGAACGGGCGCGCCATCTCGTCGCGCGCCTGGCGCAGCGCGTCGGCGTCGCCGCCGGCATCGGTTTCGCGCCACGGCAGTTCCGCGTGCGCGCGTATGTGTTGATACGGCTCGCCGTCTTCGGCCAGGAACACCGTGCGCAGCGGCTCGTGCCGGTCGATCAGCGCCTGCAGGGCCGCGCGCAAGGCGGCGCGGTCCACGTCGCCGTCCAGCCACAGGCCGACGGGCAGGTTGTAGGCGATGTTGTCCGGCTGCAGCCGCTGCAGCCACCACAGCCGGCGCTGGCCGAAGGTCAGCGGCACGCGCTCGGGGCGCGGACGCGGCTGAATACGCTGGGCGCCACCGCGCTGGCGTGCGGCCAGCTGACGCAACAGCTCACGTTTCGCAGGCGACAGCTCCGCCACGCGCTGATCGATGTCACTCATCCATGACTTCCTTGACTACGAACATCCGGCCGACCGGATCCTGTCGGCATCCCCGCGCATCCCTAGCGCACAACCAAGGCAACGCTCTTGCACGCGAACCGGGTTCGCGCTCATCCTTGGCTTTCCATCCGTGGTTCCCCTGTCCGTATCCTATCCACATAACGCGGTCGGGGGGCGAAAGCGGACCACATCGGTTGCCGGGACGTCCAGTGCCCAGGCAGGGGAAGCCGGTGCGGGCGGTGCTGGAAATCGTTTGCAGGGCGGCCGGTTTCGCGCCCGAAACGAGTTCTAGCTGTTTCAGGAGCGTTACAGGGCAGGGAGAGGGGACTGATGGATCGGTCGTACCCGCAGCACAACGCAGTCAGCCGGGGCTTGGCCCGGGCGGGCGCGCCATGAGCGTGGCCGCGACCGCGCCCGATGCGCTGGTCGCGCTGTCGGCGCGCATCGGCGCCGATCCGCTGCTGGTGCAAGGCGGCGGCGGCAATACCTCGTGCAAGCGCGACGGCACCTTGTGGGTCAAGGCCTCGGGCACCTGGCTCGCGCAGGCGCGCGAGCGCGACATCTTCGTCCCGCTGCCGCTGGAAGCGGTGCGCGCCGCGCTGCAGCATCAGGACGGCGAGGCGCGTTTGACCCAGCTGGCCGATCCGCGCGCGCTGCGCCCGTCCATCGAAACCTCGTTGCACGCGCTGCTGCCGCACGCGGTGGTCGCGCACGTGCACGCGGTGAACACCATCGCGTGGGCGGTGCGCGCGGACGCGCGGGCGCGGCTGGATGCCCTGTTGAGCGACATGAATTGGGCTTGGGTGCCGTACCGGCGCCCCGGCTATCCGCTGACCCAGGCCGTGCGCGAGGCGCTGTCGCAGCGCGCGGCCGACGTGCTGGTGCTGGCCAACCATGGCCTGGTCGTGGGCGCGGCCGATTGTGCCGGCGCCGATGCCTTGCTGGCCGAGGTCGAACGGCGGCTGGCGCTGCCGCAACGCGGCGCCGCGGGCGCCGATCTTGCGCGTTTGCGCGCAGTCAACGACCTGAATTGGGAACGTCCCAGCGACGAATCCGTAGATGCGCTGGCCACCGACGCGGTGGCGCTGGCGATCGCGCGCGAAGGCGCGCTCTACCCCGATCACGCCGTGTTCCTGGGCGCGCGCGCGGCCGTGGTCGAGCCCGGCGACACGCTGTCGGCCGCGGTCGCGCGCGCCGGCATCGGCGACACCGCACCGGTTTACGCGCTGGTGCGCGGCGCCGGCGTGCTGGTCGCGCCGGGCCTGTCGGCGGGCGCGCAGGCGATGCTGCACTGCCTGGCTCTGGTCGCGCTGCGCCTGCGCGGCGACGAAGTGCTGTCCTACCTGGGCGACGAGGACGTGGCCGCGCTGGCGGGCTGGGAGGCCGAGGCCTACCGCCGCGCGCTGGCGCGCTCGCAACAGGCGCGCCCCGAACACCCGCAACCCGAACACTAACCCCGCAACGACAGGTGCCACGGAAGGAAGCATGCAGATCGTCGTCCCCATGTCCGGCTTCGGAGAGCGCTTCCGCCGCGCGGGCTACACCGTGCCCAAGCCGCTGATCGAAGTGGACGGCAAGCCGATCATCGCCCACGTGGTGGACCTGTTCCCCGGCGAGACCGACTTCGTCTTCGTCTGCAACCGCGACCATCTGGCCCGGGCCGAATACCGCATGCAGGAGCAGTTGGAGCGCTACTGTCCCAGCGGTCACGTGCTGGCGATCGAACCGCACAAGCTGGGGCCGGTGCACGCCGCGCTGCAGGCGGCCGACCTGCTCGATCCCGAGCGCCCCACCATCGTCAACTACTGCGACTTCAGCTGCGTCTGGGACTACCGCGACTTCAAGGCGTCCGTGGCCGAGAGCGGCGTGGACGGCGCGATCCCCTGCTACACCGGCTTCCACCCGCACATGCTGGGTTCGACCAACTACGCCTACGTGCGCAACGACGGCGCGCGCGTGCTCGACATCCAGGAAAAGCGGCCCTGGACCGACCAGCCCTGGCGCGAGTACGCCTCCAGCGGCAGCTATTACTTCCGCAGCGCGGCGCTGATGCTCGACGCCTTCCGCCGCACCGTCGCGCGCCCGGACCTGAGCCTGGGCGGCGAGTACTACGCGAGCCTGGCCTACAAGCCGCTGCTCGAGGACGGCATGAACGTGTCGGTCTACGAACTGGCGCACTTCATGCAGTGGGGCACGCCGCAGGACCTGGAGGAATACCGCTACTGGTCCGACGCCTTCCGCGGCCTGGCCGATCCGGCGCGCGCGCAGGACGCGCCGCGCCAACGCGGCGCAGTGATGGTGCCGATGGCCGGCCTGGGCTCGCGCTACGCCGACGCCGGCTACCGCGAGCCCAAGCCCTTGGTGCCGGTGTCGGGCGAACCGATGGCGGTGCAGGCCGCGCGCGACCTGCCGCAGCCGGCGCAGCGCGTGTTCGTGCTGCGTCGCGATCTGGCCGACGCCGCGCGCATCGCCGACGCGCTGCGCGAGCGCTTCCCCGGCTGCGCCCTGGTCGAACTCGACGGCGTCACCGACGGCCAGGCGCGCACCTGCCTGCTCGGCCTGGAAGGGCTGGACCTGGACCAACCCCTGACCATCGGCGCCTGCGACAACGGCGCGGTCTACGACGGCGCGGCGCTGGCCGCGCTGCTGGCCGACGAGGACGTGGACGTGGTGGTCTGGACCGCGCGCGGCTATCCCGGCGCGGCGCGGCGGCCGGCGCATTACGGCTGGATCGACGAGGTCGACGGCCGGGTGCTGTCGGTGTCGGTGAAGCAGCCGCTGTCCGATCCCGCACGCGACCCGATCGTGATCGGCGCCTTCAGCTTCCGCCGCGGCGCCGACTTCGCCGCCGCCGCGCAGGCGCTGATCGCGCGCGAGGGCCGGGTCAACGGCGAGTACTACGTCGACAGCTGCATCAACGACGCCATCGCCGCCGGCCTCAACGTGCGCAGCTTCGAGGTCTCGCAATACCTGTGCTGGGGCACGCCCGACGATCTGCGCACGTTCGAATACTGGCAGTCCTGCCTGCACAAGTGGGACAGCCATCCCTACCGGCTGGAGCGCGATGCGCGGGTGCCGGCCCAGGCGCGCGCGGCCCTGGCCGAGCGCTACCGCCTGCGCCCGCCGCAACGCTACCGCCTTCCCGTCCTGGCCTGATCGCGCGACCGCGCCGCCCGTTGGAGATCCGCCCCATGGTTTTGCCCAGCACCTACTTCCCCACGCACGAGGAAAACCGCTTTGCGCGCGAAGGCGAAGTCGGCTTGGCGCGCGAGTTCTTCCTCAAGCACCGCCCGCGCAACCTGGAATACCTGCTGCGCAACCGCTACGACTGGATGAACGCCTACCTCAAGCCGGGCCAGCGCGTGGTCGAATTCGGCGCCGGCTCGGGCTTCAGCAAGGAGTTCATCCGCCACGACAACTTCCGCATCACCGATGTGGAGCCGCGGCCGTGGATCGACGACGTCGCCGACGCCATGGACCCGCCCTACCCGGATGGCTCCATCGACGTGGCGGTGTTCAGCCACATGATCCACCACCTGCCCAGCCCGGTGCAGTTCTTCGAGGTCATGCAGCGCAAACTCGCGCCCGGCGGGCTGATCCTGATCCAGGATCTCAACACCTGCTTCCTGCTGCGCCTGGCGCTGCGCGCGATGCGCCACGAGGGCTGGTCCTACGACATCGACGTGTTCGACGAGAACGTGGTGGCCAACGACCCGCGCGACCCCTGGTCGGCCAACTGCGCGATTCCGTTGCTGCTGTTCCGCGACGAGGACGCGTTCCGCCGCCGCCTGCCGGGCTTGGCGATCGAACGCAACGAACTCAACGAGTGCTTCGTGTTCCTGGTCTCCGGCGGCGTGGTGGTGCAGGCCAAGACCGTCGAGCTGCCGCGCTGGATGCTGCGCGCGATCGATGCCACCGACCGCGCCCTGGTCAAGCTGATGCCTTCGGTGTTCGCGATGGGCCGCTCGGTCGTGCTGAGGAAGATCGAAACGCCGTGACCATGTCCTTGCGCCTGTCCCTGGTGATCCCCTGCTACAACGAAGCCCGCAACCTGCCCTTGCTGGTGGCGCGGCTGCGCGAGTGCTTCGTGCGCGACGACGTCGAAGCCATCCTGGTCGACAACGGCTCCACCGACGACAGTCCGGCGGTGCTGGCGCAGCTGCTCGATGGCGCCACGCGCATCCGCAGCGTGCGGGTCGAGCGCAACCAGGGCTACGGCTACGGCATCCTCGCCGGCCTGCGCGCCGCGCGCGGCCTGATCGTGGGCTGGACCCACGCCGATATGCAGACCGACCCGGCCGACGCGCTGGAAGGCTTGGCGCTGTTCGACGGCGCCGATCCCTCGACCCTGTTCGTCAAAGGCCGCCGCTATGGACGGCCCGCGGCCGACGTGGCCTTCACCGTGGGCATGTCGCTGTTCGAAACCGCGCTGTTGCGCCGGCGCCTGTGGGACATCAACGCCCAGCCCACCCTGTTTCCGCGCGCGTTCTTCGAGCGCTGGCGCGATCCGCCGCACGATTTCTCGCTGGACCTGTACGCCTACTACCAGGCACGCCGCGACGGCCTGCAGGTGCGCCGCTTCCCGGTGCGCTTCGGACAGCGCGCGCACGGCGTTTCGCACTGGAACGTGAACTGGCGCGCCAAGGCGCGCTTCATCCGCCGCACCGTGGACTTCAGCCTGCGCCTGCGCAAAGACCTCTCCCACTCCGCATGATCATCGTCCGCCACCGCCGCAACACCCGCGAACAGCTGCGCGAAACCTCGACCGACTACGGCATCGAACTGGACATCCGCAGCCGCGGCGACGCGCTGATCGTGCACCACGACCCCTTCGCCGAGGGCGAGCGGCTGGAGGACTGGCTGCGCGACTACCGCCACCGCCTGCTGATCCTCAACGTCAAGGAAGAGGGCCTGGAAGACCGGCTGATCGCGCTGATGCGCGCCTACGGCATCGAGGACTGGTTCTTCCTCGACCAGTCCTTCCCGTTCCTGGTACGCACCGCCAACCGCGGCGAGCCGCGCTGCGCGGTGCGCGTATCGGAATTCGAATCCATCGACACCGCGCTGGCCCTGGCCGGGCGCGTGCGCTGGGTGTGGGTGGACTGCTTCACCCGCTTCCCGCTGGACCGCGACCAGGCCGACCGCCTGCATGCGGCCGGTTTCCGCCTGTGCCTGGTGTCGCCGGAACTGCAGGGCCGCACCGCCGCCGACAGCATTCCCGCACTGCGCGCGCAGCTCGCGCGCGAGGGCATCGTCGCCGATGCGGTGTGCACCAAGGAGACCGCGCTTTGGCGCTGACCCCGCCCCGCCCCTGGCAGGACCCGATGCTGCGCCTGCCGGCGTTCCGCGTCGGCCTGCTGCTGCGCCTGGCCCTGATCGTGCTGCTGGTGCCCAAGATCCAACAGGAGTGGTTCCTGCCGTTCCTCGATCACGCCATCGGCACGCCCAGCCTGGACCCGTGGTCTAGCTTCCTCGCCGCCGGCGGCAGCGCATTGGCCTATCCCTACGGGCCGGTGATGCTGCTCGCGCACCTGCCCGGCGCGTTGCTGGGTTGGCTGGCCGACGCCGCCACCGGCGGCCACGCTTTCCTCGGCATCGGCTTTCGCCTGGGCCTGCTCGGCGCCGACCTGGCCTGCCTGTTGCTGCTGCGCCGCCTGCTGCCCAGCGACCGCCCGCGCCTGCTGCTGTGGCTGTACTGGTGGTCGCCGATCGTGCTGTTCGTGACCTACTGGAACGGCCAGACCGACCTGGTGCCGATCGCGCTGCTGCTGGGCGCGCTGCTGTTGCTGCGCCGCGATCGCGCCGCGGCCAGCGGCGGCGTACTGGGCTTGGCGCTCGCGGCCAAGCTCAGCATGGCCCTGGCCGCGCCGTTCATGGCGATCTACCTGTGGCGCAACAAGCGCCTGCGCTCGATGCTGCCGCCGTTCGCGGCCGCCTGCGCCGTGGTCGCCGCCGCGCTGACCCTGCCCTGGACCGCCTCGCAGGGCTTCATGAGCATGGTGCTGGGCTCGCGCGAATTCGGCCGCGTGTTCGATCTGGCCCTGCCGGTGGGCGAGGAACTCAAGCTCTACCTCACCCCCACCCTGTACCTGCTCGCCGCCTACGCCGCGTGGCGTTTCCGCCGCATCAGTTTCGAATTGCTCATCGCCAGCACCGGTCTCTCGTTCTTCCTGGTGGTGCTGGGCACGCCGGCACCGCCGGGCTGGTACCTGTGGCTGGTGCCGTTCCTGGTCGCGCACCAGCTGCAGGGCGACCGCAGCGCGCGCGTGCTCGCCGGCGGCTTCTCGTTGCTGCTGATCGCCATGCACGTGTTCATTTCCAGCGGCGCCACCGCGCCGTTGCTGGGCTGGAACCCGGCACCGGCCGTGGCCGCGGTAGCCGCGCGCATCGACCCGCACGTGCATTCGCTGTGGATGACCCTGGTGGTGGCTTCGGGGCTGGTGCTGATCGTGCAGATGCTGCGCGAGCGCATCGCCCGCAACGACTACTACCGCATCGCGCAGAAGCCGCTGGTGCTGGGCATCGCCGGCGACTCGGGTTCGGGCAAGGACACCCTCAGCCGCGCCCTGGCCGGCATGTTCGGCGAGCACTCGGTGGTGCACGTGTCCGGCGACGACTACCACATCTGGGACCGCTACGCGCCGATGTGGAAGGGCCTGACCCATCTGAACCCGCGCGCCAACGACCTGCAGCGCTTCAACGACGACGTGCTCGCGCTGATGGACGGCAAGGCCATCGTCTGCCGCCGCTACGACCACGGCGCCGGCCGCTTCGAGGCGCCCAGCCTGCTGCCCAAGAACGACGTGATCATCGCCTCGGGCCTGCACGCGCTGCACTTCCCGCGCCTGCGCCGGCGCTACGACGTGAGCGTGTACCTGGACGTGGACGAGCGCCTGCGCCGGGCCTGGAAGATCCACCGCGACGTGCACCAGCGCGGCCATTCGCTGGAAACCGTATCGGGTTCGCTGCAGCGGCGCGCGCCGGATTCGCAGCGCTACATCCATCCGCAGAAGGCTGCGGCCAGCCTGGTGCTGAGCCTGCAGCCGGTCAACGCGCAGCAGCTCGAACGCCTGGAATCGCCCGAACACGCGCGGCTGAAGCTGGTCGCGCTGATCCGCAACGGCAGCTACCACGAGCGCGTGGCGCGCATCCTCATCGGCGTGTGCGGCCTGCACCTGGACGTGCAGCTGGCCGAGGACTCCGGCGAGGTGGAGATGAGCATCGAAGGCGACGTCGCCGCCGAGGACATCGCCCTGGCCGCGCGCAGCCTGGCGCCGGGCCTGCAGGAAATGCTGGACGTCCGCCCGGCCTGGGAGGACGGCATGAGCGGGATCATGCAGTTGCTGGTCCTGGTGCAGATCGAAGAAGCCCTGAAGAACCGAATCCAATGAGCCTCTCATTCCATACCGCCGACCTGTCCCTGCGCGCGCCGCAGGCGATCATCTTCGACACCGACAACACGCTCTACGCCTACGGCCATCCGCATGCGCAGGCCACCGCCGCCGCCGAGGAAAAGGCGGTGCGGTTGCTGGGCTGCCAGGTCGACGACGTGCGCCGCGCGTTCGCGCAGGCGCGCCAGGAGGTCAAGCAGCGCCTGGGCCGCACCGCCAGCTCGCACAGCCGCCTGCTGTATTTCCAGCGCGGCATCGAGCTGCTGGGGCGCAAGACCCAGCTGGTGATCACCCTGGACCTGGAGCAGACCTACTGGCGCACCTTCCTGGCCCATTGCGAGCTGTTCCCCGGCGTGCGCGAGTTGCTGATGACCCTGCGCAACCGCGGCATCGGCACGGCGATCATCACCGACCTGACCTCGCAGATCCAATTCCGCAAGATCATCTACTTCGGCCTGGACGACTGCTTCGACTACGTGGTGACCTCCGAGGAAGCCGGCGCGGACAAGCCGCAGGAAGCGCCGTTCCAGCTGGCCATCGACAAGCTCGGCATCGACCCGGCGCAGATCTGGATGATCGGCGACGACCCGGCCAGCGACATCGCCGGCGCACGCCGCTTCGGCATCACCACCCTGCTGCGCGTGGACCGCGCGCGCAACGGCAACGGCCGCGACGTCGCTCCGGACCTGGAGTTCGACGATTTCGAGGAACTCAACCGCTATCTGTTCTCGGGCAAGGTCGAAGGCTGGGCGCGGCAGTGATCGCGCGCCGCCTTCGACTCTCACGGAGCCGTAACGCATGAACCCTGCCGCCGCACCCTCGCTGGAACGCTGGACCATCGCCGCCTTGTTGTCGCTGCTGCTGGCGATGCTGCCGGCGGTGGCCGCGGTCGCGCTGCTGTCCATGGCGCACCTGCAGCTGCCGCACGCACCGCTGTGGACCTTGGGCCTGAGCCTTGTGCTGGGCCTGCTCGCCTGTCCCTGGCTGGCCAGGCGCCTGCCCTCGGACTGGGACGGCGCCGCGCGCGCGCATCCGGGCCTGAGCGCGCTGTGGCTGTTGCTGGCGCTGGCCGCGATCGCGCGCACCGCCGGCGTGGCCTTGTTCATGGTCGACGCGCAGCAGGCGCAGGCCTCGGCCTACTGGTTCGACGAGTTCTACGTGCGCCACAACTGCTTCTCCGGCATGTGGAAGGCCGCCAGCCTGGCCGCGCAGGGCGTGGAGAACGTCTACGACCCCGAGCACTACACCGGCATGGAAGGCCGCTTCAAGCTCGACGACTTCCTGTACCTGCCGCAGTTCCTGATCCTGCCGCGCGCGGGCCTGGCCCTCGGCGCGGATTTCCTGCCGCTGCGCGCGCTGTGGTTCGCGCTGGAAGGCGCGCTGCTCGCGTTCGGCGTGTTCGCGCTGGCGCGCTGGATCGGCGGCGCCGCCGGCCGCCGTCTGGCGCTGCTGCTGCCGGTGCTGTGGCTGAGCACGCCGGTGCTGCTGACCTTGCAGCTGGGCAACTTCCAGATCGCCGCGATCGCGATGTCGCTGCTGGCGATGATGCTGTTCTGGCGCCAACGCCCGGTGCTGGGCGGCGCGCTGCTGGGCTTCGCCGTGTTCAAGCTGTTTCCCGGCCTGCTCGGCCTGTACCTGCTGGCCGCGCGGCGCTGGCGCGAAGCGGCCTGGACCATCGCCTTCGCCGCGCTGTACAGCCTGATCGCGCTGGCCTGGCTGGGCTGGGCGCCGTACCAGGCCTTCTTCGACTTCCAGGCGCCGCGCATCCTCAGCAACGAATCCTGGGCCTTCCTGTGGCTGGACGGCCTGGAGCCGGTGGTGGCGATCAACGATTCCGTGCCCGGCCTGGTGCTCAAGCTGGATCTGCTGGGCGTGCCCGGCATGACCCCGGCGGCGGAGAAGGCAGTGTCCTGGGTCTGGACCCTGGCGGTGTTCGCGCTGGCGATCCTGAGCGCGCGCCGCGCGCCGCGCATGTCGCGGCTGGAACTGGTCGGCGCCTGGCTGGCGCTGCTGGCCCTGGCCGCCTACCGCAGCCCCTTCGTGCCCGACCACAACGGCCTGTTCGCGCCGATCTGGCTGTGGGCGCTGATCGCCGCCGGCGCGCGCCTGTCGCCGCGCAATCTGCTGTTGCTGGCCATGGGCTGGCTGGCGCTGACCGCGGTGCTGCCGTTCGGCGGCCTGCCCATGCCCGAACTGATCGGCCGCCTGACCCTGTCCACGCTCAGCCAGTTCGTGGCCCTGGGCTTGTGCCTGTGGGTGTTGCTGCGGCAGCCGCGCGGCGAAGCGCCGCCGCGGCCGTTGCCGACGTCGGCCACGCCGACCTTGGCGATGGGCTGACACGCAAAAAACAGCGGCGGCCGTCGCGGCCGCCGCTGCGTCGATCAGGAACTCACGCTCACGCGCCACAGCTGCGGCGCCAGCGGCTGCCAGTCGATCTCCACCGGCAGGAACTTCTCGATCAGGCGCGCATTGCTGCTCAGGTGCTCGCTGATCGTGGTGGTGGTGAACTCGCCGCCGCCGGCCAGGGCCATCGGCAGCAACAGCTGATCGGCCAGGTGCTCGCTGGCGTAGGCGGTCGAATCCAGATACGCCGCGGCCTGTGCCGCCACGTTCTCGGCGACGCGTTCGGCCAGCATGCCGCGCTCGCCGTAACCGGCGAAGGTCTCCTCGTGCGCGTCATGGCGCACCCGCACCAGCACCGCGTTGCCGGGGCCCACCGGCGCGCGCACCGGCTCCAGCTTCAACGCGTCCTCGCCCAGGCCCAGCCGTTCGCCCAGCACAGCCAGCTCGCGCCGGCCGATGCCGGCCGCCAGCGCCGACAGCAGGGCGACGCCCTCCACGCCCACGCGTTCGCCGCGCTCGTTCAAGACGATGGAGCGCAGCTGCGACGGCGCCACGTCCGCGTGCAGCACGCCGCCGCCGGCCGGGTAGAAGCCATGGCGCTGCAAACGCAGGCTGGCCTGCACGCCCAGCTTGCGCAGCGAGGGCAGGTAGGTGTCGGCGATGAAGTCCGCGCTGGGCGCCATCGGATTGTGGGTGCCGCCTTCCAGCAGCAGGCGCGACGGCGTAGCGCAGCGCCACAGCGCCGGCAGCAGGGTTTGCAGCACCAGGGTGGTGGAGCCGGCGGTGCCGGTGGCGAAGCGGTATTCGCCCGCCGTCACCGTGCCCGGCTCGAAGCGCAGCGACATCGCGCCCAGCTGCGCGCCGTCGACGTAGGCGCGGCCGATCTCGGCCGCCGCCAGCACCGCGGTCAGATGCTGGCGCATTAACCCCGGGCGCGAGCGCTGGGCGCGGATGCGCTGCATGCTGAAACCGATGCCGGTGCACAGGCTCAGGCTCAGCGCGCTGCGCAGCAACTGCCCGCCGCCGGCCTGCCCGTCTATTTCGATCATGTCCATCTTCATGTGTCCGTCAATGCAGCGGGCGCGGCCGAGGCCGCGCCCGTTCCTTTCCTCGTTGTGTCCGCGTTGCCGCAGGTCTGCGTCAACCCTTGACGCAGACCACCTGGCGCAGCGTATGCACGATCTCGACCAGGTCGCTCTGCGCGGCCATCACCGCCTCGATCGGCTTGTACGCAGCGGGCGACTCGTCGACCACGTCCGCGTCCTTGCGGCACTCCACGTGCGCGGTGGCCTTGACGTGCTCGTCCAGGCTGATGCGCTTGCGCGCCTCGGTGCGGCTCATCACGCGGCCCGCGCCGTGGCTGCAGCTGTGGAAGCTGTCGGCATTGCCCAGGCCGCGCACGATGAAGCTCTTGGCGCCCATGCTGCCCGGAATGATGCCGAGCTCGCCCGCGCGCGCGCTCACCGCGCCCTTGCGCGTGACCAGCACGTCCTTGCCGTAGTGGTGCTCGCGGTTGACGTAGTTGTGGTGGCAGTTCACCGCCTCGGCCGCCGCTTCGAAGGGCTTATCGATGACCTTGCGCACGGCCGCGACCACATGCCCCATCATGATCTCACGGTTCATGCGCGCGTAACGCTGCGCCCAGTCCACCGCGAACACGTAATCGGCGTAGTGCTGGCTGCCCTCGGGCAGGTAAGCCAGGTCCTGATCGGGCAGGTTGATCATCCAGCGGCGCATCTCCTGCTTGGCCAACTCGATGAAGTGCGTGCCGATCGCGTTGCCCACGCCGCGCGAACCGCTGTGCAGCATGAACCACACGCGCTGCTCCTCGTCCAGGCAGACCTCGACGAAGTGGTTGCCCGTACCCAGGGTTCCCAGATGGTTGAGGTTGTTGGTGTTCTTCAGGCGCGGGTGACGCTCGCAGATGCGCTGGAAGTCGCCGACCAGTTGCGACCAGCCCTCGATCGAACGCTCGGGCGGGTTCTGCCAAGCGCCCTTGTCGCGCAGGCCGCGGCCGGCGGTGCGGCCGTGCGGCACCGCGCGCTCGATCGCGCTGCGGACCTCGCCGAGATTGTCGGGCAGGTCGCTGGCGGTCAGCGTGGTGCGCGCGGCGATCATGCCGCAGCCGATGTCCACGCCCACCGCCGCCGGCACCACCGCGCCGATGGTCGGCACCACCGAGCCCACGGTCGCGCCCTTGCCCAGGTGCACGTCGGGCATCACCGAAATCCAGCGGTGGATGAAGGGCAGCTTGGCGATGTTCTGCAGCTGCTTGCGCGCCTCGTCTTCCAGCGGCACGCCGCGGGTCCACAGCTTGATCGGAACCGAACCGGGGTCTTGGATGACGTCGTAGTTATGCGTGGTCATGGTGCTTGCTCTGCGTTAGGTGGCCGGGACCCGGCGTTGCGCGTCCCGGCCGTCGGCCCGGCTGGCCCCATTGCCAGCCGGGCGTTGCGCCGGCCCGGCCCTGAGGGCCCGTTGCCGGCGGGGCGCTTTGTGTTTGCCCCGAGTTGCTTAGAGCAACCTCCGTGCCAAGTTCGGCCGATGCAGCCATCTTATTGTTACTAAAGGAAAATAACCCTACGGCCCGTTCGCCGCGCCCCAGAACCTATCCGCATTTCGTATATCATTGAATAAGAATTTATAGGAACCGATATGAGCAAGCGCCAGGTCGTCATCGGCATGCTGGGCACCCAGCTCGATGCCGGCGTGGGTCCGGGGCGCTGGGAAAAGTGGCGGCCGACCGTGTCGCTGGGCATGCACGAGGATTTCCTGCTCGGCCGCCTGGAACTGCTGGTCGACGCGCGCCGCTACGCCAAGCTGGCCTCGGTCGTGAGCGCGGACCTGGCCCAGGCCTCGCCCGAGACCGAGCTGCGCGTGCACGACACCTACCTGGCCGACCCCTGGGACTTCGAGGGCGTGTACGCGACCCTGCACGACTTCCTCAGCGGCTACGACTTCCGCACCGAGGAAGAGGACTACTACGTCCACATCACCACCGGCACCCATGTCAGCCAGATCTGCTGGTTCCTGCTCGCCGAAAGCCGGCACTTTCCGGGGCGCCTGCTGCAGACCTCGCCGCCGCGCAAACAGGGCGGCGGCGATCCGGGCAGCTATGCGGTCATCGACCTGGACCTGTCGCGCTACGACCTGATCGCGCAGCGCTTCCAGCAGCAGCGGCTGCACGACCGCGACCTGCTCAAGAGCGGCATCGCCACCCGCAACGCCGCGTTCAACCGCATGATCGAGCAGATCGAAACCGTCGCCACCCGCTCCAAGGCGCCGATGCTGCTGATGGGCCCCACCGGCGCCGGCAAGAGCCAGCTGGCCAAGCGCGTGTTCGAGCTGAAGAAGCTCAAGCACCAGCTGCCGGGCCAGTTCGTGGAAGTGAACTGCGCCACCCTGCGCGGCGACGGCGCCATGAGCACCTTGTTCGGCCACGTCAAAGGCGCTTACACCGGCGCCGCCGGCGATCGCGCCGGCCTGTTGCGCTCGGCCCATCGCGGGCTGCTGTTCCTGGACGAAATCGGCGAACTGGGCCAGGACGAGCAGGCCATGCTGCTGCGCGCCCTGGAGGAAAAGCGCTTCCTGCCCGTGGGCGGCGACAAGGAGGTGGAAAGCGACTTCCAGCTGATCGCCGGCACCAATCGCGACCTGCAGCAGGCCGTGGCGCAGGGCCGGTTCCGCGACGACCTGCTTGCGCGCCTGAACCTGTGGACCTATCGCCTGCCGGGCCTGGCCGACCGGGTCGAGGACATCGAGCCCAATCTGGATTTCGAGCTGGAGCGCTGGTCGCGCGAGCAGCACCAGCGCGTGACCTTCAACCGTGAGGCGCGCGAACGCTACCTGCGCTTCGCCACCAGCGGCGAGGCGGCCTGGAGCGGCAATTTCCGCGACCTGGGCGCCTCGGTGATGCGCCTGGCCACGCTGGCCGTCGGTGGCCGCATCCAACTGGATCTGGTGCAGGAGGAAATCGAGCGCCTGCGCGCGACCTGGCACGGGGCGCAGGCGGCCTCGCCGCTGGACGCCTTGCTGGGCGAACGCAGCGGCGAGCTGGACCGCTTCGATCGGGTGCAGTTGGAAGAGGTGGTGCGGGTCTGCGCGCGTGCCCGCTCGCTGTCGCAGGCCGGGCGCGAGCTGTTCGCGTACACGCGCAGCCAGCGCGCCAGCACCAACGACGCCGACCGCCTGCGCAAATACCTGGCCCGGTTCGGTCTGGATTGGGAGCAAGTGCGCGGCGGCGGCGGCAGCGAGTGAGCGCAGCGCGTTAGCCAGCAACGACGGCGACTTCGGAAAACGTTACCGGCACGCATTCATCCGCCGTTGCCTTCGGCGATTTCGCGCAAACCCTTTGTTTACAAGCATTTAACGCGCATGACTTTTGGCGCGACCACGCCCGGAACGCAGAGTTCCTATACTTTCCGGTACAAAATTCAGCTTCGATTGAATCGGCGCTTGGATACTGCGCCACACCGGATCGCCGGCCGCCCCACCCCGAGGCGACGCGCTCCGGACAAGATCAATAAGAGGCTGAGACCTTATGAAGCGCACTTTGCTTGCCCTGACCCTGCTGGCCGCCCTGCCGTTCGCCGCTTCCGCGGCCGAGGGCGTGTCCTATAACTACGTCGAAGGCGGTTACGCCAAGACCAACACCGATTCGGGCGACGCCGACGGCTGGGCCATCAACGGCTCGGGCGCCATCGCCGACAACTTCCACATCTTCGGCGGCTACAGCAAGCAGGAGATCGACAACACCAACATCGACTTCGACCAGTGGCGCGTCGGCCTGGGCTACAACCACGAGCTGAACTCGCGCGTGGACCTGCTCACCCGCGTGGCCTACGAGAAGTTCGATGCCGGCCAGGGCCTGGACTTCAACGGCTACAGCGTCGAAGCCGGCGTCCGCGGCGCGCTGACCCCGAACTTCGAGGGTTACGCGCTGGCCGGTTACGAGGACTACGAGAAGGCCGACGGCGAGTTCTACGGCCGCCTCGGTGCCCAGGTGAAGTTCAACCAGACCTGGGGCATCAACGGCGACGTCAAGTTCATCGACGGCGACACCCAGTTCTTCGTCGGTCCGCGCGTCAGCTTCTAAGCGGCCCAGACCGCACAACGCAGCACCCATCGCGATCTCTCTCTCCCCCGAACGTCGCGATCGAGCCCGGCCCCGGCCGGGCTCTTTTTTTGCGCCGAACCGGTTTAACTCCTCCTAGAGCGGATCGCGCCTGAACAGGGCACACAATGCGTGTCGGAAGACAGTTGTGGCGGTGTGAAATTTTCGTTACCGTGCGCGCCGCCGCAATGCGGCAAGGACGCAAACCACAAAATCAGGATCGAGAGAGATTCCATGAAGAAGCAACTCGTGCTGGCAGCGCTGCTGGCCACCGCCCCGTTCGTCGCCTCGGCCGAGGGCCTGAGCTACTCCTACGTCGAAGGCGGCTACACCCGCATCAACGTCGACACCGGCGTGTCCGGTTTCGATCCGGAACTGGACGGCGGCTACATCCGCGGTTCGGCTGAGCTGGGCGAAAACTTCACCGTGTTCGGCAGCTACAGCAAGACCCAGGACGACGTGCGCGTCTCCGGTTTCGTGAACAAGTTCGACACCGACTTCGAAACCGCCGAGATCGGCTTCGGCTACCACGCCGACATCAGCGACCGCGCCGACTTCATCGCCGAGCTGTCGTACCTGCGTCAGGAAATCGACATCGAAGGCGTCAACGGCGAAGCCAAGGGCGGCAAGCTCAATCTCGGCATCCGCGGCGAGATGACCGACAACCTGGAAGGCTGGGTCAAGGCCGGCTACATCGACGGCGGCGACTTCGAAGGCGATTTCGTGGGCACGCTGGGCGGCCAGTACAAGTTCAACCAGACCTGGGGCATCGTGGGCGAAGTGGAGTTCATCGAGGACACCACCCAGTTCATGCTCGGCGCTCGCGCCAGCTTCTGATCCTTCGGAAGCCGCAGCAGCAGAAAAAAGCCCGGTTCGCCGGGCTTTTTTCTTTTGCGCCGTCAGCCGTGCTTTGGGGTAGGAGCGGCGTGAGCCGCGATCGCGAACCCGCAGCTACGGCGAATGCCGCGCCTACCCCGGTAGGAGCTGCGCAAGCTGCGACCGCGAATCCGCAGTTACGACCAAGCCCTCGGTCGGCGTGGGGTCTGCTCGGGCGCCTTGGGGTAGGAGCGGCGTGAGCCGCGATCCGCTCCGAACTCGCGAAGGTGTGTGGTGGGCTGGTTGAAGCAACAGCAACAGCTTCCGTCCGCAAGCGGCCGGGTTACTTTCTTTTGATAAGCGTCAAAAGAAAGTAACCAAAGAAAAACGCTTGGCCAGAGCCCCCGTGCGAGAGCATTGCGTGCGCGGGGATTTTTCGATGGCACATCCCTGTGCCAGCGAAAAACGGCGCACCTCCTGTGCGCCGCCCTCCGGGTCTTCCATTGGACGGCGAGTTCGGTGCCCGAGCGAGGAGCAAGAGCATTCGCTTCGCTCATCCCCTCACCCTAGCCCTCTCCCGCAAGCGGGAGAGGGAACAAATCCGACGCCGCTTGCTGCTTTTAGCCCCTCTCCCGCCTGCGGGAGAGGGGTTGGGGTGAGGGCACGCGCAGCCACAAGTTCGCGCCGCAAGCCAGGCCGGCCGATCGATCACTCCTCGTCCTTCGGCGCCTTGTCCTCCGCCGGCACACCCTGCAACAGCTGCTGCAGCGAGTCCGCCACCTCGCGCTCCAGTTGCTTGCGCGTGACCGCCGCGGCGCTGGCCAGTTCCAGTTCCTCGCAAGCCACCGAGCGCGGTTCGTCCTTGCAGACCTGGCGGATGCCGGCGAGCAGGCGTTCGTCGCCGCTGTTGTGGTAGGCCGCGACCACGTTGCCGCAGCCCTCGCGCACGTGCTGGGCGCAGACGCGGTCGTAGTAGCCGGCCGCGCGCTTCCAGTCGCCGGACAGCGCCGCGCTGTGGCCGGCGCCGATGCAGGCGGACAGGGAGCCGCGGCGGCAGCAGGCCTCGGCGCCGCCGGGATCGCTGAGCGCGCAGGTGTCCACGCGGTACGGGGTTTCGATGGCGCGCGCCCCCGGGATCGGCAGCTTCACCGCCGCGCACTGCGCCGGCACGCCGCGGCGGTAGACGGTGTAGCGGGTCCAGTCGTCCATGCCCAGCAGGGTGTCGCCGTCGAACCAGCGCAGGATGAAATCGTCGCCCTTGTCGTGGCGCACCAGCACCTGGTCGTCGCGCAGGCGGTACAGCAGGCTCAGCTCGCCGTCGTTGCCTACGGCCGCCGCGTGCGCGTCGCCGAAGCGGAACACGTCGAACAGGCTTTCCTGGGCGCTGGCATAGGTGCCGCAGGGTTGCTGCGGCGTGCGTGCGGGCGCGTCGTCACGGAGCGCGAGGTCGTTGAGGTCGGCCAGCGGTTTGCAGGCATCGCCGCCGAGGCGGCGCTCGCAGGCGTAACGCAGGGTCTCGCGCGCGCTGGCGAAGCGGCCGGCGATCCAGTCCTGTTCGGCCGACTGGGTGCAGGCCTTGGGCGCGTCGGCTTCGCGGCAGCCTACGCGCAGCGCGGCCAGCACCGGCGCGGGCAGGGCGACGGTGCGGAACAGGTACAGCGGCGCGGTGGGGTCGTCGGGCTTGAGCGATTCCGCCCAGGCTTCGCAGGCGTAGGGGCTGCGTTCCTGGCGGCAATACGTCTGCAGGCGCTGGCTGCGCTGCTGCGGCGATCCCTCGGGATCGATCATCATCTGCGCCACGCAGGACTGCACATCACCACCGGCACAGGCGGCGGCGCGGCGGCCCTGCTCCGGCGTGCCCGGCGGCGCCAGCGCGACGCCCGCGCCCAGCGTGGGCACGCAGACCGCCTCGTCGCGGCGGGTATAGGTCAACGGCTCCTTGCGGAATTCGTCCGGCTCCAGCACCAGGCGGCCATCGGCATGGATGCGGTAGGTGTCGAGCAGGTCGCTGTCGGCACGGCGCATGCTCAGGCGGTCGCCATCGATGCGGTAGCGCCAGGCGGCGGGGTCGAGGTTGCCGGCGCGGTCGTGCGCGCTGACGCGGTTGCCGGCGAAGCTCAGCAGCGGCGCGTAGTCGTCGTCGGGCGCGTATTCGCCGCAGGGCGGCACCGCGGCGGCCGCGGGCGCGGCCAGCAGGCAAAGCAGCAGCGGCCATGCGGCCAGGGGCGCGCGCATCGGAAGTCCGTTTCGCTGTGAGGGACGCCTAGTGTCGCCGCGCTTCACGGCGACGCCAAGGCGGCACCTCAGCCGAACAGTTCGTGCGGGTACTCGGGCTTCTGCTCGCGCGCCAGCAACTGGCGCAGGCCATCGGCCGGGGTGATCGAACCGTGCAGCACGGCTTGCACCGCGCTGGAAATCGGCAGCTCGATGCCGTGGCGCTGGGCCTGGCGCATGACCTCGTCGGCGGTCTGCACCGACTCGACCACCTGGCCGATCTCGCGCACCGCGTCCTCGATCGACTGGCCGCGGCCCAGGGCCAGGCCCAGGCGGCGGTTGCGCGACAGGTCGCCAGTGCAGGTCAGCACCAGGTCGCCCAGGCCGGCCAGGCCCATCAGGGTTTCGGGCTGGCCGCCGATGGCGTGGTTCAGGCGCAGCATTTCGTTGAGGCCGCGGGTGATCAGGCCGGCGCGGGCGTTGAGGCCCAGCTGCATGCCGTCGGCCACGCCGGTGGCCACCGCGAGCACGTTCTTCATCGCGCCGCCGAGTTCGGCGCCGAGCATGTCGTCGCCGGTGTAGGCGCGGAAGGTCGGGCCGTGCAGGGCGCCGGCCACGCTCTGGGCGAAGTCGGCGTCGTCGGAGTGCACGGTCAGCGCGGTGGGCAGGCCCTGCGCGACTTCCTTGGCGAAGGACGGGCCGGTGACCACGGCCAACGGCACGCTCTCGCCCAGCACTTCGGCGGCGACTTCGTGCAGGAAACGGCCGCTGCCCGGCTCGAAGCCCTTGGTCGCCCAGGCCACGCCCGCATGCGCGGGACGGTGCGGCGCGAGCGCGCGCAAGGTTTCGGCGAAGGCGTGCGAGGGCACCACCACCAGCACCAGGTCGGCGCCGCGCAGGGCGGCGGCCAGGTCGGTGGTGGCGTGCAGCGATTCCGGCAGCGGAATGCCCGGCAGGTAGCGCGGGTTCTCGTGGCGGCCGTCGATGGCCGCGACGCCGTCGGCGTCGCGGCCCCAGAGCACCGTGCGGTGCCCGTTACGGGCGATCAGGGCGGCGAGCGCGGTGCCCCAGGAACCGGAGCCCAGCACCGCCACCGCAGGCGGCGCGGCGGCGGGCGAGTTGGCGGTCGCGTCGGCGCCCATGGCTGCGATCGCGGGCGCGCCTCAGGCGTTGCCCGCGGTCTCCGCGTCGGCCAGGCCGCCCTGCTGCGCGGCGCGCTGACGCAGGCCTTCGGCGTACAGGGCGTCGAAGTTGATCGGCTGCAGGAAGAACGGCGGGAAGCCGCCGGACTGGATCAGGTCGCTGACCAGCTGACGCGCGTAGGGGTAGAGCACGTTCGGGCAATGGGTGCCCAGCATGCCGTCCAGGGTGGCCTCGTCGAAGCCGCTCAGGCCGAACACGCCGGCCTGCTTCACTTCCACCAGGTACAGCGGCTTGTCGCCGGCGTTGCAGGTCAGGGTGATGCCCAGGACCACTTCGAACGCGGCGTCGTTGAGGCGCTGCACGCTCTGGTTGAGGTTCATCTGCAGCTGCGGCTGGGCGGTTTCGTTGAACACCGCCGGCGCGCCGGGAACCTCGAAGGAAACGTCCTTCACGTAGATCTTTTCGACCGTGAACGCCGGACCGGCGGCTTCGGCGGGCGCGACGGCGCCGTTGACGTTTTCTTCGGACATCGGATGACTCCAGCGGTGTAAGTAGTGGTCGTTGCGGTGGAATACGTGGCCGTTAAGGCCGGAAAGGGCCGATTATGGCATGCACCTGTGACCGTCCCCGGGTTAAGGCGTGGGGACGCGCCGGGCCCGGCGCAAGCCCCCCGGATGCGAATCAGGCGCGGCCCTTGACCAGCGGCAGGTCGGCCTGCTGCCAGGCCTGAATGCCGCCGTCCAGCCAGTACACCTGCTGGAAGCCGGCCTTCTTCAGGCGCTTGGCGGCGTCGCCCGAGGCCTGGCCGGTGCGGCAGACCATCACCACCGGCAAGGCCTTGGCGTTGGCCAGCAGCTTGTTTTCCGGATCGAACTGGCTGGGCGCGACCGAGCGGCTGCCGGCGATATGGCCCTTTTCGAAATCGTTGATCGCCGACAGGTCGACCACCAGGGCGTTCTCGCGGTTGATCAGGCCGGTCAGTTCGGCCGGGCGCAGGGCCTTGTAGCCGCGGAACAGGCGCGAGACCTCGGTGTAGGCCAGCGCCACGGTCAGGCCGACCAGTCCCATCGACAGGAACATGTGGCGGCCGGCGAAGGCCAGCAGTTCTTCTAAGCTCACGGGATCACGTGCGGGGCGGCGGATGGGGGCGCGATTGTCGCCCAGCGCGGCGGGCGGCGCAAAAAGGCCCCCGTCGGCCCCGCCTACATGCCGTCCCAGAAGTCCGGCAGGCCCGAGTGCAGCCACCAGTTCTTGGACTCGGGGTCCCAGCGCCACTGCTCGCGGTAGCGCACGGTGCGTTCGGCCTGGGTGTGGCGGTTGATCACGCCGATCTCGATGTCGCGCACCGCGATGCCGGCCTTGGCGTCCATGCTGGAGCCCACGTCGCGGTAGCTGGTGACCTGGACCTGCTTGTAGCGCTCCAACTCCAGCGCGCTGACCGGGTGCTCCTTGCGGTAGCCGGCGTCGATCAGGTTCTGCGCCTGCTCGAACTCGCCCCAGCGGATCGCGCCGGACCAGGTGTACTGGTTGCGCTCCAGGTTGTTGGACTTCTTGCTGGCCCAGGCGCCGCCGGCCAGCGCCAGCAGGCACAGCACCAGCAGGAACTTGGGCAAGCGCATCAGGAGCTGGCGCATCGGGTGTCTCCGTCGGGACCGCGTCGGCCGACATGCTAGCCGGTTCGCGGCGCGCAGGTTGAACGGATGCCTCAACCCCGCACGATGGCGACGTAGCGGGCGGTGAAGTAGGTGGCCACCCCGCCCTCGGGCAGGCGCACCCGCGCGACCAGGCCGGTGCGGGCGCGGCCGCGCTCGCGCAGGGTCGCCAGGAACGCGTCCCAGTCGGCGTCGGCGGCCAGTTCGGCGTCCACGTCGATGTCGGCGTACAGCGGCGCCAGGTAGCGGATCTGGCTGTCGGCCACGTACACGTCGGCGTCGATGCCGGCCAGCTCCAGGCGCAGCGAGATCAGGCCCCAGGAGGCCAGGGTCATCATCGAGGCCAGGCTGCCGCCGAAGGCGCAGCCCTTGTCGTTGACGTGGCGCGACAGCGGCGCGTGCAGGCGCAGGCGCTGGCCGTCGTAGCCGCCGATGCTCAGGTCCATCGTCGCCACCGGCGGCATCGATCGGTAGTGGTGCAGCAGGCGTTGCAGGGCGGTGTCTAGGCTCATGGCGGGGGCAGTCTGCACGGACGGGATGCCGCGTCGCGCGCGGCTGTGCCAAGCTGCCCGGATGCGTCCGCACACACCGCCACAGCCGCCGCGATGGTACGTGATCTCGCTGCGTCCCAGCGGCGGCCATGCCGGGTTGCGCCGCGCCGCGGCCGCACACGGCGCGCGCCTGCTGGCGCTGTCGCCCTGGCGTTTGCAACGCCTGGACGGTGCGGCGGTGCATGCCGCCCTGGACGCCGCGCTGGGCGCGGACTGCACGATCTTCACCAGCCCCGAAGCCGCGCGCGCGGCGCGCGCCTTGCGGCCCCTGCGCGACGGCGACGCGCGCGCCTGGTACGCGGTCGGCGCCGGCACCGCCGCGGCCCTGTGCCGCGCCGGCGTGCGCACGGTGCGCGCGCCCGAGCGCATGGACAGCGAAGGCCTGCTCGCGCTGCTGGCCGCCGACGGCCGCGACCGCGGCCGCATCGGCCTGGTCACCGCCCCGGGCGGCCGCGGCGTGCTGGCGCCGGCGCTGCAGGCGCGCGGCGCGCAGGTGCTGCGCGCCGACTTGTACCGGCGCGAACCGATCGCGCCCTCGCCGCGCGCGCTGGCACGATTGCGCGATCTGGATGCGCCGGCGGCGCTGGCCCTGTCCAGCGGCGAAGCCCTGCAGCACGTCCTGCAATCCCTGTCCGACTCCGACGCACGCACGCTGCGCGGCGCCTGGGTGCTGGCCGCGAGCGAACGCCTGGCCGCGCTGGCGCGCGAGCTGGGCTTCGAGCGCGTGCGTGTGGCCGCCGGCCCGCGGCCGCCGCAATTGCTGGCCGCGTTGCCCGAACGGTCGCCGGACGTGCGCTGACGGCGACCTGAAAATGCCGTGCCGGCGCGGGCGTTCCGGTAGCATGACGGTTCATGAGCGCCTCCCCCGATTCGCCCGCCCCGACCCCGCAATCCCCGCGCACCGCCCCCGCCGCGTCCGCGCCCGTCCGCCGCCGTTCCTATGCCTGGCTGCTGTGGCTGCCGGTGCTGGCCGTCTTGGCCTACATCGGCTGGCATTCCTGGCGGCAGATGCAGGTGCGCGAGGCGCGCGAACGCGCCGCGGTGGCCGACGCCGACCTGCGCCTGGACGCGCTGGACGAGCGCATCAACGCGTTGCGCAACGACCAGCGTTCGCAGAACCGCCGCCTGCAGCAGGCCGACAGCACCAACCGCGTGCTGCGCGACGAGCTGCACGGCATCTCCACCCGTGCCAGCCTGATCGAAGACAGCGTGTCCAAGCTGGCCGATCCGGACCGCCACGGCGCCCAGGCCATGCGCCTGGACGAAACCGAGCTGCTGCTGACCCTGGGCCAGCAGCGCCTGCAGATCGCCGGCGACCTGGCCGGCGCGCGCAGCGCCTATGCGCTGGCCGGCGGCGTGCTCGACGGCATCGACGATCCGGCCTACCTCAGCCTGCGCCAGACCCTGATGCAGGAACGCGCCGCGCTGGACGCGCTGGGCATCGACCCGCGCGTTCGCGCGATGGCGCAGCTGGATGCGTACTCGCGCACCTTGAACCTGGCGCCGGTGGCCGATGCGCAGGCGCCGGCGCTGCGCGCGCCGTGGTGGGAGCGCGCGTTCGGCAACATCCTCGACATCCAACCCAGCGATGGCGCCGTGGCGCTGCGCCCTGCCGACCGCGCGGTGGCGCTGGCCGGCCTGCAGCTGGAAATCTCGCTGGCGCGCGCCGCCGCCGAGCGCCGCGACGACGCCGGTTACCGCGCCGCGCTGACCCGCGCCGACGGCTGGCTGCAGCGGCTGATGCCGGACTCGGCCGCGCGCGAACGCCAGCGCGCCACGCTGAAATCGCTGACCGCCCTACCGCTTTCACTGTCGGTTCCGACCCTGGGCAGCACACTGCAGCAACTGCGCCAGTTACGCACCGCGCACTAGGAGGGCCGGGCATGAATCTGTTCCGCAACCTGCTGTTCTGGATCGTCCTGGCCCTGGCCGGCGCGCTGGTCGCGCAGCTGCTGGTGCAGGACCCGGGCTATGTGCTGGTGCGCTACGGCGGCAACGACTACACCACCAACGTGCCCAAGGCGGTGCTGCTGGTGCTGGGCGTGCTGGTGGCGCTGTGGCTGGCCTGGAAGGTGCTGTCGCTGCCGTTCGCGGCGGTGCGCCGGCACCGCAAGAAGCAGGCGCGCGCGCGCTTGATCGACGGTCTGGACGCGCTGCATCAGGGCCATTGGAACCGCGCCGAGAAAGCGCTGGCGCTGGCCGCGCGCAGCGACGAGGTCGCCGCCATCGCCCAGGTCGGTGCCGCGCGCGCCGCCGCCGCGCGCGGCGACGAGGCCGCATCCGCGCAGTACCTGGATGCGCTGAGCGCGCAGCACCCGACCGCGCGCGCGCTGGCCGCCGCCGAACTGGCGCTGGAACAGCAACGCGCCGCCGATGCCTTGAGCGCGCTGGACGCGCCGGCCGCGCAGCCGCTGCCGCCGCGCGGGCTGATCCTGCGCGCACGCGCGCTGGCCGCGCTGGGCCGTGCCGGCGAGGCCTATGGCCTGCTCGGCGCGCTGCGCCAGCAGCAGGCCTACCCGGCCGCGCAACTGAACCTGCTCGAAGCGCAGTGGGCCGAAGCCGCGCTGCGCGAAGCCGGCGACGCCAACGTGCTGGCCGACCGCTGGGAAGCGCTGCCCAAGCCGCTCAAGAGCGAACCGGCCGCGGTGGCCGCCTACGCCGAGCGCGCCGCCGCGCTGCGCTGGGAAGAAGCCGCCGCGCGCAGCCTGGAACAGGCCGTGGACACGCGCTGGGACGAGGGCCTGGCCGCGCTCTACGGCCGCCTGCCGATCGGCCGCCTGGACGTGCGCCGCGGCAACGCCGAACGCTGGCTGCAGGCGCACCCGGGCAGCCCCGCGCTGCTGGTCGCGCTGGCGCGCATCGCGCGTGCGCAGGGCCAATGGCCGCAGGCCGAGGCGTATCTGCACCGCGCGCTCGCACAGGGCGCCAACAGCGAGGCCTGGGAGGAACTGGGCCACGGCTTCGCCGAAGCCGGCGACGATGCGCGCGCGCGCCTGAGCTATGCCAACGCCCTGCATGCCGCGCGCGGCGAGGCCACGACCGAACTGCCCGGCCGCGACCTGCGGCAGAAGATCTTCGACGAAGCGGTCGTCGAGGAACGCGACGAACACGGCATGCCGCGTTTGCGCGGCTGAGCCCCAGGGTGCGATGACGACCGCACCACCGCGCCCTGGCGGGACGCTGCTGCGGTCTCCTGCGGTTCACCACGCCCTGGACACGGGCGCGCTAGCTAGCCGGTTTTCGCCTCGGCGCCGGGCAGGCCGGCCAGGAACGCTTCGCCGCAGCCCTTGAAGCGCGCGCCGTCGGCATCGATGCGGCTGGCCGAGAGGATGCGCGCGCCTATCAGACCGGCGACCAGGGTCGACAACAGCAGCACGAAGCCGAACAGGATCGTCGCACCGTGCTCGTTGCCGGTACCCGCGATCACGGTGCCGATGCCGGCGAACGTACCCAGCCAGGCCAGCGCCAGCCAATGCCTGCGCCGCCGGCGGTGCGCGTCGCACAGGCCCGCGGCCACGCGCAGCTGCTTGCGCACGATCAGGGCCACGACCAGATAGATCAGGAAATTCACCAGCAACAGCAGGTACAGCGCCGGGTGGTGCCAGTAGTAGCTGCGGCGCTGCATCGGCGTGGGCACCGGCGCGTTGCATTTGACGCAGCGCGCCGGCAACTCGCCTTCGCCGCGCACGCGCAGCACCGCACCTTCGCGCCAGCACGCGCCCGACGGCCGCGGGCGCACGGGCGCCACATACAGAGGCGCGCTCGGCGCCCGATACGGATTGAAGGTGTCCATCGCTTCCCCTGCGCGAACGTGGGCCCGTGGCGGCCGCGCGTCGAGATCCCCTGCACTGATGGGCAGCATAAGGACTGTGTGGGGTTGGGGATAGTGCGGCGAGAGTTCGAACGCTGCGGCGCGAATTCGCGACTGCGCGCGCCCTCACCCCAACCCCTCTCCCGTAAACGGGAGAGGGGCTAAAGCAGCAAATTGCGTCGGATCTGTCCCCTCTCCCGCTTGCGGGAGAGGGCTAGGGTGAGGGGGTGAGCGCAAGCGCGAATGCTCTTGATCGGGCAACGAACTCGCAGCTCCAACAGCAGACGCGGAGGGCGGCGCACAGGAGGTGCGCCGTTTTTCGCTGGCACAGGATGTGCCATCGAAAAATCCCGGCGCGCGCATCGCGCTCGCACGGGAGCTCTGGCGTAGCGTTTTTCTTTGGTTACTTTCTTTTGACGCTTATCAAAAGAAAGTGACCCGGCCGCTTGCGGACGGAAGCTGTTGCTGTTCCTTCCACAAACACACCCAAACACCTTCGCGAGTTCGGAGCAGATCGCGGCTCACGCCGCTCCTACCCCAAGGCGTCAGAACAGACTCCACGCCGACCGAGAGCTTGGTCGTAACTGAGGATTCGCGGTCGCAGCTTGCGCAGCTCCTACCCTGGGGCAGAAGCGGGCGTCAGCGTTCCAGGATCGCCACCACGCCCATGCCGCCCGCGGTGCAGATCGAGATCAGGCAGCGGCCGCCGCCGCGTTCCTTGAGCTGCTTGGCCGCGGTGGCGACGATGCGCGCGCCGGTGGCGGCGAACGGGTGGCCGGCGGCCAGCGACGAACCCAGCGGGTTGATCTTGGCCGGATCGATACGGCCCAGCGGCGCGCTCAGGCCCAGGCGGTTCTTGCAGTAGTCCTCGCTCTCCCAGGCGCGCAGCGTGCACAGCACCTGCGCGGCGAAGGCCTCGTGGATCTCGTAGATATCGAAATCCTGCAGGGTCAGGCCGTTGCGCTTGAGCATCTCCGGCACCGCCACGGTGGGCGCCATCAGCAGGCCCTCGCCGTGGACGAAGTCGACCGCCGACACCTGCGCGTCGCGCAGATAGCACAGCACTTCGTGGTTGTGCGCCTGCGCCCATTCCTCCGACGCCAGCAGGCAGGCCGCGGCGCCGTCGGTGAGCGGAGTGGAATTGGCCGCGGTCAGGGTGCCGCGACCGGAGGTCTTGTCGAACGCCGGCTTCAGCGTGGCCAGCTTCTCCAGGGTGCTGTCGGCGCGCAGGATGTTGTCGCGCGAGACGCCGCGGAAGCTCACCACCAGATCGTCGAAGAAGCCGCGCTCGTAGGCCGCGGCCAGCTTCTGGTGCGAGGACAGCGCCCATTCGTCCTGCGAGTCGCGCGAGATGTTCCACTCCTTGGCCATGTCCTCGCAGTGGTCGCCCATGGACTTGCCGGTGCGCGGCTCGGCCACGCCCGGAAACTCGGGCTTGAGCTCGCGCAGGTGGAAGCCCTTGAACGCCGCCAGCTTGTCGCGCGTGGTCTTGGCGCGCGCGGCCTCGAGCAGGCGGCGGCGCAGGCGGCGGCCGTAGACGATGGGCACGTCGGAGGTGGTGTCGGAACCGCCGCCGATGCCGGCCTCGATCTGGCCCGCGGCGATCTTGTTGGCCACGGTGATGATCGAATCCAGCGAGGTGCCGCAGGCGCGCTGCAGGGTGATGCCCGGCGTCAGCGGCGACAGGCCCGAGGACAGCGCGGCTTCGCGACCCAGGTTCCAGTCGCTGCTGTGCTTGATCACCGCGCCCATCGCGACCTCGCCCAGCTGCTGGCCGTGCAGGCCGAACTTCTCGACCAGGGCGCCCAGGGTCCGTACCGACATGCCGAGGTTGCCGACGTCCGCGTAGGCGGTGTTCTGGCGGCAGAACGGAATGCGGACGCCACCGAGCACGGCGACGGGACGGGCAGGACGCATCGGATACCTCGGGCGGACGGGAGCGGAAGGGGCGACGACGACCGGCGCTGAACGCGGCCGCGGGCATAATGGGACCCAGTGTAGCGCCGCCTCCGCGCGCAACCAATACGCCAGCGTATCCAAGCCAGCCCAGCCCCCGAATGACCGACCCCAGCCCCCGCTCCGCGCCCCCCGCCCCGCTGCACGTGCTCGGCGCGCTCGCCCTGGAACTGCGCGGCGACGCCCCGGTGGCGCGCAACGCTCTGGACCAGGCCGGCGCCGGCCGCCTGGCCGAGCTGATCGCCCGCGACCTGGCCGGCTTCGCCGCGGAGGCCGCCCGCCTGGAGCTGACCACGGTGGGCGCCCTGTACGACCCGGTGGAGGTGCTGCGGCCGGGCTGGCCGCTGCACCACGAGCTGGACCAGCTGGCCGCGCGCGCCCCCGGCCGCCACGAAGGCGGCGGTCGGATCATCGCCTTCGGCGCCCACCAGGAGCGGCTGCCCGGCACCCTGCCGCCCTCGCCGGACTACGCCGGCGGGCCGCTGCGGCTGCTGCCCTTCGTGCTCGGCGGCGAACCCGAAGTGGCCGCGCGCGTGGGCGAGATCTTCGAAACCACCCTGCTGGAGCGCGGCATGGCCGGCGCCGAGACCGCGCTGGCCGCGCAGGAAGCCTTCGGCCTGCAGGTGGAACACGCGCGCTACCTGACCGTGCACGACCTGGCCGCGATGATGGCGCTGCAGTACGAGCACGCCGGCCTGGCGCCGCTATGGCCGTTGCTGGAGACCGCGCTGCTGCAACCCGAGGCCGAGCAATGGCTGGACGCGCCGCCGGAACCGCTGGTGCGCTACGCCGAAGGCGAAGCGCGCGTGGCGCTGTTCTCGCCCGCGGCCTGGCATGCGCGCTACGCACCCGAAGCGCCCTGCGACAGCGACGACTGCCGCGACAAGCTCAATCGGCGCTACCAGCATTTCGAGGCGCGCCTGCGCCAGATCGCTGCGGTGCTGGGCGCGCATGGCGTGCCGGTGACGTTCGTGCATTGCGACGACGGCACCCAGGTGCGCGATCAGCTTTGAGCCCTTAGCGGCCCCAGCGGCAACTAGCGTTTGGAAACGGAAACCATACGCCGGCAAGACTCATACTTCGCCCGACTGCCCCAGGCTCTGTCTTCATAGTTCGTCCCAATCCGCTTCAACAGCTTCGCGAGCGTCGCGCGATCGCCTGCGTCGCAGGCGAACTTTGCGTAGCTCTGCAAGTTCCATTGGTCGGGATAACGCTCCACTACATCGTCGAAGCCCGCCTTCATCGCGCCCCATCGAGCTTTCGATTCGGCGAACAGATCGTCTCCGTAGTTGATCTGCGACGCGTACCAGTAGATGCGGGCATACAAACCCCGCCCCTCGGTGGCGCGGCTGCGCTTTGCTGCCGCCTGGGCAAAGACCTCGATGCTCTCGGCGTCGCCGTGCCACTTCGGCAGCAGATGATCCAGCATCGAGAAGTAGATGGGGTAGTAGGCGGGGAAACGTTTGATGCCCGCCTCGTACATCGGAGTCGGATCGGCGCCGCCCGGCGATTCCCGGATCAGCCCAATTTGGGTCGCATAGTAATTCGGATCGTCGGCCAGCAATGCCTGTTGCGATGTTAGGTAGGCGCGAGCACGAAGGATATGCGCGTAGAACGGCTTCCAAGCCGTGGCTGGCACCGTATTGGAGTAACCACTGCCGCGTATGCGCCAGGCGCGCTGCCGGATCGACTCGGCATGCACGATCCGGGCGAGCGAGGACTTCGGCGCCGAACGGGTCCAGGCCAGCGTCTTCGCCTCCACCCGCTCCCAATCCTTATCCGTCGCGGGCCGATAGAGCTGGGTCAGGCTGCCGATCACGGCGTTGGCGAACACGCCGTGAACCCAAAGACCGCTAGGAGTACGGTCGCCGCGCGAAAGGTAACCCCTATAAGCGCGGTCGACCTCGACGAACGAGCCATCGTTCCACAAGAGCTTCGTCGCCTGCGCAGAAATGTCATCGCGCACCTGGTGCTCGGTCTTGGCCGACATTACAGATGGAGATTGCGCAGGCACGGCCGAAATCGCGGGTGCCGAATACACGATTGAACACAAGGAAAAAGCGACTACGAGGGCTCGCAGGGACATGCTCAATGCTCGGATTGGATGAATTCGCTTTCGAAGATCGCGTAGCCGGCATCGACCATGTCCAATGATCGGTAGGTGGCTTGTGCGGCAGTATTGCCGCGCTCCACGTACAGGCGCAGCCCGATGACGCCGGGCGTCGCTTGCGCCAGCGCGGCGACATGGCCGTGCAAGGCCTGGTACACGCCCTGGCGGCGGTGTTCGGGCGCCACGTACACGCTCTGGATCCACCACCAGTCGCCGTTGCGCCAGTCGCTCCACTCGCGCGTGAGCATCAGCGTGCCCGCGGCCGCGGCGATGGTTTCGCGCCCGGCCACTTCCGATTCGCGCATGGCCACGTAGTAGCGGGCCTTGGACGGGTCCAGCAGCCCGGCCTCGACGCCGGCGTGCACCGTCGCCGGGTCCAGGCGCTTGTGCTCGGTTTCCCAGGCCATCGCCAGCATCCAGCCGGCGATCAGGTCGCGGTCGCCGGGCTCGGCGGGGCGAATTCGCAGTCGCGACATGTCAGTGCGACACGGAGATCACGCCGCAGGCCAGGCGTGCGCCCGCGTTGCCGGTCGGCTGGGTCACGTAGTCGTCGGGCGCGGCATGCACGATCACCGCGCGGCCGGCGACGTCGTTGCTGGCGCCGCCGCCCAAGGTCACCGCACGCGCATGCGCGTCGACCTGGGCCACGCCTTCGGCATCGGCGGTGATGTTGTCCATGTCGCCGCCGTGATGGGTGCCGCTGTCGGCCTTGCCGTGCGCGCTCATGCCGGGATTGAAATGGCCGCCGGCGCTGCTGGCGTCGACCGCGCTGCAATCGCCCTTCTCGTGGATATGGATCGCGTGCACGCTGTTGGGTGCGAAGCCGCCGATCACGCCGGTCAGGCGCACGCCGTCGGCGGTGGGCGTCAGCTTCAGCTTGCCGCTGACCAGGCTGCCCGAGGCCGAAGCCAGGATCGCCTGCCCGGACTGCGCGGTGGACACCGGCTTGGGTGCCGGCGGCGGCGCCTTGGTCTTGGGCGGCGCGGAACCGCAAGCGCTCAGGGCGAGGACGGCGGCGGCGATCAGTGCGGTGCGGGCGGCGGCGTTCATGGCGGCTCCTTGCATGAGGTCGATGCTGTAAGTCCAAGCATACGAGGCTAGCGCGCGGCCGGTTCAGCAACGGTGAAACCAAGCAGAGTCCGCACACCGCCGTCGGGCCGTCGCCGCGACCCGCGCAGGTGTGCGCGGATCGCTAGCTGCGCTTGCGCCCCGTGCCCAGTTTTCGGGTCAGCGTGTTGCGGCCCAGGCCCAGGCGCGCGGCGGCTTCGGTGCGGCGGCCGCCGGTGTGCTCCAGCGCCGCCTCCAGCAGGGCGCGGTCGAAGCGTTCGCGCGCATGCGCGTGCAGGTCCTGCGCGCCTTCGGCCAGCTGCGCGCGCGCCCAGGCCGACAGGCGCGCGTCCCAGTCGTCGTCGGCCGCGCGCGCGGGGCCGGAGGCGGCCAGCACTTCGTCCAGGTCGGCGCGGGTGATGCTGTCGGCCGGCGCCAACGCGGCCAGGCGCCAGCACACGTTCTCCAGTTCGCGCACGTTGCCGGGCCAGTCGTGCGCCAGCAGCCGTTCCAGCGCGGGCTTGGACAGGCGTTTGGGCGTGGCCGCGAACTTGGCCGCGGCCGCGGCCAGGAAGCGCTCGGCCAGTTGGGCGATGTCGGCGCGGCGTTCGCGCAGCGGCGGCAGGCGAAGGCGTACCACGTCCAACCGGTGCAGCAGATCGGCGCGAAAGCGGCCCTCGGCGACCAGAGTTTCCAGGTCCTGGTGGGTGGCGGCGATCACACGCACGTCCACGCGGATCAGCTCGCGCCCGCCGACGCGGAAGAACTCGCCCTCGGCCAGTACGCGCAGCAGCCGCGTCTGCAAAGTCAGCGGCATGTCGCCGATTTCGTCCAGGAACAGGCTGCCGCCGTCGGCCTGCTCGAAGCGGCCGATGTGGCGGCGCTGCGCGCCGGTGAAGGCGCCGGCCTCGTGGCCGAACAATTCGCTTTCCAGCAGCTCGGCCGGGATCGCCGCGGTGTTGAGCGCCACGAACGGGCGCGCGGCGCGCGGCGATTCGCGGTGCAGCGCGCGCGCGACCAGTTCCTTGCCGGTGCCGGTTTCGCCGGTGATCAGCACCGACAGCGGCGCCTGCGCCAGGCGGCCGATCGCGCGGAACAAGGTGCGCATGGCCGGCGTGTCGCCGATCAGCGTATCGGCGGGCGGCGCGGCCTCGGCCGCGGGCGCAGCGGCGCCGTGCTCGGTGCCCAGCGCGCGCGCGGCCAGCGCCACCGCATCGTCCAGATCGAAGGGCTTGGACAGGAACTCGTGCGCGCCGCCGCGGAACGCGCCGGCGGTGCTGGCCACGTCGGTGTAGGCGCTCATCACGATCACCGGCAGGCGCGGCGCGGCGGCCTTGAGCTTGTCCAGCAAGACCAGGCCGTCGTCGCCGGGCATGCGCACGTCGGTGTAGAGCAGGTCGGGCGCGCCGCGCAGCGCCAGCGCCGCGAGCACGTCGTCGGCGTTTTCGAAGCCGTCCACGCTGTAGCCGGCCTCGCGCAGCGCGGTGGCCAGGACGAAGCGCACGCTGCGGTCGTCGTCGACCACCCACACGCGCGCCGGCGTTGCCGAGCTGGCGTTCATGCGGGCGGCGCCCCCTCTTCGATGTGCATCGGCAGCAGCAGGGTGAACACGGTGTGGCCCGGGCGCGAGCGGTAGGCCAGCGAACCGCGGTGCTCGCGCGCGACCTGCTGCGCCAGCGCCAGGCCCAGGCCGCTGCCCTCGGCGCGGCCGGACACCAGCGGCAGGAACAGCTGCTCGGCCAGTTCCTCGGGCACGCCGCGGCCGTCGTCGGAAATCTCCAGGCGCAGCGCGATCGGGTGGATCGCCTCGGCGATGCGCACGCCGTGCTCAGCGCGCGTGCGCAGGCTGACCTGGCTGGCGCCGGCCTCGATGGCGTTGCGCACCAGGTTCCACAGCGCCTGCATCAGCCGGTCGGCGTCGCCGGCGAACTCGGGCAGGCTGGGGTCGTAGTCGCGCACCAGGCGCAGCGCCCAGCCCGCTTCGCTTTCGGCCAGGCGCAGCACGCGCTCCAGCACCGCATGGATGTTGAGCGGCGCATGCGCGCGCGGCGGCGCCGGGTTGAGCAGGCGGTCCAGCAACGCGGTCAGGCGATCGACTTCGCTGTCGATCAGTTCGACCAGCTCGCGCGAATCGCCGTTGTGACCGTTGCCCGCGTCCAGACGCCGCGCCAGCAACTGCGCCGCGCCTTTGACGCCGGCCAGCGGATTGCGCAGCTCGTGCGCCAGGCCCTTGAGCGAGGCCGACAAGGCCGACGGCAGCAGCAGCGCCGGATCGTCGCCGGGGAACTCGTCCACCGGATGCGCCTCCAGCAGCCAGCCGCCTTCGCCGTGCCGGCTCAGCCACAGGTCGGCGAAGCGCTCGTCGCCGTCGGCGTAGCGCAGGCGGATGCGGCGCAGCCGCAGCGACTCGTCGGCGGCGGTGCGCGTCAGCGCCGCGGCCAGGCGGCCGTCGCCCGCGTCCAGCCCGGCCAGCGGCCAGCCGTTGAGCCGCCGCGCGCTGACCCCGAGCCAGCGCGAAAACGCCAGGTTGCAGCCCAGGATCGCACCGCCCGCGTCGCTCCAGGCCAGCGGCGTGGTCAGGCCGTCCAGGGCCGGTGCGGGAGGCGATTCGGGCGACATTGCACCATCTTAGTGCAAATCTGCCGGGTGCCGACTACGTCTGGCACCAGGCTGAGGCCGGGCCACTAGTTTGGCGCGATCAGGCGACGTGGGATGTCGGCGCGGCCGGGCCGACCTGGCGGATCAGTTCCTGCAGCGGGCAGGGCTCGTGGATGGCATAGCCCTGGGCGGCATCCACGCCGATGTCGCGCAGGCGCTGCAGCACGGCGGGCGTCTCGGCCCATTCGGCCACGGTGCGCTTGCCCTGCGAACGCGCGACCTCGGTGATCGCGCGGACCACGGCGTAGTCCAGGTCGTTGCGATCGATGTCGCGCACGAACAGGCCGTCGATCTTGAGGATGTCCACCGGCAGGCTCTTGAGATAGGCGAACGACGACAGGCCGCTGCCGAAATCGTCCAGCGCCACCAGGCAACCGTGCGCATGCACGGTCTCGATGAAGGCGCGCGCTTGCGACAGCCGGTCGATGGACGCGGTCTCGGTCAGCTCGAAGCACAGCTTGCGGGCCACCTCGGGGTTGGCCGTCAGCAGCGCTTCGGCGCGCCGGCAGAAGTCGCGCGACGCCGCCGACTGGCCAGACACGTTCACGTGGCACAGCTCCAGCTGGTTCAGGTGCGCGCGGTTGCGCGACAAGGCCTGCACCGTTAGCGTCAGCACCTGCAGGTCGATCATGCTGGCCTGGCCGTAACGCTCGGCCGCCGGCAGGAACGCGCCGGGCTGGCACAGGTTGCCGTTGTGGTCGCGCAGGCGAACTAGGATCTCGTACTGCAGTCCGCCCGCGGCCGGATCCAAGGGCACGATGCGCTGCGCGTACAGCTGCAGGCGGTCTTCGGCGATCGCCGACCGGGTCTGGTCGATCCAGTGCATCTCGCGGTGGCGCTGGGCGACCTCGGCGTCGCTTTCGGCATAGACCTGGATGCTGTTGCGGCCGCCGTCCTTGGCCAGGTAGCAGGCGGTGTCGGCCGCGCGCAGCAGCCAGGCCACGGTCGGGCTTTCGGCGTTGATCTCGACCAGGCCGATGCTCGCGGTCAGGGCGAAATGGTGGCCCTCCCACAGCAGGCAGGTATCGGCCAGGATCTGGTTCATGCGGCCGGCGAGCGCGGTCGCGGCGTCGACCGGCGTGTCGTGCAGCAGCACCGCGAACTCGTCGCCACCCAGGCGGCCCATCCAATCCTGCGGACGCAGATGGCCGGGCAGGGTCGTCGCGATCAGCCGCAGCACTTCGTCGCCGGCGGCGTGGCTGCAGGTGTCGTTGATGAGCTTGAACTGATCCAGATCGAGGAAGCACAGGGTGTGGCGGCGCCCGTCGGCGTGCGCCTGCGCGAGCAGACCGTCCAGGCGTTGCTCGATCTCGCGCCGGTTGATCAGGCCGGTGAGGCCGTCGTGACTGGCCTGGAAGGTCAGGATCTGGGTCAGGTCGCGCGCCTCGGACACGTCCTCGACGATGAGGAAGATGCGGCCGTCGCCATGCTCCACCTGTACGTTGGAGGTGGTGATGCGGCCCCAGAACTGGCTGCCGTCGGCGCGGCGCACGCGGTGTTCCACCGGCGCGGTGGCGTTCATCCAGCTGTCGTCGGCCGCGCCGCCGTCGTTGAGATGGTCGCTGAAGCGCGTGCCCACCAGGTACTCGGCGGAATGGCCCAGCATCGCCGCCAGTTCCTCGTTGGCGGCCAGCACCAGTCCATCGGTGTTGAGCTTGACCATGCCCACGCTGGCCTGCTGGAAGGCGGCGCGGAAGCGGCTCTCGGTGGCGCGGATGCGGCGCAGCGACGAGTAGTAGGCGAGCACCGCGAGCGCGGCGATGACCACGAACAGCACGCCGCTGACCAGCAGCAGCATCACCCGCACCTGCGCGACGCCGTCGAGCAGGGTGTCGGCGAAGCGCCGCTCCATCGGCTGCAGAGTTCGGCCGATGCGGTCCAATTCCGCGCGCACCTGCGGTCCGGCGGCGCCGGCGCCCGGCTGGCGCCAGTGCGCTTCCAGCTGATCGGCGATGGCCTGCAGCCGGAAGATGTGCGGTTCGGCCTCGCGCCAGATCGCGACCGCGTCGGCGAAGAACGGCGCCTTGGAAAAATTGCGGTACACCCAGATCAGACGCGGGATATCCGCCTCGGCGTTGCGGCCGGCGCGAAAGCCCTGCGCGGCCGCCTGCAGGTCCGGCGGGCTGCGCTCCAGCGCCAGTCGTCCGGCGCGATCGCCCATGGGCACTTCCAGCGCCTTGCGCGCCAACGCCAGTTCGCGCGGATCGCCGCGCGCCGCGTAGCGGTCCAGGTGGTAGACGATTTCCAGCCGCGCCCGCGACCAATGGCCCTCGCCGACCAGATAGGCGGTGGCGCCGGCCTGGATCTCGATCACGGCGGCGGAAATCACCGTGGCCAGCCCCGCGGCGAACACCAGGGCGACAAAACCCAGCCAGACGCGCCATGGCGCCTTCTTGCTGCCGGGCGTCGCGTACCAGTTCGCGCTACGCGCCGCAGCGACATCCCTGTGCTGCATGTCCAGCCCCCAGAGCGTGGCATGTAGGCACAGAATGTACGCCCTTACCGGCGAATCTCAACTGGCCGCCGCGGCCCCCCGCCGCGACTGGCCCCCCGGCGGCCACCCGGCGCCGGGAGCCCAGAAGACAGCGGCTACAGCGACATCCCCGCCTCGATTTCCGCAGTCTTGATCCGCGCCAGCGCCAGGCTGGACTTGGCCTTGTCCAGCACCAGGTAGATGAAGACGCCCGAGCGCTCGGCCATGGGCCGGATCACGTGGTACTGCTTGCCCAGGGTGATCAGGATGTCCTCGATGTTGTCCTTGAGGCCCAGCGATTTCATCGTCTTGAGTTTGGCGCGCACCACTTCGGTGTTGCCGGCGCCGGCGACGTCCAGGTCCACGCCGCCGCCGGCCTTGCCCAGCACCATGCCGCTGTTGGAATCCACCACCGCGGCGGCGGCCGCGCCGTCGATCTGCATCAGTTCTTCCAGCGATTGCGTCAGATTGCCCATGGCCCCTACTCCTCCCTTTCGCACCGGACAGTGGACGGCGGCGGACCCGATGCGACGTCCGCGGCCGTTATGCGGATCAGGTCGTCAGGCGCTGCCCCAGGGTGCGCGCGGTGTCGCGCGCGGCGTACAGCACCGAGCCCAGGCTGGCCGCGTCGCTGCACAGCACGCTCATCAGCAGTTCGCGGCCTGAAGCCGGAATGCGCAGGGTCACCACCGCGCCGGCCTCGGTTTCGACGATGACGTTGCGGCAACCGTTCATGCCCAGCTCCAGCGCCACCGCTTCGCTCAGCGCGAGCAGCGAACTCACCATCGCCGCCAGGCGCTCGCCGGCCACGCCCTCGCGCAGCACCGCGGCGACCTCGAAACCGTCGCCGGTGACCACCGCCGCCGAGTCCACGCCCAGGGTCTGGGTCACCAGCGCTTCCAGCACGTCGCGACAGGGCGAATGCAGATCGTGCGCGCTCATGCGACGGCCCCCGCGTGCGCACGCGCGGCGGCCTTGGCTTCGACCATGGCGATCAGCGCGCCCAGCATGGTGCGCACCTGCGCGGCGTTGCGCGCATCCACCGAGAACACCGGCAGCACCCGGCCCAGCCGTCCCAGGCGCGCGTGGTAGGCCTCCATCGGCGGCGTGCCGCCCTGGTCGCGACGGGTCACGCCGACCACCAGCGCACTGCGCGCGCCCAACGTGTCGAAGTGATGCAGATAGCGCTCCAGATCGGACAAGGGGTCGGTGGCGCCGTTGTCGATCAGCAGCATCATGCCCAGCGAGCGCTTTTCCAGGATGCGCCACATGAAATCGAAGCGGTCCTGCCCCGGCACGCCGTAGAGCCGCACCTTGTCGCCGTCGCCCAGCGAGATCTCGCCGTAATCCAGCGCCACCGTGGTGGTGGCCTTGGCATGGCGCGCCTGATCGGTGTTGACCGCCTCGGTGAGCACCACCGGTATTTCGCTGAGCGCGGCGATGGCGGTGGTCTTGCCGGCGCCCATGGGGCCGGCCACCAGCACGATGTATTCGCGGGGCATCGGACTCTCCCTATTTCAGCCAGCGCCGCCACAGGCGATCGAACAGACCGCCTGTGGGTTTGCTTGGGGTGGGCGCGGGCGGCGGCGGTTCGGCGGCCGCCGCTTCCAATACGCCGCACAACTCGCAGGCGTGCAGGAAATGGTCGGCTTCGGTGTCGCTCAGGCCGGTGGCGGCGGCCAGTTCGCGCGCATCCATCGCCGTGGCTGCCAGCACGGCGCAGGCCTGCAGATGGCGGGGCTCGTGCGGCAGGCGCGCGAAGTCCGGCCACTGGCGCAGGCGATGGCGCTCCTGCCGCGTCGCCTGTTCGCGCGGCGTCATCAGCCCGATCGGCCACAGCAATTCGTCCAGCGGCGAGCCGTGATCGCGCTCGGCGCTCAGTTCCGGCGAGTCCGGCGCGATCGCGGTGAGCACGAAGCGCTTGGATTCCAGCGCCTTGCCCAACTGTTCCTGGGCGAAGTCCATGCAGTACATGCGGCTGCGCGTGCACAGATAGACCGTGCCATGACCCAGCACGCGCACGCGCAAGGTGTGATCGACCGGGCGCGCCAGCAGACGCGCCAGCGACGAGGCCAGGGTCTTGTCGTCTTCCGGCGCTTCGGCCGGGGCCGCGAGCCGCTCGCGCTGCAAGCGGTCGATCGCGCCGTCCAACAGTTCCAGCACCGCCATCACCCGGAACGGCACCGCCAACGTCAACGCCTCCGGCGGTGCCGCCGCTTCGTGTTCGCGCAGCAGCAGGCCCGACACGCCGGCGTGCACGCCGGGGCGGCGCAAGGCGCGCGTGTGCAGGTACAGGTCGGTCTCCGTGCCTTCGGCCCAGGCCCAGCCGCGCAGGGACTTGGGGCCCACCACCTTCAGGATCGCATCCAGCGTCGCGCGTTCGTCGGGCTCCAGGCCGTCGACGAGCAGGCGCAAGGGCACGGCGTCGCGCTCGTGCGCCACGGCGTGGGGCGCGGGTTCGAAAAGAGCGTCTGTGTTCATCGGCGCGCAAGCCCTCGTATCGCTGCTGCGATCGGCGGGTGCGGGGCCGAATGGAACGGATGAGCTGCCGGGTCGGGGCAGTCGCTGCGGCCGGGGCGCGCTTGCGGGGCGCCGGGGCTGGTACAGACGCTAAAACCAATCGCGAGGGCTTGTCAACTCAGTGCAAGGCCGAGCCCGTCGCTAATCCGAACGGTCCCCGCCCAACGCCGAGGCCGCCAGAGCGTCGGCCGCGAACACGATGCCTTCGGCCAGGTCGGTCATTTTGCGCCGCTGCGAACGGGCGGTGTCGCGCAGGCGCAGCTCGGCTTCGCTGCGCGACCAGCGATGCCGCTCCATCAGGATGCCGATCGCCACGCTGATCCCGCGCTGCTGGTCCAGCGCCTGCTCCAGCTGACGGCCGGTGCTGCGCAGACGGCTGAGATCGGCGGCGCGTTTCAGCGCCGCCTCCACCGCCGGAATGATCTGCGGTATGTCGATCGGCTTGACCAGGAAGCCCACCGCGCCCAGTTCGGTGGCTTCCTCCACCGTGGCCTCGTCGCCGTAGGCCGACAGGAACATGAAGGGAATGCCGTCGCGCGCCAGCAGTTCGCGCGCGAGTTCGAAGCCGCCACGTTCGCCCATGCGTATGTCCAGCAAGGCCAGATCCGGGCGCGCGGCGTCGAGCAGCGCGATCGCTTCGTCCACCGATTGCGCGGATTCGACCCGATAGCCCGCGGCCTGCAAGCCGCGGCAGATCGTCGCCAGCACCAATCGGTCGTCGTCGACCACCAGCAAGCGGTGTGCGCCGTTCATGCGATCGCCTCCTCATCCTGGGGGGTGGCGCTGAGTACATCGGGTGCGTGCAGGACCAGCGTGGCCACCACGCGCCGCCCTTCCTCGGCCAGCGCGATGCTGGCGCCGCGCCGCGGCAACAGCGAGCGGATCAGGCCCAGGCCGTTGCCGAGGTTGGCGCCCGCGCCGAAGTCGAAGTTCGCCGGCAGGAACCCGGGATTGCTCACCAGGATCTGCGCGCGCTGCGCCTGCGCGACCGCATCGATGGCGACGATGCCGTTGGCGCCGGAACGCGAGCGGTGCTTGGCCGCGTTCATGATGAGCTCGTTCAGCACCATCGCCACCGGCACGGACTCCTCTTCGTTGACGCTGAAACGCTCCAGCACCACGCACCGTTCCGACACCGTGATCGGTACATGCATGATGCCGGAGATCGACGCGGCCACCCGCACGATCAGCATGCGCAGGTCGATCCGCCCGTCCTTGGCTTCGCCATGCAACCCGTGCACCGCGGCGATCGCCGAGACCTGGGCGGAGGCGGCTTCCAGCAGCGGTTTGAGCAAGGGCTTGTCGGACAGATGCTGGCGCAGCAAGCCGGCCACGCCCTGCAGGCTGTTCTTGATCCGGTGATGCACCTCGCGCACCAGGGCGTCGCGCTGCGCGCGCGCAACCTCGGCGGCGCGCGCGTTGGCTGCGCTGGAGTGCACATCCTCGATAGCCACGACGACCAGGCCGTCGGCCTCGGTGGCCATCCAGACCATGGCATCGACCGCGCCGTTGGCACCGCGCAGCTGCAGGCGCGCGCCGGACCGGGCCCTGTCCGCCTCGACCTCCGTCCAGCGCAAGGCCTCCAGCTCCGCCGGCAATGCCTGACCCAGCATCAGCGTCGCATCCACGCCGAACAGCCGCTCGGCGGCGGTGCTCCACAGCACCACGCCCGATCGCGGCGCCCAGGCGACGAAGGCCACCGGCATCGGCGCCGACAAGGCGCCCAGGACCGCGGCCAGCCGCCGCGACTGCCTGCCGCGCTCATGGCGCCGCCCCGCGTACCAGGCCAGCAGCGAGAGCGAGAGACCGGCGAAGATCAGCGCTAGCGCCCAGGAGTCCATGCCTGTCCAGCGGTCGGTGATGGGGGCAGCTTAGCGAGGCGCGCGGGGGCGGGCCAGTGGGTGTTTGCGCCGCAGGTCGGGCTTTGCCGCTAAGGCACCCGGCGCGGTGGCAGGGCTCCACCGGAGCCACCTGCAAGCCGGATAGCATCGAGCGAATGAACGGCCTGCTCCAGCTGCGTCATGGATGGCAGGTCTTGATCCTCGTAGCTATCCGAAATGCCTATCAGGTCGAGCAATTCCGAGCGCGGTACGCCCAACTTCTGTGCCACATGCAGAGCGCAAGAACGAACGTGCGACACCCGATGACTAATCGGGATGCTCTCATCTAGCGCCAGCCTTCGATGGCTCGAGTAGGACATGCTCCGACTACCGTTTGAAGTCCGTGCGCTGCTCAAGCTGGTAAATGGCGTCCTGCACATCCTCCAGCTTGGCCGACAGAGCGGCCTGGGCGTCGTACAAGCCGCGGTTGTAGTAGTACGCGCCCAGTTCGCTGGAGATGAAGTCCAGCAGGAACTCCGCATCGAATTGGCCGATGGGTTGCTTGAGCTCTTCGCTGAAGTAAAGCTGGAGCTTGCGGACGAGGATGGATTTTTCGTCTTTGCTGAAATCGATGGTGGGCATGGTGTCTACTCGACCCAGGTCTTGAATGGAACGCTGCTGAATACGAAGCGGCGAATGGGCGAACGCAAGGGAATCAGCGCTCGCAGGAAATGAGTTTGGACGGCCGTACCTGCTCGACGCTTACCAGCCGCGCCTGGTACCGCCAGTCTTCCCCGCCGACCTGGCCCAGGTTGAGCCAAAAATCCGTCGCGGTGACGCTCGCCTCGCCTTCGAATCCGCAGACATGCGAGTAGCCGACTTTCTGGAAGGCCTCCCTGGCGCCGAGCAGATCGATCGCTTCCGAGGTGTTGGCGAAGCAGAGCCTCGCGCCGGCCTTCCAATGGGGCAGGCGCTTTGCGGAGCCGGGCGACGGAAGCAAGCAGAGCTGGCCGTCGCCCAGGAGCTGGTAGGTGCCGGTCAGGCTAAGCGGGCCACCGATGGGACCGCGGCTAGCGCAACCGGTCAGGATGAGAGCCGCCAACACTAGAGCAAGTTTCATCGCGCCACTCCTGGGTCTGGCCCTCCGGCGATTCGGGTCAGTGTCCGTAACTGATGACGCGGGTGATCACCCAGCGTTCGCCCTGGCGTTTCCACAGATGGACGAAGCGCGGCTGCGCGGCCAGTTCGTCCGCCTCGCCGTCGGCCACGATCCAGAAGCGGTGCGCGCCCAGTTGGACCGCACCGTAGCCCTGGATCGGATGCACCTCCACCGCTGATGCGTCCAGTTCGCGGCGCAGGTTCGACTTGCCGTCCTTGCAGCGTCCGTCGAAGGACTGGACCAGTTCGTCCACGCCGACGGACACGTCGTCGTTGTCCTGGTAGAACTCCACCGCCGGGTCGAAATACTTGCGGAACTCGGCGACGTCGCAAGCGTTGAACGCGGCGAAGACAGCCTGGTCCTGGGCCAGCACGAGCTGTTCGAGCGACGGCGCGGGTGTGGCCGGCTCGGCGGCCGTGGCTGGACCCAAGGCGAACAGGGCGAGAGCGAGCGCGTACTTCATCGAAACTCCAGGTGGCCGGTGCTTAGGGTTCTGATCGGCGGTGGCGCTGAGCACGGAAGCATCACGGCCCGTAGTCGCGCTGCAAGCCTGCGCGCCATTCAAGCAGATCGGCGAACTCCGCGGCCAGCGCGGCGTGATGCCAGCAGGCGCGATGCGCCGGACCGAGAACGGCGGGGCCGGATTGCGGCACCACCGCCTCCAGCAACACCGACAGGCTGATGTCGGCGTAGCTGAAGCGATCCAGCACGAAGCCGGTGCCGGACTGCGCCAGCGCCGAACGCACCGCGAGCAACGCGTCGCGATGGGCGTCGGCGAAGGCGAGTGCGGCGTATTTGCGGTCCAGGCGGCCGGCCACGTTGCGGGCGACGGGCCGCAGCAGGAAGCGCGCCCCGGCCGGCAGGAACGGCACCGCTTCGTCCAGGGTGCGGTCGTCGGCGAGCACCGCGCGGACCACGCGCGTGCGCGCGGCCGCCAGGCCGTGTTCGCTGATTTGGTCCCAGGGCTGGATCTGATCGAAGGCTCCTAGGCATTCCTCGCCCGCCTGCTGCCCGGCGTACTGCGCGATTTCCCAGGAACCCAGCAGCGCGCGACCGGGCGTGAGCATCACCGGCACCGATACCGGCTGGCGCCAGCGGCCCAGCTTCCAACGCAGCCACGGCTCGCTCAGGCCGGGCGTGTATTCGCGATAGGCGTAGGCGACGCCGCAGCGATCCAAGGCCCAGCGCGCCTTGATCGTCCACGGCGAGAAGGCCTCGCCTACCAGCAGGTTCACGCGGCCGCCTGGGCCCGGCGCCGCGCGGCGCGCCGACCGTACAGCACCACCATCGCCGCCGGGATGTACATGAGCATGCCGTACATCAGCGCCGGCACCGCGATCTGTTCGGACTTCATCAGGGTCAGCGCGATCAGTGCGGCCAGGGTGGCGTTCTGCACGCCGACTTCGATGCCGACGGTCAGCGCGTCGGGCAGGTCCAAGCGTAGCCAGCGGCCCAGGAGCACGCCGCCAGCGGTGGCGCCGCAGGCAAGCACGAAGGCCGGCAGGCCGACGCCGCGCAACAGCGCGGGCAGCTGCGCCCATTGCTGCACGACCAGGGCGATGATGATGGCCAGCAGCACCAGCACGGCGAACACGCCGGTCCACTTTTCGATCTTGAGCGCCGCGCGCGGCGCAAGGCGGCGCACGGCCATGCCGACCAGGATCGGGATCAACACCAGCACCGCCAGGTGCAGCGCGGTGCTGCGGAACGGCACGCTGAGATCGGCACGCTCGCCGGCGAACACGTGCAGGGCCAGATTCACCAGCAGCGGCACGCTGATGAAGGTGATCAGGCCGCTGATCACGGTCAGGCTGACGGCCAGGGCGACGTTGCCGCGGCTGAGGTAGGTCAGCGCATTGGACGAGGAACCGCTGGGGCAGGCGGCCACCAGCACCAGGCCGACCGCGTATTCGGCCGGCAAGGAAAAGGCCCAGGCGACGAAGAAGCCCAGCGCGGGCAGCCAGAGGTAATGACCGAGCACGCCCACCAGCACCGGCTTGGGCCGCTCGCCTATGCGCAGGAAATCCGCGGGCGTCAGCGACATGCCGATGCCGGTCATGATCAAGGCGATCGCGATCGGCAACAGCACCTGCAATAACTGGCTGTCCTGCATACCTGCTTACCCCTGCACGTGATGGTGGGCCCGCCGTTCGATTGACGCCCGAACCGGGGCCCTAGGTCAACTGTCGGCGCTCGCGATGACCGCGGCCTCGTCTTTGCGTTCGAGCAAGTGCGCGTCGACGATGCGCGCCAGCTGCTCGGCGTAGCGCAGGTTGAGCATGAGCGCGTGGTCGCAGGCCAGGTCGTGGACCTGCAGCGGGCCGCGCACGTACGGCGTCCAATACTCGGTGGAGTGCGGTGCGGGTCCGCGCGGCGGCGCGGCCCGCACCAGCAGCAGGCCGCAGCGCAGCGGCGCGGGCCGGTAGCGGTCGGCGATGGCGAAGGTGTTGGCGCCGGTGTCGGGGTCGAACAGGATCGGAGAGATGTCGTAGTAACCGTCTTCGATTTCGGCGATCACGCGCGGCGGTGCCGCGGGCGCGCTTTCGTCCGCTTCAGGCTCCGCCGCGCCGTCGGTTTCCAGCTCGGGCACCAGCGCCGGTTCGGACTCGGCTTCGAACTGGCCGGGGAAGAAATCGACCACGCACAGCAGCGACACGGTCTCGCCCAGCGCTTCCAGTTGCGCGGCCACGGCGCTGGCGGTGGCGCCGCCCAGGCACCAGCCCAACAACCGGTACGGGCCCTGCGGTTGCAGCGCGCGGATCTCGCGCACGTAGTCCTGGGCCATGGCCTCGACCGAGGCGGGCAGGTAGCCGGGCTCGCGCAGGCTGCGCGCCTGCAGGCCATAGACGGCATAGTCGCCGCTCAGGTGCCGCGCCAGGCGACGGTAAGGCCAGCTCAGGCCGCTGCCCGGGTGGAAGCAGAACAGGGCCGGATGCGCGCCTTCGCGGATGCGCAGCACCGGCACCAGCAGCGACGGCGGAATCTCGCACTGGATGCGCGCGTCGCTGTCGTCCTGGCCGGCCACGGCGCTCAGGCGCTCGGGACTGCGGTGCTGCAGCACCTGCCGCGCCGAGATCGCCACGCCTTCGCGCATCGCCAGTGCCGCCACCCGCACCGCGCTGAGGCTGTCGCCGCCCAGGGCGATGAAGTCGTCGTCGCGGCCGATGGCGCCGGCGTCCAGGCTGAGCACGGCGGCGTAGACGTCGGCCAGGATGCGCTCCTGCGGCGACCACTGGGTTTGCGCATCGGGCTCGGCGGCAGCCGCTTGCGGCAGCGGCAGCGCGGCCAGGTCGACCTTGCCGTTGGCGGTCAGCGGCAACCGCGGCAGCACCATCCACGCCGACGGATGCATGTAATCGGGCAGGTGCGCGGCCAGCGCCGCGGCGGTGGCGCGCAGCCAGCCGGCATCGTCGTCGCGCGCATCCTCACGCGCCAGGTAGGCGGCCAGCCGTTTGTGGCCCGGCCGGTCCTCGAGCACGCGCACCGCTGCCTGGGCCACGCGCGGCAGTTGCGCCAGGCGCGTTTCGATCTCGCCCAGCTCGACGCGGAAGCCGCGCAGCTTGATCTGGCGGTCGGCGCGGCCGACGAAGCACAGCAGGCCGTCGGCACGCTGCCGCACCAGATCGCCGCTGCGATAGAGCCGCTGGCCCGGTGCGCCGAACTGGTCGGGCACGAAGCGCTGGGCGGTCAGCTCGGGCCGGTGCAGATAGCCGCGGGCGACGCCGGCGCCGCCGATCCACAGTTCGCCGACCGTGCCGAGGGGCACGGCCTGCCTGTGTTCGTCGAGCACCCGCAGGTAGGCGCCATCCAAGGGCGCGCCGATCGGCACTTCGTCCTCGTCGCTGCGCAACGCGGGCAGCTCGCACAGGGTGGCGAAGGTAGTGGTCTCGGTGGGACCGTAGCCGTTGACCACGCGCACGCCCGGGCATTGCGCCTGCACCCGGCGCACCGCCGCGGCCGAGACCGCATCGCCGCCGGCGATCACCTGGCGCAGGCCCGCAAAACAGGCGGCGGCGTCCGCGGCCAGCGCGTGGAACAGGCCCGCGGTCAGCCACAGATCGGTGACGCCCCGCTCGGCGATGAGACGCCGCAGCGCGCCGGCATCCAGCGCGCCGGGCGGCGCCGCCACCACGGCGGCGCCGTTGAGCAGCGGCGTCCACAGCTCGTAGGTGGACGCGTCGAACGCGGGCGAGGAATGCAGCAGCACGCGTGCATCGGCCGCCTCGCGCCAACGAGGGTGGCGGGCGAAGGCGGCGATGTTGCCGGCGGTGGTGCAGATGCCCTTGGGCTCACCGGTGGAACCGGAGGTGTACATCACGTAGGCCAGCTGCGCGGGGTCGTCCTCGCGCGGCGGCGGCGCGGTGGCGGCGGGCAGCGATTCGTCCGCATCGACTGCGAGCAGCTGCAGGCCGTGAGCGAACGCGGGCGGCGCCACGCCACGCTCATGCAGCAGCACCCGAGCGCCGGTCTCCTCGAGCATGCGACGCTGCTGCTCCGTGGCCGCGCCCACGTACAACGGCAGATACGCCGCGCCGGCCTTGGCCACCGCCAGCAGCGCGATCGGCAGCGCCAGCGAGCGCTCCATCCATACCGCGATCACGTCCTCGCGGCCAAGGCCTAGCGCGTGCAGCCGCTGCGCCAACGCATTGGCGCGCATGTCGAGTTCGCGATAGTCCAGGCTGCGGTCGCCGGCGACCAAGGCCGTGCGCGTGGGCGTCAGCGCCGCCTGAAGTTCGAACCCCGCCGCAGGCGTCGCGAATTCCGTGCCCGCCGCCGTCCGCTGCCGACCGTCCATGCCGCTCCCCGCGCAGTCCTTGCGACTGCCCACGATGGTAGCGGCAAAACGGAGCGCCCTCTAGCGGGCACCGGGCCTGCGGCTCAGGCCGGCGCGCGGTCGGCCACGCCGCTCACGCCGGCGTGCTTGGCGCAGTGCGCGCAGCAGTAGAACGCGTTGCCGCTTTCCATGCCGTGGCCGATGATCGCGCAATGGCAGTGCGCGCAGCGCGGCGCCATCGCGTGGATCGCGCATTCGAAGGAATCGTAGGTGCCGCTGCGGCTGCCTTGTTCGACGCGGAACGCCTTGTCGTAGTCGTTGCCGCATACGTCGCAGATCGCCATGCCGTACTCCCGGTATCGCCTCGAGGCGGGCATGGGCCAGCCTAGGCGGCACCGGGTTAAGGCCATCGCGTCGTGGCGTTAGCGCGATGTGTACGGCCCGGCCTTACGACTTGCGCGGCGGCGGCGTGGGCCGGACCTTGACCTTGGCGCCCTCGCTGAGCAGCGAATTGGGCGCGCGCACCACGGTGTCGCCCGCGGCCAGGCCGGAGACGATCTCGATCTCGCCGCCCAGGTTGCGGCCCAGCGCCACGCTGCGGAATTCCAGGGTCGAATCCTGGCGCAGCGCGGCCACGCGCGGACCGGCGCCGCCCTGCAGCACCGCCGACACCGGCACCCGCACCGCCGGCGCGGTGCGCGGCACCTGCAGCCGCACTTCGCCGACCATGCCGGCCGGAATGCGGCCTTCGGGGTTGGGCAGGCGCAGTTCCACGCGCATCGCGCCCAGGTCGCGCGACAGGCTCTGCGCGCTGCGCGCGACTTCGGCCTTGAACGTCTCGCCGGGCAATTCGGGGAAGCGCACTTCGGCCTGCAGGCCGGGGCGCACCTGCAAGGCCGCGCTCTGCGGCACGTCGATCACGATGCGCAGCGGGTCCAGCGCGTTGAGTTCGAACATCGGCAGGGCGGAGGCGGCCGAGTCGGCCACCACGCGATCGCCGCGCTCGATGTTGCGCGCCGCGACCACGCCGGCGAACGGCGCGCGCACGCTCTGGAAGCCGCTGCGCTCGCGCGCGCTGGTCAGGCGCGCCTGCGCGGCCGCGCGCGCCGCGGCGGCGGCATCGCGGTTGGCCTTGCGGTCGCTGTACATCTCCTTGGAGATCGCGCCGGAACCCACCAGCACCTGGGCGCGGTCGAAGTTGACCTTGGCCAGCTCCTGGTCGGCGCTGGCCTGGCCCAGGTCGGCCTCGGCCTCGCGCACGGCTTGTTCGACTTCGGGCGCGGAGATGACGGCCAGGACTTGGCCGGCTTCGACCTTGTCGCCCAGATCCACGCGGCGGTCGCGGACGAAGCCGGTGGCGCGGGCGTAGATCTGCGCCGATTCGCCGGCTAAGGCGCGCGCGGGCAGGCGTAGTTCCAGCTGCGCCTCGGCCGGCTCGGCGGCCACCGTGGTCACTTCCGGTACCGTCGCCGGTGGCGGTTCGACCGCGTCGCTGCGGCCGCAACCGGCGGCGACCGCCACGGCAATGGCCGCGGCCAGCGCGGCATAAGGCTTGAGGGAGACGGAACGCATCACAGGGCTCCTGCGCCGGCGGCGCCGGCAGCGTTGGAATCTTCGATGGGGGCGGCGGCAGCGGCATGACCGGCCGCGCGCCGTTTGCTGTGGCGGCCGAGCACGGCCAGGATCGAGGGCACCAGCACCAGGGTGGCTGGCGTGCCCAGCAGCAGGCCGCCGATCACCGCACGGCCCAGCGGCGCGTTCTGTTCGCCGCCCTCGCCCAGGCCGATGGCCATGGGCACGATGCCCAGCACCATCGCGCTGGCGGTCATCAGCACCGGGCGCAGGCGCACCGCGGCGGATTCGTAGGCGGCCAGTTCCGGATCGTGGCCTTCGGCGATCAGGCCGCGGGCGAAGCTGGTCACCAGCACGCTGTTGGCCGTGGACACGCCGATCACCATCATCACGCCCATCAAGGCCGGCACGCTCAGCGGCGTGCCGGTCACGAACAGTCCGATGGCCGCGCCGGCGATCGCCAACGGCAAGCCGGACATCGCCACCAGCGGCTGGATCCAGGACTGGAAGTTCACCACCAGCACGAGGAACACCAGCACTGCCGACATCAGCAGGCCGGCGGCCAGTTCGCTGTAGGCGCTCTGCATTTCGCCGGCCTGGCCGGCGATCTCGATGCGGTTGCCGGACTTGAGCCGGCCTTCGAGTTCGCCGGTGATTCCGCGCAGGCGGTCGTAGACCGAACCCAGGTCGGTGCCCTGCACATTGGCCAGCACGCTGATGGTCGGCGCCAGCGTGGTGCGGCCGATGCTGGCCGGCACGGTGCGCGGGGTGACCGTGGCGATGCTGCGCAACAGCACCGGCTGGCCGTTGGCGCCGATGCGCAGCGGCAGATTGAGCAGGGTGTCGATGTCGCCCAGCTGCGCCGGCGGCGCCTGCACCTGCACGGTGTAGGCGATGGCGTTGACGGTGTCGGTCCAGTACACCGGCGACACCGTGCCGGCCGAACCCAGCACCGCCAGCACCGCGCGGCTGGCCTGCTGCGCGTCCAATCCCAATTGTGCGGCGCGGGTGCGGTCGATGCGCACCTGGTATTCGGGCAGGTCCAGCACCTGGCGCAGGGCCACGTCGACCGCGCCGGGCACCTGGCGCAGGCGGGTTTCGATCTCGCGCGCCAGGGCCAGGTTGCCGGCGGTGTCGCGGCCGATCAGGCGCACCTCGAACGCGGCCGCGGCCGAGCCGGCCAGGGTGCGGCTGGTGGCGTCGGGCGGGCGCTCGAACACCTGCACCTCGGGGAATTTCTGCGCGATGCGCTCGCGGATCTGCTGCAGATACACGCGGCTGGGGCCGTGCGGCGCGCGCAGCTGCAGCATCACCTCGGCCTCGAACGAACCGACCACCGCGCTGTCGACCAGGGCCAGGTTGACCGCGTCGGGCACGCCGATCTGCTCGTACACCGTCTGCAGTTCCTGCGCCGGCACGATCTGGCGGATCTCGCGCTGGATCTGGCTGACCCGCGCCGCGGTTTCCTCCAGGCGCAGGCCCGAGGGCATGCGCACCTGCAGTCGCAACTGGCCGGCGTCGACTTGCGGGAAATACTCCCGCCCCAGCATCAGCGCGGCGGAGGCGCCCACGCCCACGGTCAGCAGCGCGGCCAGGGCCAGCACGCCGCCGTGATGGCCCAGCCGCAGCAGCAGCGCGTGGTGGCGTTCGCGCAACGCGTCCAGGCTGTGTTCGACCTTGTGGTTCACCGCCAGCAGCGCGCGTTCGAACCGCCAACGCGGCCGCGCACGGCTGTCGATGTCGGCCGGCAGCAGCAGGTAGCACAGCACCGGGATCAGGGTGCGCGAGAGCAGGAACGAGGCGGCCATGGCGAAGATCACCGCCAGGGCCAGCGGCGTGAACACCCAGGCCGACAAGCCGGTCATCAGCAGGATCGGAGTGAGCACGATGCAGATCGCCACCGTGGACACGAACTCGGGGAACACCACTTCCCTGGCGCTGTCCAGGATCGCGGTGCGCACGTCCTTGCCCAGGGCGATGTTGCGGTTGGTGTTCTCCACGTCGACCACCGCGTTGTCGACCAGGATGCCGATCGCCAGCGCCAGGCCGCCCAGGGTCATCACGTTGAAGGTGTAGCCCAGCAGATGCAGCATGGCCACCGAGGCCAGCAGCGCCAGCGGGATCGCCGACAGCACGATCAGGCTGGAGCGCCAGGAACCGATGAACACCAGCACCACCAGCGCCACCAGCAGGCCCACCAGCAGCGCTTCGTGCTGGATCGAACCGATGGCCTGATCGACGAACACCGACTGGTCGAAGATCGGCACGATGCGCATGCCCGGCGGCGCCGAGGCCTCGATTTCGGGCAGGCGCTCGCGCACGGCGCGCACCAGTTCCACCGCCGAGGCGCCGCCTAGCTTGATCAGCGCCACCGACACCGCGCTGGCGCCGTCCATGCGCGCCACGTTGGTCTGCAGCGCGGCGCCGTCGCGCACCGAGGCCACGTCGCGCACGTAGATCACGCCGCCGTTGCGCGAGGCCACCGGCAGGTCGAGGAAGTCGGCGGCGGTGGCCGGGCTGGTGTCCAGCGAAATCTGCAGTTCGCGCCCGCCCTCGCGGATCGCGCCCGAGGGCAGGGTCGGGCTGCCGCGCTCCAGCGCCGAGGTCACGTCGCTGGGCGTCAGGCCATAGGTCTGCAGCGCCGACGGATTCAGATCGACCATGATCTGCCGCGGCGCACCGCCGTAAGGCAGGGTCATGCGGATGCCGGGGATGGTCTGGATCTGCGAACGCAGCTGCAGGCGCGCGTAGTCGTACAGCTGCGCCTCGGTCATCGAATCCGAGGACAGCACCAGCTGCAGCACCGGCGTGGACGAGACGTTGTTGCGCACCACCAGCGGCGGCGAGGTGCCCGGCGGCATGCGCCGCAGGATGGTCTGCGACACCGCGGTGATCTGGCCCAGGGCGCGGTCCAGGCTGACCGTGGGCTGGAAGTCGATGCGCACGATGCTGGCGCCGTTGATCGACTCCGAGCGGACTTCCTTGAGGTCGTCGACCGTGTTCATGATCGCCACCTCGGAGAACGAGGTGAGCTTGGCGGCCATGTCCGCGGCCGGCAGGCCGCTATAGGTCCAGACCAGGTTGACCGAGGGGATGCCGACCTCGGGCAGGATGTCGGTGGGCATGCGCCGCGCCGACTGCAGACCGAACAGCAGGATCAGGATGGCAAGAACGCCGATGGTGTAGCGGCGGTTGAGCGCGTATTGGACGATCCACATCGCGACGAGTCCCGTGGGGAGGGAAACTCGGCCGGAGCGTCTTCGGCGGGGGCGCGCGGGCGCCACGCCGGGGCGGGCCCGGACGGGTCGGGGGAGAGCGGCTTATGGTCGTCTCCCCGGACCCCGTCCGGTTAGTACATTGCTGTCGAATCATTGCCCGATCCTGCAATTCGGCCGATCCGGCACGCCGAACGGCAGATTCGGTAAACATAATCCCAGCCAGCCCCCTGCCCGCTGAGAGCCATGAACACCAATACTTTCGTCGAATCGGCCGCCCGCGAGGGGTTCTGCGCGGCGCAGGCCGAGCTGGCCGAGCGGATTGCCCGATTGACCCCTAGCGACGGTGTACACGACACCGCGGTGAACTCGCTGCAGCTGATCCGCATGAGTGCGCCCACGCCCTGTCAGCCGACCCTGTACGAGCCGCGCCTGTGCATCGTCGCCCAGGGCAGCAAGGTGGCCATGCTGGCCGGCGAAACCTACCGCTACGACCCGCTCAACTACCTGGTGGTGTCGGTGACCCTGCCGATGATCGGCCAGGTCATCGAGGCCACGCCGGAACAGCCCTACCTGTGCCTGCGCCTGGACATCGATCCGGAGCAGATCGCCGCCTTGATCCTGGAAGCCGGTCCGCGTGCGCCCTCGCCCGGCCTGGACCTGGGCCTGTATGCCGCACGCGTGAACGCGCCGCTGCTGGACGCGGTGCTTCGGCTGATGCGGCTGTTGGAAACGCCGCAGGACCTGCCGGTGCTGGCGCCGATCGCGCTGCGCGAAATCCACTACCGGGTGCTGGTGGGCGATCTGGGCCATCGCCTGTGCGACCTGGCCATGGCCGACAGCCGCCCGCACCGCATTGCGCGTGCAGTCGAGTTGCTGCGCCAGCGCTATCTGTTGCCGCTGAGCATCGAGGAGCTGGCGCAGTCGGTGCATATGAGCACGTCCTCGCTGCACCACCAGTTCAAGGCGGTGACCACGATGTCGCCGCTGCAGTTCCAGAAACAGCTGCGCCTGCACGAGGCGCGGCGGCTGATGCTGATGGACGGCATCGAGGCGGTCGCCGCCGCGCACAAGGTGGGTTACGAAAGCCCGTCGCAGTTCAGCCGCGAGTACAAGCGCTTGTTCGGCGCGCCGCCGCGCTCGGAGATCGAGCTGGTGCGCAGCAACGCGCGCCTGGCCTGAGCCCGAGCGCGCGGGCCGGCTCAATCCAGGCAGACGGCCTCGACGTTGTGGCCGTCGGGGTCGATCAGGAACGCGGCGTAGTAGGTCGGGCCGTAGTCCGGGCGCGGACCGGGCGCGCCGTTGTCGCGGCCGCCCGACTTCAGCCCTGCGGCATGGAAACGGTCGACCGCGGCGCGGTCGGGCGCGCGGAAGGCGACATGGGCGGCGCCGCGCGGGGCCTGCGCGTCGGCATTGAGCCACAGCGCCGGCGCGCCTTCCGGGCCTAGGCCGGCGCCGCCTTCGTAGCGCGAGTCCAGGCGGTGGCCCAGCGCGCCCAGCGCGGCTTCGTAGAAGCGCAGGCTGGCGTCGAGGTCGCGGACCTTCAGGCCGATATGGTCGTACATGGGGAAACCTCCTTGATGGGAGGCTCAGCCTGCGCCCCAGGCGCGGATGCGTTCTTGGAGAATCTTGCGGTCGCCGCGCGCGGCGCGGCGGAACCCGCGCGGCGACACCCCGGCGGCGCGGCGGAAGGTGCGCACGAAGTTGGACAGGTCGGCGAAGCCGCTGTCGTAGGCCACCTCGGTGATCGGCCGGGTATCGTCCGCCAGCAGCGGCACCGCCCGGCGCAGGCGCGCGCGCAACAGGTACTGGTGAGGCGTAACGCCGAGCACCGACGAGAACAGGCGCAGGAAGTGGAAGGCGCTCAGGCTGCTGCGCGCGGCGGTGCGTTCCAGGTCCACCGCTTCGTGCGCGTGCGCGTCCAGCCACAGCGCCGCCTCGATCGCGCGGCCGCGGTCGCGCAGCGATGCGCGCACTTGCGAGGCATCGCGCCCGCCGATCAGGCTTAGGTAGCGCTGCGCGAACAGCAGGCCCAGTTCGTCCAGGCCCAGTTCGCTGCGCCCTTCGGCCGCGGCCTGGGCCAGTTCGCCCAGCACCATCAGTTCCGGCAGCGGCGGCAGGCCTGCGGTGGCCCAGGCCGATGCGGCGCAATGCTGGGTGCCGGTCAGTTCTTCGACCAGCTCGGGCGCGAATTGGAAGGACAGGCATTCGTCGCCGCACAGGTGGTGCTCGTGCGTGCACAGGTAGTCGTCGCCAGCGCGGCCGACCAGCACGGAACCGGCCACGAGTTCGTAGCGCCGACCGCGGGACTGGTAGCCGAAGCTGCCGCGGCGCACGTAGGCAACGGCGAAGACGCCGTGATGCTCGAGGAAGGGGCGGTCGTCCGGCCCGGCCTGGCAGCGGTAGTCCACCACGGTGAGCGGGCCTTGCAGCAGCGGGGTGACGGACATGGGGGGATGCTAGCACCGGCGGGGAGCATGGGCTTTGCCTGGCTAACGGATCGGCGATGGGCGGTTTGCTGGATGCGCGCTGCCCTCACCCCAACCCCTCTCCCGCAAGCGGGAGAGGGGCTAAAGCAGCGGCGGCGGCGTGGGATGGATTCCCTCTCCCGCTTGCGGGAGAGGGCTAGGGTGAGGGGATGAGCGCGCAGCGCGAATGCTCTTGATCCTCACGCCAACTCCGATCTCGCCATTCCAATAGAAGACCCGAAGGGCGGCGCACAGGAGGTGCGCCGTTTTCCGCTCGGGCAGGATGCCTGATCGAAAAATCCCCGTGCGCGCTTCGATCTCGCAGGGGAGCTTTGGTGAAGCGTTTTTCTTTGGTTACTTTCTTTTGACGCTTATCAAAAGAAAGTGACCCGGCCGCTTGCGGACGGAAGCTGTTGCTGTTGCTTCAACCAACACACCCAAACACCTTCGCGAGTTCGGAGCGGATCGCGGCTCACGCCGCTCCTACCCCAAGGCGCCAGAGCAGACCCCCCGCCGACCGAGGGCTTGGTCGTAACGGTGGGTTCGCGGTCGCAGCTTGCGCAGCTCCTACGCGGAGCGCGCGCGGCTCTCGTCGTAGGTGAGGGTTCGCGGTCGCGGCTCACGCCGCTCCTACCCCGAGGCGGGAGCGGGCGTGCTCTTCGCCGCAGCGGCGCGGGTGCGGCCGACTACGGATCGTCCCGCTACGGCGTTATGCAGACCGGCGCGCGGCCCGCGCCGCTGCGGCGAAGAGACGGCAGTGTCCGGGCCGGAGGCGTGCCTCCGGCCCGTCCCGATCAGCTCTCGTAGGCCGACTCGCCGTGCGAGGTGATGTCCAGACCTTCGCGCTCGGCTTCCTCGGCCACGCGCAAGCCGAACAGCAGCTTGATCGCAGCGAAGGCCAGCACCGACACCAGGCCCGACCACAGCACCGTGATGCCCACGCTCAGCGCCTGCACCCCCACCTGCGCGGCGATGCTGTCGTTGCCCGCGCCCAGGCCGTAACCGCCCAGCGCCGGCGCGCTGAACACACCGGTGAGCAGCGCGCCGATGATGCCGCCCAGGCCATGCACGCCGAACACGTCCAGCGCGTCGTCGGCGCGCAGCAGGCGCTTGAGCCCGTGCACGCCCCACACGCAGGCCGCGCCGGCGATCGCGCCGATGGCGATCGCGCCCATCGGCCCGACCGTGCCGCAGGCGGGGGTGATCGCGACCAGGCCGGCGACCACGCCCGACGCGCCGCCCAGCATCGAGGGTTTGCCCTTGATCAGCTTCTCCACCAGGCTCCAGGCCAGGGCCGCCGCCGCGGTGGCCAGCAAGGTGTTGAGGAAGGCCAAGGCGGCGCCTGCCGTGGCCTCCAGATTGGAGCCGGCGTTGAAGCCGAACCAGCCCACCCACAGCAGCGACGCGCCGATCATGGTGAAGGTCACGTTGTGCGGCTTGATCGCCTCGCGCCCGTAGCCCACGCGCTTGCCGACGAAGTAGGCGCCGACCAGGCCGGCGATGCCGGCGTTGATATGCACCACTGTGCCGCCGGCGAAGTCGATCGCGCCCTTGGCGAACAGATAGCCGTCCGGCCCGTACCAGACCATGTGCGCGATCGGCAGGTAGGCGAAGGTGAACCAGATCGCCGAGAACAGCAGCACCGCCGAGAACTTGATGCGTTCGGCGAAGGCGCCGACGATCAGCGCGCCGGTGATGCCGGCGAAGGTGGACTGGAAGGCCACGAACACGAACTCCGGCAAGGCCACGCCGGCGCTGAAGGTGGCCGCCAGGGTGTCCTTGCTCACGCCGGCCAGGAACAGCTTGTCGAACGTGCCGATGAACGCACCGCCGCCGGCGAAGGCCAGCGAGTAGCCGTAGGCCACCCACAGCAGCACGATCAGCGAGAACACCGCCAGCACCTGCATCAGCACCGACAGCACATTCTTGGAGCGCACCAGGCCGCCGTAGAACAGGGCCAGTCCGGGCACGGTCATCAACAGCACCAGCAGGGTCGAGGTCAGCATCCAGGCCACGTCGCCCTTGTCCACCACCGGCTCGGCCGCCGCGGCCGCTTCCTGCGCCCGCGCCGCCCATGGCGCCAACATCGCGGCCGCGGGCAGCGCGCCCAGGGCCAGGGTTCGCAACGACCGCTCGCGCGAGCGGCACTTCAATGCATGCGTCTTCATATCGTTACTCGCGTCAGGGGTCACAGGGCGTCGTCGTCGAGTTCGCCGGTGCGGATGCGCACCGTGTTCTCCACCGGCAGCACAAGGATCTTTCCGTCGCCGACCTTGCCGGTGCGGGCGGCGTTCTGGATTGCTTCCAGCGCCGCGTCGAGCAGGCTGTCGGGGACCGCGCATTCGATCTTGAGCTTGGGCAGGAAATCGACGACGTACTCGGCGCCGCGGTACAGCTCGGTGTGGCCCTTTTGCCGGCCGAAGCCTTTGACTTCGGTGACGGTGATGCCCGATACGCCGACTTCGGTGAGCGCCTCGCGCACTTCGTCCAGCTTGAACGGGCGGATGATCGCGGTGATCAGTTTCATCTCGCAGCTCCGTAGGTGCAGCGGCGCGTCAGAACGCTTTGCTGAGGGTGAGGGTGAATGCGTCGCCGGCGATGTCGTTGCCGTGCGCATTGGTGTACAGCGCCTGCTCGGCGTCCGTGTCGGCGTAGGCGGCGGCGATGCTGAAGCCGTGGTCGAAGGCCTTGGTCACGCCGACCTTCCAGTCGGTGTACTCGAAGGCCTCGTTGTTCTCGATCCACTGCTTGCCGCCGTGCAGGTTCAAGGTCCAGGTCGGCTGGAAGGTCCAGTTGAGCGAGGCGTCCAGGTAGGCGCTGCCGTCCGAATCGGCGTAGCCGAACAGGTCGGTCAGGGCGTAGGAGGCCTTGAGTCCCAGCGACAGCGTGTCGGTCGGCGTGACGGTGGCGCCCAGGTAGAGTTCGGCGGTATTCGGGCTGTTGAAGCCGCCCGGGTAGTCGCCGGGATACCCGTAGTACAGCGCGCCCACGTCGTAGGCGAAACGCTCGCCGGCCTTGCCGCGATAGCCGGCATAGGCGTCCAGCTCCAGGCTGCTGGAAATGTCGTCGCCGACGACGACGGTGTCGGACAGCCAACTGACGTTGCTGCCCCAGGCGCCGACATAGAAACCGCTGTCGGACGCGTACTCGATGCCGCCCTGCAGGGCGGGTTCCTGGTTGGTCTGCGACACCCCTCTGAAGACGTAGTCGCTGCTCAGGCTCACCGAACCGGAGGCACCGGCGTGCGCGGGCGCGTTCGCGGACAGGGCGAACGCGAGGGCGAGCGCGGCAGGCGCGATCGCGGTGTTGCGGGCGTTGGTACGAGACGACATGACGCAGGCTCCTCATAAGCGGTGGCCCCTCCCCGGTCATTGCATTCGTGCTCTCGAAAGCGGGACGTAGCTGGGTGCCCGCGTTTCTTCGGGGACGCACTCGCCTGGCGGCGGGGCGTAGCCCGTCGGTTGGGTCTCCTGTTTGTGCTGGTGATGGTGGAAAAGCACGCGGCCCGTGGCTTGCGCCGCGGGCCGCGTGGGGGTTACAGCCGTTTGCTCATGAACACGCTGTTGGGGTCGTCGACGTAGTCGGCGAACGGTGGACAGGGCTCGAAGCCGTAGCGCGCGTACAGCGTGCGCGCCGGCGCGAAGCCGTCCATCGATCCGGTCTCCAGGCTCAGGCGCCGGTAGGCGCGGCGCGCGGCCTCGCCCAGCAGGTGCTGCAGCATCGCCGCGGCCACGCCCTTGCGCAGGTGGCGCGAGGCCGTGCGCATGGACTTGATCTCGCCGTGCTCCGCGTCGAGCTGCTTGAGCGCACCCACGCCGAGCAGGTCCTCGTCCTGCCATGCGCTCCAGAAACTGATTTCCGGGCGCCGCAGACCGTCCAGGTCCAGCGCGTGGATGCTTTCCGGCGGCGACAGCTCGGCCATGCCCTGCAGGTGTTCGCGCAGCAGCGCGATCACCTGCGGATGGTCCAGTTGTCCGGCGCGGATCTGCATCGGTGCTCCTGGCGGCAGCGTGGAATGCGCGCACCGGGATCGCGTCCCGGCGCGCGCGAGCTTGGGCTTAGACGGTGTAGTACATCTGGTACTCGAGCGGGTGAGTGGCCGCGCGGAACTTGGTCACTTCCTGCATCTTCAGCGCGATGTAGCTGTCGATGAAGTCGTCGGTGAACACGCCGCCGGCCTTGAGGAAGTCGCGATCCTTGTCCAGCGCTTCCAGGGCCTGGTCCAGCGAGTGGCACACGGTCGGGATGCCCTTCTCCTCTTCCGGCGGCAGGTCGTACAGGTCCTTGTCGCTGGGCGCACCCGGATCGATCTGGTTCTTGATGCCGTCCAGGCCGGCCATCATCAGCGCGGCGAAGGTCAGGTAGCCCGACTGGATCGGGTCGGGGAAGCGCATTTCGATGCGGCGCGCCTTCGGGTTGGCCACGTACGGAATGCGGCAGCTCGCCGAACGGTTGCGCGCCGAGTAGGCCAGCATCACCGGCGCCTCGAAGCCCGGCACCAGGCGCTTGTAGCTGTTGGTGCCCGAGTTGGTGAAGGCGTTGATCGCGCGCGCGTGCTTGAACACGCCGCCGATGTACCACAGCGCCAGCTGCGACAGGCCGCCGTAGCCGTCGCCCGAGAACAGGTTGACGCCGCCCTTGGCGAAGGACTGGTGCACGTGCATGCCGCTGCCGTTGTCGCCGACGATGGGCTTGGGCATGAAGGTCGCGGTCTTGCCGTTGCGGAAGGCCACGTTCTTGATGATGTACTTCATCGTCAGCAGCTCGTCGGCCTTCTTGACCAGCGAGTTGAACTTGGTGCCGATCTCGCACTGGCCGGCGTTGGCCACTTCGTGGTGGTGCACTTCGACTTCGATGCCGACCTGCTCCAGGGTCTTGCACATCTCGGCGCGCAGGTCGTGCAGCGAATCCAGCGGCGCGACCGGGAAGTAGCCGCCCTTCACGCCCGGACGGTAGCCGCTGTTGCCGCCTTCGTATTCCTTGGCCGAGTTCCAATGCGCCTCTTCCGAGTCGATGTGGAAGAAGGTGTGGCCCATTTCATTGGCGTAGCGCACCGAGTCGAAGATGAAGAACTCGGGCTCGGGACCGAAGAAGGCCTGATCGGCGACGCCGCTGGACTTCAGGTAGGCCTCGGCGCGCTTGGCCACGCCGCGCGGGTCGCGCGAGTAGGCCTGCATGGTGGCCGGATCGAGGATGTCGCAGGTCAGCACCAGGGTCGGATCGGCGGTGAACGGATCCAGGAACGCGGTGGACGCGTCGGGCAGCAGGATCATGTCCGACTCGTTGATGCCCTTCCAGCCGCTGATCGAGGAGCCGTCGAACATCTTGCCGTCCTCGAACAGCGCCGGCTCGACGATGGACTTGGGGAAGGTCACGTGGTGCTGGACGCCGCGCATGTCGGTGAAGCGCAGATCGACGAATTCGATCTTGTGGTCCTTGATGAGCTTTTCGACGTGTTCGAGGGACATGGACTGGATCCGGTGGGCTAGGGAAAGGGGATCTTGCGCGGCGTGGTGGCTGCCTGGGCTAGACAAAGCAAGCCACGTGCCAACATTCGGAGAATCTCAAGACATTGATTTTCAATGAATTAATCTTGGGTGCACCGCAGCAATGCGATCAGTTGGTGCAACCGAGGATGGATTTGCACCATTTAGGTGCAAACCCGCTTTGAGCTATCCTGAGCCCGATTTCGTCCCCGTCATCCGGCTCAGCCCCACTCCATGACCGATCTGCTCGCCGCGCTGCTGCTCGGCATCATCGAAGGCATCACCGAATTCCTGCCCATCTCCAGCACCGGCCACCTGCTGATCGCCCAGCACTGGCTCGGTCACCGTTCGGACCTGTTCAACATCTCGATCCAGGCCGGCGCGATCCTGGCGGTGGTGCTGATCTACCGCCAGCGCCTGTGGCAGCTGGCCACCGGCTTCATGCAGCCGGAGAACCGCGACTACCTGCTCAAGCTGATCGTCGCCTTCGGCGTGACCGCGGTGCTGGGCATCGCGGTCAAGAAGCTGGGCTTCGAATTGCCGGACAAGGTGCTGCCGATCGCCTGGGCGCTGGTGCTGGGCGGCATCTGGATGCTGCTGGCCGAGCACTACGCGGCCAAGCGCGCGCAGGTCCTGGGCGAGCGCAGCCACATCAGCTGGACGGTGGCGATCCTGGTCGGCGTGGCCCAGGTGATCGCCGGCGTGTTCCCCGGCACCTCGCGCTCGGGCGCGACCATCTTCGTCGCCCTGCTCGCCGGCACCACCAGCCGCGCGGCGGCCACCGAGTTCGCGTTCCTGGTCGGCATCCCGACCATGTTCGCCGCCACCGCCTACGAGGCCCTGGACGTGCTGGGCACCCCGGCCGCGGCGAACGAGGACTGGACCGCGCTGGCCGTGGCCTTCGTCGCCTCGGCGGTGACCGCCTTCATCGCGGTGAAGTGGCTGCTGCGCTACATCCAGAGCCACCGATTCACTGCGTTCGCTTATTACCGCTTCGCCCTGGGCGCGGCGCTGCTGCTGTTGATGCCCTCGGGCAGCTGAACCCGCGATACCGCTTTTTCACGCTTTCTTTCCGCCGCCTGAACGATCCTGAATAGGCGCAGCCCCAGTGGCTGCCCCGCTGCGTTCGCATCGGTTCGTTATTCGCAATGGAAGATCGCCCCATGAAGACCCTGTTCGCCCCCGCCCTGCTCAGCCTGGCCCTGGCCGCCTGCGCGTCCAACACCTCGACCGATCCGCAGCAGGGTGCCGCCGCCGGTACGACCGCGGCCGGTACCGCCGCCGATGCGAGCGCCGACATCAAGCTCGATGCCTACCACTGGCGCCTGACCAGCGCGCAGGACGCGTCGGGCAAGGCGATCGCGGTGCTGGCGCCCAACCCGCAGCGCCCGCTGCAGCTGGACTTCAAGGGCGACCGGGTCAGCGTCAGCGGCGGCTGCAACGGCGCCAACGGCCGCTACACGCGCGATGCCAAGGGCCTGACCTTCGGCGACATGGCGCAAACCCTGATGGCCTGCCAGGACCGCGGCTTGATGGAACTGGACACCGCGGTCGGCGAACGCCTGCGCGGCACCCTGCCGGCCAAGATCGAAGGCGGCGACGCGCCCAGCCTGCTGCTGACCGCCGCCAACGGCGACCAGCTGCGCTTCGAAGGCGCGCCCACGCCGGCCACGCGCTACGGCGGCGAAGGCAAGACCGTGTTCTTCGAAGTGGCCGCGCAGCGCGCGCCCTGCTCGCACCCGCTGATTCCGAACATGCGGTGCCTGCAGGTGCGCGAGCGCAGCTACGACGCCAACGGCGTGGCCGCCAAGACCGATGCCGCCTGGCAGCCGCTGTACCAGGAGATCGAGGGCTACGAACACCAGGCCGGCGTGCGCAACGTGTTGCGGGTGAAGCAGTACGACATCAAGAACCCGCCGGCGGATGCCTCGTCGGTGGCGTACGTGCTGGATATGGTGGTCGAATCGGAAGTGGTGGCGAAGTAAGCGCCGCCGGCTTTACGGTAGCGGCTGCGCCGCGATGCGGAATTGCGCGTCGCGGCACAGCTTTCACGGGCGCGCGCGCATTACGTTCTTAGCCTGTACCGCGCCTGCGCTGCCTGCTGTCTGTGGGAGCGGCGTGAGCCGCGATTGGAAGGCCGAAAGGCGAGTGGACCAATCGCGACTTACGTCGCTCCCACAGGCGGCAGGCGGTGCGCCCGCCTACGCATCGCCCGCTTTGGGGTAGGAGCGGCGTGAGCCGCGACGCGTAAATTCGAGCGGCGGCGGGGCTGCGCAGTCAGGGCGGCATCACGGTCGCGGCTTACGCCGCTCCTACCCCAAGGCCAAGAGGCGCTGCGATTAGGGCGCGGATTCCGCGGCGGGCCTGGCCGGCGGCAGCACGCCGTCGGCGAACTGATCGCTGATGGAATGGCGCGGGCGGCCGGCGGGTGCGCCGTTGCGGGGGCGGTCGATCACGTAGCAGCGCGCCAGCGAGTCGTGCCAGCCGCGGCGCACGCTGTCCTCGCTCATCAACAGCGAGAAGGCTTCGAACGGGATGAACCGGCACAGGCTGCGCAGCAGGGCGCGGCCGAAGCCCGGCGGCCGGCCGTATTCGTCGACCACGCGGGTGTTGGTGATCAGCTTGCCGATGGTGAAGCCGAACGCGCCTTCCATGAGGGTGTAGTAGGCCAACATCGAAACGACGGAGAGCACTAGTTCGAGCAAACGCGACATTTCCTCGAACCATTGCACCGCCGGCTCACCCAAGATGACGACTGCGACAGCGGCGCCGACCGCCCAGCAGGCGTAGCCCACGGCCTTGTCGATCAGCCAGTTGAAGAAGCGGCGGACCTTGGTCGTGGACTCGATGTCCAGCTTTTCCAGCGGCGCGGTCAGCGCCGCGCTGGATGCGCGGTACGGGTCGTGTTCGTCCATCGGTTCCCCCCCAGGAATGCGGCGACCTTAGCAGGGTTGCGGCGGTGCCAGCAGGGATACCGGATGGGAATGCGCCAAAACGATAGCCATTGAGTGGTGACGTTGAGCATGGCGGCACTCAACACCCACCGGCCGGCGAGGCGCGGCGCGCCTCGCACAGATGCGCCGCAGCGGCGCTTTACGCGGACGCCACCGCCGGATTCAGCGAATAGGTGCCGTAGATCGACGCTTCGGCCAGCACATGCGCGTGCATGGCGCGCTGCACGTCGGCGGCGGTAAAGCGCTCGGGCAACGGCAGGCGTTCGACGTCGAGCGCGAACACGCGGAAGAAATAGCGGTGCAGGCGCAGGTCGTTGGGCGGCGGGAACGGGCCGTCGTAGCCGCGCCAGTCGCCGGCCATGTCGGCGTTGCCGGCGAACCAGCCGGTGTAGTCGTTCAGGCCCTGGCGCGCGCCGCGCGGGCCGGCCGGGTCGGCCTTGCCGTGCGCGACCACGCCATCGCTGCAGCTGCCGGCGGCGATCTCGCTCACGTCGGCGGGAATGTCGACCATGACCCAATGGCAGAAATCGGTGCGCGGTTGCTCGACCGGAATCTGCACGTCGTCGCGGCCGACCATCTCGCCCACGGTGGGCACGTCGGGGTCCAGGCACAGCAGCGCGAACGAGCGCGTGCCCTGCGGCGCGCCGCTCCAGGCCAGGTGCGGATTGCGGTTGGCGGCGAAGCCGTAGCCGTCGGCCGTGGGCTGGCCGGCGGCGAAATCGGCGGACAGGCGCGCGCGGTGTTCGAAACTGTCGCTATGGATCTGCATGCCGCCTCCGTGGCGTGTGGGGACTGACGCGATAAAAAACCGATGCTGCCGCAGCGGCCGTCGCGAGGGCGCGACGGCCGCTTGGGCTCAGCTTTCCGGATAGCCCAGGCGCTTGGCCACCGGGGTGAGCAGTGCATAGGCCTCGGCCAGCGGCTCGGCGAACGCGCGCCAATGGCCCGGCTCGAAGCGCTGCGGGCCGATTGCTTCGTCGGGCATCGCGCTGATGGTGATCTGCAGCGCGTCGGCGATGGCCTGGGCGATGCCGCCGGGGCTTTGCGAAATCTCGTCGAGCTTGATCAGACGGTGCGGCATCAGGTCCTGCTCGTGCAGCGCGGCGATCTGGTTGAGCACCTGGGCCATCCAGCGCGCGGCGATTTCCGGCGATTCGAACTTGAACGGCGCCGGCGCGCCGTAGGCCAGCCAGTCCAGCAGCATGTCGCGCGGATCGCGCAGCGCGATCATCAGCACCGCCTCGGGCAGGTGCGGGCGCAGCGCCAACAGCAGCGCGTTGTCCCACCACAGCAGCCAGTCGAAGATCGCGCCGTCGTGGATGCCGCGCGTGGGCAGCGCCGCGCGCCACAGCCGGATCGCGTAAGCCGGGTCCAGCGAACCGTCGATCAGGGCCTCGGCGGTGCCGTAGCGCTGCAGCGGATCGTTGGGCGGGTTGGAACCGAAGCGGTCGGCGCGCAGCGGGCCCTGGGCCATGTCGAAGGTCTGGGCGATGCGTTCGACCAGCGAGCCCGGCGGGCCCCACAGCAGCAGCACGCCCTTGGGATCTTCCGGCAGCGGCGCCAGGTCCGGCCAGTTGGTGCGCGGGGTGGTCACCGGCGGCAGCGGCAGGCGGCTGGGCGCGGCCTCGGTCTGCAGTTCCATCCAGGTCGCGGCGGCGGCGCCGGGCTGGCCGGCGTTGTCCAGGGTGCGTCCGAGCAGGTGGCGCAGGGTCAGCTTGACCTGTTCGTCCTGCGCGCGCGCCAGCAGGCTTTCCACGCGGCTGACCGCGGCATCGGCGTCGCTGCGCATCAGGCTGTCGATGATGCGCAGCTCCGAGCGGGTGTCGCCCGGGTTGAGCTCGACGATGCGGTGGGCGATGGCGTCGGCCTGTTCGCGCTCGCCGGCCTGATCGTGGATGGTCGCGCGCGCTTCCAGCGCCGGGATGTAGTCGGGCATGGCCACCATCCAGCGTTCGACCACCGCGCGCGCTTCGTCGCCGGCGAAGGGTTCGAACAGCAGGCGCGCGCGCCACAGGTCGTCGGTCTGCGGATGGGTGGCGAGCGCGGCTTCCAGGGTGGTGCGCGCGTCGTCGGCGTCGCCGAGGCGGCGCCAGGCTTCGATCAGCGCCGACAGGGTGCGGCGGTCGCGCGGCTCGGCCGCGAGCGCGGCGCGCAGGCGCGGCAGCGCGCTGTCGGTGCGGCCGGCTTCGAGTTCGATCTCGCCCAGCCAACGCTGCAGGCCGGGGCTGTCGTCGCTGGCGGCCAGCCGGGTCAGTTCGTCGGCGGCTTCGACGGTGCGGCCCTGGCGGCGCATCAGCTCGACGATGAGCACGCGCAGCGACGCGCTCTGCGCGGGGTGGCGTTCCATCAGGCCGCGGAAGGCCTGTTCGGCGAAGGCGTAATGGCCCTTGGCCAGGTAGGCGAAGCCCAGCGCGTGGCGCAGCTGCGGTTCGTCGGGCGAACGCTCGGCCGCGCCGCTGAGCAGCGACAGCGCGGCATCGGCATCGCCGCGGCGCAGCAGCAGGGTGCCTTCGACCGCGGCCACCTGCGGGTGATCGGGGGCGATGCGCGCGGCGGTGCGCACCAGGCGCTCGGCCTCGTCCAGGTCGCCGCGGCTGATCGCCAGCTGCGCCTGCACGATGTAGGCGGGGAATTGGTTGGGATCCAGGCCGATGGCCTGGGCCAGCGCGCGCTGCGCCTGATCCAGTTCGCGCGCGTCCAGCAGCAGGCCGGCGCGCTCCAGGTGCAGGTTGGCGTCTTCCGGCGCGATCGCCAGGGCCTGGTCCAGGGCGGCCAGGGCGCCGTCGCGGTCGCCACCGGCGCGGCGCGCGGCGGCGAGCAGACGGTGGGCGTGCGGGTCTTGCGGCTGCGCCGCGGTCAGTTCCTGGGCGGCGGCCAGGGCCTCCGCCGCTGCGCCGCGGCGCAGGGCGTCGAGGGTGGTTTCGTACATGGATCTGCTTCGGGCTGGGATAAGAGGGGGATTGTAGGGGGGCGGGCGGGTTTGCGCTTTGACGGGGGCTTGGGGGCTAAGAGCAAATCCCCCCTGCCCCCCCTTTTTCAAAAGGAGGAACCCGATTTGGGGGAGTGCGTGCACCCCAATCGCCCGCCATGCTGCTCTCCCCTTTGAAAAAGGGGGGCCGGGGGATTTGCTTTTGCTCCGCCTTACCCCAGCGCCGCCGCCAAGCGCCCCGCGATCCAGCGCTCGGCGAACCCGTCCAGCCGCGCGTTCTCCAGGAACCCGCAATGCCCGCCCCAAGGCGCGATCTCCAAGCAGGCATTGGCCGGCAGATCGAGTTCGCGGAAGCCCTGGATCGGGATCACCGGGTCGTCCTCGGCCATCAGGATGCTCACCGGCACCTGCAGCGCCGACAGGCGCGGGCCGGCGATGGAATAGCCGTCGAAATAGCGGTCCAGGGTGCCGTAGTCGGTGTGCCGCTCGACCATCCACTGGGTCAGCGGGCGCATGCGCAGGCCCAGGGTGCGGTCGTCGAAATCGTGGAACTGCGGGAACAGCTCGCGCTTGCGCGCCAGCGAACCGCGCCACTTGCGCTCGAAGTACCACAGGTAGATCGGCAGGCCCTGCTCCATCGAGTCCATGGTGCGGGCCGGGTCCAGCACCGGGCACACCGCGGCCGCGTGCGCCAACGGCAGCCCGGCCTCGGGCGCCTGCAGGGCCAGGCGCAGGGCGAAGTTGCCGCCCAGCGAATAGCCGGCCACCGCCAGCGGCCGGCGCGGGAAGCGCGCGGCCACGTCCTGCGCGGCGTGCAGCACTTCGCCGATGCGGTTGGAGTGGAACAGGCCTTCGTTGAGGTGATGGGTGTCGCCGTGATCGCGGAAGTTGAGCCGGAACACTTCGAAGCCGCGGCCCAGCAGCTGCGCCGCGGTCATGCGCATGTAGTTGGAATCGACGCTGCCTTCCCAGCCGTGCAGCAGCAGGACCAGGCCGCGCGAGCTCTGCCCCGGCACCGCGCTGTGCAAGCCCTGCAGGCGCACGCCGTCGCCGCCGTCGATCAGGTGTTCGGTGGTGGTCGCGCCCAGGGCCTGCAAACGGCGTTCGGCGCTGCGCCGGCGCAGCGGGCTGGAGCCCAGCACCGACTGCACGTGCGCATTGCGCAGCCAGCGCGGCGGGCGGTAGTCGTTGGCGGTCGGCTCGGTGTCGGCCATGGCGGCGTGCGCTGGACGGCGCGGCGGCTCAGCCCGTCATCGCATCGACGATGCGCTGCCGCGCCAGGTCGGCGATGCGGCGGCGGCCGTCGGCATCGCCGGGGGCGATGGGCTGCAGGAAGTGGATTTCGGCGATGCGCGCGGGTTCGCCGAGCAGGCGCAGGAAATTGGCGAAGAAGCTTTCGCGCGGCTGGAACGCGACCACGGTCTGGGCGTCGCCGCCGGCGCCGTAGCGCAGCGCCACCGGTTGCACCGGCACGCCGGCTTCGACCGCGGCCAGGAAGATGCGCGCATGGAAGGGGCCGATCTCGCCGCCGCCACGGGTGCCGCCTTCGGGAAACACGCCCACCGAACGGCCCGCGCGCAGGCGCGCGAGCATTTCGTGCAGCACGCCGCCCAGCGACTCGGTGCTGCCGCGGTGGTGAAAGATGGTTTCGCCGCGCGCGGCCAGCCAGCCCACCACCGGCCAGCTGGAGATCTCGCGCTTGGCCACGAAGCCCATCATGCGCTGGCTGTGCAGGGCCTCGATGTCGATCCAGCTGACGTGGTTGGCCACGAACATGGCCGCGCCCGGCAGCGGGGTGCCGTAGCGGCGCAGGCGGAAACCGAACACCCGCATCAGGCCGGCCGACCAGGCGCGGATCAGACGGTGTTCCAGGCGCTCGCCGCCCACCGCGATACCGCCGGTCAGGGGCGTGATCAGCAACAGCACCAGCGGCAGGTGCACCAGCAGGTGCCACAGCAGCATGGGTACGCGGATAAGGTAACGCAGCGCGCGCGCGGCCGGCGCAGCGGGGCGCGCGGCCGCGCCGGCGTGGGGAGACGGCGCATTCATTGCGCTCACGATACCGAAGCGCCGACGGCGTGGCGAGAGCGCCGCGCCGGGGCCGCGTTCAGCGCTCGATCACCGCCAGGGTCAGGCGCGAGATGCAGACCAGGCGCCCGGCCTCGTCCTCGATGCGGATCTCCCAGACCTGGGTGCGCGCGCCCACGTGCAGCGGGCGGGCGGTGCCGGTGACCGTGCCCTCGCGCACGCCGCGCAGGTGGTTGGCGTTGATCTCGATGCCCACGCAGCCCTGGCCTTCGCCCACCGACATCATGCCGGCGCTGCTGCCCAGGGTTTCGGCCAGCAGCACCGAGGCGCCGCCGTGGAGCAGGCCGTAGGGCTGGTGGGTGCGGGCGTCCACCGGCATGGTCGCGCGCAGGTAGTCGGCGCCGATCTCGGTGAACACGATGCCCAGCGGCTCCATGGCCGTGCCGCGCGAGAGCGCGTTGAGCTGGTCCAGGGTGCTGGGGCGGCGGAACACGGTCCGCGGGGCGGTGGGGGCGGTCATCGCGCCACGATAGCCGGGCGGCGGCGCCAGGACAAAAAGAACGCAGGTCAGCCGGGGGACGGTCGGAGACCGGGGGCTGCCTGCGTCTAGGGGGACGGTGTTGCGAAAGCTAGGCGGCGATAGGCGGGGGCCTTCGGACCGGCACGCTGCGTGGAGAGGGCCGCAGCGCGCCGATCCCGGCGCTTATGGCGCGTACCGACACACGACCAGGGCGACACCTTGATGCTTAGCCGAAGCGGAAGCGCGGCTGCGCCCAGTCGTTGCTGTAGCGGCGGTTGCTGGCGTAGCCGCTGCTGTTGCCGTAGCCGACGCCGAAGTCGCGTTCGCGGTGGACGTGGCGGACCGGGGCGACCGGCGCAGGGCGGGGGGTGGTACTCGGAGTAGAGACGGTGCGGTCGAACAGGCGGGAGACGTTCATGGCGGTTTCCTGGGTCGTGGGAGTGTTAGTGCTTCGGTGTGTTGGTAGACTACAACACCTGGCAGCTTGTTCCATATGCCGGAAGTCACCCCACCGAAGACCTACTAGCTGGGCGGGGGCTGCAACACTGGGACTTGCCTATACAGATGGGGTTTGCGGCCGCAGGGTTGCGTTGGATGTGGCATGACTGACGACCTAGATGGGGGGATGTGACGGGGGTGGCGGAGGGGTAAGGCGAAAGCAAAGGCAAATCCCCCTAGCCCCCCCCCTCTACAAAGGGGGAACAGTTTCGTAGGGGGTGCAGGGCGGCCACGGTTATGGCTCCCCCCTTTGTAGAGGGGGGTTGAGGGGGGATTTGCTTTTGAGGGCGCGCAGCCCCGCAACGCGCCTACAGAATCGGCGCCAGCCCCGCTCCGAACGCGGTGAAGATCCGCGTGATCAGGCGCTTGGGCCCGATGCTGACCTCGGGGAAGTCGCCCACCGGCCGGTAGCAGGCACGGAAGCCGGGCTGGTTGCGGTACAGCGGACGCGGGCAGTCCGGGCCGGGCACGAATTCGTAGCTGGTGGCGTAGCGCACCGGCCACAGGTCGAACAGCGGCAGGTGCTCGGAGATCTTGGCCAGCGAATACTCCAGGCCCGAGAACACCGGCGGCTTGTCGCGGCGCGCGATCACCCAGGAGTTCTCCGGCGCGATGTCGCGACGGATGCTCGCGGCTAGTTCGCGCGCGAACGCCGGGTCCTCGATCACCACCGCGCCTTCGGTGTTGTAGTGGTCGCCGCGCGGATCGAAGTTGTGGGTGCCGACCACGCCGATGCGCTCGTCGATGACCATCGACTTGGCATGCATGCCGATGCGCACGCCGGCGCGCTTGAGCGGCACCGGTTCGTTGCTGCGTCGGCGCGCGTAGCGCATGGCCGCGTACTCGCGCGACAGCGGCGAGCGGTACTGGGTGCGCGAGACCACGCTGGCGCGGTCCGGGCGCTGCGCGCGCAGCAGTTCCGGATCGGGCTCGGGCAGGCCGGGCAGGCCCAGGTCCGGCAGCACCGCGCCGGTGGCGGCGATGTCGATCGGGGCGTCGGCGGGGAACGGCTTGTACTCGTAGATGTCGAAACCGAACTCGCGCAGGTAGCGGCGCTTGTACTTGTACGACAGCGCATAGGCGATGAAGGCGTCGGTGGCGGCCAGGCTGTTGGTGGACACGATCACCCGCGGCGGCTGCGGGCGCTTGCGCAGTTGCCGGAACAGGTCCTGGGCCGAATCCGACAGCACCAGATACGGCGTTTGCAGCAGCACTTCGGTCTGCGCCGACTCGATCAGCCCGCGCAGCGAATCCGAGGCCGGGGCGCCGCCACTGCCGTCGCCGCGGTGCTTGTCGGGCGAATCGGCGATGTAGCGCACGCCGTCCACCAACAAGGCCTGCGACGCCAGGCGCTCGCGCACGCGCTCGAAATCGCCGGCGTCGCGGCGCATGGCTTCGGCACGCTGCGGCCGCTCGAACTGGGTCGGCGGCAGCGCCGGCACGCCGCTGCGCAGCACCTGGCCGCCCACGTCCTTGAGCCGCTCCACCGGCACGCTGCGGCGGTCTTCCCAGAAACGCACGAAGTCCTCGTCCATGACCTGCGCGATCGGGCCGGCCACCAGCAGGTCGCGGTCGCGGAAGTTGTACTCGTCGTCCCAGTCGTAATAGTCGTCCTGGTAGTTGCGCCCGCCGGTGATGCCGACCGCACCGTCCACCAGCAGCAGCTTGGTGTGCATGCGCTGGTTGAGCCGGCGCCAGCAGCAGGCCGCGGCCAGCAGGTACTGCGGGTAGGTGATGCGCGCGCGGCGCAGCACCGGGTTGTACAGGCGGACTTCGAAATTGGCGTGCGCGCCCGACAGCGCGGCCAGGGTTTCGATCCGGCGCAGCGCGGCGAGCTGGTCCAGCAGCAGGCGCACGCGCACGCCGCGGCGCGCGGCGGCGAGCAACTCGTCCAGCACCAGCTTGCCGGCGTCGTCTTCGTCGTAGATGTAGGTCTGCAGGTCGATCGCGGTGGTCGCGCTGCGGATCAGGTTGATGCGCGCCAGCAGCGCGTCGGGGCCGTGGTCCAGGATCAGCGCGTAGTGGCGCGGCGCCTCGGGCGTGGACTCGGCCAGCGCGCGCGCGGCCAGCTCGCGCAGCGGCGAAGGCTGGGCGCAGGCGTTGGGCTGGTCGCAATCCACCTGCGCCGGGCGCGCGGCCAGCACGATCGCGGTGGCGCGCTCGCGCTCCACCCGCGACAGCCCGGCGCAGGCCGACAGGCTCAGCGCCAGCAGCGCGACGGCCAGGGTCTTCCAGCGCGTCACAGCGCGCTCCGCAGGCGTACGCGCAGGGTGAAGCGCACGCGGTCGGCCAGGGCCAGGCGCCAGCCGTCCAAGCGGTAGTCGTCGCGGCTGACGCTGCCGTAGGCGACCACGTCGCAGTCCAGGCCCGGGCGCGCGCACACCGCCGGGGCGAGCACGAAGGTTTCCATGCGGCTCACGCCGTGCAGGGTCAGGCGCCCGCGCAGGCGGCCGCCGGTGCTGACCAGCTCGCCGCTGTGCGGCTCGGACAGGAATTCGATCTGCGGGTACTGGGCCGAATCGAAGAAACGGCGGCCGCGCGCGATTTCGGTGTAGCGCTGCGAACCGGCCACTTCGACCGCGGCCGTGGCCAGGGCGATGCGCACCTGGTGGCGGCCGTCGGCGAGCACGCTGACCTCGCCCTCGTAACGGGGGAACTGGCCTTCCACGCGCTGGCCCCAGCGCGTGCGCAACTCGAAGCCGAAACGGGTGTGGGCCGGGTCGAAGCCGGAGGAGCGCACGGCCGGCGCCTGCGACGCCTGTGCCGGCGCGCTGGCCAATGCGCCGGCGACCGCGCCGATCACAGCGAGGCCGAGCGCGGCGTAGGTGCGTACGGCGGCCGGTCGTGGCGGCCTCACGGCCACCAGAAGGCGCTGAGCTGGGCCACGCCCGGCTCCAGGCCGGTGTCGGCGGGCACGGTCAGCACCGCGATGCCGGCCGGCGGCATGCCGCGGTAGTCGCCGGACTGGCCGCTGTGCAGCAGCGCCGCCAGCCGCTCCAGGCCCGGGTTGTGGCCGACCAGCATCAGCCGCTCGGCTTCCACGTGCTGGTCGGCCAACGCGATCAGGGTGCCGGGGGTGGCTTCGTAGATCGACGGCTCGATGCGCTGGTCGACGTAGCCCACCGCCGACAGCACCGCTTCCAGCGTCTCGCGGGTGCGCCGCGAGGGCGAGCACAACACGCAGTCGGGCACCAGCTTGTTGGCCGCCAGCCAGCGGCCGGCGGCCTCGGCTTCGGCCAGGCCTTCGGCGGACAGCGGTCGGTCGAGGTCGGCCTGGCCGTTGGCGGCCGGTTCGGCATGGGCGTGGCGGAGCAGGATCAGTTCGCGCATAGCGGGGCGGAAGCCTGTGTCGGAAAGTGAAGAACCGGCGCATGCGCGGGCCTGCACAGAGCATGCCTGCCAGGCCCGGCGATGGGTAGGGGGCGGCGGGCGGGGCGGCGCCCGGCCGGCGAAGGCGGCGCGCCTATTTCTTCAGCCACTTCAGCAAGGGCTCCCAGTCCGCCTGGTGTTCGCGGATCTGCGCCGAGTGGTAATCGAACAGGCTCTTGCCCAGCGCGGTCATGACCACGTAGGCCTGGCTGTCGCGCAGCTCGCCCACCAGCGGGTAGGGCCATTCGCGCAGCAGTTCCAGCGCCTGCTGCGAGGCGTTGGTCCAGGGCTTGAGCTTGTTGCCGACCAGGCCCACGCGCAGCTGGCCGCGGCGCACGCGCGCGTGCTTGGCCAGGGTGTCCAGGAACGGCACGGTGGCCTCGATGTCCAGGGTGGAGGGCTGCACCGGTACCACCACCGCGTCGGCGACCTCCAGGAAGGCCTCCAGGTCGTCGGCCATGGCCCCGGCCGCAGCGTCGATGACCACCCGCTGGGTGTCCTCGGGCAGCGCCTTGCGCCAGGCCTTGCGGCGGGTGCCGTCCAGCGGCAGGACCGCGCTGTCCAGGCCGGCGCGGCGTTGCGCCCAGCGCGTGGACGAACCTTGCGGGTCGGCGTCGACCAGCGCGGTGCGCAGGCCGTCCAAGGCCGACTGCGCTGCTAGATGGGTGGCGATGGTGGTCTTGCCCACGCCCCCCTTGGAACTGGCCACCAGCACGGTCTTCATGCGAGCTCCCTCCGGGCGGAAGCCGCAGCGTACACCGGGGTCGTGGATACGGTCATCACGGATCAGCGCGCTGGGAGGGGGCCGTACTCGGACCGCGGGGACGGGAGGTTCCCCGCAGGACCGATCCGCGAACGGGGCTCCCGCACCGCACGGCCGCGTCCACCTGCACTTTTATCGTGGATGCACTACGCATCAAACGCGCGAAGAAGTGTGACCCCCGCATAAAAATTTCAAAAAAAGAAAAATCGGGGTAGGGGCGCGCTACCTCATCGCGTTAGACAAAGTGTGCCGAATTGCAGCACCGCGCTTCGATCGCGACGAAGCGCGGCGCATACGGCACCGACGATCGCCCACGCCCATCCGCTTGCTCCCTTGTGCGCACTCACGTGCGGCGCAGCGATCCCTTACGGCCAATCATCAGGAATACCTCGCATGAAGAAGGGTCTCACCAGAAAGAACACCGTCATCGCACTGACCGCGGCCGTGACCGCGGTGTTGCTGTGGTCGCAGCGCGATGCGGCCATGGCGCCGGTTGCGCAGGCGCAGTACGCGGGCGCCGATGCCGCCGCCGCGCGAGCCGCGGGCAACGGCCCGGGCGCGGCGCCGGCCTCGCTGAGCGTGGCTTACACCGCGCCCGTGCCGCAGACGCCGGTGCAGGCCAAGCTCGGCGCCGGCCAGCTGCTGCAAGCCGTGCAGACGCTGCCGGCGCAGCTGCGCCAGGCGGCCGGTGCCGCCGCGCGCCCAGGCGCGTCCGATCCCGCCGCGCAGGCCGCCTCGGTGCGCGCGCAGATCGCCGCGCTGGACCGCGCCGGCATTCCGCTGCGCTGGCGCGAAGGCGAGAAGGTCAAGGTCAACGTCGATCTGGCCCTGGACTACGCCGACATCCAGGACGCGAACCGGCTCGCGCAGGCCGCCGCCCACCTGCTCGCCCACCTGCGCGCCGGCGGCATCGCCGCGCACGAGATCCCGGGTTCGCCCAGCTTGGAAGCGCTGGTGCCGCTGGCGCAGCTGGAATGGGTGGCCGGGCACGACGGCGTGGCCGGCGTGGACCTGATGCAGATCGCCGACACGGTGGTGTTCTCCGACGGCGCCACCGCCAGCGGCATCGACCAACTGCGCGCGCTGGGCAATTCGGCCGACGTGCCGCTGGCGCTGCGCCGCAATCTGCAGGGCGAAGGCCTGACCATCGCGATCATGGACCAGTTCGCCGACAACGCCGGCCAGGTCGCCGCGCTGCAGGCCGCGGGCGAATGGCCGAGCAACACCGTGGCCGAGCCCGACAACCTGGTGCTGACGCCGCCCACCGGCAAGGCGTTCGGCGCGGGCGGGCAGAAGCACGGCAACGCGGTCACCGAGATCGTCTACGACATCGCGCCGCGGGCCAAGTTCAGGGTCTACGACGCCGGCGCCACCGCCGACTGGGTGCGCGGCATCCAGAACGCGGCCAACCTGGACGCGCAGAACCAGCCGCTGGGCGAACCGCGCGCGCAGGTCATCACCGCCTCGCAGGGCGGCATCGCCGGCGCGCCGGGCGACGGCACCGCCACCACGGGCGTGTACAAGGGCCTGTACGACGCGCTCGACGCGGCCAGCCGCAACGGCGTGATCGTGATCAACGCCGCCGGCAACCACGCCCAGGCGCACTGGGACGGCGACAGCAACGGCGCCGCGGTGGCCAACGTGAACCAGGACTTCGACACCGCCACCGCCGGCGTGCAGGACGCCAATACCCTGTCGATCAACATCGGCCAGGGCGCGGCCTTCGCCCAGTGCTATCCGCTGTTCGGCGCGGGCGGCGCGGCCGTGGCCAACCAGCTGCCGATCACCGCCTTCCTGAGCTGGAACGATTGGGCGTCCAACAACAATCTGGTCGATACCGACTACCGCCTGGAACTGCTGCGCTGGCGCGATGAGACGCGGGCGTTCGGACGCGATCCGGTGACCGGGCGCTGGGGCAACATCGTCACGCCCGCCGGCTGGGTCGTGGCCACGCAGTCCGACCAGGCGCAGAACGGCGGCGCCGGGCAGGAGCCGCTGGAAGGCTTCAACTTCGTGCCGTCGTCGAACATGGCCACCGCGCGTTGCGCCGACGCCTACCGTGGCCTGGCCCTGGGCGGCGCGGCGATCTCCGGCGGCGGCATCTTCGCCTTGCGCGTGGTGCGCAAGACCGCGGCGGCGGCCAACTTCCTGCGCATCACCACCGGCAAGCTGCCGTTGCAGTACGCGCAAGCCGAGCGTTCGATCCTGCACCCGGCCGACTCGGCCAGCGTGATCACGGTGGCGGCCTTGAACGCGGCCGATTCGGCGCTGGAGAACTACAGCTCGCGCGGCCCGGTGCTGGCCGCCGGCGGCGCGCGCCCGGCCGGTCAGGCCGCGGGCAACGCCAAGCCGGATGTGGGCAGCTTCGCCAACGTCGACACGGTGTCCTACGGCGACAACGGCTTCGGCGGCACCTCCGCCGCGGCGCCGCACGTGGCCGCGCTGGCCGCGTTGGGCCTGCAGCACCAGCGCCAGCTGACCAGCGCCACCGAGCCCGCCGCGCTGCCGGCCAACGCCACCGCGCAGCAGAAGGCCGACCGCGCCGCGCTGCTGAGCCAGCGCCGCAACCACCTGGCCAACGCGACCTACGACGCGCTGGTCCTGGTCGCCGGCACCCAGGGCAACGATCTGGGCGCTGCGGGCTTCGACAGCGGCTTCGGCAACGGCCGCCTGAGGTTCCACGCGCAGTCGCAGGCCTGCGTGCTGTCGGCGCTGTACGCACCGGCCTACCGCTCGCTGCTGCCCGCGCAGGCCTCGCCGCTGCCGGCCGGCCAGTCGAGCTACGACCAGCTGCAGGCCACCAACGGCGCGACCTGCTCCGCGGTGAACTGAGGTTCGCTTCTCCGAAGTGCGGTCCCCGCGATCTCGTGGACGCGGGGATTCGCCGACGGCGCCGGAAGGATCCGGCGCCGTTTTTTTAGCCCACCGCCACCCGCGCCCACAGCGGCAGGGTCAGCAGCGACAGCAGCAGGCCGTAGCCGACCATGGCCGCGGCCAGGCGCGGCGCCAGCTGGTGGGCGATGGCCAGCGCGCCGGCGGTGACCATCGAGGGCATGGCCGACTCCAGCACGGTGGTGCGCGCCATCTCGCCGTGCAGGCCCAGCAGCGGCACCAGCGCCCAGGCCAGCGCCGGCATCAGCGCGAGTTTCAAGATCAGGCCCGCCGCCAGCGGCCGCAGTTCGTCGCGCGGCAGGGCCAATTTCACCGACAGGCCGATGGTCAGCATGGCCAGCGGCAGCAGCGCGTCGGACAAGCGCTGCAGGCCGCCGGCGATCCAGCTCGGCGGCTCGGCCGGCATCACGGTGAAGCCGATCAGCAAGGCCCACAGCGGCGGGAAGCGCAGCACCCGGCGCAGCATGTCGCTGGCGCTGGGCGCGGTGTCGCCGCCGTAGCGCGCCAGCACCCACAGGCCGAAAGTGGACAGGATCAGGAAGGCGCCGAACTGGTCGTAGACCACGGCATAGGGCAATGCGTGCTCGCCGATCAGCGCGCGGGTGAGCGGATAGCCGAGGAAGCTGGTGTTGCCCAGGGCCACGGTCAACAGCAGCACCGCGTGCTCGTCGCGCCGCAGGCGCAGCCAACGCGCCAGCAGGCCCACCAGCAACACGGTGGCGCCCAGCAACAGCCAGGGCACCGCGGCCACGCCCAGCAGGGCCGGCTCCAGAGTCAGGCGCGGCGCATAACGCAGCACCGCCGCCGGCAGGCAGACGTAGAGCACCACCAGGTTCAAGGTCTGCGCGGCGCCCTCGGGCAGCGCGCGCAGGCGCTGGAACAAGTAGCCCAGGGCCAGCATGGCCAGCACCAGGGCGAAGGCGTCGAAAGCCATCGCGGTCCGCGGTCGGCGCGCCGCAGGGCGCGAGACGGTCATGGTCGCGGTTGCCGCGCGCGCGCTCAAGCGCCCCGATATGATGGCGCCGGCCCCGAAGACCGATTCCATGAGCGACCTGCAAGACCTGACCGCGCTGATCCGCGCCAACACCCCCCTGATCGTGATCGAGACCCGCGACGAAGCGCGCGTGATCGAGCTGTTCCGGCAGGCGCTGATGCAGGTGTGGCGCGCGCTGTACCGCTGGTCGATCACCGAAGGCCTGCGCCGGGTCGACTTCGACCGCGACGACGAGGAAACCCAGGTCGCGCCGGACATCTCCACCACCTTGCAGGCGGTGCGCGAGGCCGACCAGCGCGGCATCTACCTGCTGTTCGACGCCCACCCTTATCTGGGCTATGCCAGCACCCAGCGCCAGCTGCGCGAGATCCTGCAGCGCCGCGGCTGCCAGCCGCACGTGCTGGTGCTGATCGGACACAAGGTGGAGCTGCCGCCGGACCTGGACTCGCTGGCGGTGCGCTATTCGCCGCGCCTGCCCGATGCCAACGCCCTGCTCAAGCTGGTGCGCGAGGAGGCCGAGAACTACATGCGCGAGCACGGCGGCCGCCGGGTCGAGGCCGACGCCGAGGTGGTCAAGCAGATCGTGCGCAACCTGCAGGGCCTGGACCCGGTGGACGCGCGCCGGATCGCGCGCCATCTGATCTTCCGCGACGGCGCGATCGGCGCCGACGACCTGCCGGAGCTGGCCAAGCTCAAGTTCGAGCTGCTCAACCGCTCCGGGCATCTGCATTACGAATACGACAGCGCGCGCATGGGCGATGTGGCCGGCGCGCGCCGGCTCAAGCGCTGGATCGAGCAGCGCCGGCCGGTGTTCGTGGGCGGCGAGCCGCCGCCGGGCCTGGACCTGCCCAAGGGCGTGCTGCTGCTGGGCGTGCAGGGCTGCGGCAAGTCGATGCTGGCCAAGGCGGTGGCGGCCGGTTTCGGCGTGCCGCTGGTGCGGCTGGATTTCGGCACCCTGTACGACAAGTTCCACGGCGAGACCGAGAAGAACCTGCGCGCGGCGCTGGCCTCGGCCGAACAGCTCTCGCCTTGCGTGCTGTGGATCGACGAGATCGAAAAGGGCCTGGCCGGCGACGGCGGCGACAGCGACGGCGGCGTGTCGCGTCGCGTGCTGGGTTATTTGCTGACCTGGATGGCCGAGCGCAAGTCGCGGGTGTTCCTGGTGGCCACCGCCAACCAGATCGACGCGCTGCCGCCGGAGCTGCTGCGCAAGGGGCGCTTCGACGAGATCTTCTTCGTCGACCTGCCCGATGCGGCCACGCGCATCGAGCTGTTCGCGCTGCACCTGCGCAAGCGCGCGCTGGATCCAGAGGCCTTCGAGCTGACGGCGCTGGCCGAGGCCAGCGAGGGTTTCTCCGGCGCGGAGATCGAGCAGGCGATCGTGGCGGCGATGTATGCGGCGCATGCGGCGGGCGCGCCGCTGTCGGATTTCCAGTTGCGCAGCGAGCTCAAGCAGACCCGGCCGTTGTCGGTGCTGATGGCCGAGCAGGTGGAGAGCTTGCGCAGCTGGGCGCGGTCGCGGACCGTGCCTGCGGACTGAAGCGGCGGCGAATCTGCTTTGGGGTAGGAGCGGCGCAAACCGCGACCACGGGCGGCCGAAGGTGCGCTATCGCGGCTCGCGTCGCTCCCACAGAGGGCGGCAAGCGAAGGCGTCGATGTCTGCGCTGCGCGGACGAGTCGGCTCATTGGCGCCGTGGCCGAAGGTTCGCGGTCGCGGCTTGCGCCGCTCCTACCCTGCAGGGCGGCGGCGCACGTAGACCCAGGCACGGCGGCCGGAGGCCAGCGGGGCTTCGACGCGTTCGTAGTCGTCCACTTCGTAGGCGTCGGCCTGCGCCAGTTCCTGCGCGCTGATCGCGAACACGGTGCCGGCGACGCGGTCGGCGGGGTCGTGGCTGGGTTCGACGATGGGGTGGTGGTCCTGGCCGCTGGCGGCCAGCACCTGCGGGTCCTCGATCTTGAGCAGGCCGCGGCGGTAGCCGACCAGGGCATCGGCCTGGCCGTGCAGGCGGCGGCCGAAGGTCGCCAGCTGCACCGCCTCGTCCTGCAAGGTGCCGTAGGAGAACAGCGCGATGTCGGTCATGGCGGACTCCAGAGCGCCGCTCAGACCGCGGCCAGGTCGAAGGAAATGCTGATGCGCTCGCCGTCGCCGCGGTACGGCAGGGTGCGATGGAACAGATAGGACGGGAACAGCAGCACGGTGCCGACCTGCGGGCGCACGTGGCGCAGCGCGTGTTCCGGCCAGGCGGGCAGGCCGGCGTAGGGGCGGCCGAATTCGATCCAGCCGGCGTGCTCGGCATCGCCGTCGGCGATGGCCGGCGGCAGCTCCACGTAGTACGCGCCCGACAGCCAGGATTCCTCGTGGATGTGGGTGTCGATGTAGCCGCTTTCGGCGGCCTGCGTGGCCCACACATGCAAGCGATAACGCTCGGGCGCGTTGCGCAGGAAGTCGTCGTCCGGCGTCGCGCGGCAGGCGGCGATGTAGGCGTCGATGGCCTCGCGCAAACGCTGCTCGAAACCCAGGATCGCCGGCGTGCGGTCGGCCAGCAGGTCGCCGCTGAGATAGGCGCCGCGCGCGGCCAGGCCGGCCGGCTCCCAGCGCTGCTGACTGTGGCGGCGGATGTCGTCGGCCAGCGCGCGGTGGAACGTGGCGCCGTCGTCGAAGCCGGCGGGCAGCGGCAGCCCGATCGCCTGGATGTGACGCTGCAAACCCAGTCGTTCGACCGCCGCGTCCAGCTGCCCGTCGGCCGCCAGCGCCACACCCAGATGCGCGATCGCGCGTTGGTCCTGCGGCTGCTCGCGCAGCAGCGCGTCCAACGCCTGGTGCGCAGCGGCGGGCTGGCCGTCGCGCAGCAAGGCGATGCCGTGCTGGCGGCGCAGCGCCGGCGTGTCAACGCCGTGCGCGAACGCGGCGCGGTACACCGCCACCGCGTCGCCGCTGCGGCGGTTGGCGACCAGCAGGTCGCCGAGCAGCTCGATGCCGGTCGCATCGTCCGGCGCCAGTTGCACCGCGCGGCGCGCATGTGCCTCCGCGCGCTGCGGATCGCCGAGCTTGCGCAGCACCACCGCGGCGTCGCGGTGCGCGGCGGCCAGCGCCGGGTCCAGCTGCAGCGCGCGCTCGGCCGCGCGCAGCGCCTCTTCCAGCGCATCGCGCTCGAACAAGTTGGACAGCAGCGCGGCCAGGGTCTGGTGCGCCTGCGCATCCTGCAGGGTGAGGCGCAGGGCGTTGCGCGCGGCGGCGATGGCCTGCGGATAGCGCTGCAGGCGGCCCAGCGCCGCGGCCAGATTGTTCCAGGCTTCGTCGGACGACGGGTCGCGTTGCACGGCCAACTCGAAACCGGCGGCCGCGGCTTCGTAGTCGCCGAGCTGGAACGCGGCCAGGCCGTAGCGGAAGCCGGCGAGCATGTCGGGCTCGGGCGCGTCCATGGCCAGCCGCAACGGCGCCATCGCCTCGCCGGCACGGCCCGCGCGCAGCAGATGCGTGCCCAGTTCCAAGGCCACGGCCGCATCGCGCGGCCGCAGCGCCTGCGCGCGCGTGGCCGCCTGCAAAGCGCAGGCCGCATCGCCTTGCAGGCCCGCGGCCATGCCGAGCAAACGCCAGGCGCCGAACACGCTGGCGTCGGCCGCGAGCACCGCTTCGCAGGCCGCGCGCGCGGCGGCGCCGTCGCGGCGCTGCAGCGCGGCGAAGGCCTCGCCCATCAGGCGCGACTGTTCGCTGGGCGACAACGCGCGCGGACCGGTCGAACTCACTCGCTCAATACCCCGCGGCCTGCCCGTCCTTGCGCGATTCGCTGGCGCCGACGTAGCCGCCGTTGGGATTGACCATGATCGCCTGGTAGCCGCCGTAGGGGCCGTGGGCGAAACGCACGCTGTGGCCCTTGCGCATCAGCTCGCGCACGGTCTCGTAGGGATAGCCGGTTTCCAGATCCAGCTCGCCGCCGTCGCTCATCGCCACCGCCTGCCCGGCCGGCTCGGTGGAGCCGTCGTGCTGGATGCGCGGCGCGTCGCCGGCTTCCTGCAGGTTCATGCCGAAGTCGATCATGTTGAGCAGGATCTGCACGTGGCCCTGCGGCTGCATCGCCCCGCCCATCACCCCGAACGACAGCCAGGGCTTGCCGTTCTTGGTCACGAACGCGGGAATGATGGTGTGGAACGGGCGCTTGCCCGGCGCGAAGGAATTGGGGTGGCCTTCCTTGAGCACGAACTGCTCGCCGCGGTCCTGGAAGATGAAGCCCAGGCCCGGCGCGGCCATGCCGCTGCCCATGCCGCGGTAGTTGGACTGGATCAGCGACACCATCATGCCGTCGGCGTCGGCCACGGTCAGGTAGATGGTGTCGCCCTCGTCCAGCTCCTTGGGCGTGGCCGGCTGCGCTTCGCGCGCGGCCTTGTCCATCGAGATCAGCTTGCGCCGCTGCTCGGCGTAGCGCTTGGAGATCAGCTGCTCCACCGGCAGCTGGGCGAAGGCCGGGTCGGCGTACCAGCGCGCGCGGTCGGCGAAGGCCAGCTTCTTGGCTTCGGCGAACAAATGCACGTGCTCGGGGCTGCCGAAGCCGTAGGACTTGAGGTCGTAGGGTTCGAGCAGGTTGAGGATCTGCAGCGCGGCGATGCCCTGGCCGTTGGGCGGCAGTTCCCACACGTCAAAGCCACGGTAGTTGGTGCTGACCGGCTCGACCCATTCGCCGCGGTGCGCGGCCAGGTCTTCGTAGCGCAGGAAGCCGTCGTTGGCCTTGAAGTAGGCATCGATGGTGCGCGCGATCTGGCCCTTGTAGAACGCGTCGCGGCCGCCCTGGGCGATCTGCTCCAGGGTCGCGGCCAGGTTCGGGTTCTTCCACATCTCGCCGGTGCGCGGGGCGCGGCCGTCGATGGTGAACTGCTCCTTGAAGCCGGGCCACTTCGACAGGCGCGGCACCGAGGCGTTCCAGTAGTAGGCGATCACCTCGTGCACCGGATGGCCTTCGCGCGCATAGCGGATGGTCGGCGCCAGGTTGTCGGCCATGGACTGGCGGCCGAAGCGCTCGTGCAGCGCGAACCAGCCATCGACCGCGCCGGGCACGGTCACCGGCAGCGGGCCGTGCGGCGGGATATCGCTGAGCCCGCGCTTGCGGAATTCGGCCAGGCTCAGCGCCTTGGGCGAACGGCCCGAGCCGTTGTAGCCGTAGAGCTTGGCGGTCTTGGGGTCCCACACGATCGCGAACAGGTCGCCGCCGATGCCGCTGCCGGTGGGTTCCATCAGGCCCAGCGCGGCGTTGGCGGCGATGGCCGCGTCCACCGCGTTGCCGCCGCGCTTCATCACGTCCAGCGCGATCTGGGTGGCCAGCGGATGCGAGGTGGCGGCGATGGCGTGCGGCGCGTAGACCTCGCTGCGGGTGGCGAAGGGCTTGCCGGTGATGCGGTCGGCGGCCGCCGCGGGCGCGGCCTGGCCCAGCGCCAGCAGGGCGGCCAGCACGGCCAGCGGCAGGCGCCGGCGGCGGGAGGACGAGCGGGAAGACGTCATGGCGAGGCTCCGCGGATCGGACCGCGACGATAACGCAGACCTGGGGCGGGTGGCGCATGACGGGGGAGACGACCGATTGCGCGAGGTGCGCTGGCGCCGCGCGCTCACCTCCACCGTCATTCCGGCGCAAGCCGGAACCCATGTTGATTTTCGCTCCGTGGAACCGCGGGTGGGCGGCTGGCAGGTCAAGATCAAAATGGGTTCCGGCTTGCGCCGGAATGACGGTATCGAGGGTCTTAGATGATCGCGGCGGCCACGGCTAGGCGCAGGCGTTCCAGCGCGGTGTCCAGGTCCGCCACCCGCGGCGGCAGCGGCGGCCATTCGCCCAGGCGCCCCGCGCTCTCCAGCGCCTGCGCCGCGTCGGCCAGTTCGACCGCGCCGACCATGCGTGCGGCGCCTTTGATCTTGTGCGCCTGGCGCGTGAGCGCGACCGCATCGCCGGCTTCGCGCGCGGCGTGCAGGGCCTGCTGGTCCTGCACCGTCGAGGCCAAGAAGTCCTCGATCAGCGCGCGCGCCTCCTCCGCCGAGCCGCCGGCCAGCGCATCGAGCACGCTGCGGTCCAGCGCGGGCGGCTCGCGCAGCTGCGGCAAGGCGTCGCCGGGCAACTGCAAGGCCGGCCCGTTCGCCGCGGCGGCGCCCGCCGCCGCGGGCGCGGTATGCGGCAACCAGCGTTGCAGGCATTGCGCCAGCGCGGCCACCGACACCGGCTTGCTCAGGTAGTCGTCCATGCCCGCGGCCAGGCAGCGCTCGGCTTCGCCCTTCAGCGCCGACGCGGTCAGCGCGACGATGGGCGTGCGCGCCTGGCCGGATTCGTCCTCGGCTTCGCGAATTGCACGCGCCAGCGCGTAGCCGTCCAACCCGGGCATGTGCACGTCCGACAGCAGCAATGCGTAGCGGCCGCTGCGCCAACGCTCCAGCGCCTGCAAACCGTCCTCGGCCGATTCGCTGGCGTAGCCGGCCAGGGCCAGCTGGCGCGCGATCACCAAGCGGTTGGTGGGGTGGTCGTCGGCCAGCAGCACCAGGCTGCGCTCGGTCTGCGCCTGCTCCACGCTGGGCAGCGGCCGCAACGCCACCGTCGCGGCCTTGCCGGCGCCGGTGGCGTCGGCCGGCAGGTCTTCGGCGCGCGCGCGCGGCAGGCTGACCAGGAGCCGCATCGTGGTGCCCAAACCGGGCCGGCTTTCCATCTCGATGCGCCCGCCCATGAGCTCGGCCAGGCGCCGGCAGATCGCCAGGCCCAGGCCGGTGCCGCCGTAGCGGCGGGTGGTGTCGCTCTCGGCCTGGCTGAAAGCCTGGAATAGCTTTTTCTGCTGCGCCTCGTCCACGCCTATGCCGGTGTCGGTGACGCGCAAGCACAGCGTGTCGACCACGACGCCGTCGGCGTTCCTGGCGCTGTCCTGCCATTCCAGCGCGGCCTGGACCAGGCCCTCGTGGGTGAACTTGAGCGCGTTGGACAGGAAATTGCTCACGATCTGGCGCAGCCGCAGCGCATCGGCCAGGTGCGCCGGGCCCACGCGCGTGTCGATCTCGCACAGCAGGTTCAGGCCCTTGCTCGAAGCCGCGCCGGCGTAGTTGGCCACGGTGCTGCGCAGCATCGCCGGCAGCGAGCTGGGTGTGGGCGACAGCTCCAGCCGCCCGGCTTCGATCTTCGAAAAATCCAGGATGTCGCCGATGATCTGCAGCAGCGACTGCGAGGACTGCTGGATGATGTTCAGCGCGCGGCGCTGATCCGGGTCCAGCTGGGAATGGGCCAGCACTTCGATCATGCCGGTCACGCCGATCATGGGCGTGCGGATCTCGTGGCTCATCGCCGCCAGGAACGAGGACTTGGCCCGGCTGGCCTCCTGCGCGCGCGCCTCGCTCGCGCGCAGTTCGCGTTCCAGGCGGCGGATCGCGCTGAGGTCGGCGGCCACCAGCAGCAGGCCGCCGTCGTCGCCGCGCTCCTCGCCACGCAGCGCCGACATGGCCACCAGCGCCGGCACCCAGGTGCCGTTGCGATGGCGCAGCATGGCCTCGCGCGGCGCGGCGCGGGTCCGGCCCAATTCGCGCAGCGCGGTCCAGTCGGCCAGCACCGGCCGGCCCAGGCTTTCGCCCAGCTCCGCCGCCAGCGCCTGCAGCGCCTTGCCCTCGAACAACACGTGCAAATGCTGGCGCTCCAGCAGTTCGGCCGCGGGCCAGCCCAGCAGGCGTTCGGCGAAGGGATTGACCTGGGTGAAGCGGCCTTGCGCATCGACCACGACGATCGCGGTCTGCGCCGCCTGCAGCAACGAGCGCTGGAAATGCTCGCGCCGCTCCAGCTCGGCGCGGGTGCGTTCGTTGCGCAGCAACTGATCGGTGAGCTCGTTCTCGAAGCCCAGCACGTTGCTGCGCATCTCCAGGAAGGCCTGCATCACCATCGCCAGCTCGCCGCGCGGCTCGTGCTTGGGCACGGCGGTGTAGTCGTGCTCGCGCATGCGCCGCGCCAGCCACACCAGGCTCTCCACGCCGCGGTAGGCGTTGCGCAGCACGCGCCGGCCGATCAGCGCGGCGATCAGCAGCGCCAGCACCGACAGGCCGATGCGCAGCGCGCTGACCCGGCGGCTGCGGGCGATGTCCTCGCGCACCACCGCGTCGGCCTGGACCAGGGCCAGGTCCGAGAGCAGCTTCAGGCGCTGGGTCACCGGATCGATCGCCGGGTAGAGACGCGTGTCGGCGAAACCGCCCAGGGCGACGATGTCCTCGCGCAGCAGGATCGCGCGCAGCTCGGCCGCGGCCGCGTCGGCGGCCACCCGCGCCTCGCCGGCGGCGCGGAAGTGCACCGCTTCCTCGCGCGTGCGCGGCAGGGTCTGCAGCACCGCCCAGCTGTCGTCGATGCGCTTGCGCGCGGCGTCGACCGTGGCCACGCCTTCGCGCCAGGTCACCAGGTTGTTGCGCACGCGGAAGGTGGTGTCGACCACGTCCAGGCCGTAGGCGTCGGACACGGTCTTGATATGGCGCAGCCCCTGCAGCGAATCCTCGCGCAGGGTCAGCAGGCTTTCGCGCGCGCGGTACTGCGCGATCTCGTCCACCACCAGCACAGTGGCGCCGGTGAGCAGCAGCAGTCCGAACAGCGCCCACAGTTGGCGGCGGATGCTGAGCGTGCCCAGCCAGGCGCGCACGCGCGGTGCCTACTCCGGCCGCCGCCAGCGGCCGAGCACGGCCGGCAGATCCTCGCCGGGCACCGGCTCGGCGATCAGGTGGCCCTGGGCCATGCCGCAGCCCAGCTCGGCCAGCATCTGCCAGTCCTCCACCGTCTCCACGCCTTCGGCCACCACGTCCAGGCCCAGCTTGCGCGCCAGGTCCAGGCTGGCCTCGATCACCGCGCGCTTGCGCGGCTGACCCTTGGCGCCGGAGACGAAACCCTGGTCGATCTTCAGTTCGGTGAACGGAATCTGCGACAGCTGCGCCAGCGAGGAATAGCCGGTGCCGAAATCGTCGATCGACAGGCCGAAGCCCTTCAGCCGCAAGCGCGCCAGCACGCCCAGGCCGCGCGCTGCGTCGGCCATCAGCGAGGTCTCGGTGATCTCCAGCACCACTTCCTCCGGCTCCACCCCGGCCTCGCGCACCAGGTGCTGGAAGCGGTCGGCGGCACCGCTGTCGGCCAGCGTGGCCGGCGAGACGTTGATCGACAGGTTCAAACGCAGGCCTTCGCGATCCCAGCCGCGCTTCCAGCGGCAGCCCTCGCTGATCATGTGGTCGGTGAGGCGGTCGAGCAGGCCCTCGCGCTCCATCACCGGCACGAAATGCTGCGGCCGCACCACCCGGCCGTCGCTGCGGCGCCAGCGCGCCAGCGCTTCCACGCCCACCGGCTTGCCGTTGCCGAATTCGACCTGCGGCTGGAACCAGGGCCCGATCTCGCCCGCGTCCAGGGCCTGACGCAGCAGCTCGGGCGTGACTTCGACCGGCTCCTCGGCCGCTTCGGCCTGCAGCGCGTGTTCGTAGCCTTGCAGCGCCTGCAGCAGCTTGGCCTGGGTCAGCGGTTTTTCGATGTTGCCCAGCACGCGCAGGCCGTAGGCGCGGGCCATGGTCTGCACGGTGTTGAGCAGGGCCGGGTCCAGCGCGCTGACCACCGCGACCGAACGCGCCAGCCGGCGCTGGGCCACATGGTCGATGAATTCGATGCCGTCCATGCCCGGCATGTCCAGGTCGACCAGGATCACGTCCGGCGGCGGCACCTCTTCCAGCAGGCGCAGCGCGCCCTCGCCGTCGGCGGCGTCGAACACGCGCGCCACGCCCAGCTCCGCGAGCAGGCGCAGCGCCATGCGTCGCTGGAAGCCATGGTCTTCGACCACCATGACGCTGAGCGTCGAAATCGACATGCCGTTCCCTGGTGACGTTCCTTGCTGACGCGGAACCCGCCCCCTACCAGCACTTACGGTCCCGCGGCCGTGGTTGGCCCGACTGTAGCCGCGCCTGATGTCCAACGGGAACGGCGCCGACGAACGGTCGCGGCGGCGGGACAGGCCGGCACGCTCCTACTGCAGGCGCTGCGCCTGAGCCCACGCGAACGGCATTCCGTGCACATAAAAAAAGCGGAGCCGAAGCTCCGCTTTTCTAATCCGGTGCGCGCCAGCGGCGCGCGGGTCGGTTCAGGGCCACTTCGGCGGATTGGCCGCCCAGGCGGCCTGCACTTCGGCCAGGGTCTTGCGCTCGGCCTCGGTCCAGCCCGGCAGCAGGCGCGCGAACTGCGCGCTGGTGTTCCACTGGGTGGGCTCGGTGCGCACGGCGGCGGCGTACCACTGCACGGCTTCGTCCTTGCGGCCCAGCGACCACAGCGACAGCGCCAGGGTCGGCGGCATCCAGCTGGCGGTGACGCCGCGCGCGGCGTGCAGGGTGCGCCATTGCTGGAACGCGCTTTCGTGGTCGCCGCTGCGATACAGGTCCCAGGCGTAGTTCCACACCACCGAACGCCAGATGCCGTCGGTGGCGTCCAGGCCGGACAGCGAGCGCGCGTAGAGCTGGCGGCCCAGGTCGGTGCGGCCGGCTTCCATGGCCAGATGGGCGAGCTGCGCGGCTTCGGCGTCGGCGCCGACCTTGCGCTCGAGGATGCGGCTGAGCTTCTGCATCGCCACTTCGCCGGTTTCGCGCACCACGATCACCGGTTTGACGGTGTTGGCGTCGGCGTCGAAGTAGAACTCGGCGGGCTTGGGCAGCGAGGCGGCGCTCTGCGCCGCGGCGGTTCCGGACACGGCCATGGCGGCCGCCAACAACAAACTACGAATTCGCATGATCGGTGGATCCCCCTGATACGCGTACATGCTAACCCGAGTAGCGTGAAGAGCGGGCCGGGCATCACGGTTTACGCGGTGGGACGGGGGCTTGGAGGCAAAGCAAATCCCCCCTAGCCCCCCTTTTTCAAAGGGGGGAAATCTGGAGCAGGCTGGTGTTGCTGTTCCCCCCTTTGAAAAAGGGGGGGTGGGGGGATTTGCTTCTCCCCGTTCAGCGCGGCAGCAAGGTCACCCGCTCCACCGCCCACAGCGGGTCGTGGTTGCCGCTGGCGAACACCAGGCACAGGTCCTGGCTGCCCTGCAGCGGCGGCAGCTTGGCGCGCAGCGTGGTCAGGCCGGGGTTGAGCCGGGCCGAGCCCAGCGGCAGCACCGCGATGGGCGTGCCCTCGCAGCTGCCGGCGCGCACTTCCAGGGCGCCGTCGGGGCCGTTGGCCGGGCGCGTGACCACCTTGGGCGTGTCGTGCCAGAGCTGGAAATTGAACGGCACCTGGCCCACCCGCACCTCGATCGCGCCCACGCGGTCCATCGCCGCGCCTTCGTAGATCCAGCACGGGTCGAACACGTCGGCCAGCAAGCCCGCGCGCGGCGAGCGACCGCCCAGGCCGTCAGCGGGCGCGTCGTCTTCCATGCGCAGGTTCAGGCCGCCCTTGCATTGGCGCAGGCGGTTGGCGGTGCGCATGGTCAGCGCGGCCAGATCGGCCGGCGCGTAGCGGCGCGGCGCCGACAGCGGCTTGCCGTCGACGTAGGTCGCGGCCTGGAACACGGTGGGCGGGCGCAGCGGCAGCGGCGAGGCGTAGGCGGCCGACTGCGCGCTCAACGTGCCCTTGCCCTCGACGTAGCGGATCTCGCCGAAGCCGACCTGATTGCTCATGGCCACCATCGGGTGGCCCTGGCCATCGCGCTCGACCGCGAAACGCACCGCGAAGGCCGAATCCGAAGCGTTGTAGCCCTGCGCCTGATAGCGCGCCATCTGCGGCACCAGCCGGCGCAGGAAGCCGTTCCAGTCGCGCGCGCCCTTGGGCGACCACACCGCCTCGGCCAGCGCGGCCGCACGCGGGAACGCCGCGCGTTCCACCGCCTCGAAGCTGCGGCGGTGCTCGTTCCACAGGTTGGCCTGCGCGCCGAGCACGTGCTTGGCCTGGTCCGGCGTCAGTTCGGCCGGCACCACTTCGAACTCGTACACCGACTTGAGCGTGACCGCGGCCAGGCGGCCCGGCGGCTCGTCGTCGTTGTCGCTTTGCACATGGTCGAAGTACAGATCCGGCGCCGGCGCCAGCACCACGTCGTGGCCGGCGCGCGCGGCTTCCACCGCGCCCTTGGTGCCGCGCCAGGACATCACCGTGGCGCGCGCGGGCAGGCCGCCTTCGAGGATCTCGTCCCAGCCGACCAGGCGGCGGTTGTGCGTGCCCAGGTATTGCTCGATGCGGCCGACGAACCAGCTCTGCATCGCCATTTCGTCCTTCAGCCCCAGCGCGGTTTTGCGCGCCTGGGTGCTGGGCGAGGCCTGCCATTGATCCTTGGCCGCCTCGTCGCCGCCGATGTGGATGTAGCGCGAGGGGAACAGGGCGGTGACTTCGGCCAGCACGTCCTGCAGGAAGACGAAGGTGGCGTCTTCGGTGTTGAACAGATAGGTGTGCACGCCCCAGTCGGGCGAGACCGGCGGCGGCGCCTTGAGCACGTCGCTCACGCCGAACTCCGGGTAGGCGGCGATCGCGGCCTGGGCGTGGCCCGGCATTTCGATCTCCGGCACCACGGTCACGTAGCGCTGCGCGGCGTAGCGGACCACGTCGCGGATCTGGTCCTGGGTGTAGTAGCCGCAGTACGGCTTGGGTTCGCCGGTGGCCGGATCGCGGCCGGAGGCGCCGGCCGGAATGCGGCAGGAGCCGACTTCGGTCAGGCGCGGGTATTTCTTGATCTCGATGCGCCAGCCCTGGTCGTCGGTCAGGTGCCAGTGGAAGGTGTTGAGCTTGTGCAGCGCCATCTGGTCGATCAGCGCCTTGACCTGGTCCACGCTCTGGAAGTGGCGCGCCGAGTCCAGCATCAGCCCGCGCCAGGCGAAGCGCGGCGCGTCCTCGATGCGCTGGGCGGCGATGCGCGCCGGGCCGCGCGCGCCGTCGGCGGTGGCCAGCTGCCACAGGGTGACCGCGCCGTAGAACAGGCCGGCCGGTGCGCGCGCCTGGATACGCGCGCCCTCGGGGCCCACTTCCAGGGTGTAGGCCTCGTCGCTGGTCAGCGCGGCCTGCGGGTCGATGGCGAACACCACCGTGGTCTTGGCCTCGCCTTGGGCGGTGCCGCTGGCGTCCACCGGCGGGGCGAAGCCGCGCAGGCGCTGCAGGCGCGCGGCGAAATCGCCGGCGATGCGCGCGGCCTCGGCGTTGCCGCCGGCGGCCTGCAGGCGGGTGCCCGCGTCGAGCACGAACTCGCCTTCGCGCGCCTGGATCTGCGCCGGCAGCGGAATCACCGGTGTGGTCTGCGCGCGGTTTTCGGCCGGTACCGCGGTGGCCTTGCCGTCGTCTGCGCGCTGGCAGGCGGGCAAAGCCGCCGCCAATGCGATCGCCGCGGCCAGCGCCGCCCCCATGCGTTTGCTGCCCATCCCGCCCCCTAGGTCGTATCCGAATGCCATTCCCAACCGCCACTCATACAACAAGCGGGCCCGGCATAACCGGGCCCGCTGTCGCAGCTGCGCGGGTCCGCACCGCCCTGGGGGCGGTCCGGACCCGGCTGGAGCCCTCTACCGGCTTCAATAGTTGAAGCGGAAGTTGAGGTAGTACTGGCGGCCGTTCTCGTAGATCGAGCGCGGGCGGTCCTTGTTTTCGGCGTAGTACTTGGTCTTGGGGTTGTTGAGGTTCATCGCGTCCAGGCTCAGCGACATGTGGTCGTTGATCTTGTAACCGAACGACGCCGACACGCTGTCGATGTCGTCCTGGTAGAAGGACGAGGCGCGATCCAGGCCGCTGAAGAACTCCGAGCGGTAGGTGTAGTTCACCCGGGCGTTGAACTTGTCGTTCTCGAACCACAGGCCGACGTTGTAGGTGTTCTCCGAGGTGCCCAGCATCGGGGTGCCGTCGTCGGTGTCGCCTTCGGCGTAGGTGTAGTTGGCGAACGCGCCGAAGTAGTCGCCGATCGGACCTTCCCAGGCGATTTCGAAACCGTTGACCTTTGCGCCGGAGTTGACCGGGATAGTGATGTCGTAGTCGACCAGGACGCCGTTGGGACGCTGCGCGTCGATGGTCATGTACTGACGGCGCACGTTGGCCAGCGATACGTAGTTGTCGATGTTCATGCTGAAAACGCCCAGCGAGAACAGCGCGCGCTCACCGTAGTACCACTCGAAGGTCGCGTCTAGATTGGTCGACAGGATCGGCGCCAGGTTCGGGTTGCCGCCGGTGCCGCTGCCCACTCCGTTGACATCGGCCGGCGGAAGCAGCGAGACCGCACCGGCGATGGCGGAGAAGTCCGGACGGGTCAGCGTGCGCGAAGCGGCGAAGCGCAACACCTTGTCCTCGGCGATGTCCAGCTTGAGGTTGGCGCTGGGCAGCCAGTCCTTATAGGTGTTCTTGGTGACTTCCCGCTTGTAGGGCCCGAATGCGGACGTGGTGATTACGCCCGGCTCGTTGGGATTGGTCGCTTGGACATAGTTGGTCACCTCCTCCTGGGTGCGCACATAGCGCATGCCCAGGTTGGCGGTCCAGCGCTCGCCCTGGAAGTTGAGCTGACCGTAGGCGGCGCTGCTGCGCTCCTCCAGACCGTAGGCGCCCAGGTAGTAGAAGCGCGAGACCGGATCGCGGTTGGCCAGGCGTGCGAACCTGGACAGGCTTTCCGGCGAGAAGTACCAGATGTTGCGTGGGAAGTTGCCGCCGATACCGTTAGCGAAATCACCCGGGTAGTTGGTATAGCCCTGCGGCCAGGTGGCCGGATTGAACGGGTCCTCGGGCAGCGCGAAGTTCGGGCCCTGCGCGGTGACCTGGTCCAGGTTGCGCTCATGGCGCGCCTCGCGCACGCCGAAGTCGATCGAACTGACCAAGCCGCCGTCGAGGAAGTAGGTGCCGTCGATCTGGCCCCAGTCTTCCTTGTCTTCCACGTCGATGTCGTTGAAGCCGAAGATCCAATCCAGGCGGTAATCGGTGTTGGGAACGCCCGGCGCGCCGGTGTTGGCGTTGCCCAGGCCCCAGTCGGCCGCGCCGACGCCGTTGAGGCGCCAGTGACCGCCGCTGTTCAGGCCCACGTCCCACTCGGCCACGTCCTGCACCGGAGTTTCGCCGTGGCCTTCGGAGGTGCCGGCCTGAGCCGACAGGCGCAGCTTCTCGCTGACATCCCACTTGCCCGACAGACTGAAGAACTCGGTGCTGGACTTGGAGCCCGGACGCGAGATCTGGTCATAGATGCCGAACGCGTTGGACGGGGTCACGCCCGGGGTCGGCGCGAAATCGGCCGAAACCAGGGTGTTGTTGCGCACCACGTAGCCCGGCAGCGGCACCTGGCCGTTGTTGCCGGCGGTGCCGTTGATGATGCGCGCACCCCAAATCAGATAATTGCGGTTGTAGTTGTCGGCCTTCATGTCCGAACGGAAGTAGTTGGCTTCCAGTTCGAAGTTGTCGGCCGGCTTCCACTGCGCGGTGAACATGCCGCCGGTGCGCTTGCGTTCCTGCTCGAACAGGGCCGAGCCGATCATGGTCGGGAAGAACACGCCGACCAGGTCCGGATGGGCCACGCCGGCAGCGGTGCCTGCGCCGATCTGCTCGTAGCCGAGGATTTCCTGGCCGTCGCGGCGCAGGTGGCGCTCTTCGCTGAAGGCCTGCACGGTGATGCCGAAGGTGCCGTCCGCGTTCTTCCAGTTGCCCAGCACCGAGATCTGCGGGTCGGTCTTGCTCGGCTGATCGGCATAGACGGCGCCGACGGAGCCGAAGATGCTGAAGCCCTTCTCGAAGTTGAGCGGGTTGCGGGTGACGATGTCGACGCTGCCGACCGCGCCGCCTTCCACCAGCTTGGCTTCCGACGACTTGCGCACCACCACCTTGTCGACCAGTTCCGACGGCAGCAGCGAGTAGCTCACGCTGCGGCCCACAGTGCCGGTCTGGTTGAGCACGAACCAGTCGCCGCTGGCGATGTTGTGGCCGTCGATCAGGGTCTGGGTGAAGCTGGGGCTGGTGCCGCGCATGCTGACGCGGTCGTTCTCGTCGAACGCGCCCTCGTTGGCGCTGGCCGCCGAGATGTTGACGCCGGGCACGCGCGCGAGCGAGTCGGCGACGTTCTTGTCCGGCATCTTGCCGATGTCTTCGGAGGTGATGACTTCGACGCGGGTGACGTCGTCGCGCTTGGTGTCCAGCGACTGCTCGATCGCGCCGCGGATGCCCTTGACCACGATGGTGTCGAGGTCGGTGGCGTCCTGATTGGCGGGTGCGGCGTCCTGGGCCACGGCCTGGCCGGCGAAGCCGAGAGCCGCGACGATACTGACGGACAGAATGGTCTTGCGAACTTTCATTGGGTTCTCTCCCTCGGGCTGTGGTCCTCTCCGCCGCTCGATCTGTGCCGATTGGGCGAAGCCTGGTACGTCGTTCCGGTACCGTCGTGGGGACGCACCGGGCATTGCGGTGGATCGGGCAGCGCGCTCTTGGGCTCAGGCCCCTTGCGCGTGCTCCAGGTACCAACTGGCGGCGCCGATGACGCCGAGTTGTTCGTTCTCGATCAGGCGCACCGGCACCCGCTCCAACACCGGGCGCATGGCGCCCTTGTTGAGCAGGCGCTCGCGGAACTCGCTGGCGTCGAGGAAATCCTTCAGCTGCGGCAGGATGCCGCCGGCGATGAACACCGACTTGGCGCCGCTGACCACGGTCAGGTCGCCGATCACGCCGCCCAGCAGGGCGCAGAAGGTCAGCACCGCCTCGCGCGCGGTCGCGTCGCCGCGGCGCGCGGCCTGGGTGATCGCCGCCGGCGCGCGCAGGCTGGGCGCGGCGCCGTCGATCGCGCACAGCGCGTCGTACAGGTTGACCAGGCCGGGGCCGGAGACCAGGTGTTCGGTGGACACGTGCGCGCCGCGCTGGCGCATCCAGCGCAGGATCTCGATCTCGCGCGCGTTGCCGGGCGCGAAGGCGGTGTGGCCCGATTCGGTGGGCAGGACCACGGTGGCGCCGCGGAACGGAATGCGCACCGCCGCGCCCAGGCCGGTGCCGGGGCCGATCACCAGCACCGGGCCCGGCGCGGATTCGGTCACGCCCGGGGTGAGCAGGGTGGAGTCGCCGGGCGCCATGCACTGGGCGGCGTGGGCGGCGGCCTGGAAATCGTTGATGAACTGCACTTCGCGCAGGCCCAGCTCGCGCCGCAGTTCCGACAGCGAGATGCGCCAGGGCAGGTTGGAATTGATCACCGCGTCGTCCAGCACCACGCCGGCGCAGGCGATGGCCACGCGGTCGGCGCCGGCACCGGCGCCCGCGCCGGCGAGGAAGTCGGCCAGGATCGCGGACAGGCTGGGGTAGTCGGCGCAGACGTACTTGCGGTGCGCGAGCACGGTCACGGCGTGTTCGCCGGCCGCGCCGGCGCGGACCAGGCCCACGCGGGTGTGGGTGCCGCCGACATCGGCGGCGATGAAGGGCGCGGCGGCCGGGGCCAGCTTGCTGGCGGCGCTCATGCGGCGCGCTCGCAGCGCACGGGGCGGCGCGGGCCCGGCGCGCAGGACTGCGCCGCGCAGGACGACACCACGACCCGGTTCGAATCCGACTGCATCGTTCCCTCCCTTGCCCTGATTCCCACGAATTCCCGGCCAGCCCCCCGCTGGCGGAGCCGAGAGTGCCCAGCATTTGACAACGTTGTCAACAAGCGGTCATGGAGCGGCCAAGAAACCACGGAAACTGCGAAATCACGGCATTTCCTGTGGTGCAACGCAACATAAAGGCGCGCCGAGACGGGGCTGAGGACCGGCGCGTCGGCGGCCGGGTTCTGGCTTGTCGGACAAAGTTGTGACACCGTTGAGCCAACGGATGTCGCGCAGGTCATTGGCGACCCGGGATGCCGCGGGGCGCGCCCCGCTCTTGCTTATGGAGGGGAGTCCACACGCATGTCCACGTCCAACAGCGGCAGCCCGCCGCAGCGCCACCTCGGCTCGATCGCCATCGTCGGCGGGCTGTTCTTCATCTTCGGCTTCGTCACCTGGCTCAACGGGCCGCTGATCGCGTTCGCGCAGCTGGCCTTCGACGTCAGCGAATCGCTGGCGTTCCTGATTCCCAGCGCCTTCTACATCTCCTACTTCTGCCTGGCGCTGCCGTCCTCGGCCATCCTCAAGAAAACCGGCATGAAGAAGGGCATGGCCCTGGGCCTGTTCCTGATGGCGGTGGGCGCGGCGGTGTTCGGCCAATACACCACGCAGCGCGTGTATCCCGGCGCGGTCGCGGGCATCTTCGTGATCGGCGCGGGCCTGGCGATCCTGCAGACCGCGGTGAATCCCTACATCAGCATCCTGGGACCGATCGAAGGCGCCGCGCAGCGCATCGCGGTCATGGGCATCTGCAACAAGCTCGCCGGCTGGGCCGCGCCCTACGTGATCGGCACCTTGGTCATGCACGGCATGGGCGACGTGGCCAGCCAGGTCGCAGGCGCCGATGCGGCGACCAAGGACGCGGTGCTCAACGCCTTCGCCGCGCGCATCCACGACCCCTACATGCTCATGGCCGGGCTGCTGGCCCTGCTCGCGGTCGGCATCCTGTTCTCGCCGCTGCCGGAAATCCGCGCCGAGCAGGTCAACGCCGAAAGCGCCGACACGGCCGGCGGCGGCAAGGGCGGGCTCATGCAGTACCCGCACGTGTGGCTGGGCGCGCTGTGCATCTTCGTCTACGTCGGCGCCGAGGTGATGGCGGGCGATGCGATCGGCACCTACGGCCACGGCTTCGGCCTGCCCTTGGACAAGACCAAGTTCTTCACCTCCTTCACCCTGGGCGCGATGCTGATCGGCTACCTGGTGGGCCTGGTGGCGATCCCGCGCTTCATCTCGCAGGAGCGCTACCTGAGCGTGTCGGCGGTGCTGGGCGTGGCGCTGACCATCGGCGCCTACCTCACCCAGGGCATGGTCTCGGTGGGCTTCGTCGCCGCGCTGGGCTTCGCCAACGCGATGATGTGGCCGGCGATCTTCCCGCTGGCGATCCAGGGCCTGGGCCGGCTGACCGAGAAGGGCTCGGCGCTGCTGATCATGGGCATCTCCGGCGGCGCGGTGATCCCGCAGCTGTTCGTGCACCTGAAGCAGATGTACGACTTCCAGGCGGTGTTCGCGCTGCTGATGATCCCCTGCTACCTGTACATCCTGTACTTCGCCGTGCGCGGCCACCGCGCCGGCCAGCGCCATCGCGCCGCGGTCGGCGCGGCGGCGGCACAGCGCGGCTGATCGCGGCCGGGGACCGGGCGCGTGCCCGGTCCTCGCGGCGTTTGGCGGTTGCGCGCGAACGCTTGCTTAGCGGCGGCACCCGAGTAGGCTAGACCCATGCCGCGCCCGCGGCCCGAACCACGACCGAGGCCGCGTGCGCCGACCCACGATCAAAGACGTCGCCGAACGCGCCCAGGTCTCGCTCAAGACCGTATCGCGCGTCATCAACGACGAGCCCAGCGTGCGCGCCCGCACCCGCGCGCGGGTCAACCAGGCCATCGCCGAGCTCGACTACCGCCCCGACCCGTCCGCACGCAGCCTGCGCAGCGCGCAGCCGTACGCGATCGGCGTGGTCTACGACAACCCCAATCCCTACTACATCATCAGCGTGCAGAACGGCGTGCTCGCCGCCTGCCGCGAAACCGGCTACGGCCTGCAGATCCATCCCTGCGATTCGTCCTCGCCGCTGCTGGCGGCGGACCTGATCGATCTGGTGCAGGGGGCGCGCCTGGCCGGCCTGGTGCTGGCGCCGCCGATGTCCGAGCGCATGGAGCTGGTCAGCGAACTGGTCGCGCACGGCATCCGCCTGGTGCGCATCGTCTCGGCCGCCGAAGACCCCAAGGACGGCGCGCCCTGCGTGTGGGTGGACGACCGCGACGCGGCCTACGACATCACCGAACACCTGATCCAGCTCGGCCACCAGCGCATCGGCTTCCTCTGGGGCGGCAAGTCGCACCGTTCCAGCTGGGAACGTTATAAGGGCTATGCGCAGGCGCTGAGCGATTACGGCATCGCCGAGGACGAGACCCTGGTGCTGCCGGGCGACTATTCCTTCGACGACGGCTTCCGCGGCGCCCGCCGCCTGTTCGCCCTGCCCGACCGGCCCACCGCGATCTTCGGCAGCAACGACGAAATCGCCGCCGGCGTGCTGGCCGCGGCCAAGTCCTCGGGCATGCACGTGCCCTACGACCTGTCGATCGCCGGCTTCGAGGACAGCCCGTTCTCCAAGCAGTCCTGGCCCACCCTGACCACCGCGCGCCAGGCCACCGAGGAGATCGCGCGGCACGCGGCCTACCGCCTGATCGCCGAGCTGCGCCGCGAAACCGACCAGCCGCTGCAGATGCCGGCCAACGAAGGCTTCAGCCCGATGCTGGTGGTACGCGGCTCGACCGCGCCGCCCAGGCCGGCACAGGGCGCGGCGAACACCGCGACCTGAGCGCTTCAATCGCTTTGGGGTAGGAGCGGCGTGAGCCGCGTCCGCGCCACTTCGCTCACCAACGCGGTCGTGGCTTATGACCGAAGGAAATCCCCGTGGGACGCCGCTCCCACAGAAGACCGACGCACCACGGCTTTGGGGTAGGAGCGGCGTAAGCCGCGACCGCGACAATTCGCTGGCCGGCGCAACTCCTGATCAGGCTAATCCCCAAAAGCCAGGCGCACCGCCTTTTGTGGGAGCGACGTGAGTCGCGATTGCGTCGGCGGTGGGAGTTGCGCGGTCGCGGCTCACGCCGCTCCTACCCCAAAGCTGATGCTCAGCCGCGCAATGCGGCGGCTTCGCGCGCCAGGGTTTCGATCTGCGCCCAATCGCCGGCGCGGGCGGCGGCCGACGGCGCGACCCAGGAACCGCCGACGCAAGGCACGTTGGCCAGCGCCAGGTAGTCGCGCGCATTGCCCAGGCCGATGCCGCCGGTAGCGCAAAAGCGCAGCTCCGGCAACGGTCCGCCGATGCTGCGCAGCGCACCGGCGCCGCCGATGGATTCGGCCGGGAAGAACTTGAGGTAGCGATAGCCGTGCTCGGCCAGCGCCATCGCCTCCGAGGCGGTGGCCGCGCCGGGCAGCCAGGCCAGCCCGCTGTCCGGAGCCGCGGCGATCAGCGCCGGGCTGGCCCCAGGCGAGACGGCGAAGGTCGCGCCGGCCGCGCGCGCGGCATCGAAATCCTGCGGCCGGCGCACGCTGCCCACGCCGACCGCGGCACCTTCGACTTCGGCGGCGATCGCACGCACCGCCTCCAGCGCCACCGGCGTGCGCAAGGTCACCTCGATCGCGGGCAACCCACCGGCGACCAGCGCGCGCGCCAGCGGCACCGCCAGCGCCAGCTCGTCGATCACCAGCACCGGCACCACCGGCGCCAGCGCCAGCACGGCGCCGATGCGTTGCTGCGATTCGTCGATCGAACTCATTGCGTACTCCTAGGACGGTGCGGCGCGAATTGCGCAGGCTAGCCTTGCCGTGGCTGCGCGCTCAAGCGCGCGCGGCGACTTCGTCGATATGGCGCAGCAGGTCGGCCGGGTCTTCGTAGACGCGGAAGCCGCCGGCGCGTTCCAGTTCGTCCTGGCCGTAGCCGCCCGAGAGCAGGCCCACGCCCAGGGCGCGCGCGCGGCGCGCGGCCAGAAGATCCCAGATGCTGTCGCCGACCACGATGGAATGCTCGATGTCCACGCCCAGCTTGTCGGCCGCGGCCAGGAACAGGTCGGGGTCGGGCTTGGCATGGCGGACCATGTCGCGGGTGATCACCGGCACCACCGCCGGGTCCACGCCCAGCGCGGTGAGGTTGTGGCGCGCGGTTTCCATGCGTCCGCTGGTGGCGATTGACCAGGGAATGCCGCTGTCGCTGAGGTAGGCCAGCAACTCCACGGCGCCCGGCAGCGGCCGTATCTGCGCGGCCTGCGCCGCATAGGCCTGCGCGTGCAGGCGGTGCAGGCGCTCGACCCGCTCGGGGGTGATGTCGATACCGGTTTCGCGCAGCAGGATGTTGGTGAACAGCCCGCCGCTCATGCCGATCTTGCGGTGGATGCGCCACACCGACAGCGGGATGCCGTCGGCGTCCAGCGCCTGCTTCCAGGCCAGCACGTGCTGGTAGACGCTGTCGACCAAGGTGCCGTCCAGGTCGAACAGGAAGGCGGTGGGTTGCGGGGCGGGCATGCGGTGCTCCGGCGGATGCGAAGGAGTGGCGTTCTACCGACCGTCATTCCCGCGAACGCGGGAATCCAGAGTCTTTAGCGCCGTGTATCGGTACTTCTGTCGCGATGAAGCCCTGGGTTCCCGCGTTCGCGGGAACGACGAGCTGGGTCTCATAACGGCTGCGGCGGCAGCACGCCCGCGCCGCGGTCGGCCGGCGCGGCGTAGTCGCGGAACGCGGCGAACAGTTCGCGGCCCATGCCGACATGGTGCGTGGACAGGTCGGCCACGGCCGGTGCGCGCGCCGACCAGTCGGCGTCGCCGATCACTTCCAGCGTGCCGGCCACCGCGTCCACGCGCAGCACGTCGCCGTCGCGCAGCCTGGCCAAGGGGCCGCCTACCGCCGCTTCCGGAGTCACGTGGATCGCCGCGGGCACCTGCCCGGACGCGCCGGACATGCGGCCGTCGGTGACCAGGGCGACGCGGTGGCCGCGCTTTTGCAGCACGGTCAGGGTCGGCGTGAGCTGGTGCAGTTCGGGCATGCCGTTGGCGCGCGGGCCCTGGAAGCGCACCACCACCACCACGTCGCGGTCGAGTTCGCCGCGCTCGAAGGCCTGCTTGACCTCGTGCTGTTCGGCGAACACCCGGCACGGCGCCTGGACCGTCCAGCGGTCTTCGGGCACCGCCGACACCTTGATCGCCGCGGTGCCCAGCGCGCCGCTGAGCACGCGCAGGCCGCCGTCGGCGCGAAACGGCTCGGCGGCCGGACGTAGTACGGAGGGGTCGCCGCTACGTCCGGCCGCCGGCACATAGGCGATGCGCCCATCGCCTTCGAGCCGCGCTTCGACGCGGTAACGGTTGAGGCCGGGGCCGGCCACCGTCTCGACATCGCCATGCAGCAAGCCGGCGTCGAGCAGCTCGCCTATCAAGAACGCCAGACCGCCGGCGGCGTGAAAATGATTTACGTCGGCGCTGCCGTTGGGGTAGACCCGGGCCAGCAGCGGCACCACCGCCGACAGCGCGTCGAAGTCCTCCAGGCGCAGCTCCACGCCGGCCGCCGCGGCGATCGCGATCAGGTGCAGCAGGTGGTTGGTGGAGCCGCCGGTGGCATGCAGGCCGATCACGCCGTTGACGATGGCGCGCTCGTCGACGATGCGGCCGATCGGACGCCAGTCGTCGCCCAGCGCGGTGATCTGCGCCGCGCGCTGCGCGGCTTGCGCGGTCAGTGCGTCGCGCAGCGGGGTATTGGGGTGGACGAAGCTGGAGCCGGGCAGGTGCAGGCCCATGAGCTCCATCAGCATCTGGTTGGAGTTGGCGGTGCCGTAGAAGGTGCAGGTGCCGGGGCCGTGGTAGCTGCGCGCTTCGGCTTCCAGCAGTTCCTCGCGCGTGGCCTCGCCGGTGGCGTAGCGCTGGCGCACGCGCGACTTCTCGTCGTTGGGCAGGCCCGAGGTCATGGGGCCGGCCGGGACGAAGATGCCGGGCAGGTGGCCGAAGTGCAGCGCGCCGATCAGCAGGCCCGGCACGATCTTGTCGCACACGCCCAGGTACAGCGCGGCGTCGAACATGTCGTGCGACAGCGCCACCGCGGCGGACATGGCGATCACGTCGCGCGAGAACAGCGACAGCTCCATGCCCTCGCGGCCCTGGGTCACGCCGTCGCACATGGCCGGCACGCCGCCGGCCACTTGCGCGGTGGCGCCGGCTTCGCGCGCGGCGGCCTTGAGCAGTTCGGGGTAGCGCTCCAGCGGCTGGTGCGCGGAGAGCATGTCGTTGTAGGAGGTGACGATGCCCAGGTTGGGCGCGGCGCCGCTGCGCAACGCCTGCTTGTCGCCGGGCGCGCAGGCAGCGAAGCCGTGGGCGAGATTGCCGCAGGACAGGCGCCGGCGCTGCGGCGCGTTGCCTTGCGCGGCGGCGATACGAGCCAGGTAGGCCTGGCGGCGCGGCGCGCTGCGCTCGACGATGCGCTGGGTGACCTGGGCGACGATGGGGTGCAGTTGGATGTTCACGTGTGCTCGGTTTTGTTCCCCCTTTTAAAATGGGGGACTAGGGGGATTTGCTCTTGGCTACACATTCCGAGAGAAGCAACGGCAAAAGCAAATCCCCCCAGTCCCCCTTTTTCAAGGGGGGGAACTGCATTGATGGGGGCTCGTAGCGTTGCATCACGGGCTCCAGTACAACGTCGGCGGTACCGGCGCGCCGGACAGCACCGCGCGGATCGGCAGGGTGCAGCGCGGGTCGCGTTGCGCGGTGTCCAGCAGCGCGCGCTTGTTCGCGCCTTCGATGTGCAGGTATAGCGCCGGCGCGGTGAAGAGCGCGCTCAAGGTCAGGCTCATGCGCGGCTCGGGCATGGCCTGGGTGCGCACCGCGATCACCGGCGCGCGGCCCTGCGGCTGCAGGCCGATCTCGCGCAGCGCCGGATTGTCGCGGCCCAGGTCCGGGAACAGCGAGGCCACGTGGCCATCCTCGCCCATGCCCAGCACCGCCACGTCCAGCGGCAGGCCTTCGTTGGCGATCCGGGTCAGCACCGGCATCAGCGCCGCTTCCGGGGTTTCGGTGGGCCGGTACATCGGCAGCACCCGCGCCACGGCGGCGTTGTTCTGCAGCAGGTGATCGCGCAGCAGCTTCTCGTTCGAACGCGGATGCGAGGGCGGCAGCCAGCGTTCGTCCACCGGCAGCACGGTCACCCGCGCCCAATCCAGGGTCTGCAGCGACAGCGCCTGGAAGAAGCGCTTGGGCGTGTTGCCGCCCGACAGCGCGACGCAGGCCTCGCCATGGCGCGCGAGCGCGCCGCGCAGGTCGGCGGCGACCTGGCGCGCCAGCGCCTGCGCGAGCTGGTCGCCGTCGTCGAACAGGCGTTCGTGCAACGGCAGGGGCAAGGGCCCGATCACCGGCCAGCGCTCAGCTTGCGTCTTCATGCCAGGTCCTTCCATCGCGTTCGATCAGGGCGACCGCGGCGCTGGGGCCCCAGCTGCCGGCGGTGTAAGGGCGCGGCGCCTCGGCGCCCGCGGCCCAGGCGGCGCGGATCGGGTCGATCCACTTCCAGGCGGCCTCGACTTCGTCGCGGCGCATGAACAGCATCGGGTTGCCGCGCACCACGTCCATCAGCAGGCGTTCGTAGGCATCGGCCTGGCGGCCGCCGAAGGCCGCGGCGAAGCTCATGTCCAGCGGCACGTGACGCAGGCGCAGGCCGCCGGGGCCGGGCACCTTGTTCATCAGCCACAGCTTCACGCCCTCGTCGGGCTGCAGGCGCAGCACCAGCTTGTTCGGCGCCAGCCGGCTGGACGGGTCCTGTTCGGTGAGTTCCTCGAAGATCGAATGCGGCACCTGGCGGAAGGTCACCACGATCTCGGACATGCGCTCGGCCAGGCGCTTGCCGGTGCGCAGGTAGAACGGCACCCCGGCCCAACGCCAGTTCTTCACCTCGGCCTTGAGCGCGACGAAGGTTTCGGTGAGCGACTGCGCGCCCAGCTCCTGGGCGTAGCCGGGCACGGCATGACCGTCGACCGCGCCGGCCTTGTACTGGCCGCGCACGGTGTACTGGGCGGCGTTTCCGTTCTCGATCGGGCGCAGCGCGCGCAGCACCTTGAGCTTCTCGTCGCGGATCGCGTCGGCGGCCAGCGAGGACGGCGGCTCCATCGCCACCAGGCACAGCAGCTGCAGCAGATGGTTCTGGACCATGTCGCGCAGCGCGCCGGACTTGTCGTAGTACGGCGCGCGCGATTCCACGCCCACCGTTTCGGCCACGCTGATCTGCACGTGGTCGATGTGCTCGGCCTTCCACAGCGGTTCGAACAGCGCATTGCCGAAGCGCAGCGCGGTCAGGTTCTGCACCGTTTCCTTGCCCAGGTAATGGTCGATGCGGAAGATCTGGGTTTCGGCGAACACCCGGCCGAGCGCGTCGTTGATCGCATCGGCGCTGACACCGTCCTTGCCCAGCGGCTTTTCCACCACCACCCGCGTCTTCGGCCCGACCAGGCCGTGCGACTGCAGGCGGTCGCCGACCACGCCGAACAGGTCCGGGCCCACCGCCAGGTAGAACACGCGCACGCGCTCGTCGCCGGCGAACTCGGCCGCGAACTCCGGCCAGGCCGCGTCCGAGCTCAGGTCCAGGCGCCGATACAGCAGCAGGGCGAGGAAGCCGTCCACGGCCTCGGCCTGGCGCGCGTCGACGGCGGCGAACCTGGCCAGCGCCTCGCGCACGCGGCCGCGGTAGTCCTCATCGCTCTGGGTATCGCGGGCGATGGCGACGATGCGGGTACCGGCGACGATCTGGCCGTCGGCATAGCGGTGGAACAGCGCCGGCAGCAGCTTGCGCAGGGCCAGATCGCCGGTGCCGCCGAAGATCACCAGGTCGAACGGGGCCAGCGGCGCCGAATGCGGGGCCTGGGCGGGATGGGGCACGGTGTAGACGCTCATGCGGGGACTCGGACTGGTCTGCTAGGAACCATACCAGAAACGATACCAGTGAGATACCAGTCTCGCAACATGGCCTAGAATCAATGGTTTAAATGAGCATATGCCGCGATTGTTGCCGATAGTGGTCTGCCACTGGTATCTTTCGCGTCATGGAGCCCTACCTCGTCAGCGAGTTCCGCCGCCAGGCCCAGGCGCGCCGTGCGCCGGCCTATCAGCACCTGCGCCGGACCCTGCAGCACGCGATCGAGAACGGCGAGCTCACCGCCGGCCAGGCCCTGCCCGGCGAGCGCGAACTGGGCAAGTTGCTGGACCTGTCGCGGGTGACCGTGCGCAAGGCCATCGCCGGCCTGGTCGCGGACGGCCTGCTGCTGCAGCGCCAGGGCGCGGGCACCTTCGTCGCCGAGCGCATCGTCAAATCGTTCTCGCGCCTGACCAGCTTCACCGACGACCTGCGCGCGCGCGGCCTGGACCCGCGCTCGACCTTCCTGGAGCGCGGCGTCGGCGAAGTCACGCCGGAAGAAGCGATGGCGCTGAACCTGTCGCCGGGCGCACCGGTGGTGCGCTACTACCGCCTGCGCACCGCCGACGGCGTGGCCCTGGCGCTGGAGCGCACCGTGGTGCCGCTGGCGGTGTTGCCCGATCCGGCCTTGGTGGAGAACTCGCTGTACGAAGCCTTCGCCCAGCTCGGCATCCGCCCCGCGCGCGCCCTGCAGCGCCTGCGCGCGATCGCCTTCGACGCCGAACAGGCGCGGCTGATGGGCCTGCCCGAAGGCGCCCCGGGTTTGTTCATCGAACGCCGCACCTTCCTGGACGACGGCCGCGTGGTCGAGTTCACCCGATCCTTCTACCGCGGCGACGCCTACGACTTCGTCGCCGAATTGCAGAGCGAGAGCGCCCCGTGAGCACGCAGACCCTGCTGGACCCCACCGCCACGCGCATGTACGCCGAGGCGCAGGAAGCCGGCGAGGCGGTCGCGCGGCAGTTCGCCGCCAATGCCGACGCGGTCGACGATCTGACCGACTACCTGCGCCAGCGCCCGCCGCGCTTCATCGTCACCTGCGCGCGCGGCAGCTCCGACCACGCCGCCACCTACGGCAAATACCTGTTCGAAACCCAGCTGGGCCTGGTCACCGCGTCGGCCTCGCCCTCGGTGGGCTCGGTCTACGCGGTGCGCCCGCAGCTGGACGGCGCTTTGTTCGTGGCGATCTCGCAGTCGGGCAAGAGCCCGGACCTGCTGCGCAACGCCGAGATCGCCAAGGCCGCCGGCGCCCACGTGCTGGCGCTGGTCAACGTGCTGGATTCGCCGCTGGCCGGCCTGGCCGATACCGTGCTGGGCCTGCACGCCGGCCCGGAAACCAGCGTGGCGGCGACCAAGAGCTATCTGTGTTCGCTGTCCGCGCTGCTGCAGCTGACCGCGCGCTGGAGCAACGACGCGGCGCTGTTCAATGCCGTGCACGAACTGCCCGACGCGCTGCGCGCCTCGTTCGCGCAGGACTGGTCGCCGCTGGTCGAGGGCCTGGTCGGCGCGCGCAACCTGTTCGTGATCGGCCGTGGCCTGGGCCTGGGCGCAGCGCAGGAAGCGGCGCTGAAATTCAAGGAAACCTGCGGGCTGCACGCCGAGGCCTTCAGCAGCGCCGAGGTCAAGCACGGACCCATGGCCATCGTCGGCCCCGGCTTCCCGGTGCTGGCCTTCGCCCAGGACGACGGCACCGGCGACAGCACGGTGGCGGTGGCCGAAGAATTCCGCTCGCGCGGCGCGCCGGTGTGGCTGGCCGCGCCGGGCCGCGGCGGCGCCGGCAGCCTGCCGCTGGCGCGCTCGCTGCATCCGGCGATGACGCCGCTGCTGACCGTGGCCAGCTTCTACAAGGCCGCCAACGCGCTGTCGGTGGCGCGCGGGCACAATCCCGATCTGCCGCCGCATTTGAACAAGGTCACCGAGACCGTCTGACATGTCCGCGCCCGCCACCGCCTTCGTCAACGGCCGCGTGCTGAGCGAACGCGGCTTCGAATCCGACCTCAGCGTGATCGTCGAAGACGGGCACATCGTCGCGGTGCTGCCCGGTCCCGCGCCGGCCGGCGCGCAGGCGGTGGATCTGCAAGGGCGCAGCCTGGTGCCCGGCTTTATCGACACCCAGGTCAACGGCGGCGGTGACGTGCTGTTCAACGATGCGCCTACCGTGGAGGGCCTGCGCGCGATCGCGTCGGCGCACCGCCAATACGGCAGCACCGGCCTGATGCCCACGCTGATCAGCGACGACGTGGACGTGATGCTGCGCGCGATCGCCGCGGTGCGCGAAGCCATCGCCTTGGGCGTGCCCGGCATCCTCGGCATCCACCTGGAAGGCCCCTACCTGGCGTCCGCGCGCAAGGGTGTGCACAACCCCGACAAGTTCCACACCCCGGACGCAGCCGAACTCGACCGCATCGCCTCGCTGGGCGTGGGCAAGACCATGTTGACGCTGGCGCCGGAGCGTTTCGACGACGCCACCCTGCGCGCGCTGGCCGAACGCGGCGTGCTGGTCTGCGCCGGCCACACCGCGGCCGATTACGAACGCCTGCGCCGCGCTTTCGGCAACGGCGTGCGCGGCGTGACCCACCTGTTCAACGCGATGACGCCGATGGGCAGCCGCGAACCCGGCGGCGTGGGCGCGGCGCTGGACGACGCCGACAGCTGGTGCGGCGTGATCGTCGACGGCGAACACGTGCACGACGCCTCGCTGCGCATCGCCATCGCCGCCAAGCCGCGCGGCAAGATCCTGTTGGTCACCGACGCCATGCCGCCGGTGGGCGGCCAGCGCGAGGACTTCGTGCTCTACGGCCAGACCATGACCTGCCGCGACGGCAAGTGCAGCACCGCCGACGGCACCCTGGCCGGCTCGGCGCTGGACATGGCCACCGCGGTGCGCAACACCGTGGAACGTTTGGGCCTGCCGCTGGACGAGGCCTGCCGCATGGCGTCGACGTACCCGGCCGAATTCCTCGGCCTGGGCCACGAGCTGGGCCGGATCGCGCCGGGGTATCGCGCCGACCTGGTGGCGCTGGACGACGAGCTGCGCGTCGCCGACAGCTGGATCGCAGGACAGCGCTGAAGCCGGCGAGCGCTATGATCGGCGCGCCCGCCGGTCTGCGCGCCAGCGCGGTCGGGCGCACCGCGCCGACGAAGGATTCGACATGAGCGACGACCGCACCGACCGCAGCAGCTACGCCCCCTTCATCCTCATGGACCGCAACGGCCACCGCTCGCTGCTGTTGGCCGAGCCGGGCATGGAAGCCAAGCAGCACCTGTTCGCCGAACGCGAAGATCAGGGCTGGAGCGGTAACGGTTATGACTGGGGCTCGCTGGCGCAGGTCGTGGTGGCCGAGCGGCTGCCGCAGCTGCAAGGCCGGCTGCGCTTCGATCCGGAGGCCGGCATGCTGTCGGTAACCGGCGAACGCGCCGACCTGGAAGCGCTAGGCGCGGCGATGCGCGCGGTGTATCGCGACGACGACGCGTTGCGCGACCTGCTGTCGCGCGCCGAGCTCGACTGAGCCGTAGCGGCCGACTGCATCACAGGCAGCCGCATGCCCAGTGACCGCGGCCGGGCGCGCCGCTCAGTCGCTCAGCCAGACACGCAGGAACTTCTGCCGCGAACGGCTCCAGAAGAACAGCGACGCCGCGCTGCCGAACTTGTAGTAGTTGATCGCCGGATCCTTCAAGCGCAATTTGGGGCGCTGCGCTTCGAAACCGAAATTGCAATCGTCGTCGCCGTCGAAGCAGCCATAGGCGACGACGCCGGGCTTGGCCGTGTCGATGGCCATGATCAAGGGTGCGTCGCGATGCTCGTCGCCCAAATCGATTTCAGCGAGCTTGAGCCAGATCGCGCCGTCTGCCGCGGACAAATGCACCCATAAGGCCTGGGCTCCGTCGTGCCTGCGCTTGAGGAGCACCGCGGTATCGTCGCGGCCGTCGCCGTTGTAGTCGGCCACGGCGCGCGCGTAGGCCGTCGTGGATGCCTTGCGCTCCGGATCGGCCAGCTCGGCAGCGCTCGGAGCACGCCAACCTGGCGGCGATGCGTCTGCAGCGGTGGCCATCGCGGCCAGCAAGGCATACGGCAACCACCGCGCGGCCATGCTCACGATGGCGCTCCCCGCCCGGCCTCGACCTCCGCCGCCAGGCGCACGATCGCCGCGATCCCCGCCTCCATCCGCGCCCGCGCCGAAGGATTGGCCGAGTGCACCGAGATCTTCGGCGGGCGGAAGCCGTGCAGGAACACGGCCTCTTCGATCCAGGCGACCACGTCGTAGCCGGTGCCGCGCGCATCGTCGCCCAGATCGTGGTCCAGGCTGAGTTCGACGACGCCGCCCTGGCGCAGCAAGGCGATGGCCTCGTCGGGCCAGTACACCCGCAGCCAGCCCTCCGGCGTGGTTCGTTCGTCGTCCAGGTAAACGCGCATGCGGCGACCTTAACCCGCCTCCGCCGCGCTGGGAAACCGCGCCCGTAAGCGATTTCAGGCCCGCGCAGCCGCACGCTGGGCGTGCCCGGGAGCCGCCTAGCCGCCGGATTCGGCACGGTTGGTATAATTCCGAGTCTTTGCTCGGAAGCCGGTCCTAGCCGCCCCGCGCGCGGACGCCCCACGTCCCTCCCCCCGCCAGCCCACCCGCGGCACCGCCGCGAGAGCCCGCCCATGACCAGCACCGCCGAACTCAGCTCGCCCTCGTCGGCGAACACGGACCTGACCAACAGCGTCCTGGACCCCGACTACACCCTCGAACACAAGTACACGCGAGAGGAAGGGCGCATCTATCTGTCCGGCGTGCAGGCGCTGGTGCGGCTGCCGCTGATGCAGCGCCTGCGCGACCAGGCCGCCGGCCTCAACACCGGCGGTTTCATCTCCGGCTACCGCGGCTCGCCGCTGGGCGGCTTCGATCTGGAGCTGTGGCGCGCGCGCAAGCACCTGGAAGCGGCCGGCGTGAAGTTCACCCCCGGCCTCAACGAGGACCTGGGCGCGACCATGGTCTGGGGCACCCAGCAGACCAACCTGTTCCCCGGCGCCAAGGTCGAGGGCGTGTACGGCATGTGGTACGGCAAGGGCCCGGGCGTGGACCGCACCGGCGACGTGTTCAAGCACGCCAACGCCGCCGGCACCGGCAAGTACGGCGGCGTGCTGGCGCTGGCCGCCGACGACCACGCCTGCCGCTCCTCGACCCTGCCGCACGGCTCGGAAGGCGAGTTCGTCAGCGCGATGATGCCCATCCTCAACCCGGCCGGCGTGCAGGACATCCTGGACATGGGCCTGGTCGGCTGGGCGATGTCGCGCTACACCGGCCGCTGGGTCGGCTTCAAGACCATCGCCGAGACCGTGGAATCCTCGGCCTCGGTGGACGTGAATCCGCTGGCGCTGCAGATCGTCACCCCGGACGATTTCGAACTGCCGCCGGGCGGCCTCAACATCCGCTGGCCCGATCCGCCGATGGATCAGGAAATGCGCCTGCACCAGTACGCGGTCAAGGCCGCGCAGGCGTTCGCGCGCGCCAACAAGATCGACCGCACCGTGATCGATTCGCCCAACGCGCGCCTGGGCATCATCACCACCGGCAAGAGCTACCTGGACGTGCTGCAGGCGCTGGAATACCTGGGCCTGGACGCGCGCGCGTGTTCGGAGCTGGGCATCCGCGTGTACAAGGTCGGCATGACCTGGCCGCTGGAGCCGGTGGGCCTGCGCGCGTTCGTGCGCGGCCTGCAGGACATCGTGGTGGTCGAGGAGAAACACGCCTTCATCGAAAGCCAGATGAAGGAGTCGATGTACAACTGGGGCGGCGGCGAACGCCCGTCCATCGTCGGCAAGTACGACGAGAGCGGCGAGTGGATCCTGCCGTCCACCGGCGAGCTGACCCCGGCGCGCATCGCCGGCGTGATCGCGCGCCGCATCCAACGTAGCAACATGGTTGAAGGCAGCAACTCCGAGCGGATGGAGAACGTGCTGCGCTGGATGGCGGAGAAGGAAAGCGAGCTGGCGCTGCCGCGCGCGGCCTTCCCGCGCGTGCCGCACTACTGCTCGGGCTGCCCGCACAACACCTCCACCGTGGTGCCGGAAGGCTCGCGCGCGCTGGGCGGCATCGGTTGCCACTACATGGTGACCTGGATGGACCGCAGCACCGACACCTTCACCCACATGGGCGGCGAAGGCGTGACCTGGTCGGGCCAGGCGGCGTTCACCGAAACGCCGCACGTGTTCCAGAACCTGGGCGACGGCACCTACTTCCATTCCGGCTCGCTGGCGATCCGCCAGTCGGTGGCCACCGGCGTCAACATCACCTACAAGATCCTCTACAACGACGCGGTCGCCATGACCGGCGGCCAGCCCGTCGACGGCACCCTGTCGGTGCCGCAGATCGCGCACCAGGTGCGCAGCGAGGGCGTGCAGACCATCGTGCTGGTGTCCGACGACATCGCCAAGTGGAGCAAGCGCGAGATCTTCCCGGGCGAGATGGAGTTCTACGACCGCAAGGAACTCGACGAGGTGCAAAAGCGCCTGCGCGAGACCAAGGGCGTGTCGGTGCTGATCTACGACCAGACTTGCGCCACCGAAAAGCGCCGCCGCCGCAAGCGCGGCAAGATGGTCGATCCGCAGAAGCGGGTGATGGTCAACAGCCTGGTCTGCGAAGGCTGCGGCGACTGCGGCAAGAAGTCGTTCTGCGTGTCGGTGCTGCCCAAGGAAACCGAGTTCGGGCGCAAGCGCGAGATCGACCAGTCCAACTGCAACAAGGACTATTCCTGCGTCAACGGCTTCTGCCCGAGCTTCGTCACCGTGCACGGCGGCGGGCTGAAGAAGAAGAAGGGCAGCAACGCCAAGGATCGCCTGGCCGACCTGCCGCTGCCGCAGCTGCCGGCGCTGGACCAGCCCTGGAACATCCTGATCACCGGCGTGGGCGGTACCGGCGTGGTCACCATCGGCGCGCTGCTGGGCATGGCCGGCCACCTGGAAGGCAAGGGCGCCTCGGTGCTGGACCAGACCGGCCTGGCCCAGAAGGGCGGCGCGGTCACCACCCACATCCGCATCGCCAAGACCCCGGCCGACATCCACGCCGTGCGCATCGCCGCCGGCGAGGCCGACCTGGTGCTGGGCTGCGACATGGTCGTGGTCAACGACTACTGGGCGCTGTCCAAGGTGCGCGCCGGCCGCAGCGCGGTCGTGCTCAACAGCTACGAAGCCATGCCGGGCACCTTCACCACGCGCCCGGACATGCAGTTCCCGGCCACCGACATCGTCGCCGCGGTCAAGGTCGCGCTGGGCGGCCAGGACCCGCACGTGGTCGACGCCACCCAGCTGGCCACCGCGCTGATGGGCGACGCCATCGCCACCAATTTGTTCATCCTGGGCTACGCCTGGCAGCGCGGCCTGGTGCCGATCGCGTTCGACGCGCTGATGCGCGCGGTCGAGCTCAACGGCGCGGCGATCGAAATGAACAAGACCGCCTTCGCCTGGGGCCGCCTGGCCGTGGTCGACCCGGCCGCCGTGGCCGAGGCCGCCGGCCTGGTGCGCAACGCGCCGACCCGCGCCGAAGCCACCCCGCGCGATCTGCCGCACCTCAAGCCCGGCGAGTGGGAAGGCAACGAGTGGGGCGCGACCTCGGCCCCGCGCAGCACCCGCAACGAGGACGAACTGCGCCATGTGCCGGCCAGCGCCGAGGGCGACAACGTCGCCTTCCTGCCGCTGGACGACCTGCGCCTGTCGCGTTCGCTGGACGAACTGATCGCGCGCCGCATCGCCTTCCTCACCGACTACCAGGACGCCGCCTACGCCAAGCGCTACAGCGACTTCGTGGCCAAGGTGCGCGCGGCCGAAGCGGCCAAGGCGCCGGGCTCCACCGACCTGGCCGAGGCGGTGGCGCGCTACTTCTTCAAGCTCATGGCCTATAAGGACGAGTACGAAGTGGCGCGCCTTTACACCAGCGGCGAGTTCCAGCGCCGCCTGCAGCAGCAGTTCGACGGCGACTACACCCTCAAGTTCCACCTCGCTCCGCCGCTGCTGGCCAAGAAGGACGCGCAGGGCCGCCTGATCAAGCAGGAATTCGGCCCCTGGGTGTTCACCGCGTTCAAGTGGATGGCCAAGCTGCGCAAGCTGCGCGGCGGCAAGCTCGACATCTTCGGCTACACCGAGGAGCGCAAGATGGAGCGCCGCCTGATCGGCGAGTACGAGCAGACCGTGAGCGACCTGCTGGCCACGCTGGACGGCGGCAACGTCGACCTGGCCGCCGAGATCGCCTCGATCCCGGAACACATCCGCGGCTACGGCCACGTCAAGGAAGCGCACCTGCATAAGGCCAAGGAGCGCGAGGCGGAGCTGATCAAGCAGTACCGCAATCCGCTGCGGATCGTGCAGGCGGCGTAAGCGGGCGCGTTAGCGACGTTCGACACAGGCCCCGCGTGAGCGGGGCTTTTGTCTTGACGCATCGACGAACGCCCGGCGGTAGCGTTTCGGAATTGACAAAATCTTCATGTCACGGCACCCTGGCGCCGCTTCGCGGCGCCAGGGTGCCGTGAGTATATCTATTCAAAAATCAATTCAAAATATGTCGATGTTTTGGCCGACTAAGGGATTTAGTTGTTGATTAGCATGTGCTTTTAGATGTAGTGTATCTATTCACAAATTGATTCAAAATCCATGAGCCGGCATAGTCAAGCGGTGGAAGCCTTACTGCGCTGGGGCCCGCACACCGCCGCCGCCCTAGCTGCGCAGTTGGGCATCAGCCAGCCCACCGTCTCGCGCGCATTGGCGGACCTGGGCCCCGCGCTGGTACGCATAGGCCACGCGCGCGCCAGCCGCTATGCGCTGGCGCGCGATGTGGGCCGTGCCGGCAATCGCTGGCCGCTGTACCGCATCGGCCTCAAAGGACGCCCCGACACCTTAGGCGAGTTGCAAGCCTTATACGGAGGCTGGCTGCTGCGCTCGCCGCGCGCGCTGCCGCTGTACCCGCACGGCGAGTTCGACGAAGGCCAATATACGGACCTGCCCTGGTTCCTCTACGACCTGCGCCCGCAGGGCTTCCTGGGCCGCGCGTTCGCGCGCCGCCATGCCGCCGAACTGGGCGTGCCGGAAAATCCCGAGGACTGGACCGCCGACGACGTGCTGATCGCACTGTTGCGTCGCGGCGACGACCTGCCCGGCGACCTGGTGCTGGGCGAGGCCGCGTTGGAGCAGGCCCTGTTGGACACGGTATTGGACAACCTCGACACCTTGATCGCGCCGCAGCAACGTACAGCCGTCTATCCCCAGCGCGCGCTGGCCGCCGAGGCCGGCGAGATCGCCGGCTCCTCCGCCGGCGGCGAGCAACCCAAGTTCACCGCTGAACTGGACGCCGACAACGGCGAGCGCATATCGGTGATCGTCAAGTTCGCCCGTCACGATCCCGACAACGCTACCGCGCGGCGCTGGGTCAACCTGCTGGTTTGCGAACACTTGGCCGGACAAGTACTGACCGAACACGGAATCGCAGCCGCGTCCAGCGAGCTGATCGACAGCGAGGGCTGGCGTTTTCTGCAATCCATGCGCTTCGACCGCACGCCTCAGCGCGGCCGCCGCGGCACTACCACCCTACGCGCGCTGGATGCGGCCTATACCGGCAGCGACCCACACCAATGGCCTGCCGCCGCGGCAGCACTGCAACGCGAAGGCATCGTTTCCGCCGCCGATGCCGAACGCATCCGCCGGCTGCACCTGTTCGGTCGTTTCATCGGCAACACCGACATGCATTTCGGCAACCTGAGCTTTCATACCGAACCGCAGCGGCTGCAAGTGGCACTGGCGCCGGTCTACGACATGCTGCCGATGCACTATCGCCCAGGCGCGGGCGGCGCCGTGCACCAACGCCCCTACGAATTGCCGCTGCCCACTGGCGACCTAGCGGCGTGGCAATGGGCTGGCAGCGCCGCTCTGGACCTGTGGCGGCGCGCGCAGGACGATACGCGCATAGGTCCAGCGTTTCGTGCGGTGGCGGCGAGCAACGCGCTACGCATCGAGCAAGCGCTGCAGCGCTTCGGAAACTAGCGCCAGACGGCGGCGCAATGCCGCGCGGAGCCACTCACTTCGGCGCCAGGATCTTCGACAAACGATCCGGCGTACCGGGGATGCGCTCCAGGCTCGGATACTTCAGCCCCTCGCGGTAATCGATGCGCACGCTGCGCACCGCGTCGCCCTGCTTGACGATCAACTCGATCGGCGTGCCCTGCTCCTTGGCCGCGGTGATCGCGTCCTTGAGCCGCTCGCCCTCGTAGGCGTAGCCGTTGACCGCGAGCAGGTTGCAGCCCGGCGCCAGGCCGGCGTTGAAGGCTGGGCCGTCCCAGCGCACCGTGCTCACCGCGTTGTCCTTGTTGGCCACCACCATGCCCAGCGACCAGTTCAGGTCGGTGACCTTGCGCATGCCCTCGCTCTGCTTGACGTAGTCGCTGGGCTGGTCGCTGTAGACCAGGCGCCAGCCGGCCGCGGCCAGGCCGTCCAGCGGCGCGGCATTGGCGTCCAGGCGGCTGCGCAGGAACGCGGCCCAGTCGTGCTTGGCCACGCCGTCCAGCGCGGCGGTCACATCGTCGAAGGTGTAGGTCTTGACCGCGTAGCTGCCGTCGTCGACGCCGAAGAACGCGGCGGCGAAATCGTCCAGGCTGCGGCGCTCGCCGCTGAGTTCGCGCAGCTTGGCGTCCACCGCCAGCCAGATCAGCTGGCCGGCGGCGTAGTAGTCCTCGCTGAGCTGCTGGCTGCGGTAGGCCTGCGGCCGGCGCAGGGCGATGATGGGATCGTTGGTGGTGTCCTGCACGTTGCGCCAGGCGAAGCCGGGGCGATCCAGCGCGTAGGTGGCCGCGGTCATCGCCAGCGCATCGCGCGCGGTCTGCTCCTTCCACATGCCCGCACGCGCCGTCAGCACATAGCCCCAGTACTGGGTCTGGCCTTCGTAGACCCAGAGCAGGCTGTCCTGCATGGGCACGTTGAAATGCGGCGTGTCCAGATCCACCGGGCGGCGGAACTTGCCGTTCCAGGAGTGCACGAACTCGTGCGCGAGCAGGTCGCGGCCGATCGGGTTCTTGTCCCAGTCGGTGAAGTACTCCGGGTCCACGCCGTTCTCGCTGGAGCGGTGGTGTTCCAGGCCGATGCCGCCAATCTGATCCGACAACGAGAACAGGAAGTCGTAGTGGTCGTAATGCTGCGAGCGGAACAGCCGCAGCGCCTGCTCGACCATGCGCCGGTGCGCGCTCAGTTGCTCGGGCTTGGCCTCCAGGTACTTGGGCGCGTCGGCGACCACGTTCAGACGCACCGGCACCTGGGCGCCGGGCGCCAGGTCGACCTGGCGATAGTGGCGGCCGGCGAACAGCGGCGAGTCGACCAGGGTTTCGAACGACACCGGCTTGTAGCGCACGGTGTCGCCCTGCCGCGATTCCACTTCCAGCGCGGTGCCCGAACCCCAGCCCGCGGGCAGCTTCAGCGACGGCGACACCGCGATGCGGCCGGCGTCGTAGCCGGCCGGGTACAGCGCCACCGCGTTCCATTGCAAACTCAGCAGGTCCTGGCCCATGACCACGCGGCCCTGGTCGCCGCCGGTGGGCGAGAGGTAGTCGAACGCGACCTCGATCGCGCTCACGCCCTCGGGCACGCTCAGGCGGAAGGCGTAGACGTCGAGCGGATCGCGGGTCCAGGCGATCCGCTGGCCGTTGCCGCTGATCTGCAGGCCGGCGAGTTTGTTGATCGGACCGGTGGGCGAGTGGTTGCCCGGCAGCCATTGCGGATACCACAGGGTCAGCGGGCCGGCCTGCACCGGAATGCGCTGGCGGGTGCGGAATACGCGGTGGACCACGTCGCTGGCGTCGACCTCGACGCTCATGGTGCCGGCGTAGTCGCGCTCGGCCACGGCCGTGGCGGTTTGCGCCGCCGCCGCGGCGGGCAACAGCGCGGCGATCAGCAAGGGCAACAGGGCGGGCGACGAACGCTGCGGCATGGAGCGGCTCCGGCGAAACAGGGACGATCCCGCATCCTACGTGCGCCGGCCGCGCGCTCCCCTCCCATAGGTCACGTTTCGCCGCCGCGGGCCGCACAATGCCCGAGGCGGCACAACTGGCGAGCCGCGCCGCTCAGGGCTCGCGCTTGAACTCCAGCACCGCGCCGCCCTGGCGCAGGGTCAGGGTCTGCGCCGGGCCGGACTCGGGCGCGAACTCCAGCACCGCGCCCACCGCGTCCACGGTGTAGCGGTGCGGCGAGGTCGCCGCCAGCGCGAACGGCGGCTGGCCCGTCATCTGCGCCATCAGCTGCTCGCCCTGCTGGAACACGCTCAGCACACGGCCCTCGCGCGCGTAGCGGCCGACCACGCGTTCGCGCGCGGCCGCGGGCAGGGCGATGGCGGCGGTTTCGATCGGCAGGGCCTCGTCGGTGCGCCGCGAATAGATGCCCTCGCCTTCGCCATCGGGGTAGAAGCGCACGCCGGTAGCGCGGCCCTGCGCGTCGCGCTCGAAGCGCAGGCGGCTCAAACCGTCCTCGAACAGGAATTCGTCGTTACCCAGGGCCTCCAGCGGCACGCGCTGGCCGCCGATGCGCTGCGAAACCAGGCGCCCGCCGACCACGCGCATCGCCCGCGCGGTGTTGGCGTCCATGCGGTACACGCCTTCCAGCGGCTTGAGCTGCGGCTCGATCGGCCGCGCCGCGACCGGTTCCGGATAGGGCTGGCCGATCGCATAGGCGGCGATCTTGCGCGCCAGCACCTCGGGATTGCGCTTGCCCCGCGCGACCAGGTCGCTGTTCTGGACGATGGCCACGCTGACGTCGCTGCCCGGCACGTAGATCAGGAACGAGAGGAAGCCGAAGATGCCGCCGCTGTGCGCGAGCGCGTCGCCATTGCGAAAGCCGGCGTGCTCGATGCCGTAACCGTAGTGCTCGGCCTTGGCCGCGCCTTCGGGCGTGATCATCGCCGTGTACAGATCCGATCGCAGCACCTTGCCCTCGTGCAGCGCGCGGTTCCAGCGCAGCAGGTCGTCGACCGTGGACACCAGCGCGCCGGCCGCGTGCGGCTGGCTCATGCTGGCGTAGTTGGCCGGTGCCGGCGCGCCGTGGCTGAGCGTGTAGCCCTGCACCTGGCCGGGGATCAGCGCGTGGTCGTCGCCCCAGCGCGTGTGCTGCAGGCCCAGCGGCTGGAACAGCGCCTGCTGCAGATACTCGTGCCAGGGCTGGCCGCTGGCGGCTTCGATCACCGCGCCCACCAGCACGTAGCCGGAATTGTTGTAGGCCCACTTTTCGCCCGGCGCGAAATCCACAGGCAGATGCTCGAAGGTGTCGATCAGCTGCGCGGTGCTCAGGTCCATGCGGATCGGGCCGGCCATCACCCCGGGAATGCCGGTGTAACTCTTGACCCCGGAGGTGTGGTTGAGCAACTGGCGCACCGTGATCTTGGCGCCGTTGGGATAGTCGGGCAGGTACTTGGACAAAGGATCGTCCAGGCCGACCTTGCCGGCCTCGACCAGCTTGAGCAGGCCGGCGGCGGCGAACTGCTTGGTCACCGAACCGATGCGGAACACGCGCTCGGCCGACAACGGCACGCCCAGCTCCACGCTGGCCTCGCCCAGCGCGCCGCGGTACAGCACCTGATCGCCGCGCGCGACCAGCAGCGCGGCGCCGGGGCCGTGCTGCGCGTAGTTGGTTTGCAGCTGGCGCTGGGCATAGCGCGCGACCGCGGCTGCCGACGGCGCAGGCGCGGCGACGCTGGGCAGGCTGGCAGCGGCCAGGGCGAAGGACAGGATCCAAAGGCGCATGCGGCGAACTCCAGGGGCGGCGACAAGGGCGGCGACGCGCGACGATACGGGTAGCCGCTGGCTAAGCGCCACCAAGTATGCGTTCGAACACATTTATCTTATGTGTTCGAACGGACACATAAAAAGTAATCGATCGACAACATTCAGTTGATGTAAACGTTCGATTACATTATACTGATGTCACCATACGCTTACTTGGGAGGCCCGCCATGGCCCTCATCAAGACCCCCAAGGACCTGGGCACGGTCATCCGCAACCGGCGCAAGGAGCTGGGCTGGGATCAGGCCAAGCTGGCGCTGGAAATAGGCGTCAGCCGCCAGTGGGTGATCGATATCGAGAAGGGCAAGCCGCGCGCCGAGCTGGATCTGGCGCTGCGCGCGCTGCACGCTCTGGGCTTGTTGCTGCGTAGCGAAAATCCCGCAGAGAAAACGCCGGCGGAGGCCCCGCGCGGCAATACGGTGCCTGCGGCGAACATCAATCGCATCGTGGACCAGCACTCGCCCTGGCGATTGACGCAGCTCTCCGATCCCACGTCCACCAAAGCCTATGACGCTCTGATCAATCCCCCTGGATCGATCGGTCAGCTGACACGAATCTCCGATCCCACGTCCATCCAGACCTACGATGCCCGGATCAATCCATCTTCGATCCACCATTTGACGCAATTCGCCGACGCCACCTCCGTCAAGGCCTACGACGCTCTGATCAATCCAACCGGATCGATCGATCGGTCGACGCAGTTCGCCAAGCCCACGGCCACCAAAGCCTACGATGCCCTGATCAATCCGCCGGGATCGATCGGCCGATTGACGCAGTTCACCGATCCCGCCTCCACCCACATCTACAGCACCCTGCTCAATCCACCCGCATCGACGAATCGACTGACGCCGCTGGCCGATTCCGCATCCAGCCGGCTTGTCGACGCCCTGACGAGCCCGCTCGCAGGCCGCACGACTGCGCCTGATGCGCCCGCAACGAGCTCCAAACCGGCAACCACCGCAAAGAAGAATCGAGCCGCCAGCAAACCCAAGAAGGCGAGCAAGAAGCCTAAGCCCACGGGCGCCAAGTCCAAGAAGGATCGCTGATGGAACTCTGGGCGCTGCTGAACCAGACGTTCGTCGGACGCTTCCTCAGCGATACGCCCGGACGCTTGCGCTTCGAATACGCGCCCGGCTGGCGCGATTCTATGGCCGCCATGCCGATCTCGCTCAGCCTGCCGCTGACCCAGGACCGGCACGACGACCCGGACATCGTGTCCGCGCTGCTATGGGGCCTGTTGCCCGATAACGAGCACACCTTGCAACGCTGGGCGGCCCGCTTCCAGGTCTCCGCCCGCAATCCCCTGGCGCTGCTGTCGCACGTGGGCGAGGACTGCGCCGGTGCTATCCAGCTCGTTCGGCCGGAACGCCTGGAGGCGCTGCTCGAAGGCCGCGACGATCACAAGGAATGGCTGAGCGAAGCGGAAGTCGGCGATCGCTTGCGCAGGCTAAAGCAGGACAGCGGCGCCGCGCGTAACCCGGACGACGTAGGCCAATTCAGCCTGGCCGGCGCGCAGCCCAAAATCGCCTTGCTGCACGAGGACGGACGATGGGCGGTGCCTAGCGGCCGCATACCCACCACCCACATCCTCAAGCCGCCCGGCAGCGAGTACGACGGCTACGTGGAGAACGAGCATTTCTGTCTTCGGCTCGCCAGCCGGATCGGACTCCCGTGCGCGCGATCGCAAGTGGCGAACTTCGACGGCGAGGTCGCGATCTGCGTGGAGCGCTACGACCGCCAGCCGGGGCCGGACGGGTCCTGGCTTCGCATCCACCAGGAGGATTTCTGCCAGGCGCTGGGCATCCTGCCGCAGCGCAAATACCAGAACGAGGGCGGACCGTCGCCACAGGCCATGGCCTCGCTGCTGCGCCAGCACTCCCTGATGCCGCGTGCGGACGTCGAAACCTTGTTCCTGAGCCTGATCTTCAACTGGCTCATCGCCGGCACGGACGCGCACGGCAAGAATTACTCCTTGTTGCTGGGCGAAAACGGCGCCGCCCGCCTGGCACCGGTCTACGACATATCCAGCGCGCTGCCCTATCCGCAACTGGATAATCACAGGATCAAGATGGCGATGAAAGTCGGCCATCACTATCGCTGGCAGGAGATCCAACCCAGGGATTGGGTTTACCTGGCCAGGGACATGGCCCTGGAAGCGGATTTCGCCTGGACCGCCTTGCACGCCATGGCGCGAACGTTGCCGGACCACGCGGCCGCAGAACTCGAGGCCCTGCGCCACGAGGGCGTCGAACATGCGGTGCTGCCGCGGCTGGTCGACCAGATCGCCCGCTCTTGCGAACGCGCATTGCGTCTATTGGATCTGGCGGCGAACGCTCAGGCGTAATAGACCCGACGCTCCTGGGAGCGTCGAATCCGCACCGCCTCAGCGACGCCAGACCAGGCAGTGGTTGTGCGCCGGCATCGCTCGGCGGTCGATCAGGCGCAGGCCGGCCGATTCGGCCAGCGCCAGCACCGCTTCGATATCGCGCAGCCCGCTGGCGGCGTCGCGCTCGCGCAGGATCGCGTCGAATTGCAGGTCGCTCTGGCTCAGGTACTCGCCACCGGCCTTGAACGGGCCGTACACCACCACCCGCGAATCGTCGGCCAGCAGGGTCGGCAGCGCGGCGAACAGCGCCTGCGCCTGCGGCCAGCCCATGATGTGCAAGGTGTTGGCGCTGTAGACCACGTCGTAGCCCGAACGCCGCGACACCGGGTCCAGCGGGATCGGCGGGCGCGGCGGCATCAGCCCGGGCACGGGCTCGGTCACCGCGTACAGCTCGAACGGCGGCGGTGTGTTCGCCAGCGACGCGTGCGCGAGCCAAGCGCGGATGCCGGGCAGCTTCTCGGCGCGGTCGGAGCATTGCCAGGTCCAGCCCGGCACCGCGGCGGCGAAATGCACCGCGTGCTGGCCGGTGCCGCTGCCGATCTCCAGCACCTGCGCCTGCGCGGGCAGGTGCGCGCGCAGCACCTCGAGGATGGGGTCGCGGTTGCGGTCGCAGGCCGGCGCGTAGGGCAGATCGGTCATGCGCGAGGAACGTCCGGGACTCAGGCGCTGGCGCCAGCGCGCGCGCTGCCGGTCAGCATGCTCAACGCGACCGCCTCGGCGGTCTTGATGCCGTCCACGCCCGCCGAGAGGATGCCGCCGGCGTAACCCGCGCCCTCGCCGGCTGGAAACAGTCCGCGCGTGTTGAGGCTTTGGCCGTCGCCGCCGCGGGTGATGCGCACCGGCGAAGAGGTCCGGGTTTCCACACCGGTCAGGACCGCGTCGTGCATCGCGAAGCCGCGCAGCTGTTTATCGAACGCCGGCAGCGCCTCGCGGATCGCCTCGATCGCGTAACCGGGCAGCGAGGCGTCCAGACTGCCCAGGCGCACGCCGGGCGTGTACGAGGGTTTCACTTCGCCGAACTGGGTGGACGCGCGATTGGCGACGAAGTCGCCGACCAACTGCGCCGGCGCTTCGTACTCGCCGCCGCCGAGTTCGAACGCCAGCGCCTCCCAATGCCGCTGCAGGGCGATGCCCGCCAGCGGACCCTCGCCATAAGCGGCGTAATCCTCCGGCGTGATCCCGCACACGATCGCCGCATTGGCGTTGCGCTCGTTGCGCGAGTACTGGCTCATGCCGTTGGTGACCACGCGCCCGGGTTCGCTCGCGGCCGCCACCACGGTGCCGCCGGGACACATGCAGAAGCTGTAGACCGAACGGCCGTTGCGGCAATGGTGGACCAGCTTGTAGTCGGCCGCGCCCAGGATCGGGTGCCCGGCCTGCGGGCCGAAGCGCGCGCGGTCGATCAGCGACTGCGGATGCTCGACCCGGAACCCGATCGAGAACGGCTTGGCTTCCACGTATACGCCGCGCGCATGCAGCATGGCGAAGGTGTCGCGTGCGCTGTGGCCCAGCGCCATGACCACGTGGTCGGCGCGCAACTGCTCGCCGCCGGCCAGGGTCACGCCGCGCACGTGGCGCACGCCGGCCGCGTCGGTTTCGACCAGCAGATCGTCGACACGGTGCGAAAAACGGATCTCGCCGCCCAGCGCCTGGATGGTCGCGCGCATGTGCTCGACCATGGAGACCAGGCGGAAGGTGCCGATGTGCGGCTTGCTGACGTAGAGGATTTCCTCCGGCGCGCCAGCGGCCACGAATTCGGTCAGGACCTTGCGGCCGTGATGCTGCTTGTCGCTGATCTGGCTGTACAGCTTGCCGTCGGAGAAGGTGCCCGCGCCGCCTTCGCCGAACTGCACGTTCGATTCCGGATTGAGCACCTTCTTGCGCCACAGCCCGAAGGTGTCGACGGTGCGCTCGCGCACCGCCTTGCCGCGCTCGAGCACGATCGGCCGGAAGCCCATCTGCGCCAGCACCAATGCGGCGAACAGACCGCAGGGGCCCATGCCGATCACCAGCGGGCGCAGCGGCAGCTGCGCCGGCGCGCGGCCGACGAATTTGTAAGTGGTGTCCGGCGCCGGGCCCAGCTTGATCGGCGAGCCCGCACCGCGCGCGGACGCGGTCTCGGCCTGAGCGCGCTGCAGCAGCTCGGGCGCGCGCGGGGTGTCCACGTCCACCGTGTAGATCAGCACGATCGCGCCGCGCTTGCGCGCGTCGTAGCTGCGCTTGACCACGGTGTAGCCGCGCAGCTGATCCGCGCTTATGCCCAGCCGGGCCAGGATCGCGTCGGCCAGCGCCGGCTCGGCGTGGTCCAGCGGCAGCTTGATGTCGGTGAGTCGGAGCATGGGCCAGGACCTGGACGGTGACGCATTTTAGCGGGTCGAAGCCATGGCGCCGCGTATTGGCCGTGTCGCTGCGGTCCAACCGGCGGCCTGTAGCGACACGAGCCGGCTTGCTGAACGTCTCACAGGCTGAGACGGCCACGGGCTTAACTCCCCGCTCTACCCGGACAGGAGCGGACATGGCACAGGCATTGGCGCGTCACGACGACGACGAACGCGGCCTGGCGCCGACGCAGGGCACGCGCGGCGACGGCGACGCGCTGGCGCGCGCCCTGGGCCGGCGCTACGCCGACCGCATCACCGGCCACTACACCCTGCCCGGCCGCGAGGGCCGCTACGCGCCCATACCCGACGACGTGCCCGCGGCCTTGCGCGCGGCGCTGCACGCGCGCGGCATCGAGCGCCTGTACAGCCACCAGGCTCAGGCCTGGGAGGCCGCGCGCGCCGGCGAGCACGTGGCCGTGGTCACTCCCACCGCCTCGGGCAAGTCGCTGTGCTACACCCTGCCGGTGGTCTCGGCGGCCATGGCCGGCGGCGCCAAGGCGCTGTACCTGTTCCCGACCAAGGCCCTGGCCCAGGACCAGGTGGCCGAGCTGCTGGACCTCAACCGCGCCGGCGAACTCGGGGTCAAGGCCTACACCTTCGACGGCGACACCCCCGGCGACGCGCGCCAGGCCATCCGCCTGCACGGCGACATCGTGGTGTCCAACCCGGACATGCTGCACCAGGCGATCCTGCCGCATCACACCAAGTGGGCGCAGTTCTTCGAGAACCTGCGCTACGTGGTGATCGACGAGATCCACACCTACCGCGGCGTGTTCGGCAGCCACGTGGCCAACGTGCTGCGCCGGCTCAAGCGGGTGTGCGCGTTCTACGGCGCCAACCCGCAGTTCATCCTGTGCTCGGCCACCATCGGCAATCCGCAGGCGCATGCGCAGGCGCTAATCGAAGCGCCGGTGCGCGCCATCGTCGAATCCGGCGCGCCCAGCGGCGACAAGCACGTGCTGCTGTGGAACCCGCCGGTGGTCAACGCCGATCTGGGCCTGCGCGCCTCGGCGCGTTCGCAGAGCAACCGCATCGCCCGCATCGCGATCAAGGCTGGGCTCAAGATCCTGGTGTTCGCGCAGACCCGGCTCATGGTCGAGGTGCTGACCAAGTACCTCAAGGACGTGTTCGATCATGACCCGCGCAAGCCCGCACGCATCCGCGCCTACCGCGGCGGTTACCTGCCGACCGAGCGGCGCGAGGCCGAGCGGGCCATGCGCGACGGCCGCATCGACGGCATCGTGGCGACCTCGGCGCTGGAGCTGGGCGTGGACATCGGCAGCCTGGACGTGGTGGTGCTCAACGGCTATCCGGGCTCGGTGGCCGCGACCTGGCAGCGCTTCGGCCGCGCCGGGCGCAGGCAGCAGCCCTCGCTGGGCGTGCTGGTGGCCAGTTCGCAGCCGCTGGACCAGTACGTGGTGCGGCATCCGGAGTTCTTCGCCGACAGCCCGCCCGAGCACGCGCGCATCGCCGCGGACCAGCCGCTGATCCTGTTCGACCACATCCGCTGCGCTTCGTTCGAGCTGCCGTTCCGCGCCGGCGAAGGCTACGGCCCGATCGACCCGCAGGTGTACCTGCAGGCGCTGAGCGAAACCGGCGTGCTGCACCAGGAAGGCGAGCGCTGGGAGTGGATCGCCGACAGCTACCCGGCCAACGCGGTCAGCCTGCGCTCGGTGGCCGACGGCAACTTCGTCGTGGTCGACCGCAGCGACGGGCGCCAGGCGATCATCGCCGAGGTCGATTACTCGGCCGCCGCGCTGACCCTGTACGAGGGCGCGATCCACATGATCCAGTCCACGCCTTATCAGGTGGAGAAGCTGGATTGGGACGGGCGCAAGGCCTACGTCACCCGCACCCACGTCGACTACTACACCGACTCCATCGACTACACCAAGCTCAAGGTGCTGGAGCGCTTCGACGGCGCCGCCGCCGGCCTGGGCGACAGCCACCACGGCGAAGTGCACGTGGTGCGGCGCGTGGCCGGCTACAAGAAGATCCGCTACTACACCCACGAGAACATCGGCTACGGCCCGGTCAACCTGCCCGACCAGGAACTGCACACCACCGCGGTGTGGTGGCAGCTGCCGCAGGCGGTGCTGCGCTCGGCCTTCGCCTCGCGCCAGGACGCGCTGGACGGGTTCCTCGGCGCCGGCCACGCCCTGCACGTGGTCGCCACGGTCGCGGTCATGGCCGACGCGCGCGACCTGCAGAAGGCGGTGGGCAACGGCGACGGCGCCTGGTTCGCCAGCGCCGACCGCAACGGCCGCGGCCAGCTGCGCGGCACCGAAGGCCATGCGCTGGCGCCGGTGGAGGTGCAGCAGTTCGTGCCCACCGTCTACCTGTACGACAACTTCCCCGGCGGCGTGGGCCTGAGCGAACCGCTGTGGACGCGCCAGGCCGAACTGCTGCAGCGCGCGGCCGAACTGGTGCAGCGCTGCGACTGCCGCGCCGGCTGCCCGGCCTGCGTGGGCCCGGCGCTGGCCGCCGACGAAGCCGACGGCGCGGCCACGCCCAAGGCGCTGGCGCAGCAGGTGCTGGCGCTGCTGTGCGAGGACGCTGAAGCATGAGCGTCAGCGTGGACAAGCTGCGTTTGCTGCAACGCCAGGCGCGCGGCGTCGCGATCGCGCCGCCCGCGCCCGCGCCGCCGCCGGCGGTGCCGGACGCGCAGACCAGCCTGGAATCGCTGCGCCGCCTGCTCGGCGTGCGCGAACGCCTGCCCACCGTCGCCGCCGCGCCGCGCGCACCGTTGGACCGTCATCTGCCCGGTCGCGAGATCGCGCCGGGCCTGCACCTGGTCGAAGCGCACCTGCCCGGCGCGGTCCCCGCCGACGCGCTGCCGCTGGACTTCGCCCGTCGCCCCGGCGAAAGCGTGGACCCGCGCCGGCTGCTGTTCTTCGACACCGAAACCACCGGCCTGGCCGGCGGCACCGGCACGCGCGCCTTCATGATCGGCGCGGCCGACTGGCACCGCGACCCGCAGCACGGCGACGGCCTGCGCGTGCGCCAGCTGCTGATCGCCTCGCTGGCGGCGGAGACGGCGATGCTGCAGACCTTCGTCCAGTGGCTGCGCGTCGACACCGTGCTGTGCAGCTACAACGGCCGCTGCTACGACGCGCCGCTGCTGCGCACGCGCTACCGGCTGGCGCGGCTGTCCGATCCGCTGGCCGGCCTGGACCACGTCGATCTGTTGTTCCCGACCCGGCGCCGCTACCGCGGGCGCTGGGAGAACTGCCGCCTGGCCACGATTGAGCGCGAACTGCTGCGCATCGTGCGCGAACACGACCTGCCCGGTTCGCAGGCGCCCGCGGCCTGGCTGCAGTACCTGCGCGGCGGCGGCGCCGGCCTGCTGCGGCGCGTGGGCGAGCACAACCACCAGGACGTGGTCACCCTGGCCCAGCTGCTGCAGCGGCTGGTCGAGGCGCAGGCGCTGGAGTCGGCGCAGCAGCCCGCGCCGTACTGAGCCGCGTTCATGCGGCGCACACGCGCGCCGCCGCAGGCTGTGGCGACCCTTCCGCCCGGAGCCGTGCCATGTCGCGCCTCGTCCTGACCGCTGCCCTGCTGTTGTCGCTCACGGCCTGTGCCACCGCGCCGCAAGCCGGCGGTCCGATGCCGCCCAGCGGCCAATGCAATGCCGAAGGCGCGCGCTGGGCGATCGGCCGCGGCGTCGACGACGACACCACCAACCGCATCCTGCGCGACACCGGCAGCCGCGACGCGCGCGTGCTTACGCCGGGTTCGGCGGCGACCATGGACTACCGCGGCGACCGCATCAACATCGACGTCAACGAGCGCGGCGCGATCACGGGCCTGCGCTGCGGCTGAGCGGTTGCGCCAGGCGCCGCTCCCCACCCGTCATCGGGTATGAGCCGCAACCTCGAGCGTAGTTTCTCGCCGTCATTCCGGCGAAAGCCGGAACCCATTTTGATCTTGCTTACGACCGCCCCTGAAGCGATGAGCGATAGCGACATGGGTTCCGGCTTTCACCGGAATGACGGGAGCGTGCGGTCCTTGCTTCGCGGTGCGCACAGGCTCGAAACAACGGCCGCGGGCCCGGGTTAATCTCCCGCACAGCCGACCGCGCGCAGGCTGTGCGCGCCTCCGACACAGGACCGTCCCATGACCGCCACCCGCATCGCCCTGACCGTACTGGCCGCCGCCGCGCTGAGCGCCTGCGCCAGCCGCGCCAATCCGCCGCAGATGGCCGGCCCGCTGCCGCCGGAACAAATGACCTGCAATGCCGAAGCCGCCAAGTCGGCCGCGCTGGGCAAGCAGGCCACCGCCGAAGTCGTCGAGAAGGCGCGCAGCGACGCCGGCGCCAGTGCCGCGCGCGTGCTCAAGCCCGGCCAGATGGTGACCATGGAATTCATGGAGGGCCGGCTCAACGTCGACGTCGACGACAAGAACGTGATCGTCGATCTGCGCTGCGGCTAAGCGCCCCCGCGCCGCGCGCGCATGCGCGCGGTGCCCGCCGCGCGGCTTGCTAGACTTCGAGCTCCACCCGGATCGGAGCCCCGCATGCGCCGCGCGCCTTGGTTGATCGCCGCCGTCGTCCTGCTGGGCCTGTGGGCCTGGTCGCAGCGGCCGGCCGCGCCGGATGCGCGCGCGCCGGCGCCGGCACCTGTCGGCGTGGCCATCGGCGACAGCGCTCCGGCAGCGGTCACGCGCTCAGATCCCGCGGCCTACCCTGCCTTCCTGCCCGCCGAAGCGCGGGACGTGCTGCAGCGCATCGCCCGCGGCGGCCCGTACGAACACCGCCAGGACGGCGGCACCTTCCAGAACCGCGAACGCCGCCTGCCCAGCCAGCCGCGCGGCTATTACCGCGAGTACACCGTGGAAACCCCGGGCTCGGACGACCGCGGCGCGCGCCGCATCGTCACCGGCGGCGATCCGCCGCGCGAGTACTGGTACACCGACGACCACTACCGCAGTTTCCGCCGCTTCGACCCGCCGGAGAGCGCGCGATGAACCCGCAGCAGCTGCGCGAACTGCTGGCCGATCCTGCCCAGGCCGGCGCCTATTTCGTCGACGCGCGCGACACCCACGCCATGGCCGAAGCCGGCGCGGCGCTGGGCTATGCGGTGGTGCGCATCGACCTGAGCGGTTGCCGAGACAAGGCCGACCTGCTGATGCGCGCGGCCGCGGCGCTGGCTTTCCCCGACTGGTTCGGCCACAACTGGGACGCCCTGGCCGACGCGCTGGAAGACCTGTCCTGGCTGCCGGCCGCGGGCTATCTGCTGCTGCTGGAACACGCCCAGGACTGGCAGGCTCAGGCCAGCGACGACCCGGCGACCCTGCTCGACATCCTCAACGAAAGCTCGGCGCTGTGGGCCGAACAGCGCAAGCCGTTCTGGGCGCTATTCCCGCTGCCGGCCGAACGTCTGGATGCGATGGCATAACCAGCCTGCAGCGGATCTCACGAATCCGTCATTCCGGCGCAAGCCGGAACCCATTTTGATTTTCGCTGCAACAACTCGCGAATCAGCGAGCGAAGCAACAGCAACATGGGTTCCGGCTTTCGCCGGAATGACGGAGTGGTGACAGTCGAGTCGAGAACGCCGCAGCACGCGGCGCACCGGGCTTGGCTCAGCGCCGATCGTCCTTCTCGTCCTTGCCCTTCAGGTCGATCTTGTCTTGCTTGTCGTTCCAGCGCACTTCCTGCTTGCGCTCGCACCACGACGGCACCGGTTCGCCAGGGCGGTCGGGCTGGCTGGTGCATTCCGGACGCGCGTCGACCGCGGCGTTGGTATCCAAATAATCGGGCGTGCTGGCGCAGGCGCCCAACAGCAGCAGCGGCGCCAACAGACTAAGACGCAGGGTCATGAGGGGTTTCCGTGGTTGGGGGCGAGGCCCGACCTTGCCGCAGCGCAAGGCGCCGCGGCAAGAGCCTCCCGTCATGCCGTTTCGGCGGCGATCACGTTCGATGGCGCGCTTTGTACCCGCGCGTAGCGCCAGGCGATCGCCAGGCCCAGCAGCAGCAGGGCCGAGGCGATGAACCAGGGCACGCCAGGCAGATGCACCGGCGAGGACTTGCCGACGAAATAGCCGAAGCTGACCGCGAACAGACTGGGACCGACGATGCCGGCCAGGCTGATCAGGCTCATCAGCGCGCCTTGGACGCGGCCCTGCACGTCGGCGCCGACCTGTCGGGTGATCAGGGCCTGGGTCGCCGGCGCGGCCATCGCCCACAGGGCGCTGATCGGCAGGCCGACCAGGAACAGCCAGCCCACGTCGGCGAAGCCGTAGATCATGAAGCCCACCGCGCCGCAGCCCAGGCCCAGCAGCAGGGTGCGCCGCTCGCCCAGCGACTTGACCGCGCGCCCCACCAGCACCGCGTTGACGATCACGCTGAGCACGCCGACCACGCCCAGCACGTAGCCCACTTGCTTTTCGTGCCAGCCGTATTGGTAGTCGGCGAACAGCACGAACACGCTGGGGTAGACGTAGTGGGCCAGGTTGGCGATCAGCACCACCGCGGCCAGACCGAACACCTGCGGATAGCGCTTGAGCAGCATCAGCGAACCCACCGGATTGGCGTGCGACCAATCGAACTTGGGGCTGCGCCGTTCCGGCGGCAGCGATTCGGGCAGCACGAACAAACCGTAAAGGAAGTTCAGCAGCGCCAGGCCGGCGGCGAACCAGAACGGCAGGCGCGCGTCGTAATAACCGAGCTGGCCGCCGATCACCGGACCGACGATGAAGCCCAGGCCGAAGGCCGCGCCGATCATGCCGAAGCTCTTGGCGCGGTCTTCCGGCGCGGTCACGTCGGCGATGTAGGCGTTGGCGGTGCTGAAGCTGGCCGAGGTGATGCCGGAGATCACCCGGCCCACGAACAGCCACGGCAGGGTGTTGGCCAGGGCCATGAAGATGAAATCCAGACCCAGGCCCAGGCACGACAGCAGGATCACCGGCCGGCGCCCGAAACGGTCCGACAAGGCGCCCTGGATCGGCGCGCACACGAACTGGATGGCGGCGAAGGTGGTGCCGAAGGCCGCGATCCAATAGGCCGCGTGTTCGGTGTCGCCGCCGGCGAATTGTTTGATCAGCGGCGGCAGCACCGGAATGATCAGGCCGAACGACAGCACGTCGATCAGCACGGTGACGAAAATAAAGACGAGCGCGGCGCGGCGCGCGCCGGGTACGGATGCGGTCACGTGGGGAGCGTCGGACGAAGCGGTGCGCGCAGTCTAGCGTGCGCGTTCGCGCGGCACGCGTGCCCAGCCGCGCGGCGGATGGTTTCCAACGTTACTAATTGCCCGCGAATGCCGCGATTTCTTCACGCCGATCAGCCACTTACGTCACGCCCTCCGACCGGCCCGACGGCCTGCGCGGGTGTGGTTTGCCGCATCGCACAATTTGTGATTTAGTCGATTCACGCTCGGTTACGACACGCAAGGTGAGGGACGCCACGTCCTTCGCCCATGGCAGGTCTGCCCGCGCGCGCAGCGAGCAAGCGATCCATCCGATGCCGGCGCAGGCCGGTCCCACGGTTGACGGAGGTGCGATGCAAGCCGACCAACGCACGATGTTGTACGACCCTCGCGACGAGCGGGACAGCTGCGGCTTCGGCCTGATCGCGCAGCTGGACGACCGCCCCAGCCGCGAGCTGGTCGATCGCGCATTGGAAGCGCTGGCGCGCATGACCCACCGCGGCGGCATCGCCGCCGACGGCCTCAGCGGCGACGGCTGCGGCCTGCTGATCCGCCACCCCGACGGTTTCCTGCGCGCGCTCGCGCGCGAAAGCGGCATCGAGCTGGGCGCGCACTACTGCGCCGGCCTGGTGTTCCTGCCGCACGACCAAGCCCAGGCCGCGCAGGCGCGCGCCGTGCTCGGCGAGACGTTGGCGCACGAACGCCTGCGCGTGGCCGGCTGGCGCCAGGTGCCCACCGACACCGCCGCCTGCGGCGAGCTGGCGCGCAAGACCATGCCGCGCATCGAGCAGGTCTTCGTCGAGGCCGCCGCGCCGTTCGATCCGGCCGGCTTCCAGCGCTCGCTGTTCCTGGCCCGGCGTCGCGCCGAACAGCGCCTGCGCGCGCTGTCGGACTTCTATGTGGTCAGCCTGTCCTCGGCCAGCATCGGCTACAAGGCCATGGTCCTGCCCGACCGGCTGACCCAGCTGTACCCGGACCTGCAGCGCGACGATCTGCAGGCCAGCGCGGTGGTGTTCCACCAGCGCTTCTCCACCAACACCACCCCGCGCTGGCCGCTGGCGCAGCCGTTCCGCCTGCTCGCCCACAACGGCGAGATCAACACCATCGCCGGCAACCGCGCCTGGGCGCAGGCGCGCGCGCACGCCTGGCGCACGCCGACGCTGGACCTGCGCGAGTTCGACCAGGTGGTGAGCACCGACGGTTCGGACTCGCAGAGCCTAGACAACATGCTCGAGGTGCTGCAGGCCGGCGGCATGGACCTGCTCAAGGCCATGCGCATCCTGATTCCGCCGGCCACCCAGTCGCTGGAATACAAGGACGCGGACCTGGCCGCGTTCTACGAGTACTACGCGCTCAACACCGAACCCTGGGACGGCCCGGCCGGCATCGTCACCTGCGACGGCCGCTACGCCGCCTGCACCCTGGACCGCAACGGTCTGCGCCCGGCGCGCTGGCTGCGTTCGCGCGACCGCCATTTCCTGATCGCCTCCGAAGCCGGCGTGTGGGAGCTGCCGGCCAGCGAGATCGAAGCCAAGGGCAAGCTCGGCCCGGGCGAGATGATCGCCGCCGACCTGTACCAGGGCGAGCTGCTGGATTCGGAGGCCATCGACCGCATCAACCGCGCGCGCGCGCCGTACAAGCGCTGGCTGAAGCAGGGCATGACCTACCTGCACAGCGAGCTGATCGATCCCAACCTGGCCGCCGAGCCCTTCGATCCCGACACCCTGGCCGGCTTCCAGAAGCTGTTCCAGCTCAGCCGCGAGGAACGCGAGCAGGTGCTGCGGCCGCTGGCCGAGACCGAGCAGGAAGCCACCGGCTCGATGGGCGACGACGTGCCCATGGCGGTGCTGTCGCAGCAGGTGCGGCCGCTGTACGACCACTTCCGCCAGGCCTTCGCCCAGGTCACCAACCCGCCCATCGACCCGCTGCGCGAGGACTGCGTGATGTCGCTGGCGGTGCAGCTGGGCCGCGAGGGCAACGTGTTCGTGGACGGGCCGGGCAACGTCGGCCACGTGCATCTGAATTCGCCGGTGCTGGCCCAGCGCAAGCTGCGCCAGTTGCTGGCGATGGCGCCGTTCGACGCCTCGCACCGCTTCATCGATCTCAACTACGACCCGGCCGAGGGGCTCAAGGCCGCGCTGCAGCGCATCTGCGCCGAGGCCGAGGCGGCCGCGCGCGCCGGCATCGTGCTGCTGATCCTCAGCGACCGCCGCCCGCGCCGCGACGCGCTGATGCTGCACGCGCTGCTGGCCACCGGCGCGGTGCACCAGCACCTGGTGCGCACCGGCCTGCGCTGCGAGTCGAACCTGATCGTGGAGACCGGCACCGCGCGCGATCCGCATCACTTCGCCTGCCTGGTCGGCTTCGGCGCGACCGCGGTCTATCCCTACCTGGCCTACCAGACCCTGCACGACCTGGGCGTGCGCGGCATCCTCAAGACCAAGCACGGCGAGGTTGCGCAGATCGGCCGCAGCTACCGGCGCGGGATCAAGAAGGGCCTGCTCAAGATCATCTCCAAGATGGGCATCGCCACCATCGGCAGCTACCGCGGCGCGCAGCTGTTCGAGATCATCGGCCTGGACAAGGAGGTGGTCGAGCTGTGTTTCGCCGGCACGCCCTCGCGCATCGGCGGCGCCGGCTTCGCCGAACTGCAGGCCGACGCCGCGCATCTGGCCGAACAAGGTTGGGACCACAACCGGCTGCCGGAGATCGGCGGCCTGCTCAAGTACACGCCCGGCGGCGAGTACCACCTGTTCAACCCCGACGTGGTCACCCGCCTGCAGCGCGCGGTCGGCAGCGGCGACTGGGCCGACTGGCAGCACTACGCGGCGGCGGTCAACGAACGCCCGACCGCGGCGCTGCGCGACCTGTTGGAACTGCGGCCCGGCACCGCGGCGATCGCGCTGGACGAAGTCGAGCCGGTGGCGGCGATCGTGCGCCGCTTCGACTCGGCCGCGATGAGCCTGGGCGCGCTGTCGCCGGAAGCGCACGAGGCGCTGGCGATCGCGATGAACCGCCTGGGCGGCCGCTCGAACTCCGGCGAGGGCGGCGAGGACCCGGCGCGCTACCGCAGCGACAAGGTGTCCAAGATCAAGCAGATCGCGTCCGGCCGTTTCGGCGTGACGCCCGAGTACCTGGTCAACGCCGAGGTGCTGCAGATCAAGATCGCCCAGGGCGCCAAGCCCGGCGAAGGCGGCCAGCTGCCCGGCCACAAGGTCAACGAGCTGATCGCGCGGCTGCGTTTCGCCATGCCCGGCATCGGCCTGATCTCGCCGCCGCCGCACCACGACATCTATTCGATCGAAGACCTGGCCCAGCTCATCCACGACCTGCGCCAGGTCAATCCCGACGCGCTGATCTCGGTCAAGCTGGTCTCGCACGCGGGCGTGGGCACCATCGCCACCGGCGTGGCCAAGGCCGGCGCCGACCTGATCACGGTGTCCGGTCACGACGGCGGCACCGGCGCCAGCCCGCTGTCGTCGATCCGCTACGCCGGCACGCCCTGGGAACTGGGCCTGGCCGAGGCGCGCCAGGCGCTGGTCGCCAACGACTTGCGCGAGCGTGTGATCCTGCAGACCGACGGCGGCCTGAAGAGCGGGCTGGACGTGGTCAAGGCGGCGCTGCTGGGCGCGGAGAGTTTCGGCTTCGGCACCGCGCCGATGATCGCGCTGGGCTGCAAGTACCTGCGCATCTGCCACCTCAACAACTGCGCCACCGGCGTGGCCACCCAGGACGACCAGCTGCGCCGCGACCACTTCAGCGGCCTGCCCGAGCGCGTTGAGAATTTCTTCCGCCTGCTCGCCGAGGAAGTGCGCCATTGGCTGGCGCAGTTGGGCGTGTGCACGCTGGGCGAGATCGTCGGGCGCACCGACCTGCTGCGCCAGATCGAGGGCGACAGCACGCGCCAGCAGCGTCTGGACCTGGCGCCGCTGCTGGCCGGCACCGGCCTGGCCCACGGCGGCCACTGCGGCATGCCCGCGCCGCCGCCGGCGGCCGAGGGCCTGGCCGCGCAGTTGGACGAGGAACTGGCGGAGGCCATCGCCGGCAAGCGCGGCGGCGAGCACGCCTACCGCATCCGCAACACCGACCGCAGCATCGGCGCGCGCTTGTCCGGGCGCATCGCGCGCGCGCACGGCGACCGCGGCATGGCCGACGCACCGCTGACCCTGCGCTTCAACGGCACCGCCGGGCAGAGCTTCGGCGCGTTCCAGGCCGGCGGCCTGCGCTTCGAACTGGAAGGCGAGGCCAACGACTACGTCGGCAAGGGCATGGCCGGCGGCCGCATCGTGATCCGCCCGCCGGCCGGCGCGCGCTACAGCGCGCACGAGACGCCGATCCTGGGCAACACCTGTCTGTACGGCGCCACCGGCGGCGAGCTGTATGCCGCCGGCCGCGCCGGCGAGCGCTTCGCGGTGCGCAACTCCGGCGCCACCGCGGTGGTGGAAGGCGCCGGCGATCACTGCTGCGAGTACATGACCGGCGGCGTGGTCGCGGTGCTGGGCCGCACCGGCCTGAACTTCGGCGCCGGCTTCACCGGCGGCATGGCCTACGTGCTGGACGTGGAGCGCGATTTCGTCGACCGCTACAACCACGAGCTGATCGACATCCTGCGCATCTCCGCCGACGGCTTCGAGCACCACCGCTCGCACCTGCGCGACCTGCTCGACGCTCACGTCGCCCTCACCGGCAGCATGTGGGCGCGGCGCCTGCTGGACGAGATGCGCGACTACATGGGCAAGTTCTGGCTGGTCAAACCCAAGGCGGCGAGTTTGGAGTCGCTGGCGGAAACCTTGAGGAGCGCGGCATGACGGCGGCAAGAGCAAAAGCAAATCCCCCCTACCCCCCTTTTTCAAAGGGGGGAAAAGCCCGGGCCGCCTTGCTCCCCCCTTTGAAAAAGGGAGGCCGGGGGGGATTTGCTTCTAGCGCACGACAATGCAACCAGCGGAGCCGGATCGGATGAGCAAGAAGCCGGTGTTCCAATTCCGCGAAGCCCCGCGCGAGATGCCCGCGCGCATCCCGCTGGCGCTGCGCCAGGGCGGCGACTGGGGCGAGCTCTACGGGCGCTTCGATCAGGCCGAGGCCAAGAAGCAGTCCGGGCGCTGCCTGGATTGCGGCAACCCCTACTGCAGCTGGGCCTGCCCGCTGCACAACTACATTCCCAACTGGCTGGAACTGGCGCGCGAAGGCCGCATCGACGAAGCCGCGGCGCTGTGCCACGAAACCAATCCGCTGCCCGAGATCTGCGGCCGCGTCTGCCCGCAGGACCGTTTGTGCGAAGGCAGCTGCACGCTCAACGACGGCTTCGGCGCGGTCACCATCGGCGCGGTGGAGAAGTACATCGTCGACCGCGCGCTCAGCGGCGGCTGGCGCCCCGACCTGTCGGCGGTGCAGCGCCTGGGCAAGCGCGTGGCCGTGGTCGGCGCGGGGCCGGCGGGCCTGGCCTGCGCCGACCGCCTGGCGCGCGCCGGCGTGGATGCGGTGGTTTACGACCGCTACGAGGACATCGGCGGTCTGCTGCACTTCGGCATTCCCAGCTTCAAGCTGGAGAAGTCGGTGATCGCGACCCGGCGCGAGGTGCTCGAAGGCATGGGCGTGGAATTCCGCCTGGGCGTGGAAATCGGCCGCGACCTGGGCTTGGACGCGCTGCTGTCGCAGTACGACGCGGTGTTCCTGGGCCTGGGCAGTTATCGCTACACCGACGGCGGCCTGCCGGGACAGGACCTGGCCAATGTGCTGCCGGCCCTGCCCTTCCTGGTCCAGAACGGGCGCGTGGTCAGCGGCCTGCAGCCGCAGGGCCGGCCCATCGCCGGCTGGGAAGACCGCATCGACGTGCCCGACCTGCGCGGCCGCCGCGTGGTGGTGCTGGGCGGCGGCGACACCGGCATGGACTGCGTGCGCAGCGCGGTCCGCCTGGGCGCGGCCGAAGTCAGCTGCGTCTACCGCCGCGACGAAGCCAACATGCCCGGCTCGGCGCGCGAGGTCGCCAACGCGCGCGAGGAAGGCGTGCGCTTCCTGTTCAACCGCCAACCGCTGGCGCTGCTGGGCGGGGACAGCGTGAGCGGCGTGCGCGTGGCCGAAACCACGCTGGGCGCGCCCGACGCGCGCGGCCGGCGCCGCGCGCAGATCGTGCCCGGCAGCGAATCGGTGCTGGACGCGGACGTGGTGGTGATCGCGTTCGGCTTCCAGCCCGATCCGCCGGCCTGGCTGAGCGAACACGGCATCGAACTGGAAAGCGACGGCCGCATCCGCGTGCCGAACAAGGGCGGCTGCAAGTCGCGCGGCGCCGCGGCGGCGACGACGCGCCCGTTCCAAACCACGCACCCGCGCGTGTTCGCCGGCGGCGACGGCGTGCGCGGCGCCGACCTGGTGGTGACGGCGGCGTACGAGGGGCGTGAGGCGGCGGCGGGGATCGTGGCGTTGCTGCGGGAGTAGAGGCAAAGGCCGCCCTCACCCCAACCCGCACCCCGGCCCGCCCGCAGTGCGGTCGGGCGTTCGGTGCAGCGCGAGCCAATGGCTCGCAAGCGCTGCCCCTCACCCCGCAAGCGGGAGAGGGGCTCAAAAAAGCGGCAGCTAATGCTTTCCCGTCTTCCGCAAGCGGGAGAGGGCTCAGGAAGCATCGGCTAATGCTGTCCCTTCTCCCGCAGGCGGGAGAAGGTGCCCGGAGGGCGGATGAGGGCCGCTGTTACCGCCCCGGCCCCACATCGATGAAACGCAGGAACTCCGCGCGCGTGCGCGCGTCGTCGCGGAAGCTGCCGAGCATCTTCGAGGTGATCATGCTCACGCCGCGCTTGTGCACGCCGCGCGTGGTCATGCACTCGTGCGCGCCCTCGACCACGACGCCCACGCCCAGCGGCTGCAGCACGTCCTGGATCGACTGGGCGATCTGCGCGGTCATCTTCTCCTGCACCTGGAAGCGGCGCGCATAGGTTTCGACCACGCGCGCCAGCTTGCTGATGCCCACCACCTTGCCCTTGGGCAGGTAACCCACGTGGGCCTTGCCGATGATCGGCGCCATGTGGTGCTCGCAGTGGCTTTCGAACTCGATGTCGCGCAGCACGATCATCTCGTCGTAGCCGGCCACTTCCTCGAAGGTGCGGGCCAGGTAGGCGCGCGGGTCGTCGTCGTAGCCGCTGAACCAGTCGCCGTAGGCCTCGACCACGCGCTTGGGCGTGTCCAGCAGGCCTTCGCGGGTGGGGTCCTCGCCGGCCCAGCTCAGCAGCGTGCGTACCGCCGCCTCGGCTTGTTCGCGGGTCGGCTTGTTCGGGTCGTCGGCCATGACGCGGCCTCTATAGCAAGGGGGACAGGCATCCTACTCCACTGCGCTCGGGCACCGGAAACACGCTGTGTTCCGCGTTCGTGCGCCGCTCAGCCCGCCTCGGGTTCGGCCTCGGCCGGCAGCACCGCCGCCGGCGCCACGCCCACGGTGTTGCGGCCGGCCTGGCGCGCGCTGAGCAAGGCTTGCGCAGCGCGATCCAGCAGCGCCTGCACCGGCTCGCCGCGCTGGGCCATGGCCAGGCCGACGCTGGCGCTGACCGCGATCTCGTGGCCGTCGATGCGGAACGGGCGCTGCGAAAACGCATCGGCCAGGCGCCGGCCCAGCAGTTCGCAGTCCACCCGCTCGCACTCGGCGACCACGGCGAAGCTGTCGCCGTCCATGCGCGCGATGGTGTCGTCCGGGCGCAGCACGCCGCGGATGCGCGACAGCGCCTGCTGCAACAGCGCGTCGCCGACCGCGCGGCCGTAGCGTGCGTTGACCTCGCCGAAGGCGTCCAGGTCCAGCAGCAGCAGGCCATGGCGCTTCAGGCCCAGGCTGCCCGGCGCCGACCAGGTTTCCAGCAGCAGGCGCAGGGCCGAGGCGTTGAGCGTGCCGGTGAGCGGATCGCGGTCGCCGGACTGCCGCGCCAGCAGCGCCAGGCGGTGGCGGTTGGCGGCGTGCTGGCTCAGCGCCAGCGCCAGCACGCCCGATTCCAGTACCGCGGCCAGGGCCAGGCCGCGGTCGGCCCATTCGGCCCGGCCCACGCCGAAGGGATACGCGGCGAGCACGCCGACGAACAGCAGCAGCGGCGTCCAGCCCAGTAGGTAGTAGCCGGCGTAGGGCGCGCCGCGGCGCCAGGCCATGACCGCAGCCACGAACATCAGCGGTATGCCCATCAGCAGCAGCACGTTGCCGCCGATGTACCAGAAGCCGTGCACGCGCTCGCGCAGCAGCAGCAGCACCGCCAGCCAGACGATGTTGGCCCATTGCAGGGTGCGCGCCATCAGCGCCAGCCGCGGCAGCAGGCGCGGCAGTTCCAGGAAGCGCAGGCTGAAACCGAGCTGGAAGATCGTGGCCAGGGTCGCCACCGACCAGTTCACCGTGAGCCGGCCGCTGGCGATGCCCGACAGGCCCCACATCTCGGCCGCGTCGCCCGACACCAGCAGCAGGTAGACCGCCGCGCAGCTCAGGTAGGCGCCGTAGAACAGATAGACCAGGTCGCGGAAGGCGAACCAGATTCCCACCATCGCCAGCGCCATCAGCATCAGCGCGGTGAAGGCGGCGACCATGAAGCGCGAATCGCTGCGCTCCTGGCGCGCGATCTCGGGCACGGTGGAAAAACGCAGGCTCATGGCCTCGGCGGTGTTGCCGCCCACGCGCAGGTAGGCCACGTCGCCGCGGGTCCAGCCGTTGGGCAGCGGCAGCACCCAGCCGCGCCGCATCAGCACCGGGCCGCCGTTCTCGGCGTCGTTGATCAGCCGCGGCGCGGCGCCGGGCGGATAGTAGGTGACCGGGCCGCGCGCACGCGCGCCGCGCAGCACCAACACCCGCCCTTCGCCCGCCTGGATGTCGCGGTCCACGGTCAGGCGCACCCAGTAGCCGGCGTCGCGGCGCGGCATGGTCAGGTAGGCCAGCTCGTCCGGGCTGTCGGCGTGGCTGCTGGCCAGCACCGGCGCCGATGCCGGCGGGCCGTCGAGCTCGCCTTCGGTCAGCAGCAACTCGGCCTTCAGCGCCTGCGCCTGCACCGGCGCGGCGAACGCGCAGGCCAGCGCCCACAGCAAGGCGATGCCTGCGACGAATCCGAGCTTGCCCGTTGCGATGCCGCGCATGCGCGCTCCCCAAACCTGTCGCCGGAGTCTACCGGTTCAGCGCGTAGGGTTCAGGAAGATGAGGGCTGCGCCCATTGCGTCTGGCGATGGCGCTCGGCCGCGCGCTGGGTCAGCGCCAGCATCAGCACGCCCGACTCCAGCACCACCGCCAGCACCAGGCCGCGTTCGGCCCAGCTGGCACTGCCCACGCCCAGGGTCTTGGCCGCCAATAGCCCGGCGAAGACCATCAGCGGAGTCCAGCCCAGCAAGTAGTACCCGGCGTATTCGGCGCCGCGGCGCCAGGCTGCGATCGCGGCATAGATCACCACAGGGATGGTCAGCAGCAGCAGGCCGTTGCCGCCGACATACCAGTATTGATAGACCTGGCGCGTGGCCAGCAGCAGCACCGCCAGCCAGACCGCGTTGGCCCAGACCAGCGCGCGCAAGGCCGTGGCCGCGCGCGGCGCCAGCCGCGGCAGCTGCAGGAAGCGCACGGTGAAACACAGCTGGAAGATCGTGGACAGGGTGGCGGCGACCCAGGCGCCGACATCGCGCAGCTGCACCTGGCCCCAGCGCTCCGCCGGCAGCAGCAGCCAGCCGGTCATCTGCAGCAGGTACAGCGAAATGCTGACCAGGTAGGCGGCGTAATACAGATAAACCGAGTCGCGCGAGGCCAACCAGAAGGCGGCCGCGGTCAGGGTCATGAGCAACATCATGGCGTAGGCGACCAGGGCGAAGCGGCGGTCGCCATCCAGCTGCCGCTGCAAGTCCGTGGCGCCGAGCACTTGCGCGGTCAGGGTCATGCTCATGCGCGGCTGCAGGTACAGATAAGCCGGCTCTGCGCGCGGCCAGCCTTGCGGCAACTTCAGCGCCCAACCGCGTCGCAACAGGCGGGCGTCTTCCTGGGCATCGTCGCCCACGCGCAGACCGCGCCGCGCACCGGGCGCGAAGTAGATGGCGCCGCCGTACACGCGCGAGCCGGTCAGAGTGATCACGCGCCGCTGATTCGCGGCCAGGTCGTGGTCCACGCTCAGCCGCAGCCAGTAACCGCCGGGATCGCGCGGCAAGGCCAGTCGCAGCTCGTCCGCCGTACCGCTCCAGCGTTGCAATGCGGGTTGCGATCGCAGCTGCCCGGGCTGGGCGCGCGCCGCTCCTTGCACCCGCTCGATGGTCAGCGTCTGCGCCGATGCGGCGAAGGCGACCAGCCACAGCAGGCAGGCCGCAATCCGGAGGAATTTCCCTATCACGCGCATCGCAGGCTTCCTGACGCCATCGCGGGCACAGTCTAGTGCAGTGCGCGTCGCGCTATTGACCGCGGCGATGGCGCTCGGCCGCGCGCTGGGTCAGCGCCAGCATCAGCACCCCCGACTCCAGCACCACGGTCAGCACCAGCCCGTACTCGGGCCAGTACGCCTGGCCGATGCCGAAGGTCTTGGCCGCGATCATGCCCGCGAACGCCATCAGCGGGGTCCAGCCCAGCAGGTAGTAGCCGGCGTATTCGCCGCCGCGGCGCCACACCATCACCGCCGACCACAGCAGCACCGGGATCGCCAGCAACAGCAGGCCGTTGCCGCCCAGGTACCAGAAACCGCGGGTCTGCTCGAAGGCCAGCACCAGCACCGCCAGCCAGGCCAGGTTGGTCCAGGCCAGCGCGCGCAGGAACCGCGCCGTGCGCGGCAGCCAGCGCGGCAAGTCGAGGAAGCGCACGGTGAACAGCAGTTGGAACACCGTGGCCAGGGTGGCCGCGGACCAGGCCACGCCGTTGCGCCGCGCCGGCGGGCTGCCCCAATGCTCGGGGATCACGATCCAGCCCGACAGCACCAACATGTAGACCGAGATGCTGACCAGGTAGCCGCAGTAGTACAGATAGACCGGATCGCGCTGCGCCAGCCACAGCCCGAACACGAACAGGGTCATCAGCAGCAGCACGCTGTAGGCGCCGATGGCGAAGCGGCGCGCGCTTTCGTCGCGCCGCGCGACCTCGGATTGGGTGGTGAAGCCGATCTGCATCGCGCACGAAACCAGCGCGGGCACGCGGAAGTAGGCCGCATCCGCGCGCCGCCAGCCCTCGCGTAAGGGCAGCTTCCAGGCCGTCGACAGCAGCGAGGGCTCATCGCCCTTGGCCAGCGGAATGCTCTGCGCCTGCGCAGAGCCCGGCGGGTAGTAGCGCGCGGCGCCATAAGAGCGCGCGCACTGCACTTCGACCATGCGCTGTTCGCTGGCGGCGATGTCGCGGTCCACGCGCAGGCGCAGCCAGTGGCCGGTGGGGCGCTGCGGCACTTCCACGCGGGTGGGCTGGTCCGGCGCGGGCGCGCTCCAACGCGCCAGCACCGCCGCCGATCGCGGCGCTTCGGCCTGCGCGCCGGGCGCATCCAGCAGTTCCACGGTCACCGCTTGCGCGGCCGCCGTTCCGGCCCAGCCGAACAGCAGCAGCCACACCATCCATGCCGACCACACGATCCTGCGCACGTCCCGCATCCCCGCAAACACCGCGGGCAGTCTAGCGTCTGCCGCCGGCGCGCGCGTGAGCGCACGGCTTTGCGGCAAGCAAAGAAAAACCGACGGAGCGGCGGCGGCGCATGCGAGGGGAGGGACCTGCACCGCTCGCCGAGCCGTCGGCGAAGAGGACGAAATCGACTGCCGGCGCGCGATCGTCGCTTCGCGCGCCTCGCCCCAACCCCGCTACCGCTGGCGATCAGGGGTTAGGGAAGCAAAAGCCGGCCCGCCAACCAGGAGGCGGGCCGTGCGGCGGCCGGGCCGGCCGCCGCGAAACCACGGATCAACGCGAAGCCACGTCCTCGCGCAGCGGCGTGCGCGACGACCAGCCGCCGGCCAGCGCCTTGTACAACGCGACCGCGCCGTTGACGCTGCGGGTGCGGCCGTCGGCGAACGCGTCCTGCGCCTGCAGCTGGGTGCGCTCGGCATCGAGCACTTCCAGCAGGTCGGCCGCGCCGGCCTCGTAACGCACGCGCGCCAGCTGGGCCGCGCGCGAGCTGTCGATCGCCGCGCGCTCCAGATGACCGTCCTCGACCCGCGCGCGGCCGTAACGCACCAGCGCGTTCTCGGTGTCCTCCAGCGCCAGCAGCACGGTCTGCTGGTAACGCGCGAGTTCGCCCGCGGCGTCGGCGTCGCTGGCGGCGATGCGCGCGCGCACCCGGCCGATGTCCAGGAACGACCAGTCGATGCCCAGCGCGACCAGACGGGTTTCGCTGGCGCGTTCGAACAAGGCGCTGGTGTCCACGGCCTGGCTGCCGATCAGCCCGCCCAGGGTGAAGCGCGGGAACAGGTCGGCGGTGGCCACGCCGATGCGCGCGGTGGACGCGTGCAGGCGGTGCTCGGCCGCGGCCACGTCGGGGCGGCGGCGCAGCAGGTCGCCCGGCGTGCCCGCGTCCAGACGTGCCGGCAGCGTCGGCAGGGCCTGTTGGGTGTCCAGCTGCGCGATCAGCGCATCGGGCGTGCGGCCGGTCAGCACCGCCAGGCGGTGCATGGCCACGGCCACCTGCGCTTCCAGCGCCGGCACCCGCGACAGGGTCGCTTCCAGCTGGGCGCGGGCGCGCGAGGTGTCGAACTCGCTGTCGCGGCCGGCGTCGAAGCGCGCCTGCACCAGGCGCAAGGTCTCGCGCTGGTTGTCGGCATTGCCGCGGGCCACGCGCAGACGTTCCTGCAAACCGCGCAGGTCGACGTAGGTGCTGGCCACCTCACCGACGATGCTGACCTGCAGCGCCTGCAGGTCGGCGGCGCTGGCCCAGGTGTCGGCGCGCTGCGCCTCCACGTTGCGGCGCACGCGGCCGAACAGGTCCAGCTCCCAGCTGACGTTGGCCGCCGCGCTGTAGCTTTCGTTGTCGCGGCCGGCGCGGTCCACGCCCGGCATCTGGTCGCTGCTGGAGCGCGCGTCCTGGCCGTTGGCGCTGGCGGTGATGGTGGGGAAGCGGTCGAACTTGGCGCCGCGCAGCAACGCATTGGCGCGGTCGTAACGCGACAGCGCGATGCGCAGATCGTGGTTGGCCGATAGCGATTCCTCGACCAGCTGGGTCAGCATCGGGTCGTTGAACGCGCGCCAGAACTCGGCGTCGGTCTCCGGCACGGCGGTGCCGTCGGCCTCGGCCGCGGCCGTGGTTTCGCCGGCATGGGCGAAGCCTTCCGGCGTGGCCAGGGTCGGGCGCACGTAGTCGGGACCGACCGCGCAGGCGGCCAGCAAGGCCGCCGCCACGCCCAAAGCTAGGGTACGGATCACCATGGCAGGGTTTCCTCGAAGTGGAAGTAGCCGCCGTTGGGGCCGGCTTCGTCGATCAGGGCCAGGCGCACGCTAGTGCGCGCGCCGTCTTCGACGCTGAGATCGCCCTGCGCGTTCATGTCGGTCAGCACCGAGCCGGGGTGGATGGTGTTGACCTTGTGCGGGGTCTCGCGCAGTTCGTAGGCCAGGTGTGCGGTCCAGGCGTTCACCGCGGTCTTGGACACGTTGTAGGCCGGCACCTTGTAGTTGTAGATCGGCGAGGCCGGGTCCTGATGCAGCGCGATCGAGCCCAGGATGCTGGACACGTTGACGATGCGCGCGCCCGGCGACTTGTGCAGCAGCGGCAGGAAGGCCTGGGTGGTGGCGATCAGGCCGAACAGGTTGGTGTTGAAGGTGCCCAGCCACACGTCCAGGCTTTGCTGCGAGGGCTTGAGCGTGCCGTCGTCGCGGAACACGCCGGCGTTGTTGACCAGGATGTCCAGGCGGCCGTGCTTGGCCGCGACTTCCTCGGCGGCGGCGGCGATGCTGCTGTCGCTGGTCACGTCCAGCGCGATCGCTTCGACCGGCAGGCCTTCGGACTGCAGCTTGAGCGCGGCGTCCACCGCCTTGCCGCGATCGCGGCCGGCCAGCAGCACGTGCACGCCCTGGCTGGCGAGCTGGCGCACGGTCTCGAAGCCGATGCCGCGGGTGGCGCCGGTGACCAGCGCGATCTTGTTGCCGTTGGAGTTAGCCATGGGGGAATTCCTTGATTCGTGATGGGGACGCGGCGCGGGCCGCGTCTGCCCGGCGACGGAACCGATCCGCCGCCGGGCGTGGTGGCGATGTGGTGCTCAGGCGTGGGCGGTGGCGTGCTCGGCCGAGTGGTTCACCAGCGGCTTGCTGCCGGCCAGCTTGCGCAGGGCGACGTAGAACACCGGGGTCAGGAACAGGCCGAACAGGGTCACGCCCAGCATGCCGGCGAACACGGTGATGCCGGTGACCGAGCGGATCTCCGCGCCGGCGCCGTGCGAGAGCACCAGCGGCACGGTGCCGGCGATGAACGCGATCGAGGTCATCACGATCGGGCGCAGACGCAGGCGGCATGCTTCCAGCGCCGACTCGATGATGCCCTTGCCCTGCAGTTCCAGTTCGCGGGCGAACTCGACGATCAGGATCGCGTTCTTACAGGCCAGGCCCATCAGCACGACCAGGCCCACCTGCACGAACACGTTGTTGTCGCCGCCGGTGGCCCACACGCCCAGCAGCGCCGAGAGCATGCACATGGGCACGATCAGGATCACCGCCAGCGGCAGGGTCCAGCTTTCGTACAGCGCGGCCAGGACCAGGAACGCGAGCAGGATGGCCAGCGGGAACACGATCAGCGCGGCATTGCCCTGACTGGCCTGCTGGTAGCTCAGGTCGGTCCATTCGATTTCCATGCCGTGCGGCAGCACCTTGGCGGCCACGTCCTTGACCACATCCATCGCCTGGGCGGAGGACATGATGCGCGGGTCCACGTCGCCGGCGATGTCGGCGGCCGGGTAGCCGTTGTAGCGCAGCACCGGGTCGGGGCCGAAGGTCTGCTTGACGTTGACCATCGAACCGATCGGCACCATCTCGCCGCGGTCGTTGCGGGTACGCAGGTTGGCGATGTCCTCGACGCTGTCGCGGAACGAACCGTCGGCCTGGGCGATGACCTGCCAGGTGCGGCCGAACTGGTTGAAGTCGTTGACGTAGGCCGAACCCAGGTAGGTCTGCAGGGTGTCGAACAGCTCGGTCAGCGGCACGCCCTGCGCCTTGGCCTTGACCCGGTCGACTTCGGCGTCGAGCTGGGGCACGTTGGCCTGGTAGGTGCTGTTGGCGTAGCCCATGCCCGGGGTCTGCATGATCGCGCCCTGGAAGCCGCTGACCGCGTTCTGCAGCGCGCCGTAACCCAGGTTGCTGCGGTCCTCGATGAACATCTGGTAGCCGGCGCCGTTGCCCAGGCCCAGGATCGGCGGCGGCATCAGGGCGAAGGTGAAGCCTTCCTGGAAGCCGCCGATCTTCTGGTTGAGCTCGGCTGTGATCTCCACCGCGCTGCGGCTACGCTCGCTGAAGGGCTTGAGCGGCAGGAACGCCACGCCGGTGTTGGGCGTGTTGGTGAACTGCACCGCGTTCAGGCCGGGGAAGGCCATGGTGTTCTGCACGCCGTCGATCTTGCCGGCGATGTCGGTCACCTTCTTCAGCAGGGCATCGGTGCGCGCGATCGAGGAGCCTTCCGGCAGCTTGACCGCGGCGATCAGGTACAGCTTGTCCTGCAGCGGGATGAAGCCGGCCGGCACGATCTTGAACATAAGGCCGGTGGCCACCAGCAGCACCGCATAGACCACGAACACCGCGCCGCGCTTGCCCAGGGTGCGCTTGACCGCGCCCTGGTACTTCTGCGAGCTGGTCGCGAAGAAGCGGTTGAACGGACGGAAGATCCAGCCGAACAAGCGGTCGATCAGGCGCGAGGGGGCGTCCTTCTCGGCGCCGTGCGGCTTGAGCAGGCGCGCGGCCAGGGCCGGCGACAGGGTCAGCGAGTTGATCGCCGAGATCACCGTCGAGATGGCGATGGTCACCGCGAACTGCTTGTAGAACTGACCGGTCACGCCGGACAGGAACGCCATCGGCACGAACACCGCGCACAGCACCAGCGCGATCGCCACGATCGGGCCGGACACTTCCTTCATCGCCTGGTGCGCCGCGGCCAGCGGAGTCAGGCCTTCCTCGATGTTGCGCTCGACGTTCTCCACCACCACGATCGCGTCGTCGACCACGATGCCGATCGCCAGCACCAGTCCGAACAGGGTCAGGGTGTTGATCGAGAAGCCCAGCAGGTACAGGGCGGCGAAGGTGCCCACCACCGAGACCGGCACGGCCAGCAGCGGGATGATCGAGGCGCGCCAGGTCTGCAGGAACAGGATCACCACCAGCACCACCAGCGCGATCGCTTCCAGCAGCGTGGTGACCACGGCCTTGATCGAGTCGCGCACGAAGATGGTGGTGTCGTACACGGCTTCGTACTTGATACCTTCCGGGAAGGTCTTGGACAGGCGATCCATGTTGGCGATCACCTGCTCCTGGATCTCCAGGGCGTTGGCGCCCGGCGACTGGAAGATGCCGATGCCGACCGCGTTCTTGCCGTCCAGCTGCGAGCGCAGGCTGTAGTCGCCGGCGCCCAGTTCCAGGCGGGCGACGTCGGACAGGCGCACGATCTCGCCATCGCTGCCGCTCTTGACCACGATGTTGCCGAACTCTTCCTCGCTCTGCAGGCGGCCCTTGGCGTTGATCAGGGTCAGGAAGTCGCTGTTGGGCATGGGCTCGGCGCCGAGCTGGCCGGCCGAGACCTGCACGTTCTGCTCGCGCATGGCGCGCAGCACGTCGCCGGCGGTCAGGCCGCGCGAGGCGATCTTGTCCGGGTCCAGCCACACGCGCATGGCGTAGTCGCCGCCGCCGAAGATCTGCGCGTCGCCCACGCCCTGCAGGCGCGCCAGGGAATCCTTGACGTGCAGGCGGGCGTAGTTGCGCAGGTACAGGGTGTCGTACTTGCCGTTGGGCGAGGTCAGGTGCACCACCATCAGGAACACCGGCGCCTGCTTCTGGGTCGTCACGCCTTGCCGGCGCACGTCCTCGGGCAATCGCGCCAGCGCCTGGCTGACCCGGTTCTGCACGCGTACCGCCGCGTCGTCGGGGTCGGTGCCGGGGCGGAAGGTGACGGTGATGGCCAGTACGCCGTCGGAGCCGGCGACGGACTTGATGTACATCATGTCCTCCACGCCGTTGATCGCTTCCTCCAGCGGCGTGGCCACGGTCTCGGCGATCACCTTCGGGTTGGCGCCCGGGTACACGGTGCGCACCATCACCGACGGCGGCACGACTTCGGGATATTCGCTGATCGGCAGGATCGGTATCGCGATCAGGCCGGCGGCGAAGATCACGATCGACAGCACCGCGGCGAAGATCGGTCTATCGATGAAAAACTTGGAAAAGTCCATAACGGATTCCTTGGTGCGGCTTGCAGCCGCATGAGTCCCCGGCCGTCGCCAAAGCGACGGCCTTGATTGCGGAAACCTTCGAGCGCGCCCTGCTTTTGCCCGTCGTTCCCGCGCAGGCGGGAACCCAGAGCGTCTAGCGTTCTCGCCCGAAGAGCCCTGGATCCCCGCCTTCGCGGGGATGACGGATCAGGGCTTTCGGAGGATCCCAGGGTTCAGCGTGTCGTACCGGTCACTTGGCTCCGGCCGTGCTGGCGACGGGCTGGCCCGGCACCGGCGCGGGCGCGCCCATGGCGATGGTCTTGGGCGACACCGGCATGCCGGGGAAGAAGATCTTCTGCACGCCGTGCACGATCACCTTGTCGTTCGCCGCCAGGCCCGACTGGACCACGCGCAGACCGTCGATCATGCGGCCCAGGACCACGTCCTTGCGCACCGCCTCGCCCTTGCCGCCGAGCACGTAGACGTACTTGCGGTCCTGGTCGGTCAGCACGGCCTTGTCGTCGATCAGCATGGCCTTGAAGTCGCCGCTGCCTTCCAGCTGCACGCGCGCGAACATGCCGGGGATGAACTGGCGGTCCGGGTTGGGCAGCACCGCGCGGGCGCGGATGGTGCCGGTGGTCGGGTCGATCTGGTTGTCGGTGAAGTCGACCACGCCTTCGTGCGGGTAGCCGGTTTCGCTGGCCAGGCCCACGCGGACCGGGTTCTTGCTGTCGGCACGCTCGCCCTTGCGGGCCAGTTCGTTGTAGCGCGACTGGGTCTGCTCATCGCTTTCGAAGTAGACGTACATCGGATCCTGCGAGACCAGGGTGGTCAGCAGGGTCGAGTCCGCCGAGGCCAGGTTGCCCACGGTGACCAGGGCGCGGCCGGCGCGGCCGCTGATCGGCGCGCGCACTTCGGTGAAGGTCAGATCCAGCTGGGCCGATGCCACCGCGGCTTCGGCCGCGCGCACGGCGGCGTTGCCCTGGGTGGCCGCGGCGCGGCGGGTTTCGAACTCTTCGCGCGAGATCGCCTTGGCTTCGACCAGGGTCTGCGCGCGCGCGTCCTGGGTCTGGGCCAGGCGCGCTTCGGCGCGGGCGCGCTCCAGCTGGGCCTGAGCCTGGGCCAGTTCGGCGCGGTAGCGGCGCTGGTCGATCACGAACAGGAGGTCGCCTTTCTTGACCTCCTGGCCTTCCTGATAGACGACGCGTTCTACGTAGCCGCTCACGCGCGGACGCAGTTCGACCGATTCCACCGCCGCGACGCGGCCGGTGAATTCGTCCCACTGGCGCACCTGCTTGCTCAGCACCTGGGCGACGCTGACCTCCGGCGGCGGCGGCATGGCGCCGGCCTCGGGGGTGGCCGCCTGGCTGCCGCAGCCGGCGATGGTCAGGGCGATGAGTACGCTCGCCGACAGCGCGAGCAGGGGGAGCCCGGGGCCGGCGCGACCGGAGCGGGCGAGGACTTTACGAGGGCTCATTGGGGGGAGGGTTCCTGGTTGGTTTTGGTAGCGGTGATCGCGTGCAGCAGCGCGCGGGCGTCCTGCAGACAGCGTTGCGTTTTGGGGTCGGCCGGGCTATCCGAATTCGAGCCTGCGCTCGCGGCGTTCGGGTCCGGGACGGGTTCGGGTGCAACGGTCGCTGGCGCCGGTGTCTGGGTCGCTGGCTGCGGCTGGGCCCGCGCGGACGGCGCGGGCCTTGCGGGTTCGCGGTCGATGTCGTCGGACAGGTCGGCCGCATAAGGGGGCAGCGAGAGGGGGCCCGGCGCGCGCGCATACGTCACGATGGCGCGCGGCGGCTCGCTGCGAAGTTCGGCCTGCTCGATCAGGGCCACCGCGCGCTGTCCGATCGACAGCGCGGTGGGCCATTCCGGGCAGGCATGGCAGTCGTTGAATTCGGTGCGCACCGGCACGTCGACGGCGAGCAGCTGCACCCGCACCGACATCTGCCGGGCCTCGTCGTGCAGCACGCGCGCCAGCATGCGCAGCGCGGCGGCGCCGATCGAGCGGTGGCCGTAACCGGCCCAGGGGTGCTCGCTGCCGGGGCCGCCGATCAGCACGTAGCTGCCGCCGCGGTCGCCTTCGGCCAGCAGCGGCAGCAGGTGGCGGGCCGCGGCCAGGTGCGGCAGCAGGTCTTCGTCGAGCTTGCGGCGCAGGAACGCGGCCGGGTGATCGAGCAGGCGGCCGCGCTCGTTGCTGCCGCACACCGCCGCGACCACGCCGCCCAGCGGGCGGGCGAGCTTGCGCAGCGCGCGCGCGAGCTTGGCGCCTTCGGCGTCGCTGGCCACCGAACCGGCCACGGTGGTCAGGTCGGCGCCCGGGTAGGCGGCCTGCAGGGCCTTGAGCTCGCGGTTGCCACGGGCCACGGCCACCACCGGCCAGCCGGCCTTGAGCGCGGCGCGGACCACGCCGCGGCCGATGCCGCCGGTGGCGCCCAGGATCACCAGGGGGGATTTCATTGTCCCGCTCCCGGGATTTTTTCTCCCATCAGCGGGATTATTTCATTTCGGGTGTAGTGCCTCAGCACCGCGCTCACCGCCGGCAACACCAGCATGGCGGTGGGCAGGGCCACGGTGAAGGCCAGGATCCAGGCCAGCATCCAGGCCTCTTCCGCGCCCTGGGCCAGGCCCTGGCGGAACACGATGGCGGCCAGCGCGATCAAGGCTGACATCGCTATCATCATCAGCGGCAGGTAGGCGAGGCGGGCTTGGCGCGCGGTCAACATGGCGGCAGGGGGTGGGGGGAGGATGTGGCACAGACTAGGCCGCCGAACGGCACTTGATTAGCCGTTGATTCAGGGAATAATTGTCCCGAAATAGGGCCAATGCCCGGCTCGGCCTTCCCGCCAGCCCCGAGACGGCCCCCCTCGCCCCTCTTTTTAGGCCCCTACTTTTCGGAGAGTCCCCCATGGCTCGCGATCTCAACGACACCCTGATCTTCGTCAAGGTGGTCGAACACGGCAGTTTCATTTCCGCGGCGCGCGCGCTGCGGCTCCCCAAGACCACGGTCAGCCGCAAGGTGCAGGACCTGGAAACCCGGCTGGGCGCGCAGTTGCTCCACCGCACCACGCGCAAGCTGGGCCTGACCGAAGCCGGCAACATCTACTTCGAGCATTGCCAGCGCATCGCCCGCGAACTGGACGAGGCCGAAAGCGCGGTCGGCCAGCTGCAGGGCGGTCCGCGCGGCTGGCTGCGCTTCACCGCGCCGTATTCGGTCGGCATCACCTGGATCGCGCCGCTGCTGGGCGAGTTCCATGCGCGCCATCCCGAGGTGCGGCTGGAGATGCTGCTGTCCAACGAACCCTTGGACATCATCGACAAGGAAATCGACGTCGCCCTGCGCGTGGGCGATCTGCCCGACTCCAACCTGATCGCACGGCGCCTGTCGGTGTTCCGCACCCAGGTCTACGCCAGCCCCAACTACCTGGAGCGCCACGGCGAGCCGCTGCACCCGGACGACCTGCAGCACCACCGCACCCTGGCCATGCAGAAGTCGCGCCGCAACGGCACCTATGTGTGGACGCTCAGCGACGGCGAACGCAGCATCGACTACCGCGTGGACCCGGTGCTGGTGGCCAACGACCCCGGCGCGCTCAAGGGCGCGCTGCTGTGCGGCGAGGGCCTGATGCTGGCCAGCGACGTGACGGTCAAGGCCTATGCCGAGCAAGGCTACGTGCAGCGCGTGCTGGCCGGCTGGACCGGCCCGGAAATGGACTTCAACGCGGTGTTCCCGCGCGGCCAGGTGCAGTCGCCCAAGGTGCGGGCGTTCGTGGACTTCCTGGTCGAGCGGCTGAACTTCGACGCCGATTACATGCAGGTGCTGTGCCCGGACCGGCAGCGTTTCCGCAAGGCTTCGGAAGAGGCGTCGGCGGCGATCGCGGCGGAGTTGGCCAAGGTGGCCAAGCAGCGGCCGGCCAAGGCGATGCCGGAGGTGGAAGTGGAGGCCTTGGTGGCTGGGGCGCAGCATCGGGACAGTCCGGATCCGGAGCTGGTCTGAACCTGGCCCGCTCGGCTTTGGGGTAGGAGCGGCGTGAGCCGCGACCACGAATCCACAACCACGACGAACGCTGCGCCCACCCCTGTAGGAGCTGCGCAAGCTGCGACCGCGAATCCGCAGCTACGCCGAAGCTCTCGGTCGGCGTGGGGTCTGCCCTGGCGCCTTGGGGTAGGAGCGGCGTGAGCCGCGATCCGCTCCGAGCTCGCGAAGGTGTGTGGGTGTGTTGGTTGAAGCAACAGCAAAAGCTTCCGTCCGCAAGCGGCCGGGTCACTTTCTTTTGATAAGCGTCAAAAGAAAGTAACCAAAGAAAAACGCTGCCCCAGAGCTCCCGTGCGAGAGCGAAGTGGGCGCGGGGATTTTCCGATGGCACATCCTGTGCCAGCGAAAAACGGCGCACATCCTGTGCGCCGCCCCCCGCCTTCGCGGGGGCAGGCTCTCCGGGCCTGCTGTTGGGACGGAGAGTTCGGCGCCCGAGCGGGGATCAAGAGCATTCGCTGCGCTCACCCCCTCACCCTAGCCCTCTCCCGTAAACGGGAGAGGGGACTGATTCGACGCTGCTGCTTTAGCCCCTCTCCCGCTTGCGGGAGAGGGGTTGGGGTGAGGGCACGCGGGGCAGCAAACCGCCGCGCAACTACCGCAACCGCGCCGCCAGCCCGGACACCCGCATCGCGTGCCGCGACAAGGCCGCGCGCAGCACCGCCTCGCTCGCGCACAGGTGCAACTCACGCCGCGCCCGGGTCAGCGCGGTGTACACCAGCTCGCGCGACAGGCTGCGCACGTCCTGGCGCGGCAGCTGCAGCCACACCCGGTCGAACTCCGAGCCCTGCGCCTTGTGCACCGTCATCGCGAATGCGCCGGTGTGGGCCGGCAGCGCGGCGGGGAAGTAACCGCGCACGCCGTTGCCGCCGCCGGCGAACCAGGCGATCGGGCCTTCTTCGTCGCCGCCTTGCAGGCATACGCCGATATCGCCGTTGAACAGGCCGTGGCGGTAGCTGTTCTCGGTGATCAGCAACAGACGGCCATGGAAGTAGGCGGGCCGGTGCGCGCCGGCCAAGGCCTCTTCGATCCGCGCGTTCAACGGCGCCGCGCCCTGCGCGCCGTCGCGCAGCGCGGTCAGCAGGCGCACGCGCGTGGCCAAGGCCAAGGCCTGCGCGGGATCGTGCGCGTCGGCCAGGGCGCGCCAGTCGCGCAGCAGCGCGTCGCGGCCGGCGCCGGCCAGCGGATCCAGGCTGTCTTCATGGAAGACCACGCCGCGCAGGCCGCCCTCGCGCAGCAAGGCCAGCGCGGTGTCGGCGTCGCCTTCGCGCGCGGCCGCGGCCAGCGGCGCCAGATCCAGACTGTCGGCCTGGCGGTAGCCGCGCTGCAGCTGCACGCGGTGGCCGGCCAGCGGCGAGGCGTCGTCGCCGCGCACGGGCAGGCTGTCGCCCAGCAAGGGCCGCAGCGCATCGGCTACCGCGGACGGCTGCGCTTCGTCGTCGCCGGCGGCATCGACGATCGCCGCGAGCACGTCGCCGGCTTCCACCGACGGCAGCTGGTCGCGGTCGCCGAGCAGGATCAGGCGCGCGCCGTCCGCTACGGCTTCGGCCAGCTTGCACATCAGCGGCAGGTCCACCATCGAGGCCTCGTCGACCACGATGACGTCGAACGGCAGTGGTTCGCGTGCGTCGTGACGGAAGTAGGCGCGGTCGGGCACGGTGCCGAGCAGGCGGTGCAGGGTGCTGGCTTCCACCGGTAGCGCGTCGCACAGCGTCGGGTCGATGCCGGGCGTGGCGCGCAGCTGCGCCGCGGCCGCGCGCAGGCTTTCGGCCATGCGCTCGGCGGCGCGGCCGGTGGGCGCGGCCAGGGCGATGCGCGGCACGGCCGCACCGCACTGGCGCGCCTGCGCGATCAGCAGCAGCAACAGCCGCGCGACCGTGGTGGTCTTGCCGGTGCCGGGGCCGCCGGTGACCAGCAGCAGGCCGCGCGCCAGCGCCAGCGCGGCTGCGCGCGCCTGGCGGTCGCCGTCGCGGGCCTGCGGGAACAGACGCGCGAACACCGGCGCCAGCGCGGGCGCGTCGACGGCCGCCGGCGGTTGCACGGCCAGCGCGCGCAGCCGTTGCGCCAATCGGCGCTCGTACTCGCGGTAGCGGCGCAGGTACAGCAGGCCGCGTTCCAGCACCAGCGGCCGCTGCGGATCGGCGGCGGCTTCGTCCTGCGGCTGCGCGACCCAAGCCGAGGCGCGCAGCGCGGCCAGCCACTGCGCGGGCTCCACCAGCAGCCCCGTGTCTTCTTCGCCGGTCGCGGCCAGTTCGAACGCGGCGTGGCCGTCGGCGATCGCGCGCGAGGCCAGTGCGGCCCCGGCCAGCACCAGGTCCGGCGTGGCCGGCTCCAGGCGCCGCAGCGATTGCGCCAGCGCGTGGTCGACGCTGCGCAGGCGGCCGCGCCGCAGCAGGTTGTCGGTCAGGCTCATGCCGCGCCTCCGAACAAGGCGTCCATCGCCTCCACCAACGCGCGCGGCGGCGTGTTCGCATACAGCCCGCCGCCGTCCTCGCCGCCGCCGCGCATCGGATCCAGGCCGCGGCAGAACAGGTAGCGCACGCCGCCGAAGTGGCGCTCGTAGTCGTAATCGGCGCCCAGGCGGAAGCGCAGCCAGCGGTGCAGGGCCAGGGTATAGATCAGCGCCTGCAAGGTGTATTCGCTGTCGTCCATCGCCCGCGCGACCGTGGCCGGGTCGTAGGACGGCAGGCGGTTGGTCTTGTAGTCGAGCAGGTAGTAGCGCTGTTCATGGGTGTAGACCAGGTCGATCTTGCCGGTCATCAGGCCGTCCAGGCGGCGGCGCGCACCGAAGCTGCGGCGTTCGCGCAGGGTGCCGTGCGCGTGCAGCAGCGCCAGCAGTTCGGCGCTGGCGGCGTCGTTGAGGGCGAAATGGAATTCCATTTCCGGCCGTCGCGCCGACGGCGGCAGGTCGGCCAAGCGGGTGCCTTCGGGCAGGGCCGCGGTCAGGGTGGCGCCGACCAGGCGCGCCAGCGTGTCGTAGCCGCCGGTGTCGATGTCGGCGTCGGTGTAGCCCTGTTCGTGCAAGGCCTGGCGCAGCACCGGCGCCTCGCCCTCGGGCACCCACAGCAGGCGGCGCCAATCGCGCCAGGCGGCGAAGTCGCAGCGCTCCAACGCGGTGTGCACGGCATTGCCGAAACGGCTGCCGGCGAAGCGCAGTTCCATCACGTCCAGCACTTCGCCAGGCACCGGCACCGGCGCCGGTTCGGGCTCGTCCTGGGCGCCGCGCTCCTCCGACGCGCGCGCGCCGGCACCGTCCTCGCGGGTGAGCTGGGTGAAGCTGTGCACCCACCAGTCGCGCGACAGCGTGCGGCGCTGCGTGCGCGCCGGCGGCACCGCGGCGGCGCGCTCGGGCGGCAGCGGCGCGGGCCAGGCTTCGACCGGGCCGGCGTCGAGCGCGATCTCGCCCTCGGAAGCCGCCGCCAGCGCCGCCGGATCGTCCAGCATCGGCGCCAGCGGCGTGGCCGCGCTCAGGTACAGCGGGCCGCAGGCCAGCCACAGTGCGTGGCGCGCGCGGGTCAGGCCGACGTAGAGCAGGCGCGCGTCCTCGGCGGCTTCTTCCTGCTGCGCGCGGCGCAAGGCTTCGCTCCAGGCCGGCGCCTGCGGGTCCTGGTGCTCGCCTTCCAGCTGCAGCACGCGACCTTCGTCGTCGGGGTATTCGCGCAGCCGGCCCTCGCGCGGTTTGCGGCCGATAGCGGCGAACGGCAGGAACACCAGGCCGAATTCCAGGCCCTTGCTCTTGTGCAGGGTCAGGATCTGCACCCGGCGCGCGTCCGACTCCAGGCGCAGCTGCTGGGTCTCGTCGTTGTCGTCGGCCTCGGCGATGCGCGTGCGCAGCCAGTCGACCAGGCCGTGCAGGCCCAGCGCCTGCGCGTCGGCTTCTTGCAGCGCTTCGCCCAGTTGCAACAGGTTGGTCAGGCGGCGCTCGCCGTCGGCCAGCGCGAGCAGGCGCGGCGCCTGCTGCGCGCACAGCTCGGTCACCAGGGCCAGCGGGCCGTGGCGCTGCCAGCGTTCGCGCCATTCCAGCGCGCGCAGCTGGCAATCGCGCTGCCAGGCCGGGTCGGCGTCCATGCGCGCGATATCGGCCGCGTCCAGACCCAGGAACACGGTGGCCAGCGCGGCGCGCAGGCGCGCGTTGTCGCCGGGCTGCAGCAAGGATTCCAGCAGTGCGAGCAGTTCCTGCGCCTGTTCGCTGGCGTACACGCTCTGCCGGCCGGCGGCGACCGCGGGGATGCCGGCGGCGACCAGGGCGCGCTGGATGCGCGCGGCCTCGTCGTGGCTGCGCACCAGCACGGCGATGTCGCCGGCTTGCACGCGCCGTTCGCCGATCCGGGCGCGATCGTCGCGCGCGTCGCTGAGCCAGGCGTGGATCGCCGCGACGCAGGCGCGGGTGGCGGCCTCGCGCGATTCCGGCGAACCCCACTGCGCCTTGCCGCGGCCGTCGTCGGGCGGCGGCAGCTGGCGCAGGGTCAGCGCCGGTGCGATCCGGCCGTTGCGCAGCAGCGCGGTGTCGGCGACCGCGCCGCCGGGCTGTACGCGCAGGAAGCGGATGCGCGCATCGACGAAGGCGGCATCGCCGGCGCGGTCGTACAGCGACTGCACCGCGCGCAGCAGGCGCGGCCGCGAACGGAAGTTGCGCTCCAGCGCGGGCGCCGGTTCGGCGCGCCCGGCCGCGGCCAGGTAGGTGTGCACGTCGCCGCCGCGGAAGCCGTAGATGGCCTGCTTGGGATCGCCGATCAGGAACAGCATCGGCGAGGAACCCGCATCGTCCGCGGTCGGTCCGAACACGCGCTCGAAGATCGCCCACTGGCGCGCATCGGTGTCCTGGAACTCGTCCACCAGCGCCACCGCGTACTGCGCGCGCAGGCGCGCGGCCAGGGCGTGCGCATGCGGGCCTTCCAGCGCGCGCGCCACGCCGTCGATCAGATCGTCGTAGGTCTGCACGCGGCGCAGGCGCTTGAGTTCGGCCATGCGCGCGGCCGCCTGCTCGCGCACGCGATGGACCAGGGCCAGACTTTGCGCGGCCAGCCAGGCCTGGCGTTCGGCCAGCGCGTCCAGGTAGTCGGCGACCGCCGCGAACAGCGGCGAGGCCGGCGTGAGCGCCTGCTTGCCCTTGTTGGTTTTCGCCGCCAGCGCCTGCGGCGTGAGCCGGTCGATGCGCGGTTCGATCGGCGCGGTGGCGTCGCCCAGCGCGCACCAGCGCTGCAGCGCCTGGCGCAGTGCGCCGGGCAGTTCGGCGCGCCAGGTCTGGCCGTTGAGCACCTTGGCGTCCATCGCCGCTTGCAGGTCGGCGAAGGCCTGCGCGCCGTGACGGCCGCATTGCTCGGCCAGCGCTTGCGCGCGCTGCTGCAGCAGCGGCAGCGGATCGGGCGACGCAACCGGCGGCGCGGGACGCAGGCGTGGCGCACGCAACAGCGGCCCCAGGTCGGCGGCCAGCGCCGGCGGACCGGCCGGCCAACGCGCCTGCAGCAGTTCGGCGGTGGCGCTGTCGGTGCCCAGCGCGCGCCACAGGTCCACCGCCACTTCCTCGCGCAGCTCGCGATCGCTGCCGATCAGTTCCGGCGCCAGGAACGGCTGGCCGCTTTCCAGCGCGTGCTCGGCGAGCACGCGCGCGCAGAAGCCGTGGATGGTGACCACCGCGGCCAGGTCGATGTCGAGCGCGGCATCGCGCAGACGCGCGCGCAGCGAGTCGCGCGATTCTTCTTGCAGGCGGGCCTGGATCAACGCGCGCGTGGAAGCGCGTTCGCCGTCGTTGTCGACCGGTGCGTCTGGGTCGCCTTCGATCAGGTCCCGGGCCAGCACCATGCGTTTGCGCAAACGCTCGCGCAGTTCCTGGGTGGCCGCATCGGTGAACGTCACGGCCAGGATCTGGCTCATGCGCAGGCCGCGCTCGATCACCAGCCGCGCGACCAGGGTGGCCAGAGTGTAGGTCTTGCCGGTGCCGGCGCTGGCCTCGATCAGGCGCAAGCCCTGCAGCGGCACGCTCAGGTAGGCGTCGTCGACCGGCGCGGGCGGCGGCGGGGCGTCGAACAGGTCGCCGGTGTGCGGGCTCATTGCGCGTCCTCGTCGCTGCGGCCCAACACCACGGCGTCGAACACCAAGCTCGCGATCGCGCGGAATTCATCGCCGCGCTCGGCATCGGCGAAAGGATCGCGCCCGCGCAGCGCCAGGCGCGCGGCGCCGGCTTCGCCCTCGCCCCAGGCGTGGCTGCCGCCGTGCCAACGTTGCGCCGCCGCGTACCAGCCGTCGCGGCCTCCGGCCTGGGCGGCATACCAGTCCCAGCCGGCGCGCGGCAGGAACGGCAGCGGTTCGCGCAGACCGTGCGCGCGCAGGCGCAGCAGGCCGCGCAGCGCCGCCGCGGCTTGCGCGGGCGCGACCGGCGCGCGCAGGGCCGGGCCCACGTCGGCGCCGTCCTGGGCGAACTGCACCAGCGGCCTTGCGTCGGCCAGCGCCGACAGCACCAGCCAGTCCAGGCCGTGGGCGATCTGCGCCGGACCGTGCAGTGTGCCGAAGCGCAGCCGCGCCAGGCCGGCCGGATACAGCTCCTCGATGCGACCGTGCAGCACGGTCGCGCCCAGGTTCAGCTCGAACGCGCGCGACTGTGGCGCCTCGACCCCGCGCCAGCGCGCGAACGCATCGGCATAGGGCCGCACCTGCGCCAGCAAGGCATCGAGTTGGCGCCGCCCCAGCGCGCCGCTGGGCAGCAACGCCTGCGCGCGCAATCGCTGCTGCAGTTGCGCCGGTGCCGCGCCCGCGTCGGCGAGCAGCGCCTCGAACACGGCGGTCTGCAGTTGATGACGTTGCAGGCCGGCGCGCGGCAACAGCAACGGTTCGACATCGGCCTGCGCGCCCGCGCCGTCCTCGGCCTCGGGCAAACGCAGCTGCAGGCGCTGGCGCAGGAAGGCCTGCGGCGGATCGCGCAGGAACGCGCGCAGCTCGGCCAGGGCCAGGCGCTGCGGTTCCGGCGCGGGCGGCAAGGGCGCGTCCACCCAGGCGCCGATCTCGCGCCGCGGTTCGGCGCCGGCCTGCGCCGCCGGGCGCCATTGCTCGCGGTAGCTGTAGCGGCGCGGCTCGTCGCCGTCGCCGGGTTCATCGCCGGCGCCGAACGCGGCCGGCGCGAACGGCTGCAGCGGCTCGTGCACGATCAGGGCCGCGCGCGCGGCGTCGGCGTCGGCGTGGTAACGCGCGGCGGCGTCCAGCAGTTCGGCCACCAGCGGCGAAGGCGCGCGTTCGCTGCCGTCGCGCGGGTCGGCGCCCAGGTAGCTCAGGTACAGCACTTCGCCGGCGGCGGCGAACAGTTGCAGGAACAGGAAGCGGTCGTCTTCGCGCAACGAACGGTCGCCGGCGCGGCGCGCGCGCGTGCCCAGCTCGGCGGCTAGGCGGTTGAGGCCGCCGGCCGGATCGCGGCGCGGGTAGTCGCCGTCGTTCATGCCCAGCAGGCAGATCGCGCGGAACGGAATCAAGCGCATCGGCACCATGCGGCCGAAGCTGACGCCGCCGGTGAGCAGCGGCGCGCGGGTGTCGGCGTCGGTCAGCACCGCGCGGAAATGCGCGCGCACCACTTCGGCCGGCACCGGCGCGTCGAAGCCGGCCTGCTCGGCCTCGCGCGCGAACGCGTCCAGGGCGATGCGCAGGCGTTCCAGGGTGCGCTGGTCGGCGGACTCGCGCGGGCGCCGCGGCAGCAGTGCCTGCAACAGCGCCGACAGGCGCTCGCGCCATTGCGCGGGCGTCAGCGCCTCGGCCAGCGCGCGTTCGTAACGTGCGAGCACGCGCAGCAGACGCAGCAAGGCATCCAGCGCATCCAGCGCGCTGCCTTCCAGTTCGCTGTAGGGCGCGACGCCGGCGATGGGCTCGGCGTCGTCGCCGCCGGCATGGCCCAGCAGCAGCCGGTCCAGGGCGAAGCGCCAGGTGTAGGCGTCGTCGGCGGGCGCGTCGTGGCGCGCGCGGTGCCTGTCGTCCAGGCCCCAGCGCACGCCGGCCTCGTGCAGCCAGGCGTGCAGGCGCTCGATCGCCGGCGCGTCCAGGCCGGCGCCGTCGGCGATGGCGGGAGTGGCCAGCAGATCCAGCACTTCGCTCAGGCCGAAGCGCGAGATCGGCAACGCCAGCAGGCGCAGGAACACGTCGGCCAGCGGCTCGGCGGCGAGGGGGCTGACATCGGCCAGGGCATAGGGAATGTAGCCCGGCCGCCCGGCCAGCCCGCCGAACACCGCGGCGATGTGCGGCGCATAGGGATCGATGTCCGGCGCCAGCACCGCGATCTCGCGTGGCTGCAGCGGCGGATCGAAGCGCGGGTCTTCGAGCAGGCCGCGCAGCTGGTCGTGCAGCACCTGCACTTCGCGCAGGCGGGTGTGGCAGGCGTGCACCTGCAGGCTGGGATCGTCGCGCTCGACCTGCGCGCGCCACGGCGCGGCCGGCGCGGCGCGCCGGTGCAGCAGGTCGCGCTGCAGTCGGCGCAGCAGGCGGTCGCGCGCGGGCTCGTCGGCCGGATCGGCCTCGGGGTCGGCGTAGGCCTCGATCTCGCCGGAGGGGTGGACCACTTCGTAACCGCCGAGCACGGCGATGAAGTCGCCGCCGGCCGCGCCCCAGGCGCGCAGCAGCGGGTTGTCGTCGGCCTGCGGGTCGGCCTCGCCCGGGCGCCAGCGCCGCGCATGCGCGGCCACGTCGCCCCAGTACTTGCGCGTGGGCGTGGGCAGATAGAAATGCAGGGTGCCGGCGCGTGCCTGGGTGGCGATCACCCGCAGCACGTCGGGCGACACGTTGACCGTGGCGAAGGCGAACAGCCGCGGCGGCAGCCCCTGCGGCGGCGGCGTGTCGTCGCCGCCGTGGCGCGCCAGGTAATCCTCGATGCGCAGCGCGCGGTAGCGGCGGCCGCCGGCGACGCGGCGCCACAGCGCGGCCTGGGCGTCGTAGCGGTCCTGGCCGCGGTCCCAGGCGATCAGCCAGTCGCGGCGCCAGGCCTGGTACTTCTCGAACACCGCCGCCAGCTCGCCGGCCAACGACCAGGACTTGAGCGGATCGTCGCCGGCCAGGTAGCCGCGCAGCGGCGCCAGCGCCGGGTCGCGCAGCTGCGCCGGCTGCGAGAGCTCGGCGTAAAGACGCCAGCGCAGCGCGTCGGCGCCCACGTCGTCCTCGGCACCGGGCACGTTGGCGTCGAGCGCGCGCTGGACGAATTCGCCCGGGGTCAGGAATTCCAGGTTGGCGGCGATGCCGTAGGTCTGGGCCAGGCCGGCCTGCAGCCAGCGCCGCATCGCCACCTGCGGGATCAGCACCGTGTCCGGCGCCAGCGCCGCCTGCCCGGGCGCGGGCCGGCGCAACTCGTCGGCGAGCAGTCCGGCCAGCACGTCCAGGGCGTTGGAGTAGTAGAGGCGGAAGTCGGAACGGCCGGGCATCGCGACATCTTGCCGCACCCGGCGCGTACCCGGCGCGCGCCTTAAAAAGGTTTTAATCCCAACCCGACAGCATCGCGACACTGCGACGCCACACTGCGCGGGCCGTCTGCCTAACCTGCGACAATGGCGCTGCACCCCCGTTCAGCCTCACCCCGCCAAGCTGCTGAAACTTGCGGCCGCGTTCGGCCGCCCGCCCCTACCCGACTCCGCCTACGCATGAGCTCCGATACGCCCATCGTCCGTCTGACCGACCTGCGCCTGTCGCGCGGCGGGCGCGACGTGCTGCGCGGCATCCACCTGACCGTTCCGCGCGGCAGCATCGTCGCCGTGCTCGGCCCCTCGGGCAGCGGCAAGTCCACCCTGCTGTCGGCGCTGACCGGCGAACTCGCGCCGGCCTCGGGCCGGGTCGAAGTGCTGGGCCGCGACGTACCGCAGCGCTCGCGCGCCCTGCTGGAGCTGCGCAAGGGCCTGGGCGTGCTGCTGCAGGGCAACGGCCTGCTCACCGACCTGACCGCGGCCGAGAACGTTGCGCTGCCGCTGCGCGCGCACACCGACCTGCCCGATGCGGTGATCCGCCGGCTGGTGCTGATGAAGCTGCACGCGGTGGGCCTGCGCGCGGCCGCCGACGCCTACCCGCGCGAGCTGTCCGGCGGCATGGCCCGGCGCGTGGCCCTGGCGCGCGCGCTGGCGCTGGACCCGCCGCTGATGATCTACGACGAACCGCTGACCGGCCTGGACCCGATCGCCTCGGGCGTGGTGATGAGCCTGGTGCGCCGCCTCAACGACACCCTGGGCCTGACCAGCATCGTGGTGACCCACCACGTCCACGAAACCCTGCCGGTGGCCGACCACGCCATCGTCATCGCCAACGGCGGCATCGTCTTCTCCGGCACGCCGGAGCAGCTGGAAGCCAGCGCCGACCCGCTGGTGCAGCAGTTCCTGCGCGGCCAGCCCGACGGCCCCATCGCGTTCGACGCCGCCCCGCGCGCCACGGAGGTGGCCTGATGCCCTTCGCCGCCGCCACCCGTGAGATCGGCCGCGCCGGTCTGTTCACCCTGTCGGTGTTCCGAGCGTCCAAGCCAACCCCGGATTTCTTCCGCGAGCTGATTCGCGAAATCTACAAGATCGGCGCACGTTCGCTGCCGATCATCGCCGTTGGCGGCGCGTTCGTGGGCCTGGTGTTGACCCTGCAGGGCTACCGCACGCTCGCCACCTTCGGCGCCAGCAACTCGCTGAGCACCCTGCTGGGCCTGTCGCTGTACCGCGAGCTGGGCCCGGTGCTGACCGCGCTGCTGTTCGTCGGCCGCGCCGGCAGCTCGATCGCGGCCGAACTGGGCCTGATGCGCGCCACCGACCAGATCACCGCGCTGGGCCTGATGGCCATCGACCCGGTCGGCAAGGCGGTGGCGCCGCGGTTCTGGGCGGCGGTGCTGAGCGTGCCGCTGCTGACCGGCTTCTTCTGCAGTTTCGCCATCGCCGCCAGCTACCTGGAGGCGGTGCACGTGATCGGCCTGGACCCGGGCTACTTCTGGCCGGCGCTGAAGGACAACGTCGATTTCGTCGACGACTTCTGCGTGGCGCTGTTGAAGTCCGGCGTGTTCGGCGCGATCTCGGCCCTGGTCGCCGCCTACGTGGGCTACCACGCCGAACCCACGATCGAAGGCACGTCGGTGGCCACCACCAAGGCGGTGGTGAACGCCTCGCTGCTGGTGCTGATGTTCAACTTCGTCCTGTCCGCCTTGTTGTTCAAGTAACGCGCACGCAGCGAGTTTCGGAGACCCATCCCATGTCCGTCCGCAGTCCCCGCATCGAATTCGCCGTCGGCGCGTTCCTGTTGCTCGCCCTGGCCTCGCTGCTGGTGCTGGCCATCGCCTCCACCAACGGCAAGTGGGGCTTCGGCGGCGACAGCTACCCGCTGAAGGCGCGCTTCAGCACCATCGGCGCGCTGCGCCCGAACGCGCCGGTGAAGATCGGCGGCGTGGCCGTGGGCCAGGTCGCCGACATCAGCCTGGATCCGAAGAAGTTCGATTCGGTGGTCACCCTGGCCATCAACGGCCAGTACCGCGACCTGCCCGCCGACACCTCGGCCGGCATCTTCACCAGCGGTCTGCTCGGCGAGAGCTACGTTGGCCTGACCCCCGGCGGCGATCCGGAGTCGCTCAAGCCCGGCGACGAGATCTTCCTGACCCAGCCGGCGGTGGACCTGATCCAGCTGGTCGGCAAATACATGTTCAGCGGCGGTGGCGCCGCGAGCGGCGACAAGAAGGACGCCGCCGCGCCTGCCAACGACGTTCCGGCGTATTTGCAAGGCGATGCCGCGCAAGACGCCGCCCCCACCCAAGAAGAGAGCAAGCCATGAAGCGCAACCTCGTCTCCCTCCTGATCGCCTCGGCGCTGCTGGCCGCCGCGCCGGCCGCGGTGCTGGCGCAGTCGGCTCCGGCCGCCACGGTGCAGGCCGGCTCGCCCAGCCAGATGGTGCTCACCAACAGCACCCGCATCCTGAGCACGCTGGAGTCGCGCCGCGCCGAGTTCAGCAAGAACCGCGCCGCGCTCAGCCAGTTCATCGCCAGCGAGTTCAACCAGACCTTCGACCGCGAGTACGCGGCGCGCCTGGTGCTGGGCACGCACGGCCGCGGCGCCTCCGACGCCGACGTCAAGCTGTTCGCCGACGCGCTGACCACCAGCCTGATGCAGCGCTACGGTTCCTCGCTGCTGGACTTCAACGCCAAGCTGCAGGTGCGGATCAAGTCCGAAACCCCGCTGCGCGGCGGCGCCATCGTCAAGGTGTCCAGCGAATACCTGCGCCAGGGCGGCGAGCCGGTGCCGGTGGATTACCTGATGCGCAAGGTCGGCTCGCAGTGGAAGGTGTTCGACGTGATGGTGGAAGGCGTGAGCTTCGTGCAGACCTTCCGCAACCAGTTCGACACCCCGCTCAAGCAGAAGTCGATCGCCCAGGTGGCGGCCGACATCAAGGCCGGCAAGCTGCAGGCGCAGGCCAACTGAGCATGGCCGCCTCGGTCCGCCGCGAGGGCGAGGCGCTGGTGTTCGCCGGCGCGCTGGAACGCACGTCGGTGGCGGCGCTGTGGCGCCAGGCGCAGCCGCTGCTGGCCGGCGCGCGGCGCCTGGAGCTGGGCGCGGTGGAGGCGGTCGACAGCGCCGGGCTGGCCTTGCTGGCCGAGCTGGCCGAACGCGCTGGCGCCGCTGTCGTCGGCGCGCCGCCGGGCCTGGGCGAACTGCGTGCGGCCTACCGTTTGAACGAGGGATTGGGCTACGCCGGCTGATCCCGAACACACCGTTGCGGTCGCCATCGCCTTGCGCGTGTGGCCAGGCCGCCCTTAGCGAATAGACTGCGACCATGCGCCCCCACGCACTCCCCTACGCCGTCGGCCTGGCCCTGGCCCTGCTGACCGCCACCGCTCCGGCCCAGGCGCAAGCCCTGGCCGGCGACGATCTGCTCATCGACCCGGCGCTGCTGAGCGCCGCGGCCGCGAGCCTGGCCCCGGCCGTCACCGGCACCGATGCGGGCACCGCGCTGGCCGCGCTGCCGGCCTTGGCCGCCGAAGCGGCGGCGCAGGCGGCCGAGCCTGCGCAGGCCGTGCAAGCCGCCAGCGACGCCGCGCAAACGCCGCCGGCCGATGCCGCGGCCGCGCAGGCCGAGCCCGTGCCCAGCGACGATCCGCGCACCGAAGCCGAGCGCGATTTCGACGCGCTCTACGGCACCGGCGAGCCGCAGTACGACCCGGTCGCCGATTCCACCCTGCCGGCGCCGGCCACGGTGCCGGTGATCTACGACCCGTGGGAGCGCTACAACCGCAAGATGCACCGCTTCAACAACGCGGTGGACCGCGGCATCGCCAAGCCGCTGGCGCGCGCCTACGTGCGCGTGGTGCCGCGGCCGGTGCGCCTAGGCGTGAGCAACTTCTTCAACAACCTGGGCCAGCCGGTCAGCGCGGTCAACGCGCTGCTGCAGGGCAAGCCCAAGCAGGCCGCGCAGGCGCTGGGCCGCTTCGCCCTCAACACCACGGTCGGCATCGGCGGCATCTTCGATCCGGCCAGCGACGCCAAGCTGCCCAACCGCAGCGAGGACTTCGGCCAGACCCTGGGCGTGTGGGGCTGGAAGCGCTCGCGCTACCTCGAGCTGCCGCTGTTCGGCCCGCGCACCGTGCGCGATGCCTTCGGCGCGGTCGGCGACGCACCGCTGAGCCCGCTGCGCCAGGTCGAAAGCGACCGCATCCGCATCCCGCTGCAGGGCCTGCAACTGGTCGACGTGCGCGCCCAGCTGATGCCCACCGACGCGCTGCGCGAAGGCGCCGAGGACGACTACACCCTGGTCCGCGATTCGTGGATGCAGCGCCGCGACTACCAGATCTTCGGCGACCGCATGGACGCCGAGGACCAGGGCCTGCCGGACTACCTGCGCGACGACAGCAACCCCAGCGTGCCGGCCGATGCGATGCCGCTGATGCCTACGGATGCGAACTACCAGCGCTGAGGCGGCCCTCACCCCAACCCCTCTCCCGCAAGCGGGAGAGGGGCTAAAGCCGGGTGGAGAAGTTTTGATGCTGCGCTCTGAAGCCCCTCTCCCGTTTACGGGAGAGGGGTTGGGGTGAGGGCCGACGCGAGGTCAGCCCGCCTCAATCCTCATCATCCCCCGCCGCATCCAACTCCGCGCCCAACAACCGCCGTGCCTCCTCGGCCGGCAGCGCCTCCACGCCCTTGAGCTGGCGCTCGATCGCGCGCGTGCGCACGCCGGCGGCGTCGATGCTGTTGCGCACCGTGTCCAGCTGGCTGCGGGTCTTTTCCAGCACGCCGGCGAACTTGCCGAATTCGTTCTTGACCGCGCCCAGCAGCTGCCAGACTTCGCTGGAACGCTGCTCGATAGCCAAGGTGCGGAAGCCCATCTGCAAGCTGTTGAGCAAGGCCAGCAGCGTGGTCGGACCGACCAGGGTCACGCGGTAGTCGCGCTGCAGCGCCTCGAACAGGCCGGGCCGGCGCAGCACCTCGGCGTACAGGCCTTCGGTGGGCAGGAACAGCAGGGCGAAGTCGGTGGTGTGCGGCGGCGACAGGTACTTGCTGCTGATGCGCTTGGCTTCGACCTTGACCTGGCGCTCCAGCGCCGCGGCCGCCTGCGCCACCGCGTCGGCGTCGGCGCGCTCGTGCGCGTCGAGCATGCGCTCGTAGTCCTCGCGCGGGAACTTGGCGTCGATCGGCAGCCGGATCGGCTGCTCCGGCGCCGCGCCGGGCAGGCGCACCGCGTATTCCACCCGCTCGCTGCTGCCGGGCACGGTGGCCACGTTGCTGTCGTAGCGGTCGATGGTCAGCACCTGCTCCAGCAGCGCGCCCAGCTGCACTTCGCCGAAGGTGCCGCGGGTCTTGACGTTGGTCAGCACGCGCTTGAGATCGCCCACGCCGCTGGCCAGCTGCTGCATCTCGCCCAGGCCGCGCTGGACCTGCTCCAGGCGCTCGGAGACCAGGCGGAAGGATTCGCCCAGGCGCGTTTCCAGCGTGGTCTGCAGCTTCTCGTCGACGGTGGCGCGCATCTGCTCGAGCTTGGCGGTGTTGTCGGCCTGCAGCTCGCGCAGGCGCTGCTCGAGGGTGGCGCGCATCTCGCCGATGCGCTGCTCGTTGCGCTGGGTCAGTTCGCTCAGGCGCTGGCCCAGGCCTTCGGCGAAACGCAGCTGCTGCTCGGCGGCCTCGCCGCGCGCCTTGCGCGCGTCCTCGGTCAGCGCCTCGCGCAGCACGTCCAGGCGCTGGTCGGTGCGCTCGGCCAGGTCGGTCAGGCGGCCGCCGAAATTGTTGATGCGGTGCTCCTGCGCGGCCGACAGACTGTCCAGCTGCTGGCGCAGCTCGCCGCGGCCCTCGCGTTGTTCCTCGCGCAGGGACTGCTCCAGGCGGCCGTCGGGCTTGCGCAGCAACAGCACCACCAGCAGCACGACGGCCACGATCACGGCGACCAGCAGCAGGCTCAGCAGCAGGGTGGGTTCGGTCATGCGCGCAGTGTAGCCCGCGGCGTCTCAAGCCATGAGAACGGCCGCATCACGGCGGCGGGCGTAGCGTCGGCATTCCCCGCTTTGCGCATGCGGCCGATGGAGCGCTATCGCAACCTCAGCGGCCGCTCCGGCGTGGCCGCCTACGAACTGGGCGACGACCGCATCGCGGTGGTCTTCGTCGACGGCGCGCGCTACCTGTACACGCAGCGCAGCGCCGGCGCGCGCCATGTCGCGCAGATGCAGCGCCTGGCCGTGGCCGGACGCGGCTTGAGCGGTTACATCAGCCGTCACGTGCGCGAGCGTTACGAGCGCAAGGACTGAGCGCGCTCAAGCGCGATGCGCACCGGCGCCCAGCCAACCCGGATCGGCCTGCCAGCAACGCTCCAAAAACGCCACGAACGCGCGCACCTTGGCCGGCACGTAGCGGCGCTCGGGCATGACCGCGTGCACGTCCAGGCCGGACAGCTGCCACTGCGGCAGCACGCGCTCCATGCGGCCGTCGCGGATCTCCTGGGCGATGGCGAATTCGGGAATGCGCGCGATGCCGGCGCCGGCCAGCACCGCGGCCTTCAGCGCCAGGGAGGAATTGGCGTCCAAACGCGCGCCCAACGCTACGCGCACCACGGCTTCGCCCTGGCGTAGTTCCCAGGTGCGGCCGGTGGCGGCCAGGCTGAAGTGCAGGCAGTCGTGGCCGCCCAGTTCGTCGGGGCGCTGCGGGCGGCCGCGGCGGTCCAGATAGGCCGACGAGGCGCACAGCCACACCCGGCTGTGGGCGATGCTGCGCGCGACCAGGCTGGACGCGTCCAGCCGGCCCAGGCGGATCGCCAGGTCCTGGCTTTCCATGACCAGGTCGGTGGGGCGGTCGTCCAGCTGCAGGTCCAGGTCGACCTGCGGGTGCTGCGCCAGGAACGGGCCGAGGTAGGGCGCCACGTGCATCACGCCGAAGGTCATCGGCACCGACACCCGCAGCCGTCCCTGCACCGCGCCGCCGGTGCCGGCCACGGCGTCCTCGGCCGCACGCGCTTCGGCGAAGGCCGATTGGGCATGGCGCAGGTAGGCCTGGCCGGCCTCGGTCAGGCTGAGCCGGCGCGTGGTCCGGTGCAGCAGGCGCGCGCCCAGGCGCCGCTCCAGCGCCGAGACCTGCTTGCTGACCGCGGCCTTGGACAGGCCCAGGGCCTCGGCGGCGCGGACGAAGCTGCCCAGCTCGGCCACGCGGACGAAGGCGAGCAGGCCGGGTAGGTCGGGAACGGGCAGTCGGCCCTGCTGCATTGTTGACATAGGGAAACAGTTTAACCACCCCGGGGCCGATTATCCGCGGCGCCCGCCTCCGTATCTTGGCCGCGTCGCCTCCCACTCCGGACCGCCGCCATGAGCCCCACCGCACGCCGCCTAGCCCTGACCCTGATCGCCGGCAGCCTGGTCGGCGCCATCTTCGTGATCGGCAAGCTGCTGCTGGGCCGCGGCCTCAGCCCGCTGATTGTTTCCCTGATCCAGACCGGCGGCGCCAGCGCGGTGCTGCTGTCGGTGTTGGCCGCGCGCGGCCAGCGCCTGTCGCTGACCGCGGCCGACCGCCGCTTCTACCTGGTCGCCGGGCTGATCGCCGTGGCCGGCTCGGCCCTGCTCGGCAACTGGGTGCTGGCGCGCATTCCGGCCGGCATCTACACCGTGGTGGTCACCCTGTCGCCGATGTTCACCTCGCTGTTCAACGCCCTGGCCGAGCGCCGCTGGCCCAGCGCCACCGCCCTGGCCGGCACCGCCCTGGGCCTGGCCGGCGTGCTGCTGGTGCTGGTGCCGCGCGCGCGTTCGGTGGAAGCCGAACAGGCGCTGGCCCTGGGCGTGGCCGTGGGCGTGCCGGTGCTGCTGGCGATCGGCAACGTCTACCGCAGCCGTCACTGGCCCAGCGGCCTTAGCGCGCCCATGTCCACCGCCGGGACCATGCTGGTACAGACCCTGGCGGTGCTGCCGCTGCTCGCGGTCAGCGGCCAAAGCGCCAGCGCCGCCGAACTGGGCGCGGCCTGGCCGCTGCTGCTGGCGATGGTGCTGGTCACCCTGGCCGCCAACGTCGCCGCCGCCGCGCTGCAGCGCATCGCCGACTCCGTGGCCTACAGCCAGATCGGCTATGTGATCGCGCTGACCGGCGTGGTCTGGGGCGCGGTGCTGTTCGGCGAGCGCCTGGGCTGGAGCTTCGTGCCGGCGGTGGCGCTGGTGTTCGCCGGCATCGTGCTGGCCAACCGCCGCGCCGCCCCCGCCGCGGTCGCCGTTCCCTCCGCGCTGGTCGCCGCGCGCTGATTCCTGCCGCTCCCCTTCCTTCCCTCACCCACGGAACCACCCGTTATGCGCAAGTTCGCCCGCTATGCCTTTACCGCCCTGATCGCCCTGTCCTTCGTTCCCGCCGCGCAGGCCGACCTGCGCGAACCGCTGACCCGCGACAACAGCGTGTTGCTGATGGTCGACTACCAGCCGCAGTTCGTGTTCTCGGTGCAGTCGATCCCGGTGGTGGAGCTGATCAACAACGCCGAAGGCCTGAGCAAGGCCGCCAAGGCCTTCGAGGTGCCGACCGTCTACACCTCGATCAGCGCCGAGCGCTTCGGCGGCCCGTTCTTCCGCCAGCTCGGCCAGGCGCAGCCGGCGCTGGTGCCGTTCGACCGCAGCCGCATCGACGCCTGGCGCGACCCGCGCGTGCGCGAGGCGGTGGCGCGCAGCGGCCGCAAGAAGCTGCTGGTCAGCGGTCTGTGGACCGACAGCTGCGTGACCTTGCCGGTGCTGTCGGCGCTGAAGGACGGCTACGAGGTCTACGTGGTGGTGGACGCCAGCGGCGACGTCAACCGCGAATCGCACGAGATGGCGGTGCAGCGCATGATCCAGGCCGGCGCGGTGCCGGTGACCTGGATGGCGGTGATGCTGGAATGGCAGGGCGATTGGGCCGATGCGCGCACCGCGGCGCAGGTGACGGCGATCGCGCAGCAGCATGGCGGCGCTTGGGGGCAGGGGATCGATTACCACCAGCGCATGGTGGCGCCGAAGCAGTAAGGGTCTTTGGCGGCGATGCAGACGTCGCCGCTGGCTTCCTACGCTCCCACCCTTCCCCCGTTGCTTGTCTTCCCCCTTTGGAAAAGGGGGATTGAGGGGGATTTGCTTTTGCTCTTGTTGCTTACAAGCAACAGCAAAAGCTTCCGTCCGCAAGCGGCCGGGTTACTTTCTTTTGATAAGCGTCAAAAGAAAGTAACCAAAGAAAAACGCTTGGCCAGAGCTCCCGTGCGAGAGCGGTGCGGGCGCCGGGATTTTCCGATCGAGCCTCCTGCCCGAGCGGAAAACGGCGCACGTCCTGTGCGCCGCCCTTCGGGTCTGCTATTGGTACTGCGAGTTCGGTGCCCGAGCGGGGATCAAGAGCATTCGCGCGTTGCGCTCACCCCCTCACCCTAGCCCTCTCCCGCAAGCGGGAGAGGGAACACATCCGACGCCGCCGCTTGTGCTTTAGCCCCTCTCCCGCTCGCGGGAGAGGGGTTGGGGTGAGGGCACGCGCAGACACATACTCGCGCCGCAACCCACACAGCAAGCTACAGTGACGTCTTCCCCGTTATCGCCGCGGCCCTCGCACCGCCGCCCGGAGTCGTCATGGCCGCCTGGTTCACCGTAGTCGCACCGCTGATCCCCGAAATCCTGCGCCAGGCGCGGCCTTACTTCACCAAGGCGCCGCAGCAGGCGCTGCCGCCTGCGAACATCGTCGCGGTGCAGATCGGCGAATTGCAGGACGCGGCGGCGCAGAATGCCGAGTCGATCAAGATCCTGGCGGCGGAGATGCAAAAGACGCTAACCGGTTTGCAGGAAGCGTCGATGGCGCTGGAGCAGCGCCTGCGCCGCGCGCGTGCGGTCAGCCTGGCGGCGTTGGCGACGGCGGGCGTGGCGCTGGCCATCGCTGCGGCGGCGCTCGCGCTGCGCTGAGCGCCATGTGCCTTGGGGTAGGAGCGGCGTAAGCCGCGACCGAGATACCGCGGTTGCTGGCGCGAGATCGGCAGCCTGCGGTCGCGGCTTACGCCGCTCCTACCCCAAAGCAGCGACGTTTTGGAATCCCCGCTGCGCCGGCTCAATCCACCACGCGGCAGAACACCGCCTTGAGATAACGCGACTCCGACACCTGCGCCAACCACGGGTGATCGGCGCCCGCGCCGGACACGCGCAGCACCTGCACGGTGCGGCCGGCGTAGAACGCGGCGCGGCGCAGCATGTCCAGGAACTGTTCCTCGCTGACCAGGCCGGTGCAGGAGAAGGTCGCGAACAGGCCGCCGGGCTTGACCACGCTCAGCGCCAGCTTGTTCATGTCCAGGTATTTCTTCAGCGCCGGAATCACCTGCTCGCGGTCGCGGGTCATCTTGGCCGGGTCCAGGATCACCACGTCGAAACGCTCGCCCGCGTTACCCAGGTCGCGCAGGTAGGGAAAGATGTCGGCCTGGACGAACTTCACGTGCGCGCCGTTGAGCTTGGCGTTGCCCTTGGCGATGTTGATCACGTCGGCGTCGATGTCCACGCCGATCACTTCCTCGGCGCCGCGCGCCTTGGCGTACACGCCGAAGCCGCCGGTGTTGCAGCACAAGTCCAGCACCCGCTTGCCGGCGACCTGCTGCGACAGCCATTCGCGGTTGTCGCGCTGGTCGGCGAAGAAGCCGGTCTTGTGCGCGCCGGCCGGGTCGGCGCGGAAGCGGATGCCGTATTCGGTGATGATCGCCGGCGACACCGGCTCGGTGCCGCGGAAGTCGAAGCTCTCCTGCTTCTGCACGTGCTCGTCGGCGAAGGCGTAGAAGCGGCAGCCGGGGAACTGCGCGCGCAGCGCGTCGTAGATCCATTCGCGGTGGCGGAACGCGCCGGCGCTGAAGTATTCGACCACCAGCAGGTCGCCGTAGCGGTCCACGACCAGGCCGCTGAGGCCGTCGCCCTCGCTGTGCACCACGCGCCAGGCATCGCTGACCTGGTCCAGCTTGAGCACGTCGCGGCGCAGCGACACCGCCGCGGCGATCTTGCGCGCGAACCAGTCCGCGTCCACCGCCACGTCGGGGTCGCTTTCGAGCATGCGCAGGGCGATGCGCGAATGGCCGTTGTAGAAGCCCAGGCCGATCCATTCGCCGTCCACGCCGACGACGTTGACGATGGAACCGGGCTTGGGCCGCTGCGCGGGCTTGTCGACCAGGCGCTGGAAGATCCAGGGGTGGGTGGATTTCCAGGCGTTCTTGAGGCGTACGGTGGGCAGATCGTTGTTCATCCGCGCATTTTACGCGGCCCGGGCGCAAAACCGGGTCCTGTCCCATCGGCGGGACAAACCGGCCCGGGATTCCCGGCTTGTATTCGTTCCGGGCGGTGCCAATCTGGTTCCCATGCACCTGCCCACGCCCGAAGCCCCGCCCGACACCCCCGCCCAGCGCAAGGCCGACCGCGGCCGGCTGATGCGCGCGCTCAACGCCAGCCTGGCCTTCGTGCTGGCGCTGGCGGCCGTCTACAGCGCGCAGGGCCAGTTCGACGTGTCGGCCTGGACGGTCACGCCCTGGTCGCTGGAAGGCCTGATCGGCCTGCTGACCGCGCCGCTGCTGCACGGCTCGATCGAGCACCTGGCCACCAATGCGATCTCCTTGCTGTTCCTGGGCACCCTGGCCGGCGCGGTCTACCCGCGCGCCACCCTGCGCGCGCTGCCGCTGATCTGGATCGGCTCGGGCCTGGGCGCCTGGCTGCTGGGCAGCGCCGGCAGCCACCACCTGGGCGCCAGCGGCCTGACCCACGGCCTGATGTTCCTGGTGTTCGTGCTCGGCCTGCTGCGCCGCGACCGGCCTTCCATCGCCGCGGCCATGATCGCGTTCATGTTCTACGGCGGCATGCTGCTGACCATCCTGCCGCGCGAGCCGGGCGTGTCCTGGCAGGCGCACCTGGGCGGCGCGGTGGCCGGCGTGATCGCCGCCTTCCTGTTCCGTCTCAGCGACCCGCTGCCGCCGCGCAAGCGCTACAGCTGGGAGGACGAAGAGGAGCAGATCGCCGCGCTGGACGCCGAGCTGGAACCGCCCAGCCCGCGCGAGGTGCCGGTGCTGTGGAACCGCCCCGATCCGGAGCATGGCGTGGTCCTGCAGTTCCCGCCGCGCCGGGAACCGTGAACGCCGCGGCTTAACCGTTGCGCCCGCACAGGCTAGAGTGAGGTCCAGCCTCATGCTCTGGATGCCTATGCGCCCCGCCGCCCTCGCCCTGCTGCCGCTCGCGTTCGCGCTGGCCAGCCCGCCAGCCGCCGCCAAGGGTGCCTGCCTGATCCAGGGCGAGCTGTACGGCGCCAAGTTCAAGGACTGCAGCGAGGTCGACGCGGCCCGCCCCGACAGCGACTACAAGGCGCAGTGCGAATCCAACATCGCCTCGATCCGGTCCGCCGGGGGTAGCGCCAGCGCGACGGTATCGGCGGCCTGCCCCAGCGGTGCGCAGGGCAGCTGCGTGAACCCGATGGGACGACAGGTGCGCACGTACTATTACGCTCGCAGCACTCAGGAACTGGCCGTGACCCGGAGCAGCTGCGAAAGCGCCGGCGGCAGTTGGCGCGCGCCCTGACGGCAACGGCCTAGAGAGACCCGGATGATTTCCGCCCTGCTGGTGATCGACGTGCAAAGCGGCCTGTTCGACGGCGATCCCCGCCCGGACGACGCCGACGCGGTGATCGCGCGTCTCAACGCGCTGATCGCGCGCGCGCGCGATGCCGGCGCGCCGGTGATCTTCGTCCGCCACGAACGCCCCGGCACCGCACTGGAGCCCGGCGCGCCGGGCTGGGCGTTCCAGGCCCAGCTGGACGTGCACGACGACGACCTCATCGTGGGCAAGACCTCGCCCGACGCCTTCCTGCGCACCGCGCTGGAGCCGCTGCTGGTGAGCTTGAACGTGGAGCAGTTGGTGATCGGCGGCTACGCCAGCGATTTCTGCGTCGACACCACCACCCGCCGCGCCGCCGCGCTGGGCTACCCGGTGGTGCTGGCCGCCGACGCCCACACCACCCACGACAAGCCGCACCTGACCGCCGCACGCATCCGCGAGCACCACAACGCGACTTTGTCGGACATCGTCAGCTTCGGCGTGCCGATCCGCGCGGTGGACAGCGCGCAGATCCAGTTCGATCGGGTGGAGCGGGCGGCCGCGCGCGGGTCGCAGCGCTAAGATCCCAGCCGGCACGCGCAAACCTGCGTTCCGCGTGGGCCGGACGTCATTGCGCCGCACGCCCGTGGACGTGCGGCGCGGACCTCGGGCGACCCCGCGGCGGCTTACTTCAGGATTTCGGTTTCCTTGTCCGGCCCGGGGGGCGCGGGGATCGGGTTGGGCAGCGGCGGCGGCGGCGTCGGACGGATGGTGGTGTCGACCGGGGGCTTGGGCTTTTGGATGGTGGTGTCGATGCCCTGGCCGCCGGCGATGCGGCGCAGGTCCTGCGTGGCGATGGACTTCATCGGTGTAATCCTTGTCGTTGAGTGGTAGCGGCCGCGCAACCCTGCGCGACGCGGCCTGGTTCGCGAGCACGGCGCTGGCCGCGCCGGCGACATCGGCCGTTATTCAGTTCGTAGCGGCGAGCAAGAACCCGACACGGCGCTTGCGCGCTCAGGCGCCGATGCGCCCGCGCACCGAATACAGCGGCTCCAGCAACCATTCGTACAGGCGGCGGCGCTCGCCCAGGATGTCCGCGTCCAGACGCATGCCCGGACGCAGCGCCTCGGCTCGGCCGTAGGCCAGGATCGACTGCCGCTCCAGCGCGACGACCACGCGGTAGGCGTTCTCGCCCTGCGCCGCATCCGCGCCGGCGGCGACCGCGCTGCGCGAGACGCGCAGCACGCGGCCGCGGTGCTGGCCGAACTTCTGGTACGGAAACGCGCGGTAACGCAGCAGCACGCGGTCGCCGGGCGCGATGAAGCCGATCGCCGAACTGGGCACCCACAGCTGCGCCTGCAGCTGCGAACCGCTGGGCAGCAAACTCATCAGCGGCTGTCCCGCCTTCACCGCCTGCCCCGGTTCGACCAAGCGGCTGGCGACCAGGCCGGGCACCGGCGCCTTGACCAGCAATTCGCCGCTGGCGTCCTGCTGCAGCCGCTCCTGCCGCAGCTGCGCCATCAGCCGCTGGTGCTCGGCGCGTTGCTGCGCGCGCTGCGCCGGCAATTCCAGCAGGCTCTGCTGCAGCTGCGCCAGCGCGCGCTGCGACTGGCTGGCCTGGCGCTGCATCGCCTGCTGCTGGCCGACCAGTTCCAGCAGCGCCTGTTCCTGCTGGCGCAGCTGCAGTTCGCTGGCGTAGCGCTGCTCCACCACCGCGCGATAGCGGCCGACGGTGTCGCGGCCGATCCGCACCTGCTCGGCGCGCGTGGCCAGTTCGGCGGCGGTCTGCGCCTGTTCCTGGCGCAGGGCCTGGATCTGCCGCAGCAGGCCCGCGCGTTGCGCCTGGACCTGCGCGTCCTGCGCCGCGTCCAGACGATCCAGTCCGTCCAGACGCTGGGCGATCCCGGCATCGGCGGCGGCATGCAGGTCGGCGCCGGCGGCGGTCGCGCGCGGAATCTGCACCAGCGCCAGCGCGCCGCCCGCGGCCACGCGCTCGCCTTCCTGCGGGAACGAACGCGCGAGCACGCCGTCGGCCGGCGCCAGCACCGTGGACAGGCCCAGGTCCGGCACCAGCTCGCCGCTGACGGTGGCGCGGCGCGTGTACTGGCCCAAGATCAGGAAGGCGAGGATCGCCGCCGCCACGACCACGGCGAGCACCGCCAGCGACCACAAGCGCAACGGCTGCGACAGCGACACCGTGCCCAGCCAGCTCACCCGCTGCGCCTGCAGCGCTTCCTCGCGGAACAGCCCGGGCGCGCTCATCGCGGCGCTCCCGCGGTGGCCGGCTCGCGCCGTTCGGCCAAGGCCAGCACGCGCTCCTGCGGCCGGTACTCCTCGACGATGCGCCCGCCGTCCATCACCAGCACGCGGTCGGCGCTGGCGATGGTTTCCGGGCGGTGCGCGATCACCACGCGGGTTAGCGCCAGGCCGGCGATGGCCTGGTTGACCAGGCGCTCGCTGCGCACGTCCAGGTGGCTGGTGGCTTCGTCCAGGAACAGGATCGCAGGGCGCCGGTACAGCGCGCGCGCCAGCACGATGCGCTGCTTCTGGCCGCCGGACAGGCTGCTGCCCATGTCGCCGATCAGGCTGTGGTAGCCCATCGGCATGGCCGCGATGTCCTCGTGCACGCAGGCCAGGCGCGCGGCTTCTTCCACGCGCGCGGCATCGGCGTCCTCGTCGAACGCGATGTTGTCGGCGATGCTGCCGGCGAACAGCTGGTCGTCCTGCATCACCACGCCCAGCATCGCCCGGTACGCGCGCAGGCCGATCGCGGCGATGTCCTGGCCACCCACGCGCACCGCGCCTTCCTGCGGTACGGCCAGTCCCAGCATCAGCCTGACCAGGGTGGTCTTGCCGCAGCCCGAGGCGCCGACGATGGCCACCGACTCGCCGGCGGCGATGCGCAACGCGCAATCGCGCAACACCCAGGGCTCGCCCTCGGCGTAGCGGTAGCTCAGACCCTGCACTTCGATCGACGCATCGGCAGGGAGCGCCCGCTGCGCGCGCGCCGGCGCCTCGCGCTCGGGCGGCTCCAGCACGATGTCGGCCAGGCGCTCGCCGTGCAGGCGCAGCATGCGCAGCTCCACGCCCTTGTCGATCAGCGCGGCCACGCGACCGGAAAATTGGTCCTTGTAGCTGAGGTAGGCGATCAGCATGCCCACCGAGAACACGTTGTCCATGGCCATGCCCGCGCCCAGCCAGATCACCAGCACGCGCTCGAAGCCGAACAGCAGCTGGTTGACGCCGTTGAAGCCCAGGCCCAGCCGCGCCAGCCAGACCTCGCGGTTGCTGGTCTCGTGCATCAGGTTGGCGTAGCCGGCCTCGCGCGCGGCCTCGCGGCCGGCCAGCTTCAGCGACTGCAGGCCGCGCACCGATTCGAGCAGGTAGCTCTGCTGGCGCGCGGCGGCGATCAGTTGGCGCTCGGTGCCGTCGCGCATCGCCGCGAACGCCGCGGTGCGCAGGGCCAGGTAGGCGGCGACCGCGCACAGCGTGACCAGGGCGAGCTTCCAGCTGTAGACCAGCAGCATGACCAGGGTGACCGCGGCCATCAGCCCGTCGATGAAGGCCTCGACGAAGCTGGTCGACAGCGCATGCTGGATGCTGTGCACCGAGCCCATGCGCGAAACGACGTCGCCCAGGTGGCGCTTGCCGAAGAAGCCCATCGGCAGGCGCAGCAGATGGCGGAACACGTTGCCGTTCCACTGCAGGCCCAACGCGGTGGACAGGTGCACCACGGCCCAGCCGCGCAGCACACCGATGGCGGCCTGGAACACCACGCTGGCGGCGAAAGCCAGGCCCAGCACCGCAAGCAGATCGCGGTCGGAGGCGACCAGCACCTGATCGATCACGCCCTGCATGAAGAACGGCGCGACCAGCACGAAGACCTGCAGCGCCGCGGACAAACCGAACAGCAGCGCCAGCGAGCGCCACAAGCCGCGCACGCGGCCGACCAGCTGGCGCAGCGGCAGCGCGGGCGGCGGCGGCGCGCGCTCGAAGCCCTCGCAGGGCGCCAGCTCCAGCGCCACGCCGGTGAAGTGGCGCGAGACTTCCGCGCGGCTGAGGCGGCGCTCGCCGACCGCGGGGTCGAGCATGCTCACCCGCTCGCCGCGCACGCGCGTGAGCACCACGAAATGATTGAGGTCCCAATGCAGGATGCAGGGCGTGCGCAGCTGCTCCAGCTCGTCCAGTTCCAATCGCAGCGGCCGGCCCTGCAGGCCCAGTTGCGCGGCGGTATCGATCAGCTGGCCCAGGTGCGCGCCCTTGAGCGACATGGGGTAACGCCGGCGCAGTTCGCGCAGGCCGATCGCCTGGCCGTGATGCGCGGCGATCATCGCCAGGCAGGCCAGGCCGCATTCGGCGGCTTCGGATTGGACGATGGCGCGCGTAGCGTTCACGCAAGGGCCTGCGCAATTCGGGCAACGGACGAAAATCGCAACGGGCGGCCGCGAAGGCCGCCCGTTGCGCGCAGGCTCAGTACAGCGGGCCGGGCTTGGTCGGCGGCTGCGGGAACGGCAGCGGCTGGGTGGGCGGGTACGGGAACGGCGGACGCGGTTCGGTGCAGGTACCGCCGGTGGCCGGGTCGGTGATCACGCCGCCGGCGACGGCGTCGATGTCCTTGCGATCGAGTTCCTTCATGGCCGCGTCCCTTACTTCTTCGGCTTCTGGTCGATGATGATCACTTCCGGCAGACGGATCGTGTCCGTGGGCGGCGGGGTCTGCGGCTTGGTGATGCGGACGGTGTCCTGATCGCCGCCGCCGGCGACTTGCTGCAGCTGCTGCTGGTCCAAGGTGTGCATGGCTAACTCCTGTAGGGATGGTTGCGTTCCTTGCGGGGAATGACCGGGTCGCGTCCCTGCGTCCGCGGCCGATCCGGCGTCAGCGCGCGCTCAGCGCCGTCGACGCCGGAGGGGTGGGCCCAGGCGTGCCGCCGTCGCGCGGCACGGGCTTGAGCAGGTGGCTGGGATCGGTGCAGTCGCGTCCCTGTTCGTCCACGCCGCGGCCGCCGCCGACGGCCGCCCGTTGTTGCGGTTGCAGTACCTGCATCGCCTTGTCTCCTAGGGGGGTGATCGCGGGCGCGGCGTCGATCGCCGGACCGTGACCCCTAGTTCGTAAGCCGGGGCGCAAACCCGACATCGGCATGCGACTGCGCCGGGCGACCGGCGTATGCTGGCCGCCACCAAGGACAGGTACGGGGGCGCGATGACGGATCCGCAGACCCAGGGCGAGGTCACCGCCCTGCTGCAGGCCTCGCGCGCGGGCGACGGCGATGCCGGCGACGCGCTGTACCGCTTGGTCTACGGCGAACTCAAAGGCATCGCGCTGCGCCACCTGGCGACGATGGGCCGGCAGATCGTGGACCCGACCGAACTGGTCAACGAAGCGCTGCTGCGCCTGCTCGGCGACCGCATCGACGCGCAAAACCGCCAGCATTTCTTCCGCATCGCCGCCACCGCGATCCGCTACACCCTGATCGACCTGATCCGCCAGCGCCAGGCCGAGAAGCGCGGCGGCGGCGCGATCATCACCCGCTTCGACGAAGCGCTGGAGCAGGCCCAGGACGGCGCGATGCCCGATCAGCGCTGGCTGGAGGTGGAAGCGGCGCTGGCCGCGTTCGAGGGCCCGTATCCGCGCCAGTGCCGCACCCTCGAGCTGGCCTATCTGGTGGGCCTGAAACAGCACGAGATCGCCGACGCGCTGGCGGTCAACGTGCGCACGGTGGAGCGCGACCTGCGCTTCGCCAAAGCCTGGCTGCGCGAGGAGCTAGCCCGATGACGCCGGAACAGCACGCCCGCATCGAACAGCGCTTCCAGGAGGCGCTGACCCTGACCGCCGATCAGCGCTCGGAGTTTCTCCAGCGCAGCGAACCCGACCCGCAGGTGCGCGCGGCGGTGGAGCGGTTGCTCGCGCACTGCGCAACGCAAGATCCGTCCGATCCCTTGCGCGATCGCATGGCCGAAGCGCTGCGGGCCATGGCCGCAGCGCCGCAAACGCCGTTGCCGCAGACCATCGGCGCCTACCGCCTGCTGCGCGAACTCGGCAGCGGCGGCATGGGCACGGTGTACCTGGCCGAACGCGCGGCCGGCGACGGCGTGCAGCGAGTGGCCTTGAAGCTGCTGCACGGCCCCTCCGGCGATACCGCGCAGCGACGCATGGCGCGCGAGCGCGGCCTGCTGGCCAGCCTGGACCATCCGCTGATCGCGCGGCACATCGACGGCGGCACCAGCGAGCAGGGCCAGCCCTATCTGGTCATGGACTACATCGACGGCGCATCGCTGCACGAGCATCTGACGCAGGCGCCCGGCGGCCTGCGCGAGCGTCTGCAGCTGTTCCTGCGCTTGTGCGAGGCGGTCGACCATGCGCACCGGCGGCTGGTGCTGCATCGCGATCTCAAGCCCTCCAACGTGATCGTGCGCGGCGACGGTGCACCGGTGCTGCTGGACTTCGGCATCGCCACCCTGATCGACGCCGACGACGGGCCCGCGCGCACCGTGACCGTGGCCTTCACCCCCGGCTATAGCGCGCCCGAGCAGCGCCGTGGCGAGGCCGCGACCACCGCCACCGACGTGTTCGGCCTGGGCGCCCTGTTGTTCGACCTGGTCACCGGCCGGCGCCTGTCGGAACTGCGCGGCCGCGATGCTGCGGTGCCGGTACCCAGCGCTAGCGTCGAAGCCGGCGCGCTGCGGCGCACCCTGCGCGGCGACCTGGACCGCATCGTGTCGACCGCCTGCGCCGAAGCGCCCGGAGAGCGCTATCCCAGCGTGGCCGCACTCGCCGACGACGTGCGGCGCCACCTCGACGGCCAGCCCGTGCTGGCCGCGCACGGCGGCACCGTCTACCGCCTGCGCAAGTTCATCGGCCGCCATCGCCTGGCCACCGCCGCCAGCGTGCTGGCGGTGCTGATGGCCAGCGGTTTCGTCTGGCGTTTGAACGACGAGCGCGAGCGTGCCGTGGTAGCCGAGCGCACCGCGCAGGCCGCACGCGAGCGCGCCGAACAGGAAACGCAGTACACCCAGGCCTCGCGCAAGTTCCTGGAGTCGGTGCTGGCCGAAACCGCGCCCGACGAGGTGCGCGGCGCGCCGGTGAGCGTGTCGGCGCTGCTCGCGCGCGCCGCGGACGAACTGCAAGCCGACACCCGGCAGGACCCGCGCACCCGCGCGATCGCGTGGCTGACCATCGCCGAGGTGCAAGACGCCATCCGCGACCCCCAGGCCAGCCTGCGCGCCGTAGATGCGGCCACCGCCGCGATGGCGCAACTGGACCCCGATGACCCCGAGTTGCGCGCACGCTTGCTCGGCGCACGCGGCTCGGCGCTGCAGGGCATGGAGCGGCCGGAGCAGGCCATGGCCGCGCATCGCGAACTGCTGACGCTGCGCCAGCGTCAGGGCGCCGATGCGACGACCCTGGGCCGCGCCTACGTGCAGTACATCGCCTCGGCCATACAAGCCAACCAGGATCAGGAAGTCGAGCGCGCGATCCAACGCGCGACCGCCGTGCTGGACGCCGCCGGCGAAGCGGCGCCGGAACTGCGCCTGGAGCTGGCCATCGCCGAGATTTCGCCGGCGCTGGCCGTCGGCGACCTGCCGCGCGCCGAGCGCCACCTGCTGCGCGCCCGCGCCATGGCCGCGCCGGTATGGCCGGCCGATCATCCCGGCCGTCTCATCCTGCACCGCCTGGCCGGGCAGTTGCGCGGCAGCCAGCTGCGCCATGACCAAGCCCTGCGCGAAGTCCAGGAAGGCCTGCGCATCGCCCGCACCGCGTTCGGCGAGCGCAGCCGCAACACCATGGAAATGGAGAACGAACTGGGCGGCATCTACCACCAGATGGGCCGGCTGCCCGAAGCGGTGGAGCATTCCGAGCGCGCCCTGCGCATCGGCGTCGACCTGGGTCTGGACCCGCGCCTGCTGGCCAAGCTGCAGATCGACCTGGCCTCGGTGTACGGCGAAAGCATGGGCCAGCCCGAGCGCGCGATCGAACTGCTGGACCAGGCCCTGCAATGGCTGCAGGGCTACGGCGACGAGCCCGACGTGCAACCGTGGCGGATGCGCGCACTCAGCGCGCGGGCCATGTCCCTGGTCACGCTCAAGCGCGACGCCGCCGCGCTGCCGGACTACGAAGCGGCCATGGCGCTGGCGCGCGACCACGCCGATTCCAAGCAACTGATCAGCATCCAGCTGCGCATGGTCCGCCCACTGATTCGCGAGCGCCGCTACGAGCGCGCGCAGCAACTGCTGGACGAGGCCGAAGACCGGGTCGCCAAAGGCCCTGCCGAACACAAGAACTTCGTCCCCGGCCTGCTCGCCCTCAAGGCCGACCTGGCGTTCAAACGCGGCGACCTGGCCCTGGCCTCGCAACGGGTCAGGCAGGCGTTGGACGCCGCCGCGGCCAGCCCCGCCTACGACCCGCTGATGATCGCCAACGTGCAGCTGATGGCCGCCGAGATCGCCCATGCGCGCGGCGAACGCCGGTCCGCGCGCGAGCTGCTCGAGCACGCCACCGCCGCCTACGACGCCGGCCTGCCGCCGGGCGCGGTGCAGCGCGTTCGCGCCGAGCAGCTGCGGCGCAAGCTCAGCGGCTGAGCGGCCGCTGCGGCACGAGACTGATCGCCGATCGAATCGCGGCTTACGCCGCTCCCGCAAACGGCCAAGCACCGCTTTCTGTGGGAGCGACGTGAGTCGCGATAACGCCGGCCGGCGTGATGGCGCGGTCGCGGCTCACGCCGCACCCACCCCAAAGCGCGGTGCGGCGGTGCAGGCGCGGGCGCGCACGTGCTAGCGTCGCCAGCGTTCCCCCCTACCGGATCGACCATGCGCCTCGTTCTAGCCGCGGCCGCGCTGCTGGCGCTGGCCGCCTGCCAGCGCGCCGTCCCGCCCGAGGACGCGGCGGCCGCGCGCCGCATCGAGGCCGACCTGCGCGCGCTGGCCGACGACCGCATGCAGGGCCGCGAGACCGGCAGCGCCGGCTACGAGCGCGCCGCGCGGTACACGATCGCGCGCATGCAGGCGATCGGCCTGCGGCCGGCCGGCGAGGATGGCGGCTACCGCCAGCGCGTGCCGCTGCTGCGCGCGCAGCGCCTGGCCGAGGGCAACACCCTGGTGGTGGAGCGCAACGGCGCCACGGTGGCGCTGCGTTTTCGTGAGCAGTTCCTGCCGTTGCTGGACTTCGAAACCGAACAGGCGCAGGTGGCGGCGCCGGCGGTGTTCGTGGCCCAGGCCGTGCACGCGCCGGAGCTCAAGCAGGACGATTTCGCCGGCCTGGACGTGCGCGGCAAGGTCGCGGTGCTGTTCGGCGGCGCACCGGCGCGCTTTCCGCCGGACCAGCGCGCGCATTACGCCAGCACCGACGAGAAGCTGCGCGCGCTGGCCGAACGCGGCGCGGTGGGCGCGGTGTTCGTGGCCACCGCCGGCGACGAGGAAACCTACCCGTGGGCGCGCTCGGCCGCGCAGTGGCAGCGCCCGGGCCTGAGTTTGCGCGGCGCCGACGGCGGTCCGCTGGAGCGCCGCGGCTCGCTGCGCGTGGTCGCACGGGTCAGCGCCGAAGCCGCCGACATCCTGCTCGCCGGCGACGGCCGCAGCGCCGCCGGGCTCTACCGCGACACCGACGCCGGCCGCCTGCGCGGCTTCGTCCTGCCCGGCACGCTGAGCCTGAGCTCGCGCCAGCGCATCGCGGCGCTGGAGTCGCACAATCTGGTCGCCCGCCTGCCCGGCGGCGAACGCGGCAGCGAGCACGTGGTGTTCAGCGCGCACCTGGATCACATCGGCACCGGCGCGGCCGTGGACGGCGACAGCCTCTACAACGGCGCGGTCGACAACGCGCTGGGCGTGGCGGTGATGCTGGAAGCCGCACGCGCGCTGGCCGCCGGGCCGCAGCCGCGGCGCTCGCTGCTGTTCGTCGCGGTGACCGGCGAGGAGCACGGCCTGCTCGGCGCGCGCTGGTTCGCGCGCCATCCCAGCGTCGCGCCCGGCACCCTGGTGGCCAACCTCAACCTGGACATGCCGCTGCTGCTCGCGCCCACCCGCGACGCGGTGGCCGTGGGCATCGAGCATTCCAGCCTGGCGCCGCTGGCGCGGCAGGCCGCACGCGACACCGGCCTCACCCTGTCGCCGGACCCGGCGCCGCAGGAAGTGATGTTCGTGCGCAGCGACCAGTACGCCTTCGTCCAAGCCGGGGTGCCGGCCGCCTACCTCAACGCCGGCGTGATCGGCGCCGGCTTCGGCGACGACCCGCTCGCCGCGCAACGCGACTACCTGCGCCAGCGCTACCACCAGCCCAGCGACGACGCCGACCAGCCCATCCAATACGCCGACGCCGCCCGCCTGGCGCGGCTCAACGCGCGCCTGGCCGAGCTGATCGCGCAGGCACCGCAGCCGCCTACCTGGAACGCGGGCGACTTTTTCGGGCAGCGCTATGGCGTTGCCGCCCCCATCAAGCAAGCGGAGCCCTCGCGTGCGCCCTGATCCGCGCGATCGTTGTCGCCTGTTGCTGCGCTGGCCCTTCCTGCTCGCGTTGGGCCTGCTGATGCTCAACGACGCGGTGTTGAAGGCCGCCTGGCACAACGCCTTCACCGGCAAGTTGTCGGACTTCGCCGGCGTGTTCGCGTTCGCCTGGTTCTGGTCGGTGGTGATCGGGCGCGCACGGCTGGCGATTCATGTCGCCGTGGCCGTCGCGTTCGTGTGGTGGAAGTCGCCGTGGTCGTCGGCCGCGATCGAGGTTTGGAATGCGCTGCCGTGGTTCGACGTGGCGCGTGTGGTCGACTACGGCGACTTGTGGGCCCTGGTCGTGCTGCCGGTATCGCTGCACCTGCTGCGGCGCTCGTCGGAACCCGTGGCGCAAGGCGCTGCGGCCTGGCCGGCGCTGAGCGTCGCGGCGATCTCGCTGATCGCCTTCACCGCGACCAGCAAGGCACCGCTCATGGTGAATGTCCCCAAGGAAGCGGTCGTCTACCTGGCGCCGTTGGCGCCGGATCAACTGCTGTTGCACTCCAATCCGGACGGCGACCGCGAACTGGCCGATCCGGAACGCTACCCGTTCGTATTCCGCTGGCACGACTGCGCGGTCACGGCCGAGTTCGACCTGCAAAGCGCAGGCACGACGACGCAGATGACGCTGCGGCGGTTCATCTCGATCGACTGCGATGTGGACCAAGCCGAGCTGTCGGATCTGTTCCGCTCCTTGCAGCCCGCGCTGCGCTCGCGCCTGGGGGCCAGGTTGCTGCGTCCTTACGCCGTGCCGGAGAACTGCTGCTCAGGCGCGTCGCGGTTTTAGGCTGCGCCCGCGCACCTATACTCACCCTATGAAAACCCTAGGCCTGCTAGGCGGCATGAGCTGGGAATCCACGGTTCCCTATTACCGGCTGATCAACCAGACCGTGAAGGAGCGGCTGGGCGGACTGCACTCGGCGCGGCTGCTGCTGTACAGCGTGGACTTCGCCGAGATCGAGCGCCTGCAGCACGCCGGCGACTGGGAGCAGGCCGGGCGCGTGCTCGGCGAGGCCGCGCGCGGCCTGCGCGCGGGCGGCGCCGAGCTGCTGGTGATCTGCACCAACACCATGCACAAGGTGGCCGACACGGTGCAGGCCTTGTCCGGACTGCCGCTGCTGCACATCGCCGATCCCACCGGCGAGGCCATACTCGCCGCTGGGCTGCAGCGCGTGGCCCTGCTGGGCACGCGCTTCACCATGGAACAGGATTTCTACCGCCAGCGCCTGCAGGAGCGGCATGGCCTGGAGGTGCTGGTGCCCGACGCCGACGGGCGCGAGCGCGTGCACCGGGTGATCTACGACGAGTTGTGCCTGGGTACGGTGCGCGAGGAATCGCGCCGCGAGTACCAACGGATCATCGCCGGCCTGGTCGCGCGCGGCGCGCAGGGCGTGATCCTGGGCTGCACCGAGATCGGCCTGCTGATCGGACCGCAGGACGTGGAGGTGCCGGCGTTCGATACCACCGCGCTGCATGCGCGCGCGGCGGCACTGGCGTCGATCGGCTAACCGCGCGCTACCGTCCCGGCAACGGCAACCCGCGGAAGGCCTTGACCGTGCGCAGCACGAAGCTGGAATTCACGTCGGCCACGCCGGCCTGGTTGAGCAGGCGGTCGAGCAGGAAGCGCGAGAAGTGCTCCAGGTCGCGCACCGCCACCAGCAGCAGGTAGTCCATGTCGCCGGTGAGCGCGTGACAGGTCACCACCTCGTCCCAGTCGTTGACGAAGCGGCTGAAGTCGGCCACCGCCTCGGCATCGTGGCGGTTGAGCTGCACGCGCACGAAAGCCTGCAGGCCCAGGCCCACACGCTCGGCGTCGACCTCGGCGCGGTAGCCGGCGATCGCGCCCTCGCGTTCCAGCCGCTGCACCCGGCGCAGGCAGGCCGAGGCCGACAGGTGCACGCGTTCGGCGAGCTCGGCATTGGTCAGACGGCCGCTGCGCTGGAGTTCGGCCAGCAGCAACAGGTCGGTGCGATCGAGCTGGATGGCGGTCATATTCGTGCAATAGTTTCAACCGTAACGCAAGAATATTGCGCCAAATCCCATAATGGACGCAACAACGCAAGCTTCTTGCGCGGCTGCGGGGCTACAGTCACGGATCACCCCCGCTCCGCAGCCGCCGCCATGAACGCCACCACGCCGCAGCGCGTCGAACACCAGCTCACCGACAAGGGCTACGTGCCGGTCTACACCACGGCCGTGATCGAGCAGCCGTGGGCGTCGTATAGCGACACCGACCATGCGGTGTGGGCGCAGCTGTTCGAGCGCCAGCAGAAGATCCTGGTCGGCCGCGCCAGCGACGAGTTCCTGATCGCCCAGCGCGCCATGCACATGTCGCCCGACCGCATCCCCAAGTTCGACGAACTCAACCGGGTGCTGCGCGCGGCCACGGGCTGGGAGCTGATCGGCGTGGAAGGCCTGCTGCCGGAGCTGACCTTCTTCGACCATCTGGCCAACCGCCGCTTCCCGGTGACCTGGTGGATCCGCAAGCCCGAGCAGATCGACTACCTCAGCGAGCCGGACCTGTTCCACGACCTGTTCGGCCACGTGCCGCTGCTGATGAACCCGGTGTTCGCCGACTACATGCAGGCCTACGGCCGCGGCGGCGTGAAGGCGCACGCGATCGGGCCCGAGGCGCTGGTCAACCTGACCCGGCTGTACTGGTACACGGTGGAGTTCGGCCTGATCAGGCAGGCCGACGGCCTGCGCATCTACGGCAGCGGCATCGTCTCGTCCAAGGGCGAGTCGATCTACAGCCTGGAATCGGACGCGCCCAACCGCATCGGTTTCGATCTGCAGCGGATCATGCGCACGCGCTACCGCATCGACACCTACCAGAAGACCTACTTCGTCATCGACAGCTTCGAGCAGTTGATGGACGCGACCTCGCCGGACTTCACCCCGCTGTACGCGCAGCTCGCCGCGCAAGGCTCGGTGCCGGCCGGCGAAGTGCTCGCCGGCGACCGCGTGTACCAGCGCGGCACCGGCGAGGGCTGGCTCAACGACGGCGACGTCTGAGCCCGACGCCGCAGTAGCCCGGGCTCAGGCCCGGGCCGCCCATCGCGACACTTCGTCCTCGCGTTGCGCCGGCGCCGCCAGCAGCTGCCGCGACAGGGCGCGCGCGGCCACGCGCAACTCGGGCACCGCGGTGATTTCCCACAAACGGCCGCGCAGCAGCGGGCCCAGGCAGTACAAGCCGCGCACCGGCGCGCCGTTGGCGTCCAGCGCTTCGTAGCGCTCCGAGGTATTGAGGCCCAGACCCAGCGGGTCGGCGCTGATCAGGCCCGATTCGCGCAGGTGCGCGACCAGCGGGTGGGTGGTGCATTCGATGTCGGTGTCGAAACCGGTGGCGCGAATCAGCACGTCGTAGCTCTCGCTGCGCACCTGGCTTTGGCCGCGCTCGCGGATCAGCGCTTCCACCGCGTCGGCGCCGCGGCGTGCGCGCAACAGCCGGCCGGCGCGCACGCGCAGTTGGCCGCTGACCTGGAGCAGGTCCAGCTCGGCCGCGACCTGCGGCGCCAGGCGGTGGCGCACGCTTTCCCAATGCGAGCGCAGGTGGCGCAGGAAGCGACCTCGCTGCGCCTCGGGCAGACCGCGCCAGTAGCCCTGCAGATACGGTCGCAGCGCGTCGATCAGCGCGCGCCAGTCCGACACGATCGGCAGCAGCGAACGCAGCGCGCGCAGCAGCTGGCCCAGGTCGTGCGCGTTCAGCGCCTGCAGCACCGTGGGCGGTAGCGCCACCGGCACGCAGGCCTCGTCCAGATGGCGTCGCGGCAGCAGGCCGTGGCGCGACAACGCGTCGATGGGGCCGCGGTGGCCGCGCCGGCGCAGGGTCGCGACCACATCGGCCATGGTCAGGCCGGTGCCGACCACGAGCAGGCGCGCATCGGGATCGATGCGGTCTATCGCACCGTCCTGCCAGGGCCAGCCCAGATAGCTGGAGTGCACGGCCAGGCGCGGACCCACGCCGGCCAATGGCTGCGGCGGCAATGCGCCCAGCGTCAGCACCACGCGTTCGCTGAAGAAGTCGCTGCCGTCGGCCAGGTGCACACGAAAGCCGCCGGGACTGCGCTCGACCGCGATCGCTTCGTGTTCCACCAGGTTGAGCGCGGCGTCGCTGGTATCGGCGGCCGCGCGCAGGCGCGCGTGCAGGTATTCGCCGTACATCAGCCGCGGCAGGAAACTCTGGCGCGCGCGTTCGGTCAGGTTGAGCCAGTCGGCGAATTCGCCGGGATAGTCCGGCGTGGCGCCCAGGTCGCGCGCGCGCACGTTGAGCAGGTGTTCCGGCCGCGCCTCGCCGTAGGCCACACCGCGGCCGTAGCTCTCAGCCACGCCGACCAGGGTCAGGTCGTGGCCGGGTCCGGCTTGCGCCGCCAGTTCGGTCGCCAGGGCGCTGCCGCTGAAGCCGGCACCGATGATCGTGATCCGCATGCGCTCGCCTCCGTGGGGGGAGGCTCTGTTCTAGTGGATCGGATGCGGGCATTGGTAAAGCCGGGGTTAGCGGCGCGTGAGCGGCACCCAACCAAGTTTCAGACCCTCATAGCGCAAGGTTATGAGGCCGGCACCAGCAGGTCGCTGTGCGGCGCGCGGCGCAGGCCTTGCACGAAGCGCGCCGACCACGCCGCGAAGTAGCCCAGGCTGAAGCCCGACACCGCCAGGTCCCAACCGAGCAGGCGGTCGCGCCAGTCCGGCCGCACCGCCATCGCCACCTGCAGCACGTAGTGCGCGCCGAAGAAGCCCAGATTGCGCAGCAAGGGCACGACGCTGCCGGGTTGGCGCACCAGGCCATGCTGGCGGTCGACTTGCAGCGGCACCGCCAGGCTGGCGCCCAGCGCGGCGCCCAAGACCGCGCCCAGCGGCCAGAACGCGAGCGTGTCCCAAGGCGCGGCGCGATGGCCGAACAAGCCGGCCAGCCCCCAGATCACGAAGATCGCGGGCACCAGCCACACACGCGCCAGCGGCAGGGTCTGCGGCTTGAGCCGGCGCGCGCCCAGCCAGGCCAGGACAGCGAACAATGCGAACACCCACGCGGGCGTGCCTTGCAGGATCTGGATCGGATTCATGGCATCGGTGCTCTGTGAGTAGCAGGAAAAGGTCCGCGATCAAACCGCGGTCGAACGCGCAGCGACGACGGCCGCCGGCGACGCACGTCGAGGTGCGGCGTACTTGCGGTCCAGCATCAGCTTGGCGATCACCGCCACCAGCAGCGGGCCGAACCAGGCGAAATAATGCAGCGTGGTGCCGTTCGCCGCCGGCAGCAGGCGCGGCAAGCCGATGGCGAGGAAGGCGATATGGGTGGCGATGCCGTTGCCCAGCATCGCGCTGTAATGCTCGGTCATCCACCAGCGCGGGCGCGCGGCCAGGCGCTCGCGGCGCAGGCGTTTGCTCAAGGTGTCGTAGCCGACGTACAGGCCGATGGACGAGAAGCCGATGAACAGCGGCGAGCCGTCCTTCAGGCCCAGCGCGAGCACGCCGATGCCGGCGGCCAAGGCGAGCAGGCCCGAGGCCACGTATACGGGCCCGGTGTAACGCACCACGTCGTGCTTGTCGCGGATCGCGCGCCACGCCGCCCACACGCCGTTGGCGGTGATCGCGGTCAGATAGCCCAGGAATGCGGCGGTGTAGACGTCGCCCCGGCTGTAGCGCCACAGCGCCATCGGCACGGCGGTGAGCAGGATGCCGACCATCGCCAGCAGATAGATCTGGCCGGCGCGACGGTGCAGCGCGCTGCCCTTGCGCGCGGCGGCGGCGGTCCAGAACGTGGCCAGGGCCAGGGTGCCGACGGCACCGTGCACGGCGACTAGGGTCTGGTAGGCGGTCATGGCGGCGGCTCCGGCTGGGATGAGCACAGGCTCCGCTTCGACGCCGGAGCAGCGCAGTGCCCGCGGTCACCGCCGCGACCTGCCGGAAGTCACTTTTCGCTGCGCGGCCGTTGCCAGCGGACGCCGGCGCGCCGCAGCATGGCCGCATGCCCCTCCCCGAATCCTTTTCCGTCATGGGCCGCGTCGCCGCCGGCCAGCCGGTGCTGCGCGTGCTGTTCCAACCGCTGAACCTGCCCGCGCTGCTGACCTGGCTGGCCGTGGCGCTGTCGCTGAATTTCGAGCAGAGCCGCGGCACCCCGGCGGTGTGGCTGGCCATGGCCGGCTTCGCCGCGGCGTTCCTGATCGGCGATTTCCTGCGCCCGGCGCAGCACACCGCGCGCGCTCTGCTGCTCGCGACTCAGGCCGTGAGCGCCCTGGTCGTGGCCGGACTGGCGCCGCGCGCGGGCACCGCGCCGGCGCTGCTGGTGATCCTGGCCGCGCAGCTGGCCATGGTCTATCCGGCGCGCTGGACCGTGGCCGCGGTGCTGGCCATCGACCTGGGCCTGTACCTGGTGCTGCGCGCCGGCGAACACCGGGCGGCGTTGATCGTGGTGCTGATCTTCGCCGGCTTCCAATCCTTCGCCGCGCTGGTCGCGCGTTATGCGCGCAGCGCCGAGGATGCGCGCGACCAGCTCGCTCGCGTCAACGCCGATCTGCTGGCCACGCGCGCCTTGCTGGCCGACAGCGCGCGCGACGCCGAGCGCCTGCGCGTGGCGCGCGAGCTGCACGACGTGGCCGGACACAAGCTCACCGCGATGACCCTGAACCTGCGCGCGCTGGCTGCCGATCCCGACTATGCCAAGCGGCCGGAAATCGCCATCGCCCAACGCCTGTCGTCCGAACTGTTGGGCGACATCCGCAACGTGGTGCAGGCCATGCGCGACTCGCGCGGCCTGGACCTGGCCACCGCCCTGCGCGCGCTGGCCGCGCCGCTGCCGCGGCCGCGGCTGGAGCTGTCCATTGCCGAGGACGTGCACCTCACCGATCCGGCCTTGGCCGAGACCCTCCTGCGCCTGGTGCAGGAGGCGCTGACCAACAGCGCGCGCCACGCCGACGCCGAGCGTGTGCAGGTGGCCGTGGTTCGCGACGGCCGCCTGCTGCGCGTGAGCGTGGAAGACGACGGCCGCCTGCGCGGACCGCTGCGCGAGGGCAACGGCCTGGCCGGCATGCGCGAGCGCGTGGCCGCCGCCGGCGGCCGCCTGGCGCTGAGCAGCACGGTGCACGGTGCGCTGCGCATCGAAGCGGAGCTGCCGGCATGAGCGCGCTGCGCATCGCCCTGGCCGACGATCAGGCCCTGGTCCGCGCCGGCCTGCGCGCGCTGCTGGAACGCCAGGGCGTGGAAATCGCGTTCGAGGCCGACGATGGCCAGGCCCTGCTGGACCGTTTGCAGGACACGCCGGTGGACGTGGTGCTCAGCGACATCCGCATGCCCGGCGTGGACGGCATCGCCGCGCTGGAGCGGCTACGCGAGCGCGGCGACCGCACCCCGGTGCTGCTGCTGACCACCTTCGACGACAGCGAGCTGCTGCTGCGCGCGACCGAGGCCGGCGCCCAGGGCTTCCTGCTCAAGGACGCCGCGCCGGAAGACCTGCACGAGGCGATCGTGCGCGTGGCCGGCGGCGACACCCTGTTGCAGCCGGTCAGCACCGAGCCGGTGCGCGCGCGCTACCGCTACCACGCCGACGACGCGCCGCGCGCGCTGTTCAGCGAACGCGAGGTCTCGGTGCTGCGGCTGATGGCCGGCGGCTACTCCAACAAGGAGATCGCCCGCGCCATGTTCCTGGCCGAAGGCACGGTCAAGAACTACGTGTCGGTGATCCTGGAGAAGCTGGACACCCGCGACCGCACGCGCGCGGTGCTGAAGGCGATCACGCTGCGGGTGATTTGAGCCGGGGCTTCGGGGTAGGAGCGGCGTGAGCCGCGACCGTGATGTCTCGGCCGGCGGCGCTGGCGCGGTGGATCGCATTGGCGCGGTCGCGGCTCGCGCCGCTCCTACAGGGAGCAAACGCGGCAGGTCCACGGCCGGCTGAAGGCGATCACGCTGCGGATGAGTGAGACGCGGGCTTTGGGGTAGGAGCGGCGTGAGCCGCGACCGTGATGTCTCGGCCGGCTGCAGTGGCGCGGTGGATCGCATTGGCGCGGTCGCGGCTTGCGCCGCTCCTACAGGGAGCAAATGCGGCAGGTCCACGGCCGGCTGAAGGCGATCACGCTGCGGATGAATTGAGACGCGGGCTTTGGGGTAGGAGCGGCGTGAGCCGCGACCGTGATGTCTCGGCTGCCGGGCTGGCGCGGTGGATCGCATTGGCGCGGTCGCGGCTTGCGCCGCTCCTACAAGGGGCGATCGAGGCGGCACCGATTGGGGGCAGGGCCGCAAAAACAAACGGGCCGCAGAGGCGGCCCGTTTGTGCTGCGGAGGCGGCTGGCGCCGCGCTCCGCGCAAGGTGTCGCAGCGATCAGGCCGCGGCGTCCTTGAGCTTCTTGAGCGGACGCACCTTGACCTTCACCGACGCCGGCTTGGCGGCGAACCACTGCTCTTCCTTGGTGAAGGGGTTGATGCCCTTACGCTTCGGCTTGGCCGGCACGTTGACGGCCGTGATCTTCAGCAGGCCCGGCAGGGTGAACGCGCCGGCGCCCTTCTTGTTGATCGAAGCGTGCACGGCGCCTTCCAGCGCGCCCAGGATCGCGCGCACGTCCTTGGCGACCACGCCGGTGGTTTCGGCCAGATGCGCGACCAGGCCCGACTTGCTCAGGGCTTCCTTGATCGGCTTCGGGGCGGCCGGCTTGGCAGCAGCCTTCGGAGCGGCCTTCTTCTTCGCAACAGCTTTCTTCTTCGTCGCCATATATGTCCCGGTGGTACTCGATTGAATGGATGGGTTGCCAGGAAACCCCCTCGGCAAGGCGGAATGTAGGGCAACATCGCGGCCACGCCAAGCGTCGGAAGGTCGAAAAAGCGCTTTTTTTCGCTTTCATACAGCAACCGGTGGCGGAAACCGGGCTTTTGGGGCCGCAGCGTGCGGCGGAACGGTGCGCCGGCGAACACGGTTCTACTGTCGAATCGCGTTCGCCGCCACGCTCGTTCGCCGCGCTCAGACCTGCTCGGCGGCGGCCGGATCGGCGCCGACCGAGCGCAGGTAGGCGGTCAGGCCGCGTTCGGCGCCGTCCTGGAAGCGCTCGCCGGTGGCGGCGTGATCGACGATGCGGTCGGGGCGGAAGTTGCGGAAATCCCCGCGCAGGCGGCACCAGGCGCCCAAGGTCCAGCTGCCGCCCCAGAACGACAGGCACAGCGGTTCGATCTCGCGCTGGCTGCTGCGCGATTCGCCGTCGCGGTAGGTCATGCGCAGCACCCGGCCTTCGGAAATCGCCTCGTGCAGGACGTCGATCAGGCCGCTGGCTTCGATCCGGTCGCCGAGCTTGGGCGCGAAGATCCGGGTGCGGCGGCTGCGCTCCTTGAGCTCCGGCGGCAGCACCGCCTCGATCTTGAGCAGGGCCGCGGTGGCGCCTGCGCCCAGGCGCTCGCCGCCGAAGGCGCGGACGAAGCGCGTGCCGACCACCAGGGCTTCGAGTTCGTCGGGACTGAACATCAGCGGCGGGATGTCCGAGCCCTTGCGCAGCACGTAGCCCACGCCGGCCTCGCCTTCGATGGGCACGCCGGAGCGCTGCAGATCGGCCACGTCGCGGTAGACCGTGCGCAGCGAGACCTCCAGCGTCTGCGCGAGCTGCTGGGCGGTGATCGCTTGACGGCGTCCGCGCAGGGCATGGATCAGCAGGAACAGTCGGTCGGCGCGGCGCATGCCGCATGATCCCGCGCCCGGGGGTGGGTCTCAAGCGGGGCGGGGTTCTGGCGATGGCGGGTGGTCGGCATGGTGGCCTTGCTTGAGTGGAGGTGCGGCGGGGCGGCCCTCACCCCGACCCCTCTCCCGCAAGCGGGAGAGGACTTTAAAGCAGCGGCTTCGGATGCGTCCCCTCTCCCGTTTACGGGAGAGGGTCAGGGTGAGGGGGTGAGCGCGTAGCGCGAATGCTCTTGATGTCGCGCCGTAGCTGCGGATTCGCAGTCGCAGCTCACGCAGCTCCTACCCCGAAGCATGCGAGTCACACCGCGTAGGCCAGCTCCGCCTCCGCGTCATTGTCGCGGCCAGCATCGGTGGTGGCGCCTACGCGTCCCGCATCGCCCAACTCCGACCGCACCGTCGGCCCCAGCCGCAGCATCGTCGGCGCGGCCGTGAGATCGCCCAACATCGCCTCCACCAGGGTGTCGCGCCAACGCGGATCTTCGTTCAGCGCGCGCGTGGCCCGGGCCCAATGGTCCTCGTCGGCATAGCGCGCGAACCACACGAACACCCGCTCGCCCTCGCGCACCGGCAGGCGCGGGAAGGTGTTGGGGCTGGGGTCGGTAAGGTAGGTGGCCACCAGCTCCGCGCCCGAGGCGCGCAGCAGCGGCGCGAACGCGGTGTCGAACAGGTCGGTGAAGCCTTCCTCCGCCGGCGAGTTCAGCGAGCAGATGCCGGCCACGTACAGCGAACGCTGGTTGCGCGCCCCGTCCACCGCCGCGCGCGCCGCCGGCGCCGCGCGGAAGCCGGAGCCCGCGCGCGCCGGGCGCAGCAGCAGCACGTTGTCGCTGTCGATCATGGTCGCGTTGGCCGCGTCGCGGTGGCGCTGCCAGACCGGGCCGGTGTAGAACGCGTCCAGCGAGGCCGCGCGCGCGGCCATGCTCGGGAAGCCGCGCAGCCAGACGTAGCGGTCGTCGTCGTCCAGATCGCGGAACTGGCCGATCACGTGCATGCCGACCATTTCCTGCGGCTCGACGAACTCGCGGTCGAACAAGCGCTCCAGTTCCTCGCGACGACCGGGCTGCAGGGTGTACTGGCGCAGCTCGATCACCGCGTCGTCGTGGACCAGGCGATCGTGCTCGTCCATGCGCCGCATCCACATGTGCCAATTGGTCTCCCAGGTCTTGCCGCCGTCGGCGGAAAACGCCTGGTGCCAGTGCGCGGTGTTGGCGCTGATGCGGTCCCAGGTGAAACGCGCCAGCACCGGCCGGCCCTCGTGCTCGGCGGCGCCGACGAAAGTGCCCACGCCGTCCTTGAACGCGCCCACCACCGGCGGCTCCAGCACGCCGTCGTGGTTGCCGGCCCAGTACAGGCTCCATTGCCGGGTTTCGGGATTGAACAGGCGCAGAGTCATGCCCAGGAACTTCTCGCCCTGGCCCGGACGGCCCCAGTCGGTGACGAAGTCGTCCAGGTTGCCCAGGCCGCCCAGGATCGGTTCGCAGCTCTGGGTGGCGGCGAAGGTTTCCCAGTCGTCGGAACCGACCAGGCGCTGGCGCAGGCGTTCGTTGCGCAGCAGCCAGCGGCCGTGGAAGAAATCGAAGTCGTGACGGCCATCGTTGGCGCGGTTGTCGTTCATGACGTCTCTCGCTGCGCCCGGGCGGGCGCGGGGGTGGGGATGCGTGCGGCTCGCTGCGGTGCGGCTTCAGGCCAGGCGGGTCATGTGCATGACCCAGTTGGTTTCCCAGGTCTTGCCCTCGTCGGGCGACAGCGCCTGTTCCCAGCGCAGGCTGGTGGGGGTGATCTGCGACCACACCGCGCGCGAGGGCAACAGGCGGCCTTCGTGCGCTTCGCGGCCTTCGAACACGCCGACGCCGTCGTGGAAGGCGCCGACCAGCGGCGGCTCCAGCACGCCGTCGCGATCGCTGGCCCAGTACACATGCCATTGCCGGGTCTGCGGCCGGTACAGGCGCAGGGCCATGCCGACGATGCCGCCGCCCCAGTCGGTGGTGTAGCGGTCGATGCTGCCCAGCCCGCCCAGCACCGGCTTGCATTCGTCGATGGCGTCGAACTCGATCCACTCGTCGCTGCCGGCCAGGCGCTGGCTCAGGCGCCGGTTCTTGACCTGCCAGCGGCCGTGGTAGAAGTCGAAATCGTGGCGTCCGTCGCGTGCGTTGGGCATGGGCGTAGATCCGTTAGTGGGCTCGTGGGCGTGCGCCGGCCAGCCGGGCAGCGCGGCGGCCAACGCCGTCGCCTGGGCCGCCAGCGACCACTGCAGGATTCGTCGTCGTTGCCGGTCCATGTCGCGCTCCGCCCGTGCCGTTCGCACCGGCACAGACTGCGCGGGCGCTGCTGACAGCGCCCTGTCAGTAGCCTGGATTGCGATTTCGCCTGGGTCGGGCTCACGCCCCCGGATCGGGCGCGGCCGGGAAGAACACCGCGATGCAGAAGCCGCGGCCGTCGATGCCGTCGCAGGGCTCGATGCGCGCGCCGTGGATCTGGGCGATGCGCGCCACCAGCGACAGGCCGATGCCGCTGCCGCTTTCGGCGCGGCCCGGCGCAGACTGGCCCGGCACGCGGAAGAAGCGGTCGAAGATGCGGCCGCGGTCGTCGGCGGCCACCCCGGGGCCGTTATCGGCCACGCGCAGCTCCACCCCGTGCACACCGTCGCGTTGCGCGGGCAGGCAGGACACCGACACCTGGCCGTCTTCGCCGGCGTAGCGCACCGCGTTGTCGATCAGGTTGCGCAGCAGGATGCCGAGCTGGTCGACGTCGCCCAGGATGGTGCTGGGCTGCGACAGCAGGCTCACGCGCTGGCGGCGGTCGCGGGCCAGGGTTTCGAAGTCGCGCACCACCAGCACCACCAGCTCCGACAGCAGCACCGGCCGCAGCGTGGGAATGTCGGCGCCCGCGTCCAGGCGCGCCAGATCCAGCAGCTGTTCCGACAGGCGCGCGCTGCGCTGCACGCCCGCGCTCAGGCGCTGCAGCGCCGCGTTCTTTTCCTCGATCGTATCCGCGCGCAGGGCCAGGTCGGCATGCGCGGTCAGCACCGCCAGCGGCGTGCGCAGCTCGTGCGCGGCGTCGGCGATGAAGCGGCGCTCGTGCTGCACGGCCGCGTCCACGCGCTCGAGCTGGGCATTGAAGGCATCCACCAGCGGCCGGAATTCGCTGGGCAGGCCCGGCGCCTGCAACGGGGTCAGGTCCAGCGGCTTGCGCTCCAGCATGGTCTTGCGCAGCGCGGTCAGCGGCCGCAGCGAGCGCCCGATCACCACCCACACGGCGATGCCGAACAGCACGAACAGCAGCGCCGCGGCCATCGCGCTCCAGGCCATCCAGCCGCGCATTTCGTCGATGATCTGGTACTTGGAACGGCCGACCTGGACCACGATGCCGCGCTTGGGATCGGTCAGGCTGTACACGCGCCAGCGCTCGCCGCCGATCTCGCGGGTGGCGAAGCCGTCGCGGAAGTCGGGCTTGAGCGCCTCGGCCGGCGCCGCCGCCGAATGCACCACGTTGCGCCCGCCCACCCAGACCTGGAAGCTCATTTTCCAGTCGCGCGTGCCCGGCTGCGGCGCGCGCGGCGCGGGCGCGGGCAGGCGCTCCAGGCCATCGGGCATGGAGCCCAGGATCTGGTCGGCGATCACGTGCAAGGACGCATCCCACAGCCCGGTGCGCTCGCTGCGCTGCTGCCACATCTGGCAGCTCATCCACACCAGCCAGGCCACCGACACGGCCTTGAGCAGCACCCAGGTCAGGCGCCAGCGCAGCGACCGCGTCCTCATGCCGTGGTCCCGCCGATGCGGTAGCCGTAGCCGTGCACGGTGGCGATCACGTGCTCGCCGAGCTTGCGCCGCAGCTGGTGGATGTACACGGCGATGGTGTTGCTCTCGATGGTGCCGGAACTGCCGTACACCGCTTCCTCCAACTGCTCGCGGGTGACCACGCGGCCCTGGCGCTCCATCAGCAGCATCAGGGTGCGGAACTCGTGCGCGCTCAGAGCCACCGCCTCGCCGTCGCGGGTGACCTCGCGTCGCGCCGGGTCCAGCACCAGGTTGGCGTAACTGAGCACCGGCGACACCCGGCCCTGGCTGCGGCGCATCACCGCGCGCAACCGCGCGTACAGCTCGTCGGGCTGGAACGGTTTGACGATGTAGTCGTCGGCGCCCGCGTCCAGGCCCACGATGCGGTCGCTGAGCTTGTCGCGCGCGGTCAGGATCAGCACCGGCGTGGCGTCATAACGGCCGCGCAGGGTCGACAGCACGCTCAGGCCTGAGCTGCCGGGCAGGCCCAGGTCCAGCAGCACCGCGGCGTAGTGGTGATCCACCAGCGCGGTCTTGGCACGCGCGGCATCGCCGACCCAGTCGACCTCGAAGCCGTTGCGGCGCAGTCCGTCGCGCACGGCTTCGGCGAGCATGGTGTCGTCTTCGACCAGCAGGATGTTCATTGCGGCAACCGGTGCGTGCGTGATGAGCGGGGCGTTCTGAGCTGAAGCGAGCAGGGCATGGAAACAGCATGCGCGCAGGCGATTAAGAAGTTCTTAAAGCGTTTAAAAACTTCTTAAAACCCGCCGCGCAGCATCGTGTTGCCGGCCCTCCCCCACGGGCCGGACCGAACGGAGAGCGCATGCACGCCCCGCCCCATCCCGCCTTGGTCCTGATCCTAACCCCGTCCCTGCTCGCCGGCTGCGCGTCTATCCCGCGCAGCCAGACCCCGATCGCCGTACTCGCCGAGCTGGATTGCGAGCGCCTGGCGCAGGAGCAGGTCCTGAACGAGCGCAGCCGCGACGCCGCGCGCAACGCACGCAAGTCGGCCTGGAAGGCGGTGCTGCCGATGGCCATGGGCGTGCGCTACGCCGCCGCCGGTTCGGCGCTGAACGAGGCCGAGCGGCGCCTGCAGCTGGTGCGCGAGCGCCGCAGCGCACTGGGCTGCGCGCCGTCCGATGCCGGCGCGGTCGACCTGGGGGCCGAGGTATGAACGCGCCCGCCCTGCACAGCGCACCAGCCATCGCCCCGGTGCGTTCGCGCCAGGCCGCGACCATCGCCCGCGCGGTGCGCCGCGAGGACCTGCCCGCGCTGCTGCGCCTGTGCGACGAGCACGCCGGCCAGGCCGCATTCGAACGCCTGCCCTACGGCCCCGCGCGCGACACCCTGCTGGAGCTGGAGGAAGCGCTGTTCGAGCCGCCGCTGCGCGCCTGGGCCTGGATTGCCTACGCCGGCGAGGAGCCGGTGGGCTATGCCAGCGCCAGCGTCGGCCTGTCGCTGCTGGAACGCGCCTACCACCTCAGCCTGGACGGCCTGTACGTGCGCCCCGACTGGCGCGAGCGCGCGGTGGAAGCGCTGCTGTTCGAACAGGCGCTGGCCGCCGCGCGCCGCTTCGGCTGCGCCAACCTGCAATGGCATGCGCCGGCCTGGAGCGAGGCGGCGCGCGCGCTGGATCTGCCGCGGCGCGCGACCCGGATCGAATCGCTGCGCTACGTGCTGCCGCTGGCCGACGACGCGCATTGAACCATGGCCGCTCACGATCCCATCCCCGGCACCGCCGTGCGCGTGCCCTCCCCGGCGCGAGCGACGCGCCGCCCGCGCGCGAGACGCGCGCTGTTCCTACTGATGACGACTAGCCTGCTGATGACCGCCACCGCCCTGAGCGCCTGCCGCTCCCTCCCCTATCCCGACTCGCCGCAATACCGCGACGGCGGCTTCCGCAACCCGGTCGAACCTAAGACCGTGGGCTGGCGCGAAATGCCGGCCATGCTGTGGCGCTTCCTGTTCGACAAGCCCGCCGACACCGTGCCCAGCACCGCGCCGCCGGTGTCGGCGCTGACCCAGGCGCAGTTGCTGGCCGCACCGGAGGGCACCCTGGTGCGCTTCGGCCATTCCACCGTGCTGCTCAAGCTCGACGGCGCGTTCTGGCTGACCGATCCGGTGTTTTCCGAACGCGCCTCGCCGGTGCAGTGGGCCGGACCCAAGCGCTTCCACGCCCCGCCCATGCGCATCGAGGAACTGCCGCCGATCAAGGGCGTGATCCTCTCGCACGACCATTACGATCACCTGGACAAGGCCGCGGTGCTGGCGCTGGCGGACAAGACCGAGCATTTCCTCGCGCCGCTGGGCGTGGGCGACCTGCTGGTGGAATGGGGCGTGGACGCGGCGAAGGTCAAGCAGTTGGATTGGTGGCAGAGCGCCGAGATCGGCAACATGCACTTCGTCGCCACGCCCTCGCAGCACTTCTCCGGTCGCGCGATGTTCGCCGACAACCCCACGCTGTGGACCTCGTGGGTGATCCGCAGCCCGTCGCTGAATCTGTATTTCAGCGGCGACACCGGCTACTTCGACGGCTTCAAGGCGATCGGCGAGAAGTACGGCCCCTTCGATCTGACCCTGCTGGAATGCGGCGCCTACAACCCGCAATGGGCGGGCGTGCACATGCTGCCCGAGCAGACCCTGCAGGCGCACCTGGACCTGCGCGGCCGCCGCCTGCTGCCGATCCACAACGGCACCTTCGACCTGGCCATGCACGCCTGGACCGACCCGATGGAGCGCATCACCGCGCTGGCGCAAGCGGCCGACGTGGCCACGCTGACGCCGGTGATGGGCCAGACGGTGGACCTGCACGCGCCGCCGCCGACCGCAGCGTGGTGGCGCACGGCGTCGCGTTGATCTCCGTCGCGTCGATCCCCCTTTGTTTCTGTTCCCCTCTTTGAAAATGGGGGGGCTAGGGGATTTGCTTTTGCTCCCAATGCCCCTAAGAGCAAATCCCCCTCAATCCCCCTTTTCCAAAGGGGGAAGTCGATCGGGGGGCAGCGATGCTTCCTCAGACGCGAACAAATCCGTCTGCGCCCGATACCCGTCCTCATCCACGAACCCCGACAGCCCCACGCCGACCAAGCGGTACAAGGTGTCCGGCGCATGCTCCACCCGCGCGCGCAAGGCGCAGGCGATGTCGGCCAGCTCGCGCTCGCTGCCCGGCGGCATCGGCTGGGTCAAGCTGCGGGTGAGCACGCGGAAGTCGGCGGTCTTGAGCTTGAGCACCACGGTGCGCGCCAGCCGCCCCGGTTCGCGCTGATAGCCGGCCCAGGTCTTGGACGCCAGGCGGCGGATGTGCGGTTCGATCTCGTCCAGGCGCAGGTCGGTTTCGAAGGTGTCCTCGGCCGAGATCTGCAGGGTCGGCCGCTCCGGCTCCACCGCGCGCTCGTCGATGCCCAGCGACAACTCGTGCAGGCGCCGGCCCCAACGGCCGAAGCGCCGTTCCAGCGCCTGCTCGCCCAGCGCGCGCAGGTCGGCCACCACCTGCACGCCCAGCTCGGCCAGCTTGGCCTCCATCACCTTGCCCACACCGGGCAGGCGGCCCACCGGCAAAGGCGCCAGGAAGGCCTCGATCTGCTGCGGGCGGATCACGAACAAGCCGTCGGGCTTGCGCCAGTCCGAGGCGATCTTGGCCAGGAACTTGTTCGGCGCCACGCCGGCCGAGGCGGTGAGCTGGGTCTCCTCGCGGATCGCCGCGCGAATCGCCTCGGCCGTGGCGGTGGCGCTGGGCAGGCCGGTCTTGGTCGCGGTGACGTCCAGGTAGGCCTCGTCCAACGACAGCGGTTCGATCAGGTCCGTGTGGCGGGAGAAGATCTCGCGCACCTGGCGCGAGACCGCCTTGTAGCGCACGAAATCCGGCGGCACGAAGACCGCGTGCGGGCACAGGCGTTCGGCGCGCACCGCCGGCATCGCCGAGCGCACGCCGAACTTGCGCGCCTCGTAACTGGCCGCGCACACCACCGAACGCGCGCCGCGCCAGGCCACCACCACCGGCACGCCGCGCAGCGCGGGATCGTCGCGCTGCTCGACCGACGCGTAGAACGCGTCCATGTCGACATGCAGGACTTTGCGGTTGGGGACGGACACGGGCGGCGCCGCGGTGGGGTGGCCGCATGCTAGCGCGCGCAGCGGGTCGCGCCCTAGTCCCGGTGGTGCGACGAATCTCCATTGCCCCCTTTGGAAAAGGGGGCGGCGCTGGGCGAACTCGCGGAGCCTGTACTTCGCAGCTACGCGGGGGATTTGCTTCTTCTCGCACACGTGGCGGAAAGCAAATCCCCCCTGCCCCCCTTTTTCAAAGGGGGGAACTGCAACAGCAACCGCTCGATTCGGCGTCGGATCCATTGCCCCCTTTGAAAAAGGGGGCGGCGCTGGACGAACTCGCGAGGTCTGTACTTCGCAGCTACGCGGGGGATTTGCTTTTTCTCGCACGAGTGACGGAAAGCAAATCCCCCCTAGCCCCCTTTTTCAAAGGGGGGGAACTACACCAGCAACCCGCTCAGTTCGGCGTCGGATACGCCGTGTACACCACCCAACGGTCGTTGATCCGGCGCATCACGATCTGCACCGCATTCACCTGCACGTCGTTGGCGCGGGTGCACACGCCCTGGCCGTTGGCGGCCGTGCACTGATGGGCGAAGTACTGGCGATAGATCGTGCGCGCCGCCTCCGAGCCGTTGGGCGCGTTGTCGGCGCAGTACAGCGGCACCTGCTGGCGGGCGAGCTGGTCGTAGGCCTCTTCCCAGGCCTGGCGGTCCCAGAACAGCGTGCGTCCCTGCTGGGTCCAGCCCTGCGGCGGAGTCACGTTGGGTACGTGCGCGGCCAGATGGCCGCCGCTCTGGCCGTTCATTTCGGGGATGGCGCTCATCTGCACCGTGACCAGGTTGGTGCAGACCTCGGCGCGCGCCGGCAGGACCCACAGGGCCAGCCACGCGGCGGCGAATACGGCGATCGTGCGCATACGGGGTTCTCCGCTGACAGGGTTCAGTAGGTGGGTTCCAAGGCGCCGCCGGCGCTGATGCCGGCGCCATAGGTGCCGTCGCCAAGGGTGTAGATCTGCGCGTTGGGCAGCGCCGCGACCAGGGCCGCGTAGGCGGCGTTGACCGAGGCCTCCCAGGCCGAGGTCTGACCGATGATGAAGACGTTGTTGGCGTCGTAGTTCTGCGCGGTCAGGATCGCGATCACGTTGGGCACGTCGGCCGCGGTGAAGATGGTGTTGCCGTCGTAGATCGACAGGTGGATGCCGATGACCTGGGTGGCGGCGACATTGCGCGCGGCGATGCCGATGCAGGAGGTGAAGGCGGTGAACTGGATGGTCGGCTGGGTGTCGCCGTTGACGGCGGCGACGTTGGCCGCTGCGGCCCATTCGCGCTCGGCGATGGCCAGTGCATTGGCGCCGGCGTTGATCGTGTACGGCATGGTCTGCTCCTACGGTGGGCTGGAGTGGTCCTTGTAGGCTTCCGCCGCGCGCGGCGGCATGCGGAAGCCGCACGCAGCCGCCGGGGCTTCACGCGCGCGGCCTTCACGGCGCCGCGGTGGCGGCGTTCTAGTCGGTATGCACACGACCTTGGCGCCGCCGTCCCTTGCCGCCGCCGCACCGCCCAGCGCGGCGGCGCCGACCGCCCTGTTCCTGGGCCTGCCGCCGCCGGACACGGCGGCCTTCGACGCGCTGTGCGAGTTCTGCGAACAGCACCGCGTGGCGGTGCTGGCCGCGCTGCCCTGGGTGGCGGCGGAGATCGCCGGCCACGACGGCTTCGCCGCCATGCTGCGCTTCGTACGCGCCTTGGGCGGACGCCGGCTGTACGTGCCGCGCGACCGTCAGGGCTTCGAGCAACGCCTGGGCGTGGCGCTGGGGCCGGAGTCGCACGCGCGCCTGCTCGCGCACGCCAGCGCCGCGGGCACGGTCGAAGTGCCCTCGGCCTGGGGCGTGTTCATCGCCCTGCGCCGCATCGCCATGCGCTCGGCCATGCGCGGCGGCGCCCACCTGCGCCAGGTCGCGCAGGACTTCGGCGTGACCGAACGGCATCTGCGCTGCCGCTGAGCGCAGGCTAAGTCTGGCTTGCCCTCGCGCGCGATCTTCGCGTGGTCGGCGGCGTTGGGCGGCGCGATGATGCTGGGATCGCTCCCTGCCGGACCCGCGCATGACTTTACGTACGCTCAATCTGAGCCTTGCGGCGTTGATCGCCGCGAGCGCATGCGCACCGGCCGTTGCCGGCGATGACACGGTGACGCTGCGCGCGTCGGGCGAACCGACGCTGTTCGCACCGGACATCGCCTCCACCCAATACGCCGAGATCCGCCTCACCCTTAGCCCCGACGGCCGCAGCGCGGTCTGGTTCAGCCGCAACCGCCCCGGCGGCGCTGGCGGTTACGACTTGTGGATCTCGCGCCGCAGCGTCGACGGCTGGGGACCGGCCGCACCGCTGCCGTTCAACTCCGCGGGCCGCGACTTCGACCCCGCCTATTCCGCCGATGGCCGTTACCTGTATTTCTGCTCCGACCGCCCCGGTGGTCTCGGCGGCGACGACCTGTATCGCGTCGCGGTGCTGGCGCAGGGCTACGGCCCGGTCGAATCCCTGGGCGCGGCGGTGAACAGCACGAGCAACGAATTCGCGCCCATGCTCTCGCCCGACGGCCGCCTGCTGCTGTACTCCAGCGACCGTCCCGGCGGCGCGGGTGGGCATGACCTGTACACGGCGCGCTGGCGCGCCGGCCGCTTCGACAGCGCGCAGCGCCTGCCGGGCGCACTCAACACCGCCGCCCAGGAGTTCGATCCCACCTTCCTGGCCGACGGCCGCAGCATCGTGTTCGCACGCGCCGCCGACTTCGGCCAATCGCGCGTGGACCTGTTTGTGGCCGTGCCGCACAAGGGGCACTATGGCGCCGGCGTCCGCCTGCCCGCGCCGATCAACCACGAGCGCCAGGACAGCTACGGCGCCATGCTCGACTGGTCGCGGCCCTCGCGCCTGCTGTACTCGGCGCGGCGCTCGGATGCGCTGGGCATGGATTTGTATGCGGTGGACTACGTCCTGGAGCGCACGCCGCGCTAGGAACCGGCCGCCGCGATCATCGGAGGCTGCGCATGCTCGACACCCTGACCGTCGCCCTGCTCTGGTTCGCCGCGCTCGGCTGCGCCCTGATCGGCGGCCTCTACTTCGCCTTCAGCGCCTTCATCATGCGCGCCTTCGCCAGCATCGACCCCTCCGCAGGCATCGCCGCGATGAACGCGATCAACCGCGTGATCCTGCGTTCGCTGTTCATGCCCTTATTCTGGGCGACCACCCTGGCCGCGCTGGCCCTGGCCGGCCTGGCCCTGACCCGCGGCGGCCCCGGCGCCGGCGCCATGCTGGCCGGCGGCACGCTCTACTTGGTCGGCATGTTCGTCTGCACCGTGGTCTTCAACGTGCCGCTGAACAATGCGCTGCAGGCAGCGCAGGGCGCGGGCGAGGCGGCACTGCCGGTGTGGCAGCGCTATCTGCGGCAGTGGACGCGGTGGAACCATGTGCGCACGGTGGCCAGCCTGGGAGCGGCGGCACTGTTCGTCTGGGTATTGTCGATACATACCGCGTATTGACGGCAGACACGGGGCTTTGCGCATGCCCGCACGGGCCCCATCGGCGATAATGGCCGCTTCGCCACCGCCCGCCCCGCCCCCATGACCCAGGCCCCCAGCGCCAGTACCTCCATTTCCCTCACCCGCTACCTCATCGAGGAGCAGCGCGCCGGGCGCATCAGTCCCGATCTGCGCCTGCTGATCGAGGTGGTGGCGCGGGCCTGCAAGTCGATCTCGATCGCGGTGGGCAAGGGTGCGCTGGGCGGCGTGTTGGGCGATGCGGGTACCGGCAACATTCAGGGCGAGGCGCAGAAGAAGCTGGATGTGCTCAGCAACGAGATCCTGCTCGAAGCCAACGCCTGGGGCGGCCATCTGGCCGGGCTGGCGTCGGAGGAGATGGACACCTCGCATCCGATTCCGGACGTGTACCCGCGCGGCAACTACCTGCTGCTGTTCGATCCGCTGGACGGCTCGTCCAACATCGACGTCAACATTTCCGTGGGCACGATCTTCTCGGTGCTGCGCGCGCCCGACGGGGTGACCCAGGCCGAGGACAAGGACTTCCTGCAGCCGGGCACCGAGCAGGTCTGCGCCGGCTATACCACTTACGGCCCCAGCACCATGCTGGTGCTGACCATCGGCAACGGCACCCACGCCTTCACCCTGGACCGCGAGGTCGGCAGTTTCGTGCTGACCACGCGCGGCATGACGATTCCGGAAGAGACCAAGGAATTCGCGGTCAACATGTCCAACCAGCGCTACTGGGAGCCGCCGATGCAGGCCTACGTGGCCGATCTGCTGGCCGGCAAAGAAGGCCCGCGCGGCAAGGACTTCAACATGCGCTGGGTGGCGTCGATGGTGGCCGACGTGCACCGCATCCTGACCCGCGGCGGCATCTTCAGCTATCCGCTGGACGCCAAGTGCGCCGACAAGGGCGGCAAGCTGCGGCTGATGTACGAGGCCAACCCGATGAGCCTGCTGGTCGAACAGGCCGGCGGCGCGGCCAGCACCGGCCGCCAGCGCATGCTGGAAGTGCAGCCCACCGGCCTGCACCAGCGCGTGCCGGTGTTCCTGGGCAGCAAGCGCGAGGTCGAGACGGCCGTGCGTTACCACACCGAGCACGACGCCCGCGGCTGAACTGGCCGCTGGCCGCCGCGTACCGCGTATTCATCCAGGTGAGTCGCCGGCAGGCGGCTCCGCCACGGCCGGCAGTTCGTCCCAACACCGCGATCGTCGTCATCGCGGTGTCCGCTTTCGGTCACCCGCGACGTAGTTAATTCTGCCCATCGGCACGGACGCGCTATGCGTCCAGGGCGGGGAGCGGACATGGCCAACGGTGGACCGCGCGAGCCGCAGGCTCCTGGCGCGGGCAAGTGCGACCCGGCAGGCACGGACGCGGCCATGCACGACGCCCCGTCCAGGCCCTATGGGTCGCGAGAACTGATCTATGTTGCCCGCGGCGGCCACGGGCGCGAATTGCCGTTGGCCCGCTTGCAACCCCTGGGTTGGAACCTGCGCCGCGTCAGCGATGCGCGCGGCGCCCTGCGCCTGCTGCAGCGCGATGCGCGCCAGCCGCACGCCGCCCTGCTGGACCTGCGCGAGGGCTTCGATCATCACGATCTGGCCGAATTCGGCGGCGCGCTGTCGGCGGCCAACGCCGGCTGGGTGGCGGGCGTGGATGCATCGCAGCTCGATCAGGAGCCGGTGCGCCAGCTGATCCGCGACTATTGCTACGACTACGTGACCCTGCCCTGCCCCGAGGCGGTGCTGGACACGGTGGTCGGCCACGCCCACGGCATGGCGCGGCTGGCCTGCGAGCGCGGCGAGGACGAGGGCGGGGCCGACTTCGACGGCATGATCGGCCAGAGCGCGGCGATGCGCGCGCTGTTCCGCACCCTGCGCAAGGCCGCGCTGACCGACGCGCCGGTGTTCATCGCCGGCGAAACCGGCACCGGCAAGGAACTGGCGGCGATGGCGGTGCACCGGCATTCGCGGCGCAGCGCGCATCCGTTCGTGGCGATCAACTGCGGCGCGATTCCGCACAGCCTGGTGCAGTCGGAACTGTTCGGCTACGAACGCGGCGCATTCACCGGCGCGCTGCAGCGCAAGCTGGGACGGATCGAAACCGCCAACGGCGGCACTCTGTTCCTGGACGAGATCGGCGACCTGCCGCTGGAAAGCCAGGCGTCCTTGCTGCGCTTCCTGCAGCAGGGCTGCATCGAACGCCTGGGCGGGCACGAGCAGGTCCGCATCGACGTGCGCATCATCTCGGCCACCCATCACGACCTGGACAGCGCCATCGCCGACGGCCGCTTCCGCGCCGATCTCTACCACCGCCTGTGCGTGCTGCGGCTGCAACAGCCGCCGCTGCGCGAGCGCGGCGGCGACATCGACCGGTTGGCCGAACACGCGCTGCGGCGCTATTCGCAGGAAGGCCAGCGCACGCTCAAGGGCTTCTCGCCTTGCGCGCGCCAGGCCATGCATGGGCACCCCTGGCCCGGCAACGTGCGCGAGCTCATCAACCGGGTGCGGCAGGCGGTGGTCATGGCCGAGGGCCGTTTGATCACCGCCGGCGATCTGCATATCGACCATGCCGATAGCACGCCGCCGCCGACGTTGGATGAAGTGCGCGATGCGGCGACCAGGGACGCGATCGTGCGCGCCTTGCAGCGCAATCGCGGGCGCCTGGTGGATGCGGCACGGGAGTTGGCGGTGTCGCGGGTGACCTTGTACCGGCTGATGCTGCGGCACGATCTGCGCGTGGGGGAGATGGAGGATGGGTTTAGTGCGGCTTGATCCGGGTTCGGGGGGCGGCTGCCCTCACCCCAACCCCTCTCCCGCAAGCGGGAGAGGGGCTAAAGCAAAGCGGCGTCGGATGCATCCCCTCTCCCGCCTGCGGGAGAGGGCTAGGGTGAGGGGATGAGCGCAGCGAATGCTCTTGATCCTCGCTCGGGCCCCGAACTCGCAGACCCAATAGAAGACCCGGAGGGCGGCGCACAGGACGTGCGCCGTTTTTCGCTGGCACAGGGATGTGCCATCGAAAAATCCCCGCGCACGCACCGCTCTCGCACGGGAGCTCTGGCCAAGCGTTTTTCTTTGGTTACTTTCTTTTGACGCTTATCAAAAGAAAGTTACCCGGCCGCTTGCGGACGGAAGCTGTTGCTGTTGCGTCAAAGCAGCACACCCAAACACCTGCGCGAGTTCGGAGCGGATCGCGGCTCACGCCGCTTCTACCCCAAGGCTTCAGTGCAGCCCCCCGCCGACCGAGGGCTTAGTCGCAACTGTGGATTCGCGGTCGCAGCTTGCGCAGCTCCTACAGGGGAGTCGCGGCATTCGTCGTGCTTGCGGATTCGCGGTCGCGGCTCACGCCGCTCCTACCCCGAAGCGGGGGGTTAGAAGGACTTGGACGCGCGCAGGGCGAAGACGAAGTTGGGGGCGTCGGGGGTCAGGCCGGCGGCGAGTTGACCGTTCATGGTCCAGCCCGAGGGCAGCACGTAGCTGCCGCCGATGTTGAGCGTGGTGCTGTTGCTGGAACTGCCGGGCACGCGTTGCTTCTTCTCGCCGGGCGCGGTGGTATGCGTGGCGCCCGACACCGCCGCCGCCACGCTGAAACTCACCGCCGAGCGGTCGTTGAGCGCGATCGCGATGCCGCCGCTGAGCTGCACCGTGTTGCCCAGCGCGACCTTGGCCGGCGAGATCTGATCCAGTACCGGCGAAATGTCGTCGAAGCTGCGCGGCTGATTGTAGGTGTAGCCCAGGTTGCCGAACAGGATCACCGGATCGTAGGTGCGTAGCGCCGACACGTTGAAGGTCGCGCTCCAGATGCCCGACCCCGTGGGCAGGTTCTCCGGCACGTTGAGGTTGTTGTTCTCCGCGTCGGGCTGGATCAGCTTCAGGCCGAACGGGTGGCGCCCCGTGGGCGCACGCACGCGCACGCTGGTGACGATGTCGGGCCAGCGCTGCGATTCCTTGACCCACTGGTAGTAGGCCGCGACCGAGGCGTCGCCCATGCCGCTGGATCGCGTCTGCACTTCGCTCACGATGCTGGACGCGCCGCCCGCACCGCCGCTGACGAAACGGGTGTCGCGGTAGACATAGGGCAGGCTGGCCTCGACGCTGAAGCGGTCGGTCAGGCCGTAGCGGCCGGTGATGTCCAGGGTGCCGACGGTGGCCTTGGTCTGGTCCAGGTTGATGCTGCCCAGGAAGATCGCGTCCAGCGCCAGGAAGCCCGACAGCGCCAGCTGGCGGCGGTCGTAGTAGCTGTAGCTGAAACCCGCGTCGAGGGTGAACTTGCGCTCGAACAGGGGCGCGTGCTCGCGCACCACCAGCGCCTTCTCCTGTTCGCGGCGCTGCGCCTCTTCCTTGCGCCCGCTCTCGCCGATCTGCACGGTGGCGTCGCCCTGGCGCTGCCGGCGTTCCTCTTCCTCGCGCGCGTCCTGGCTGGCGCGCTGGTCGGTGGCCTGCTGGTTGGCGTCGCGCGCCAGGCGCTGGGCGTCGTCCTGGTCGTCGGCGCCGTGCGGCGCGCTCAGGCCGCGGCCGCGTTCGGCCAGCTCCAGCTCCTGCACCTGGCCGCGCAGGCGTTCGATCTCGGCCTGCTGCGCGGCGACCTGCTCGCTGAGCTTGCGCAGTTGTTCCAGCACCGCTTCGTCGGTACCGGCGGCGTGCGCCTTGCCGCTCAGGACCAGGGCGATGGCGAGGCAGAGCGGAGTGGCGACCAGGCGCATGTGGATCTATCCCCGAAGCGGAACGACGCAGTGTTGTGATCAACGCGGCAACGCGCGCAGCCCGGCCAGCACTTGCTGGATGCCGAGTTGCTGTTGCATCTGTTGCGTCATCGATTCGGTCATCAGTTGCAGATGCATGCGATTGGCGCCGACCAGGTCGTTGCCGGCGATCTGTGCCACCTGCAGGATGCGGCCGTCGGCGCCGTTGCTGCCGGCGTTGAAACGCTGGCTGAGCAGGGCGCCCGGCGCGTTGATGTCCATGCGCGCGCCGCCGTCGAGGAAGGTGACCTGCGCCGTGACCGGGCCCGCGCTGGCCTGCGCCGCGCTGCGGCCATTGAAGGCGCCATTGCCCAGGTCCGAAACGAAGCTGATCGAGGTGAGGTTGGACAGGCGGTTGCCGTCGCCGGCGACCTGGCTGATCTGGCCGATGCCGTTCACGCGCAGGCTGTCGCCGCCGCTGGCGCTGGTGTTGTCCGGCGGCACGTAGCCGCCGCTGCCGGCGCTGGCGTCGGCGCGCGTGTCCACGCGCACGTCGAAGCCGTTGCCCACGCGCCGGATCGACAGCGCGCCGCTGGCGCTGGCGCTGCTCTGATCGGGCAGGGTCATGGTCGAGACCAGATCGATGCGCAAACCGACCAGCATGTTGGCGCCGTAGAACTTTCCGCTGAGCGTGGCCAAGGTGCTGTCGTCGACGATTTCCGCCTTGAGAGGGGGCAGGGCGGCCGCGGGTTGCGCCGCGGCCGCCGCTGCCACGAGGGCCGAGAACAGGGCACGGGGGAGTGGTTGTCGGTTCATCGGGCACCTCGATGCGGCGCGGGCCGTTCCTGGCCCGCGGTGTTCAGAACAGGTCGGTGATCACCAGGCCGAACTCGACCACCCGCGGCGGCGTGGTGGCACGGTCCAGCGCCTCCACGCGGCGCTGCAACGCGGGCGAGCTGCGGTTGCTGACCAGATAGGAATCGGTGCGCATCGGCCGGTCGGCGACCACCGCCAGGATGATGCCGTTCCAGCCTTTGACGAAATCGCGCTCCAGCATCACCCGATGCCCGAGCGCAGGGTCGGCGACGAAGACGCGCCCGTTGGCTGCGCCTTTCACCACCACGAAATGCTTGTAACCGCGCAGATCCAGCAACGCGATCACCGGCATCTGCAGCCGGTACAACGCATCGGCGTCGACGCGGAATCCGTGGCCGCGCATGCCGATGCTTTCCACGTAGCGCTTCATGTCGAGCATGGAGAAGCCGTTCTTCACCACCTCGCGCGGGTCCACGCCGACCATCATCTTCTTGATCAGCTCCGGCTCGCTCACGTCCAGGCCGTAGCCGTAATGCAGCAGGCTGGCCAACGCGGAGGAGCCGCAGCTGAAGTCGTAGCGCTGCCGCATCAGGTCCTGGTAGCGCAGGTCGCGCATCGAGCGCAGGGTCTTGCGTCCGGGTGTGGTGCCCGGTCCGGTCAGGCGGGTCAGGTCCACCGAGCTCTGCGCCTGCTGCGCGCGTACTTCGCACACCGCCGCGCCCAGCCATAAGCAGGCGATGGCGATGGCGGTCGGCAAAGTGCGCAGGCAAGTCATGGCGGTTCCGCTGATTCGCTGGGGTGGACGGAAGGCGCCGCGATGGCCGGACCAGGATGGCCACCGCGGCGCGGCGGCTCAGTCGCTGCAACCGCCGGAGCACGGCGGCGGCGGCGGGGCGCACAGCTGGCACGCGGCCGTCGCGATCGACAGGCCGTTGTGCTGCAGGTTGCCTACGCCCGACGCCACGTTCACGCCGATGTTGCCCTGCGCGTTGGACAGCGCATTGCCGCTCAAGGTGGCGTACAGATCCAGGCTGATACGGCGGCCTTCGCTGTCCAGCGTGTTGTAGTACGCGTACTGATCGGCGTCGGCGCTGGCCTTGGCGATGGTGCCGGAGCTGTTGACCGAAGCGGCCATGGCATTGCTCTGCGCGTTGCCGACACCGGCGGCCACGTTGACGCCGATGTTGCCCTTGGCGTCGGACAAGGCGTTGCCGTCCAGGCTGGCCTCGTAGTAGGTGTGGTCGGTGTTGGTGGTGGCGTAGTTGCCCAGCGACTGTTGATGGCTGAACACCATCGCCGAGGCGAACACCTTCTCGCCGTCCACCGAGGACAGCGCGGTGTCGTTGGCCTGGGCGTTGCCCACGCCGGCGGCGACGTTCACGCCGATGTTGCCTTGCGCGTTGGACAGCGCGTCGTCGCCCAGGCTGGCGTCGTGGTCGCCGTCGCCCAGCGATTGGTTGGCCAGGGTGGTCTGGTCCTGATCGACCACGGCCGAGGATTCGCTGCTGACGCGAATCTTGCCCTTGACCCGGACCTTGCCGGACACGTCGATGTCGTTGCTGATGTAAGTGTTGCTGTAGATCGCGGCATCGTCGCCCTGCGCGAGCGCGGGCAGTGCGACGGCGGCCGACAGGGCGATCGCCAGCAAAGTGGTGTGCAGTTTCATGTGCTTGCTCCCCGGGAGGGTCCAGCGCCGCCAGGCGGCGGCGCTGGCCTGGTTGGCGGTGTTCAGTCGCAGGTGCCGCAGGACGCGGTCGCGATCGACAGGCCGTTGTGCTGCAGGTTGCCCACGCCGGCGGCGACGTTGGCGCCGATGTTGCCCTGCGCGTTGGACAGCGCGTTGCCGCCCAGGGTGGCGAAGGTGTCCAGGTCGCAGTCGGCGGCCAGGGTGTTCAACCAGGCGTCCTGCTCGCTGTCGGCGGTGGCCTTGGCGATGGTGCCGGAGCTGTTGACCGAGGCAGCCATGGCATTGGTCTGGCCATTGCCCACGCCGGCGGCCACGTTCACGCCGATGTTGCCCTTGGCGTCGGCGAGCGCGTCGCCGTCGAGGTTGGCCGAGTAGTAGGTGTCCTGCTGGCTGGACGTGGCGAAGTTGTTGTACGAGGCCTGGTTGCTGAACACCATCGCCGAGGCGAACACCTTCTCGCCGTCCACCGAGGACAGCGCGGTGTCGTTGGCCTGGGCGTTGCCCACACCGGCGGCGACGTTGGCGCCGATGTTGCCCTGCGCGGCGTTGAGCGCGTTGTCGGTCAGGTCGGCATCGTGATCGCCGTCGCCCAGCGACCAGTTGTCTTCGGTGACCTGATCCTGGTCGACGACGGCGGCCGATTCGCTGGCCACGCGGATCTTGCCCTTGACCTTGACGCTGCCGGACACGTCGATGTCGTTGCTGATGTAGGTATTGCTGTAGATGTCGGCATCGTCGCCCTGGGCGAAGGCGGAGGTGGCGAACAGGGTGCCGAGGGCGATCGCGATCAGGCTGTACTGGACTTTCATGACTCTCTCTCCTGGTGGTGTGTGTACCGCTGTGGTTTGCCGCTTGCCTTGCGCTTGCTAAGGAGTGCCCCCCGGCAACCGGAGCACGATCGCGTTCGTCGTCGCATTGCCGACGCCCGCCGTTTGGTTGACCTGGACCACGCCTTGTCCGCCGCGCAGCGCGTCGTCCGCGATCAGCGCCTGGCGCAACCGCGGCGCGGCCGCAGGTCCGTCGAGGGGTTGGGTGCCGGCGACCGACGCGAGCGCGTCGTCGTCCAGCGCCGCTTTGCCGCCGTCGAACACGGCCAGCGGCAGCGCGCCACCGTTGCCGAGCACGAACACGTTGGCCTGGGTGTTGCCGCTGCCGGCGGCCTGGTTCAGCGACAGCAGGCCGTTGCTGGCGGAGAAGGCCTGGCCTTCGATGCGCGCCACCGCATCGCGCTGGCGCTCGCCGGCGCCGGCGCTCTGGCGGCTGCGCGCATCGGCCAGGCCCGGGCCTTGCGCCGACAGCGCGATGACCGCGAGGTTGACCTGGGCGTTGCCGCGGCCGGCGGCCTGGTTGACCGCGGTGCGGCCGACCGCGCCCTGAGCGGCGCGGTCGGCCGCACGCGCCTGGTCCAGCGACGGCGGCGGCGGCGGCACCGACTCCGCCTCCTGCGCGTGCGCCGGCACGGCGGCCGCGATCGTGAGCAGCAGCGCCGCGGCGCGCAGGCGGATGTTCACTTGCCGCCTCCGTTGGCCGCCGGCGCGACGGCTTGCATCACGCTGTGGGTGATCAGATCGCCCAGGCCGGCGGTGGCGGCGCCGATCGCGCCGCCGACCGACGCGCCGGGGCCCATCGGCGGCGCACCGGCGCTGCCGCCGGGGCCGAGCAGGACGTTGTTGCCCAGCGCGGGTCCGGTCAGCGCCTGGGTCGCGGCGTGGACCGCCATGCCGGCGGAACCGCGCTGACCGAGATCGCCGTCGCCGAGCAACTGATCCAGCGTGCCGTTGAGGGTGCCGTGGAAGATCTGCGCGGGGAACGTGGTCGCGCGCACCATCACCGGGTTGTCTTCGGTGGGAATACCGCGATAGGCGATGCGCGGCTGCACGGTGCGCGCGACGATCAGGTTGGGGTCTTCGTCCGCGCCGGGCTCCGACGCCTGTTGCGCGCGCGCGCTGCCGGCCAGCAGCGCCGCAGCGGTGAGCGCGGTGGCCAGCGCCGCGCGCAGCAAGCGCGCAGGCAAGGATCGGACGGCGGCGTGGGCAGGGGCAGGCATGGCGAGGAGCTCCGTCGGGGGACGGTCCGGCCGGGCGTGGTGCGCGGCGGACGTAGGGGACGAAGCGAAGTCCGTGCCAACTTTCTAAGTGCTTGTCTGCGGATGAGTTTTTGCTTCCGTTGGGCGGCGCGGCGGTGTTAATGCGGTGTAAACGTTGCGCCGCTGCAACGCCTCCAGACATGCGTCGGGTGGCGTGAACACCGGCGGGGCACACTGAATGTGGATACGCGGCAGGCGGGCCCACTCACACCGCGTGCACGCGCCCACGGCGGGGGTGTTTTGCGCGCTGTTGCGTTTATGCAACGTCCGCCGCCATGCGAGGATGGCGGCCCGTTCCATGAATCCGCATCAGGCCGCATGAGCGACGACGCCCGCCACGATTTCATCGAGGTCTATCCGCAGGCGCTGGACCGCGCGACCTGCGCGGCCTTGCTGCAGCGCTTCGACGCCAGCGCCGAGACCGAACCCGGGCGCGTGGGCGGCGGGGTGATGCCCGAGCTCAAGGACAGCCGCGATCTGACCCTGAGCGGGCGCGAGGCCTGGCGCGATGTGGAGGCGCTGTTGAACAACGCGGTGTTCGCCGGGTTGCTGCGCTACTTGCGCCGTTACCCGCACACCCTGATCGCGCCGCTGATGCTGGAAGTGCCCGGCCCCGACGGCCAAGGCCGGCACCGGCTCACGGCCGAACGCGTGGCGGCGATGGACGACGCGACCCTGGCCGGCGTGGTGCAGGCGGTGCTGCGGCCGGGCGCGATCAATCTGCAGCGCTACACCGCCAACCGCGGTGGCTATCCGTACTGGCACTGCGAGCTGTTCCCGCGCGATGCGCACGCGGAAACGCTGCACCGGCACCTGTTGTGGACGATCTACCTCAACGACGGCTTCGAGGAAGGCGAGACCGAGTTCCTCTACCAGCAGCGCAAGATCGCGCCGCGCGCGGGCGATCTGCTGATCGCGCCGGCGGCGTTCACGCATACGCATCGCGGTAACCGGCCTAAGGGCGGCGACAAGTACATCGCGACCAGCTGGATCCTGTTTCAGCGCGCCGAGCGCCTGTACGGCGCCAAGTAGGGCCTCGGGGTAGGAGCGGCGTAAGCCGCGACCACGAATCCACAACCACGACGAACGCTGCGCCCACCCCTGTAGGAGCTGCGCAAGCTGCGACCGCGAATCCGCAGCTACGACGAAGCTCTCGGTCGGCGTCGGGTCTGCTCTGGCGCCTTGGGGTAGGAGCGGCGTGAGCCGCGGCCACGAATCCACAACCACGACGAACGCTGCGCCCACTCCTGTAGGAGCTGCGCAAGCTGCGACCGCGAATCCGCAGCTACGACGAAGCCCTCGGTCGGCGTCGGGTCTGCTCTGGCGCCTTGGGGTAGGAGCGGCGTGAGCCGCGATCAGCGCCGAACTCGCGAAGGTGTGTGGGTGTGCTTTTTTAGGAGCAACAGCAACAGCTTCCGTCCGCAAGCGGCCGGGTTACTTTCTTTTGATAAGCGTCAAAAGAAAGTAACCAAAGAAAAGCGCTTCGCCAGAGCTCCCGTGCGAGATCGGAGTAGGCGCGGGGATTTTTCGCTGGCACATCCCTGTGCCAGCGAAAAACGGCGCACATCCTGTGCGCCGCCCTCCGGGTCTTCTGTTGGGGCTGCGAGTTCGGTGCCCGAGCGAGGATCAAGAGCATTCGCGCTTCGCGCTCACCCCCTCACCCTAGCCCTCTCCCGCAAGCGGGAGAGGGGACTGATCCGGCGCCGCTTGTGCTTTAGCCCCTCTCCCGCTTGCGGGGTGAAGGGCAGCGCTTGCGAGCCATTGGCTCGCGCTGCACTGAACGCCCGACCACTAGCGGTCGGGCTGGGGCGTGGGTTGGGGTGAGGGCGCGCGGGGCAGCAAATCGCCGCGCAAGCTCCGCTCGCCGTCACGGCGTACGCGGATGATTCAACACCAGCCAATACAAACCCACCTGCTTCACCGCCCATACGAACTGCTCGAAGTCCACGGGCTTCTGGATGTAGCTGTTCACGCCCAGCGCGTAACTGGCTTCCACGTCGAAGGGCTCGGTGCTGGTGGTCAGCACCACCACCGGCAGGGTGCGGGTGGCTTCGTTGGCGCGGATGGCCTGTAGCACTTCGCGGCCGTCCACCTTGGGCAAGTTGAGGTCCAGCAGCACGATCGACGGCAGGTCGCCGGCATCGCGGTCGGCGTAACGGCCGCGCGCGAACAGGTAGTCCAGCGCCTCGGCGCCGTCGCCGACCACCACCAGCTTGTTGGCGACCTTGGCCTCCTCGAACGCGAGCCGCGTCAGCTCGACGTCGTCGGGGTTGTCTTCGACCAGCAGGATGACCTTATGCATGCGGTAGTTCCTCGCCTGCCGCGGCGGCGGGCAGTTCGATGATGAAAGTGCTGCCCACGTCGGTCTCGGAGCGGGCGCGGATCTGGCCGCGGTGGCGCTCGACGATGCGCTTGGCGATCGCCAGCCCCAGGCCATGGCCACCGCCCTGGTCCGGGCCGTGCAGGCGCTGGAAGGGTTCGAAGAGTTTGTGCGCGTAGCGCATGTCGAAGCCGCTGCCGTAGTCGCGCACGGTCACGCGCAGGCGGTCCTCGTCGCGTTCGCCCTCGATCTCGATGCGGATCGGGTCGCGCTCGCGCGAGAATTTCCAGGCGTTGCCCATGACCTGGCTGAGCATGAGCTTGAGCAGGCGTTCGTCGCCCTGCACCGCCAGGCCCGGCTGCACGCGGATGTCGGCGCGGCGGTGCGGGTCGGCGTCGAGCAGCTCGGCGCCGACCCAGTCGGCCAGCAGGCTCAGGTCCACCGGCGCTTCGCGCATGGCGGTGCGGGTGACGTGGGACAGGTCGTTGAGCGCGGCCAGCAGCGCGGTCATGCGCGCGGCGGCGGCGCGGATGCGGTCCAGGTAGTCGCGGTCGGTGTCGTCCAGGCGTTCGCTGGCGCGGTCGGCGAGCAACCCGGAGAAGCTCTCGATCGAACGCAGCGGCGCGCGCAGATCGTGGGCCACGGCGTCGGCGAACAGCTGCAGGTGGCGGTTGGACGCGTCCAGCGCCAGCGCGGCCTGATCGGCGTTGCGTGCCTGCGCTTCGGCGGCCATCTGCTCGGCAATGTCGCGCAGTTGCAGCACCAGGCAGCGCGGCGCGCCGTCGGCGCCGCGGATCAGGGCCACGTTGACGTGGGTCCACACCGCCTGGCCATCGCGGCGCACATAACGCTTGCGCGCTTCCAGCGAGGGAAACGCGCCATCGGCCAGGCCTTCGAGCAGGCTGCGCGAGGGTTCGACGTCGTCGGGGTGGGTGAATTCGGCGGCGCTGCGGCCGGCCATTTCCGCGTTGCTGTAGCCCAGCAGGCGCTCGAACGCGGGATTTACCTCGATCCAGCGCCCCTGCAGATCGGCCAGCGCCATGCCGATGGCGGAGGCTTGCATCGCCAAACGAAAGCGGTCGTCGCCCGTCTCCGGCGTTGCGGGGTCGATCATCGGGTACGGGCTCAAGAGCGTCACGGACGCGTGAGTTTAGCCGTTGCGGCCGTGACGGCGCAGTGCAGGTAGTCCCGGGCGGCCGGGGCGCCCTGCCCCGCTAGAACAATTCGCCCTGCGGCGACTGCGGGCGCGGCGGCACGAACTGGCTCACGTCCAGCGCCGGCAGGCGGCCGTAGCCGTGGCGGCGCCAGGCCTGGGCGAAGCGTTGCTGGATCAGCTGCGCGAACGGACCTTCGCCGCGCATGCGCGTGCCGTAGCGGCTGTCGTAGTCCTTGCCGCCGCGCATCTGCCGGATCAGGCTCATCACGTGCTCGGCGCGGTCGGGGTAGTGCAGCTGCAGCCACTCGCGCCAGAGCGTGGACAGCTCGTGCGGCAGGCGCAGCACTGCATAGCCGGCCGAGCGCGCGCCGTGCTCCTGCGCCGCGGCCAGAATGTGCTCCAGTTCACGGTCGTTGATCATCGGTATCACCGGCGCCACCATCACGCCGACCGGCACGCCGGCCTCGGCCAGCAGCTTCATCGCGCGCAGGCGCGCATGCGGCGCGGCGGCGCGCGGTTCCATCTTCGCCGCCAAGCGGTTGTCCAGCGTGGTCACCGAGAAGTACACGCTGACCAGGCGCCGTCGCGCCATCGCCGCCAGCAGGTCCACGTCGCGTTCGATCAATGCGTTCTTGGTGATCAGGCTTAGCGGGTGGCCGGTTTCGGCCAGCACTTCCAGGCAGGCGCGGGTGATGCGGTAGCGGCGTTCGATCGGCTGGTAGGCGTCGGTGTTGATGCCCAGCGCGATCGGCGTGCAGCGGTAGGACGGGCGCGCGAGTTCGGCGCGCAACCGTTCGGCCGCATTGGTCTTGGCGAACAACCGGGTTTCGAAATCCAGGCCCGGCGACAGGTCCAGGTAGGCGTGCGAGGGCCGGGCGAAGCAGTAGACGCAGCCGTGCTCGCAGCCACGATACGGATTGACCGAACTGGAGAAGCCCACGTCCGGCGAATCGTTGTGGCTGACGATGCTGCGCGCCTGTTCCTCGGTGACCTGGGTCTGCGGCCGCGGCGCCTCGGCCAGCGCCTCGTACACCGAGCCCCAGCCGTCGTCGCTGCCCTGGGCGACGGTGACCGCATAGCGGCCCGGGACCTGCGAGGCGGCGCCGCGGCCTTTGATCGGCGAGGTGGGTTTGCGTGCGTCTTCCATGGGCCGGTGGCGCGACGACACCGGACCGGCCGGGCCGCCGGCGCTGGGGATGCCGTCGTACGGCGCCGGAGGCCAGATTATTAGTATTACTACTAATTATCAAGCAGGTCCGGCGCCAGGGCGGAGGGTCAGAAGCGCCAGCTCAGTTCGCCGCGCAGGCCGTGATCGTCCAGCCCATCGCCGATCAGGCCCTGGTAGCCCACCCCCAGGGTGACGCGGTCGCCCAGCGGGCCGGCGATGCCGGCCTCCAGCACGGCCGCATCGCCCGCCAGCGGCACGCCCTGCACGGCGAAGTCCGGACTGCCGCTGGCATAGGCCATCACCGTGCGCGCCGCGCCGTCGCCGAAGGCGTGGCGCCAGCCCAGGCCGGCGCGGAAATGCAGTGGCGCATGTTGCGGCCCCAGGTGGGTGCCCAGGCGCAGGCCCAGGGTGGCGTAACCGGCCTCGGCGTCGCCGCTGCGTACACGCAGGGCCGCGTCGCCGCCGTGTTCGGCGTAGTCCTCGTTGCGCACGCGCACCCAGGCGGTGTTGAGGTAGGGCTCCAGCGTCAGCGCGCCGCGCTCGAACGCGTAGCCCGCCTCGGCGTAGACCTGGGCGGTGGACGCGTCGTAGCGCGCGCCCAGGCGGTCGGCGTAGTCGGGAAATTGCACGCGGCGGTCGCTGTCGACGTCGTGACGGCTGTAGGCCGCGCCGAAGCGCAGGCCGAAGCCGCCGTTGCGCCAGCCGGCGTATGCGCCCAGGTGATAGCTGTCGGCGTCCGCGCGCGCATGACGCTGCGGCGTGGACAGCTGGGTGCGGCCGGCGCCGCCACCCAGGCCCAGGCGCCAGCCGCCGTCGAGCTCGGTGTCCGCGCCCAACAGCACGCCGCCCAGGGAACGATCGACGCCACGCGCGTTGCCGTCGCCGTCGTAGCCGCCCCAGGACCCGTAGGCCTGCGCCCACAGCACCCGGCCTTCGCCGGCAGGATCGCGCAGGCGTGCGTTATAGGCATCGCGGACGAAACGGCTGTCGTCGAGCAGCGCGCTCTGCAGGCTGGCGTGGACTTCGCCGCTGAGCTGTTCGAACGCATCGCGCGCCTGCGCTTCGTCCAGGCCGAGCACGGTGTCGTACACCGCATGGCCCTCGCCCAGCGCTTCGGTAGCCGTGGCCGTGGCGATCTGGTTGGCGGTGGTGCCTACGTCCGGAAATGCGATCGCGCTACGCAGCACGTCCAGGTAGACATTCTTGGGATCGTAGCTCAGGGCCAGATTGATGAAAGGCGAGTTCTGGATCAGCGTGTGGAACTGGCCGGACACGCCGGCGACGGCGGTGAGGATGGTGTAGCGGGTGCCCGGGCGGTAGCGCTGGTTGGCCGCTTTTTCGACCTGCAGGGTACCGTCGAGCGTGGCCAGATAGCCCAGGTTCAACAGATCAGAACGGCCGCTGGCGTCGATGTCGACGATGTAGCGGCCTTCGGGCGCAAAACCCAGCCTGAGATCGACGGTCAACGTGCCGATCGATCCGGGGCCGCTGCCCGGCGCGACCGCGGCGCCCCCCGCCACGCTCAGATTGCCGACACGGCCGTTGCCGCCGATCACCGAGCCTGCGCCGCGCGCGAGTACACCGCTGGACACCGAGCCTTCGACCAGTACCGTGCCCTCCTCGATGCGCAGGTCGTCGTTGAAGAAGGAGGACGAATACGTGTTCCTGCCGCGCAGGATCAGCGTGCCCGCGCCACGTTTGACCACCCCGCCGCGGCCGACGATGCTGCCTGCGAAATCGCCGCTTTCGACCACGAAGCCCGCGCCGGCGATCGGCCGGCGATCGTTGAGCACGACCAGGCCGTCGCCGCGCAGGTTGGGAATGACCGGGCCGCCCGTGCCGATGGTGAGCTGCCCGCCGGCCTCGATGGTGACGGTGGAGTTAGCGCCGAAAATGCGGCTGAGCGGCGAATGGAAGAACGGCCCGGGCGTGGCGTACAGCGTGTCGGCGATGGCTTCGCCGCCCGAGCGCACCAGCAGGTCGCCGGTCACCACCACCGAACCCGCGCGGCGGAAATCGCCCACCGCGCCGCTGTGCACGGTCACGCTGCCGGTATAGGTGTTGTCCATGGCGGTCTGTCCGCCGAACTCGACGGTGCCGCCGACGATGTCCAGGCCGCCGTTGCCGCTGACCACGCCGTTGAACGCGATGCGGCCGTTACCGGCGTCGATGCTGCGCCGGCCGTCGCCCAGCGACACCGGCCCGGTGAAGGTGACTCCGCCCCCGTTGCCGCCCAGCGCGCGCACCTGGATGTTGCCGTCCAGGGCCAGCGCATTGTTCAAGCGGTAGTTCACGAAACCGCCGCTGACGTCGTAGTGCAGCGCCGTGCCGCCGGCCATGCGCACCAGGCCGCTGCCGAACGCGCTGCTCTGACCGTTGGCGCCGACCGCACCGCCGATGGCGACGGTGCCCTGCTGGATGGTGGTGCCGCCGGTGTAGCTGTTGGCGCCGGTGAGCGCCAGCGTGCCCGCATCGGCCTTGACCAGGCCGCCGCTGCCGGTCAGCGCGGTGGCGAGGGTGGCGGTGTAGCCACCGCCCACGCGGAACAGGCTCTGCGGATCGGCCAGACCGATGCTGCCGCCCTGCAGCCGGTAACCGTCGGCGTTGAAACTCATGCCGGCAACGTCGATGGCGCCCTGGCCGTTGTCCACGGCGACCGTGCCGCCCGCGCCCTGGAACACCGGTACGCCGGGCAGCGGCGAACGCGCGCCGTTGCTCGCGCCATCCGCGCCGGTCCAATTCGTGGACGTCGCCGACCAGGTGCCGCTGCCGCCATCGACCTGGCCGTTGCCGGCGTTGCCCGCGCCGTCGCCGTCCCAATGGCTGCGCTGCTGCGCCGCGGCATGGCCACCGGCGCTCAGCAGGGCCGCGCCCAGCAGCACGGCCAAGGCGCGCGGCCGGGGGCCGCCGCCGCGCTTGCCGCGCGCGCGCGCCAGGTCGCAGGTCACCACCCAGGTTCCGGTGGCTGAGTTCCACAGCACTCGGTAGCAGCGGTTCATCGGACGCATCCTTGTGTATCGGAGGAGCCATTATGGTCGCCCGACCGCGTCGCGCAGCGCGAGAAAGCGGCGCGGGTCCGTGCCGGCATGCGCCAGAGCGGTGCGGCTTTGCGATGCGCCGTTTGCGACTTAGGCTAGGCCCAACGCGCGCTGCGACCTGCGGCGGCGACCGCGAAGATCACGATGACCGACACTCTAGCCCAGGCCTGGGACGCGCTGACCGCGATCCCCCATCTGGGCCTGTACCTGACCCTGGGCTGGGCCGCCTATCTGATCGGCCTGGGCCTGTGGATCGTGCTGCAGAAGCGCGAACCGGTGGCCACGATCAGCTGGCTGGTCAGCCTGGCCGCCCTGCCCTACCTGGGGTTTTTCATCTACTACGTGTTCGGGCCGCAGCGCATCCACCGCCAGCGCCTGCGCCGGGTACGCGCACGCGCCGCGCTGCCGCCGCCGCCGCCCGGGCTGGCGCCCACGGCCGAGGCGATCGAGCTGGCGCGGCTGGGCCAGGCCACCACCGGGCTGCCGCCGACCACGGCCACGCGCGCCGACCTGCTGATCGACGGCGGCGCCAAGTACGCCGCCTTGCTGGAGGCGATCGCGCAGGCGCGCGAGCATGTGCACCTGGAGTACTACATCTACCAGCCCGACGGCTGCGGCAGCGCGCTGCGCGACGCGCTGGTCGAGCGCGCGCGCGCCGGCGTGCAGGTACGGCTGCTGCTGGACGCGGTGGGTTCGGGTTCGACCTCGCGGCGCTTCCTGCAGCCGCTGCTCGACGCCGGCGGCGAGGTCGCCTGGTTCCACCCGATGAAGCTGCGCTGGCTGTGGAAGCGGCCGTGGCTGAACCTGCGCACCCACCGCAAGATCGTGGTCATCGACGGCACCGTCGGCTTCACCGGCGGCATCAACATCACCGACGAGGAAGACGAGCGCATCCGCAAGGACGCCTACCGCGACCTGCACCTGCGCCTGGAAGGCGACATCGTGCGCGAGTTGCAGCTGGTGTTCGTGGAGGACTGGGCCTACGCCACCGGCCAGCCGCCGCTGAAGCTGGCGCACCCGGCGCCGCAGCCGGGCACGATCGCCTCGCAGGTGCTGGTGTCGGGGCCGGACTCGTCCTGGGAAGCGATCCATCGCGTGCACGTGGGCGCGATCCACGCCGCGCGCGAACGGGTGTGGCTGGTCACGCCCTACTTCGTGCCCGGCGAGGCCGCGCGCATGGCGCTGACCTCGGCCGCGCTGGGCGGGCTGGACGTGCGCCTGCTGGTGCCCAAGCGCAGCGACAGCCTGCTGGTGACCCTGGCCGCGCGCTCCTACTTCGACGAGCTGCTCGAGGCCGGGGTGAAGATCCACGAGTACGGCCCGCGCATGCTGCACACCAAGGCGCTGCTGTGCGACGACGATCTGGCCATCGTCGGCAGCGCCAACTTCGACCACCGCAGCTTCCGCCTGAATTTCGAGATCTCGGTGATCTTCCACGACCGCCCGCTGGCGGCCGAACTGGCCCAGCTGATCCAGGCCGAATGCAGTTACGCCCCGCGCGTACGCGCCGACCGGGCCCAGCCGCTGTGGCGCCAGCGCCTGCCCGAGGCGCTGGCGCGGCTGGTTTCGCCGCTGCTGTAGGCGCGGCCCGGAAACCGCGCAGCCGGTCACGGCGCTCGCGACGGGCGGTCGCCGCGGCGCCGCCGCCGGGGGCGCGCGGCCCGGCCGCCGCGCTACACTCGCGCCGAAAGCATCCCCCTAACCCGGAGCACCGCCGCGATGTACTGGCTGTTTCTGCTGCTGGCCCTGGCCGCGCTCGTGATCGCGTTCAAGACCTCCTCGACCCTGGTGCTGCTGATCTGCCTGCTGGCGTCGCTGGGTTGCTTCGTGGCCTGGGTGCTGGGCCTGCTGTCGGCGCGCATCGGCAGCCGCAGCCGCGACGAAGGCATGATGCTGGACCCGGCCGAACTGCGCCGCCTGCGCGAGCAGGCCGAAGCGCGCAAGCTGGCCGCCTCGCAGTCGGCCGACACCCAGCGCTGAGGCGCTAGCCGTGCGCACGGGCCGCTGGCGGCGGCCTGTTAAACTGCACGCATGACCGTACTGAGCGTCAACGTCAACAAGATCGCGGTGCTGCGCAACTCGCGCGGCGGCGCGGAACCCGATGTGCTGCGCGCCGCGCACGCGTGCCTGAAGGCCGGCGCGCACGGCATCACCGTGCATCCGCGCCCCGACGGCCGCCACATCCGCGACTACGACGTGCTCGCGCTGTCCGACCTCACGCGCGAGCGCGGCGTGGAGTTCAACATCGAAGGCAATCCCTTCGCGCCGCCGCGCGAGGGTTATCCGGGCCTGATCCAACTGTGCGTGAACACGCGGCCGGCGCAGGTCACCCTGGTGCCCGATGGCGATGGGCAGCTGACGTCGGATCACGGTTTCGATTTCGCCCGCGACGCGCAGGCACTGCGGCCGTTGGTGGCGCAGCTCAAGGCGCTGGGCTGTCGCGTGAGTCTGTTCGCCGATGCGGGTTCGGACAGTTTGGAACAGGCCGCGGCTATCGGTGCGGATCGCATCGAGCTCTACACCGGTCCTTACGCGGAGGCGCATGCCGCCGGTGACGCCGATGCGGCGTTGGCCTTGTTCGCGCAGGCCGCGCGTCGCGCGCAGGCTGTTGGTTTAGGTGTGAATGCAGGCCACGACCTAAGCCAGGACAACCTGACCGCGTTCCTGCGCGCGGTGCCGAACGTGTTGGAAGTGTCGATCGGCCATGCGCTGATCAGCGAGGCCCTGTACGACGGATTGGACGCCACGGTGAAGGCGTACTTGCGCTTGCTCTAGGCGCCGGTCCGCAGTCTTGGCTCCCGCGTATCCGTCATTCCGGCGGACGCCGGAACCCATGTTGCTTTTGCTTCGCTGCCTATCCGCTCAACCGCGAAGATCAAGATGGGTTCCGGCGTTCGCCGGAATGACGGTGAAACTTCGTTTCCAGGGTAGGTGCGGCAACTACCACCGCACCGGCGCGAGCACTCGAGAGCCGCGATGGTGCGTTGGCCTGCGGCTCACCACACCCTTAGCGGCTCCCGTGTCTTAGGGCTCACCCGCACGCTTGCGATCGCGGTAACGCCAGACCAGCATCGCTATCAGGCCGGAAACCACGAACAGCATCGGCACGATGAAATCGCGCGGACCCAGGCCGTCGCCTAGGTAAGCCTGCACCAGTTTGTTCGCAAACACGCCCAGCCCCAGCCATAGCAGCGAGCGGTAACGGTGCGACGGGTAGAGTTCGTTCAACGCCTGGCGTTTCGCCATAGCCGCACGCGTCGCCTCCGAAAGCGGTGCGATCGCTATGAGAGCGTCCAGGCCCACGTACGCCAAGGCCAGGATGGCAACCACGGCGATCAACTCGCGACCGTGCCACAAGGCGCTCAGTGCGAGATACAACACACCGGTCAGGGCCAGCGCGATCAGTACGCGCGCCACCGTCGTACGCGGCAGCGCCGCGATAAAACTACGACGGCTCAAATCGGGCGTTTCGGATTGCACGCGGACTCCTCCAAGACCTACAGACACGCCGCAATAGCAGTAAATACGGCTCGATAATGACGGTGAAACTTCAGCTCGAGGTAGGGTGCGGTGCCAACCGCACCGGCGCGCATGCATGGAGGCCGCGATGGTGCGGTTCGCTTGAGGCTCACCACACCCTACGACGCGCTAGCTTCAACTTGAGCAGGGTTCGGCTGCGAGCGAACACAGCTGTAGCACCGCGGCCACTGGGGTGCCCTCTTTCGGCTTGGTGCAACCGCGGAACCAGATGATCGCATGCTGTCCGGCACGCAACGCCTCCGGCTCGAAGCCGCCTCCGTAGACGGTGTACAACTCAGTGTCGAGAGCGATGTTCACTGGCCTGGGCACGCGATCGTCTGTCGTCTGGATAACGACCTGCTTTGGCGACGCGCTCAGGATCTTTCCCTTCAGCGAAGGCGGTGACGGATGATCTTCGCCGCCGTCGGGTAGTGGCAACACACAACTATGCGCGCTGGCTGCGCCGGAGAACATCAGCAAAACCAACATCAAAAAGCTGCAGCAGTCACTTCGCATGTGGCGTCTCCGGGCCGGGTCATGTCGGGCTTGCGTCGATGTGGGGATTCAATTTGCCGATACGGTTCGCGAGCGCCGTAATCGCAGCAAATGCAGCTCGATGCCCAGCGAATGCCAGCCGCTGAGCGGGCCCTTGCGGATACCGAAGCGCAGCCAGACTTGGCCGTCCTCGTCGATCTCGGCCACGGTCTTGTAGCTGCCGACGATGTGCTGGAACACGCGCAGCGATTGTTCGCGATAAGGCTGGGCCATGCCGGACAGGTCGGGCACGCCGATCACGCGCACGCTGTCGCCTGCGCGGATCGTCGATCCCTGGCAGTCCAGGAGTGAGTCGCTCATCACGTGCCTCGATATCGTGCGTTGCTCAAAGCCACTTCACTTCGCCGGCTCGGCGGGTGCCTGCGGCGACACCCGGTACTGGAACACCACGTAGGTCGTGCCGCTGCGGGAGTGATAGTCCTTGAGCGCGGCGGAGGCGTGGTAGAACGCGGTCAGGCGCGCGTCGTCGGCGTCGCTGGCGTCTTTGACTTTCATGTCGAACTCGGCGGGACGGTCCGGAGTGAGCGTGTAGCGCACCATCACCGAGTAGGCGCCGCTGCTGTCGGCCAGCGTCGCCGCGGCGGCCGATTTGACGCCCGCGTGCAGGCGCATCAGTTCGTCGGTCTCGACGTTGCGGCCGCAGCGGTCGTCGGGGCTGTGGTACTGGAAGTTCAACAGCTCGATGTTGGGCGCGGGCGTGCCTTGCGGCTTGGGCAGGTGGACGCCCATGGCTTCGCCGCAGAAGTGCTCTTCGAAGGTTTCGCCGGGCTTGTAGTGATCGTCGTGAGGCGGCACCGCGGGCTCCTGGGGCGCCGCCGCCGCGAGCGCGAACAGCAAAGCGAAGGTCGGGTTCATGGCGGCGGCGTCCTGGCCTGGGCTGGCGGCGGCGCCGCTGCTGGCCGAGAGCTTACGCCGCCACGCACGCAAGCGGTTGGTGCGCCTGAGGGCAGGTGCCGCATTGCGCCAGCGCGATCAGATGCGGCGGGGCGATCGCGCGACCACCCCGCCCTGCCCTCGCTGGCTTACTGGAGCGCGATGTTCTTCAGGCCCGACTCCTGCGCCGCGGCGACCGCGCGGGCAAAGCCCTGGTAGTCGGCGTCGGCGTTGGAATCGATCTGCAGGACCGTGCGCGGAGCGTCGCCGGCCAGGGTGTCCAAGGCGTCCTGCAGCGAACCGGCGGCGATCGCGCGCCCATCGAGCACGTAACTTCCGTCCATCTGTACCGACAGCTGCGAGCGTGGCGCCGGCTGCGGTTCGGCCTTGCTGGGACCGGGCAGCTTCAAGTTCAGGGTGCCGGTCATCGCCGGCGCGGCGACCATGAAGATCACCAGCAGCACCAGCATCACGTCCACCAAGGGGGTGATGTTCATTTCGGCGACGGGGCCGGCGTTGCGCCGGGAGGACTCGAAATACGCGGAGACGGCCATTGCACTACCCCCTGCTCGGTTGGTCCGGTTTCACGCTAAACCCGGAACGGGGCGGTTGGCAAGGGCGCAAAAAAAACGCCGCCCGGGGGCGGCGTTTTCACGACGGTAAGCGTCAAGCTATTGAATCGGTCACTCGTTCTGCACGAAGCCGATCTTTTCCATATTGGCGTTCTTGGCCTTCGCCAGCACCTTGGCGAGGATGCCGTAGTCGGCGTCGGAACTGACGTCGATTTCCAGCATCGGCTGATTGGACGGATCACGCTGCACTTCGACTTCCATCATGCTCTGGAGCGCCGTGATCGGTTGCGGCGTGTCGTTCCAGAAGATTTGACCGGAGGCGTCCACGCGCAGGCGCACGGGCTCCTTCGGCGGAGTCGGGGGCGGCGGCGTGGTCGTGCGCTGCGGCAGATTCACGTCGATCGGATAAGACATCACGGGCGCCGTCACCATGAAGATGATCAGCAGCACCAACATCACGTCCACCAGGGGCGTGACGTTGATGTCAGCCATCGGAGCGCCTGCGCCGGAGCCAGAACTGAATGCCATAAGTAGTCTCCGGTTGCCTTAGCGTTCTTTGATCGCGACGAAGCCGACCTTGCGCATGCCCTGGCCCTGTGCGATTTTCACCACGTCCTGGACGATGCGGTACTTGGTCGTCTTGTCGCCACGCACGTTGATCTGCGGTTGCGGCGTCTTCTGCGCCTCGATGGAGAGGCGGCTTTCGAGCAGGTCCTTGGTGATCGGTTCGTCGTTCCAGAACAGCGAACCGTCTTCCCGGACCGCCAGAGTGATCGGCGGGGTCGGGAGCGGAGTGTTGGGCTGCTTGTTGAGGCTAGCCTCGGGCAAGTCAACCTTGACCTTATGCGACATCAAAGGCGCCGTGATCATGAAGATGATCAGCAGCACCAGCATCACGTCCACGAGGGGCGTGACGTTGATTTCGGCCATAGGGCCGCCGCTTTCGCTGTTTGCACTGAAGGCCATGTCCGAACTCCAACTACTGCAAGAAAGTGAAGACGTCGTTCAAACGCGACTTAGCGCTTAGCGGCCAGTTCGCCGACGCGCGAACCGGTAGCGAAGAAGTCGTGCAGGTCGTGCGCAAAGGTGTCGAACTTGCTGTTCGTGACGCGGTTCAGGCGCACGAAGAAGTTGTAAGCCAGCACGGCCGGGATCGCGACGAACAGACCGATGGCGGTCATGATCAGCGCTTCGCCCACCGGACCGGCGACGGCGTCGATCGAGGCCTGGCCGGTGGCGCCGATGCGGATCAGGGCGTGGTAGATGCCCCACACGGTGCCGAGCAGACCGACGAACGGAGCGGTCGAGCCGACGGTGGCGAGCACGGTCAGGCCGCTTTCCAGACGCGAGCTCTCGCGGGTCACGGCCTGACGCAGGGCGCGGTCCACGAACTCGGAACGGTTCAGCGACTCGACCAGGCGCGAACCTTCGTGGCGCTGGTGGTGGGCGGCGGCCTGGGCGGCGTCGAGCGCGATCTTGGAGAACGGCTCGCTACGACCCTGCTCTTCCATGTAGCGGATGGCGTCCTGCGCGTTCGGGGTTTCCCAGAACGTGCTGACGACGCGGTCCGAACTGGCGCGCAGGCGCACGTTCTTCACGAAGTTGACGACGATCCAGTAGACCGACAGGACCGACATCACAGCCAGGGTGATGAACACGACCCAGCCGACGATGTCGAAGTTGGTCAACAGATGCGCAAAGCTCATCTGCTGAAGGGCTTCGGCGTTGGAGCCCCCGGCAGTAGCAGCGGTGGTGGTTTCCTGCAGCATGACGCTTACCTTTGAATGTCGTGGATAAGGAAAGAGGTATTACGTGGTGCGGACTATCGAGCCGTGACCCCGATCAGGTCGGCGGCTTGAAATCGACCGGAACGCGAACCTTGCTGGGCACGCCCACGCCGTTGCGCATTTCCGGATTGAACTTCCACTTCCGTGCGGCATCCATGGCGGCGCGGTCGAGGTTGCGGTTACGGCTGGACTTCTCGACGGCCACGTCCTGTACGTTGCCTTCGCCGTCGATGGTGATGATCAGCACCACCGTACCGCCGATGCCCTGACGCGCCTCGGTCGGCGGGTACTTGGGCGGATTCAGACGGCGCGACGACGGGTCGACGCTGGAGCTGATCGTCGTGGCCGGCGGTTCCGGCGACGGCGACGGCGGCTCGACCTGGGTATCGACCGGGCTGGGTTCGTCGAACACCACCGGCGGCTCTTCCGGCGGCGGCGGCAGCGGGGTGGGCTGCGGCGCGGCCAGCTGGCGGATCTGCTGCGGCGGCGGCGGTTCCGGCGGCGGCGGCGGCGGCGGGGGAGGCGGCGGCGGCGGCTTGATGAGGTTCACCACCGTGACCTGCTCTTCCGCCTTTTCGGTCGGAGGAGGCGTCATGGGTGCCAGCAGCAAGAGCAGCGCCGCGACATGCACGGCGATCGCGGAGGAGATACCGGCGATGCGCGCCCAGTTCAGCCCTTCGCGGTCGTCATCTTTCTTAGCGTGGAGTTCGAGGTCTTGCGTCATGCCGTCAGCTCGGGAAGTGTTTCCGGACGCAAGGGCGCCGCGGGCCGTCGTTCGGTTCCTGCAACCGTTTCCAGTCGCGGGAACCTCCTAGCATATACCAAACTGCGCCCCTGGTTCCAAGGCCGCAGCTTGCATTTCGAGCGCCGTTACTTGCCCGGCAGCGCGAGAATCTTCTTGGCGTCGTCGGGCTTTTTAACGCCCTTGGCGATCGCCTGCTTGGCGGCTTCCTTAGCCTCGGGGATGCGGTCTTCCTGCCACAAGACACGGGCGAGATTGAGGTAGGTCTCACCATCGGGTGCGAGCGGCGCCGCCTTCTTGTAAGCGTCGATCGCGGGATTGATCTGGTCGGAGAAGTAGTAGGACTGGGCCAGGGCCAGGTAGGCCTGGAAGTCCGGCTTCAACACGCCCTTGGCCAGGCCGTCGTTGATGACCTCGGCGGCCTTCTTCTCCTGGCCGTCGATATTGAGGTAGGTGGAGTACAGCTGGCGGTAATCCTTGTCCTCGCCCAGCTGGTTGGCCGAACGCAGCTTTTCCATGACCGCGGCCGCCTTGTCGTACTGGTCGGCCTGCAGGTACACGGCGACCAGGTTCATCTGGGCGCGCTTGTCGCTGGGATTCTTGGAGGCGACGGCCTCGGCCATCTTGATCGCTTCGCCGCCCTGGCCGGACTCGGCGTAGGCGGCCATCAGCAGCTGCTGCCAGTCGGTCTTGGGCTCGGGCGAGGCGTCGATGGCCTGCTTGATGATCGGCGCGGCTTCCTTGTAGCGCTCCAGGCGGTACAGGGCGTTGCCCTTGACGATCAGGTGCTCGGGCTTGGTGCTCTTGGTTTCGCCCAGGAACCGGTCCATGGTGGCCAGGGACTCGGCGTACTGGTCTTCCTGCAGCTGCAGCTGGGCCATCATGAACATGGCGCCGTAGTGGCCGTTGTTGTCCAGGCCGTCGAATTCCAGCGCCTTCTTCAGGTAGGCCACGGCGGCGGCGGAGTCGTCGGCGTCGTAGGCCAGCTGGGCGGCGATCTGCGCGGCGAAGGCGTGGTCGTAGGCGTTGGCGGCCGGGTTGGCGATGATCTCGTCGGCGACGGCGCGCGCTTCGGCGCCCTTATCGTCGTCGTAGAAGTCCATCATCTTCTTCAGCTTCGGCGTGACCTTGGCCGAGGCCTTGGCGTCGGGCGACTTGCGCGTGGCGTTGGGGTAGTCGTTCTTGGAGGCGGTGCTGGAGGAGGACTTCTTGTCCTCGCCCTTCTGGGCGTGACGCTGGCGACGCTCTTCGGCCCGGTCCATCGCCGACTGCGCATGGACCTGGGCGACGGTGCCCAGCGCGAGCACGGCGCCGATGGCGGCCGTCAGCACGGTGCGGTGGCGAAAGCTGAGCTTGATCATGGTCACCTCGGTCGGGGCCGCGCTAGCGGTCGGGACGATGGCCGCTAGGGGCCGGGGGGCCGTCACGCTAACAGAAACGCGGGGCGGCGCGATACGGGGTTTGGCTGCGGTTAATGCTTCTCGTTCATCCACACTTGGGCGTACGGCCGGCGGCCCGGGCCTGCTGGTAGGCCGGCATCAGCCCACCGGCGCGAGCGCGCAGTTCCTGGATGCGCGACTGCGGGTCCGGGTGGGTGGACAGCCATTGCGGCGGACGGCTGCCGCTGCTGCTGGCGGCGATCATGTTCTGCCACAGATTGACCGCTTGCTGCGGATCGAAACCGGCCTGCGCCATGAGTTGCTGGCCGACCACGTCGGCTTCGGTTTCCTGGGTACGCGAGCCGGGCAGCAGGAACAGGCCCTGCACCGCGGCGCCGCCGAACTGGTTGGTGGCGTTGGCCGCGCCTTCGCCGTAGCGCGAACCCAGCAGCGCGCCGGCGATGCTCAAGCCGGTCTGCGCGGTGATCTGGCGGGTGATGCGCTCGTCGTGGTGGCGCGAGACCACGTGGCCGATTTCGTGCGCGATCACCGCGGCCAGCTGGTCCTGGTTCTTGGCCACGGTGAAGATGCCGGTGTTCACGCCGACCTTGCCGCCGGGCAGGGCGAAGGCGTTGGGCGAACTGTCGACGAACACGGCCACGTCCCATTGCGCCTGCCAGCCGGCGGGCAGCTGCCGGGTCACGCTGTCGACCACGCAGCGCACATAGCCGTTCTGACGCGCGTCGGCGCTGAGCTTGCCCTTGGACTTGGCGTCGACGAAGGCCTGCGCGCCCATCTGGTTGAGCTGTTCCTGCGACACCGCACCCACGCTCTGGCGACGCCCGGTGGGCGAGGTGGTGGTGGCGCAGGCGACCAGGGCCAGGGCCGTGGCCAGACCGAGCAGGAGCGGTTTCACGTTGCGGTTTCCCCAGGACTATGAACGCGTTTTAGCCTTGTTCGGATTAATGTTTCGTCAAACACGGCAAAGTCCGGACCGGACCGTTCAGCCTTGCCACTGCAGCAATGCGCAGGCCAGCAGGTTGTTGGTGCCATGGGCCAGCACCGCCGCCCACAGGCTGCCGGTGCGGCGGTAAACCCAGGCGAAGGCCGCGCCGATGGCGGCGTAGGTCAGCCACAGCAGGACGATGGCGCCGGGGCCGTTCTGGCTGATGCCGGGAAGCTCGTGGAGCAGGGCGAAGGCCAGGCTGCTGAAGGCGATGCCCAGCCAGGGCAGGCCGGCGGCCCAGTAGCGGCCGAACAGCACGCGCCGGAACAGCAGTTCCTCGTAGGCCGGCGCCAGGGCGACGGCGAACAGCAGGGTGAGCAGGGGATGGCTGCGCAGCGCGGCCTGGATCATTTCGACGTTGGTCGGCACCGGTTCGGCGCCGAGCGCGCGGCCCAGTTCGCTCAGCGCCGCGCTGAGGCCGAAGGTGGCCAGGCCGGTGCCCAGCGCCCAGCCCCAGGTGGCGGGGCGGCGCAGCGCCTGCCAGGCGGCGGCGCGCTGTTCGCGGTTGGCGCGGCGGCGCAACAGGTAGACCGCGACGGCGGCGCCGCCCATGGCCAGCAGCGAGACCAGGATCTGCGCCAGCGGGCCGGGCTGGCCGATGGCGGCGGCGACGCGTTCGGGCGCCAGACCGGGCTGGCGCATGGCCACGTCCAGGCCGCGCCAGAAGCTCCACGCCAGCATGCCGGCCAGGCTCAGCGCCAGCATCAGCGCCGCGGCCAGGATCAGGTCCAGCAGCGAGTGCGCGACCACGGCCGCGGTGCGCGGCCGCGGCAAGGGCGCAGGTGCGACGGCGGGGTCCAGGGCCGACACGGCGCCGCGCTCAGACGTCGAGGTTGGCGACCTTGAGCGCGTTCTCTTCGATGAAGTCGCGGCGCGGTTCGACCACGTCGCCCATCAGGGTGGAGAAGATCTGGTCAGCGGCCACGGCGTCCTCGATGCGCACCTGCAGCAGGCGGCGGGTTTCGGGATTGACCGTGGTGTCCCACAGCTGCTCGGGGTTCATTTCGCCCAGGCCCTTGAAGCGCTGGATCAAACGGCCCTTCTTGGCTTCGTCGAGCAGCCAGGTCTGCGCCTGGGCGAAGCTCTCCACCGGCTGGGCGCGGTTGCCGCGCACGATCTGCGCGCCTTCGCGGACCAGGCCGTGCAGCAGCGAGGCGGCCTCGCGCAGGGCGCGCAGTTCGCCGCCTTCGAACGCCGACAGCGGCAGCACCTGGGTCAGTTCCTGGCCCATGTGCGTGCGCGTGACCAGCAGCGCGGCCTGGCGCGCCTCGGTGGCCGGGTGCAGGCGCAGCGCGTAGCGCGGCTTGCCCAGGCCGCCGCGGTTGAGGCGGCGTTCCAGTTCGTCCAGCTCGGCGCGCTCGTCCACGTTGGCCAGCAGGTGCGCGGTGTCCAGCGGGGTGAAGTCGATCAGCGCTTCCAGCACCGCCGGGTCGTAGCGGTGGGCGTTGCGGGCGATGGTTTCGCGCGCGCGGGCGTAGGCCAGCAGCAGCTCCTCCAGCCCGGTGCCGCTGATCGGCGGCTCGCCGTTGGCGGGAATCAGCGCCGCGCCTTCGACCGCGTTGCCGGCCAGGTAGGCGTCCAGCGCCGCGTCGTCCTTGAGGTAGATCTCGTTCTTGCCCTGCTTGATCTTGTACAGCGGCGGCAGGCCGATGTAGATGTGGCCGCGCTCGATCAGCTCCGGCATCTGCCGGTAGAAGAAGGTCAGCAGCAGGGTGCGGATGTGCGAGCCGTCGACGTCGGCGTCGGTCATCAGGATGATGCGGTGGTAGCGCAGCTTGTCCGGGTTGTACTCGTCCTTGCCGATGCCGGTGCCCAGCGCGGTGATCAGGGTGCCGACTTCGGCGCTGCCGAGCATGCGGTCGAAGCGCGCGCGCTCGACGTTGAGGATCTTGCCCTTGAGCGGCAGGATCGCCTGGGTCTTGCGGTTGCGGCCCTGCTTGGCCGAGCCGCCTGCGGAGTCGCCCTCGACGATGAACAGTTCCGACAGCGCCGGGTCTTTTTCCTGGCAGTCGGCGAGCTTGCCGGGCAGGCCGGCGATGTCCAGCGCGCCCTTGCGCCGGGTCAGGTCGCGGGCCTTGCGCGCGGCTTCGCGCGCGCGCGCGGCGTCGACGATCTTGCTGGCGATCGCGCGGGCCTCGTTCGGGTTTTCCTGCAGGAATTCCTCGAGCTTGGCGGCGAACACCGCATCCACCACCGCGCGCACCGGCTCGGTGACCAGCTTTTCCTTGGTCTGCGAGGAGAAGCCCGGATCGGGCACCTTGACCGACAGCACCGCGATCATGCCTTCGCGCATGTCGTCGCCGGACAGCGCGACCTTGGCCTGCTTGGCGATGCCGCTCTGCTCGATGTAGCGCGTGAGCGTGCGGGTCAGCGCGGCGCGGAAACCGGTGAGGTGGGTGCCGCCGTCCTTCTGCGGGATGTTGTTGGTGAAGCAGTACATCGTTTCCTGATAGGAATCGCTCCACTGCACCGCGCAGTCGACGACGATGTCGTCCTGCTCGCCGGAAATCGAGATCACGTTGGGGTGCAGCGGGGTCTTCAGCTGGGCCAGGTGCTCGACGAAGCTGCGGATGCCGCCTTCGTATTCGAAGATGTCGCGCTTGCCGTCCGGGCGCTCGTCGATCAGTTCGATGCGCACGCCGGAGTTGAGGAAGCTCAGTTCGCGCAGGCGCCGCGCCAGGATGTCGTAATGGAATTCGACGTTGTCGTTGAACGCCACCGCCGACGGCCAGAAGCGCACCTCGGTGCCGCGCTTGTCGGAGGCCTCGAGCTGCTTGAGCGGATAGACCGGCTCGCCGTGACGGTATTCCTGCTGGAAGTGGTGGCCGTCGCGCCAGATGTCGAGCAGGAGTTTTTCCGACAGCGCGTTGACCACGCTCACGCCGACGCCGTGCAGGCCGCCGGACACCTTGTAGCTGTTGTCGTCGAACTTGCCGCCGGCGTGCAGCACCGTCATCACCACCTCGGCGGCGGAGACGTCGCGGCCCTGCTTTTCGCTTTCCTTGGAGTGGCGACCGACCGGAATGCCGCGGCCGTTGTCCCACACCGACACCGAACCGTCGTCGTGGATGATCACCCGCACCGCATCGGCATGGCCGGCCAGCGCTTCATCGACGCCGTTGTCGACCACCTCGAACACCATGTGATGCAGACCGGAACCGTCGTTGACGTTGCCGATGTACATGCCCGGGCGCTTGCGGACGGCTTCCAGGCCCTCCAGCGCGGTGATGCTGTTGGCATCGTAGTTCTGGGCGGGGGTCTGGCCGGGGGACGAGTCGTTGTTTTCGGACATGCGCTGTAGGCCGCCGCGGGCCGGCCGCGGGGGCCGGTGGACGCGACACATTAGCTGTTAGGGACTGAGGCCGATTATACCTCGCCCGGGCGCCCCCCGCCGGGGCGCCGTTGGCCGGCGCTCAGAACCGCGCCGGAGCCGCGCTGCGCTGCGGTTCCCGGGCCAGGCCCCGGGGTGGTGCCGGCTCGGGCGTGCGATAGCCCTGCAGGGCCGGGGAAGAGGTCTCCAGCGCGGTCGCCGGGGCCCGGGCCGCGGGCACCGCGGCCGGGCTGCGGCCGGCCGGGGCGTCGAGGCGGCCCTGGACCGCGAGCAGGCTGTCCTGGTCGCGACTGTGGATCACCCGGTCGATGCGCCCGAGCTTGCCGCCGGGCGGGGGCTGGCTGGGTGGCCACGCTGGCGGCGGCCTGGACCAGTTCGCGGCCGCTGAGGGTGCCGGGCGAGATGTTGGGCGATTGCTTCGGGCCGGCCAGGGCCTGGCTGTAGAACCCGGGCCGGGGTGGCCGGCGTCATTGAACCGGGGCGCGGGCGGCTTGGACGTGGGCGCGATCGGCACAGCGCGGTGCTCGCGCCGGGCGTCGTAGTTCATCGGAGCGCCGGTGGCCAGCGGGGCCTGCAGCAGCGCGGCCACGGTGACCTCGCCCGGCGCCACCGGCGGCGGCTTGGAATATTTGATGCTGTCGACCAGGCCGTTGTCGCCGTAAGCGTACCTGGCGCCGACCAGATATCGCAGCGCTGGCTGCGACACGGCGGCATTCGGTTGCGGCAGGGTGGCACCGGATGTTCCACGTGGAACATTTAGCCGGCGCGCAACTCGCCTTGTTCCACGTGGAACCTGGTGATGTCGGCGTCCAGGCCGGCCAGGGCGGGCGGCGCCTCGGTGCCGGTGATGAAGACCTGGGCACCGCTGGCGATCAGGCGTTCCAGCACCCGGCGCTGGTGCTGGCGGTCCAGTTCGGAGGCCAGATCGTCCAGGGCGATCACCGGCCATTCGCCGCGGGCCTGGGCGTGGTGCTCGGCCTGGCCGAGCAAGGCGGCCAGGGCGGTGAGTTTGGCCTGGCCGCGCGACAGGGCCTCGCGCCCGGGCAGGGCGCCGTAGCGGATGCGCCAATCGGCCCGGTGCGGGCCCACCGAGGTGTAGCCCGCGAGCTGGTCGCGGTCGCGGGCCAGGAGCAGGGCATCGGCCAGGGGCAGTTCGTCGCGGCGCCAGCCGGGCTGGTATTCGAGCTGGGTGCCGCCCAGGGCGGGGGCCAGGTCGTCGGCCAGCGCGGCGAAGGTAGGCTGCAGATCTTCCAGGTAATGCTGGCGGCGGCGGCTCAGGGGTTCGCCGGCCTCGGCCAGCTCCCGATCCCAGGCATCGAGCTGACCGTCGCGCGCCCTGGCCTTGAGCAGGGCGTTGCGCTGCTTCAGGGCCCGGGTGTAGCGGCGCCACAAGCCCATGAAATCCGGTTCCACGTGGAACAGGCCCCAATCCAGGTAACGGCGGCGGGCTTCGGCGCCCCCGGTGATCAGGGCATGGCTGCCCGGTTCGAAGCTGACCACGGCCAGTGCCGCGCACAGCTCGCCCAGCTGGGCCACGGGCCCGCCATCCAGCCGGCCGGTCCATTCCTGGCCGCTATGGCGCAGCCCGGCCTTGCGGCTGCGGCCCGGGCCTTCGGCCACGCGGGTGCCGGCGGGACGCTCTTGCCATTCGACGAAGACCTCCAGCGCGGCGTCGCCGGCCCGGACCAGCCCGTCCCGGACCCGGCCGCGGAAGCTGCGGCCGTAGGCCATCAGATGCAGGGCCTCGAGCAGGCTGGTCTTGCCCGCGCCGTTGTCGCCGGTGATCAGGTTGATCCCGGGCGCAGGCGACAGGCTGACATCGGCGAAACGGCGCAGGCCGCGCGCGTCCAGGCGGGTTACGTGCATGGGGGAATAATGGCAGGAGGGTGGGGGAGGGGGATAGGACGGGAGTTACGGCTTCCCCCCTTTGTTGAGGGGGATTGAGGGGGATTTGCTTTTGGGGCCAATTGCGCTGTGCAGCCAGCCAAAAGCAAATCCTCCCCAGCCCGCCCAGCCGGCAAGCACAGCTTGCCGGCGTTCGTTCGTGCGCGAACCTGCGGTTCGCAAGCGCACGCCCTCGCCCTTTTTCAAAGGAGGGAGCAGAGCAAAGGCGGGGTCTAAAAGCCTTCAAAACGAAACGCCCGGCAAGCCGGGCGTTCGTGTTCCACGTGAAACCGCCGCCGCTCAAAGCCGCAACGGCATCACCACGTGGCGGCACTTCTGGTTCGCCGCCTCGCGCACCAGGGCCGAGGAGTTGGCGTCGCGCAGGGCCAGGATCACATGCTCGTCGCGCAACGCGGTCAGGGCGTCCAGCAGGTAGTTCACGTTGAAACCCACGGCCAGGTCGTCGACCTTGGTGTCGGCCTCGACCTCTTCCTGCGCCTCTTCCTGTTCCGGATTGTGCGCACTGATCTTCAGCTGGCCCGGCGACACCTCGATGCGCACGCCGCGGTACTTCTCGTTCGACAGGATCGCCGCGCGCTGCAGGGCCGCACGCAGAATCTCGCGTTCGATCCGCACTTCGCGGTCGGCGCCGATCGGAATCACCGCTTCGTAATCGGGGAAGCGCCCGTCGATGAGCTTGCTGGTGAAGGTCACATCGTCGCGCTTGACCCGGATGTGGCCGCGGCCCATCTCGATCTCGATCTCGCGGTCGCCGCCTTCCAGCAGGCGCTGTAGTTCCTGCACGCCCTTGCGCGGCACGATGATCTGGCGCTTGGTCTGGCCGCCGCCTTCGTAGGCGGTCTCGCACAGGGCCAGGCGGTGGCCGTCGGTGGCCACGCAGCGCAGGCTGCTTTCGCGCAGGTCGAACAGCAGGCCATTGAGGTAGTAGCGCACGTCCTGCTGCGCCATCGCGAACGCGGTGCGTTCGATCAGCTCCTTCAAGGACGCTTCCGGAATGCGCACGCGCTCGGTGGCTTCGACCTCGTCGATGGACGGGAAGTCGTTGGCCGGCAGGCTGGCCAGGGTGAAGCGCGAACGCCCCGCCTGCACGGTGATCTTCTCGGCCGTCTGGGTCACGGTGACCTTGCTGCCGTCGGGGAGGGCGCGAACGATCTCGAACAGCTTGCGCGCCGGAATGGTGGTTTCGCCGTCCTTGCCGTCCTCGACCAGGATGCGCGAGACCATTTCCACTTCCAGGTCGGTACCGGTCAGCGACAGCTGCCCGTCCCGGACCTGCACCAGCAGGTTGGCCAGCACCGGCAAGGTCTGCCGGCGTTCGACCACGTTGACGACTTGCGCCAACGGCTTGAGAAACACTTCTCGTTGCAGGCTGAAACGCATGCGGACCCCTTAGCCCCTAATCGGTTCGGGCGGCAACGCCCAATACAAAAGAGTGGAATAAATCAAAAGCCTAGTGGCGGTGGTAGCGCCGAAAAGCCGGGAAAACACTACTAACGCTTTGATTCGTAAAGATTTATTGCCAGAGCAAACCCCGGTAGAACCGCCCCGGGAGCTGCGGTAGAAGCTGTGGATAAGTTTCGCGGCCGGGTGCCGGAGCGAATCTGTCCACAGCTTGTGCCCGCGTCATGCACGGCTTTGTTCGAAGAGTACCCGCACCGGCGCCGTTCGTCGCGTGGTGCGGGCTCGCGCGGCTCACTCGCTGAGCTTGCGGATCAGCTTGTCCCAGTCCTCGCGCAGCTTGCCGTCGGTCTCCATCAGGGTGCGGATCTGCCGGCAGGCGTGCAGCACCGTGGTGTGGTCGCGGCCGGCGAAGGCGTCGCCGATCTCCGGCAGGCTGTGCTCGGTGAGTTCCTTGGTCAGCGCCATCGCCACCTGGCGCGGGCGGGCCAGCGAGCGGGTGCGGCGCTTGGACAACAGATCCTTGATCTGCAGGCCGTAGTAATCGGCCACCACCTTCTGGATGTTGGGAATGCCGATCGCCTGCTGCTGCGCGCGCAGCAGGTCGCGCAGGGTTTCCTGGGCGAACTCGGCGGTGATCGGGCGGCCGGTGAAGTTGGCGCGCGCGGTCAGGGTGTTGAGCGCGCCTTCCAGATCGCGCACGTTCGAGCGCATCTTCTTGGCCAGCAGGAAGGCCACTTCCTCGGGGATCGCGGCGCCGCGTTCCTTGGCCTTGGAGATCACGATCTGGGCGCGGGTCTCGAAGTCCGGCGGCTCGATCGCCACCGACAAGCCCCAGGCCAGGCGCGACTTCAGCCGCGGCTCCAGGCCCTCGACCTCGCGCGGGTAGCGGTCGCAGGTCAGGATGATCTGCTGCTTGCCGTCGAACAGCGCGTTGAAGGTGTGGAAGAACTCTTCCTGGGTGCGGTCCTTGCCGGCGAAGAACTGGATGTCGTCGATCAGCAGGGCGTCCACGCGCTGGAACTGGCGCTTGAACTGGTCCATGGTCTTGTCCTGCAGCGACTTCATCATCGCGCTGAAGAACTGCTCCGAACGCAGGTACATCACCCGCATGGCCGGGTTGGCCTCGCGCATGGCGTTGCCGGCCGCGAACATCAGGTGGGTCTTGCCCAGGCCGGTGCCCCCGTACAGCAGCAGCGGGTTGTGCGCGCGTTCGCCGGGCTTCTGCGCGGCCTGCCAGGCGGCGGCGCGGCCGAGCTGGTTGCTGCGGCCCTCGACGAAGTTGTCGAAGGTGTAATGGGTGTCCAGGTTGCCCTGGAAGGGCTCGGCCGGCACCGCGGCGACCGGGCGCGCGGCCACCGGGGCCTCCTCGCGCGGCGCGGCGGCGCGTGGCAGCGAACCGATCTCCAGGCTGACCTCGGCGCTGCCGGCGTAATAGGTCAGCAGCTCGCGGATGCGGCCCAGGTAGCGCTCGCGCACGTGTTCCACGACGAAGGCGTTGGGCGCGTACAGCACCGTCACGTCGTCGCGCTGCGCCGCTTGCAGCGGCTTCAGCCAGGTGTGTACATCCTCGATCGGGTATTCGGCTTCGAGGCGTTCGAGGCAGCGGGGCCAGGCTTCCATCGGGTCGGCGGGTCTTTGAATGCAGCGGTCTACTGATGCCGCCGCGTCGCTGCGGCGGGCGAAACGCCACCGGCCGCGCGAGGGGTGGGTCGCGGCGAACGGGGCTGGGGGGTCGGCCAGACTATCACCGCGACCGGGTCCGGAACAGGACTTGTCCACAAGCCTGGACACAGGTAGTCCACAGGCGCGGGCCGGTTAGCGCCGCCGGCCGCGACGGCTTGCGCGTCAATGCTGACGGGCTTTCCGGGGCCACGAGCGCACGCGCCACCGCCGCGAATCCACAAACGACGCGCTGCTTTCGTACCCCCCATCCAGGCGCTGCGTGAGCTGCGGCCGCGACCCCGCGCCTACCGCGCGCCCTCGATTCCCCATGCACCCCCGACTTGACCCGCCCGCCGAAGGGCCGCTATAGTCTCCGGTCTTTTCCGCCGTAATCACGCAGAGCCGGACCATGGCCACCAAGCGCACCTATCAGCCCAGCAACCTCAAGCGTAAGCGCGACCACGGCTTCCGTGCCCGCATGAAGACCGCCGATGGCCGTAAGGTCCTCGCCCGTCGTCGTGCCAAGGGCCGCAAGCGTCTTTGCGCCTAAGCGTCGCCCCGGCCGCCCTCCGCTGACGCGGAACCGGGCGGCCGTCCGGCACTCGCCGGTACCGACCCCATGACGTCGACCCGCTTCCCGCGCACCGCGCGGGTACGCGCGCGTTCGGACTTCGACCGCATCTTCCAGCATGGCCGCCGCGTGGCGCTGCCGGTGATGGCCCTGCATTGGCAGTCCGCCGAGCAGGACCCGCGCCTGGGCCTGGCGGTCTCGCGCAAGGTTGACCCGCACGCCGTCGGCCGCAACCGCATCAAGCGCGCCCTGCGCGACACCTTCCGCAAGCTGCGCACCGAGCTGGCGCCCGGCGATTACGTCGTGGTCGCCCGCCCCGGCGCCGCGCGCTGCACGCGCGCGGAACTCGATCAGGCCTTTCTGGGTCTGCTCAAGCGTGCCGGCGCGTTGCCCGCACCTGCGGTGCCCGGCACAATGCCGGCCGATCCCCTTCCTTAAACCACTGCCGGACTCCGGTCCCGGCTGAGCCCGCCTGCTGCCCATGAACCAGACCCGCATATTCCTGATCTTCGCCTGGCTGATGGTGGCGGCACTGTTGTGGATGGAGTGGGGCAAGGAACAAGCCGCGCCGCCGCCGGCGCCGGCCGTGACCGCCACGGCCACCGGCAGCACCGTGCCCAACGCCGCCGCCGCGGCCAGCGCCGCCGCGCCGGGCGTGGTGCCCAGCGCACCGGCCATGCCGGGCACCGCCGCGGTTGCCGCGCCGGCCGCCTCCGGCGCAGCCGCCACGGTCACCGTCACCACCGACGTGCTCAAGGTCGTGCTCGACGGCGGCACCCTGCACCGTGCCGACCTGCTCAAGTACCCCAGCGAGGCGGCCGACGACAGCGCGCCGGTGCGCCTGCTGGCCGAAGACGCCAACAACTACTTCGTCGCCCAGAGCGGCTGGGTCAGCCAGAGCGGCGCCACGCCGACGCATGAATCGGGTTTCGTCCCCGAGACCGCGCAGCGCGACTACGTGCTGGCCCAGGGCGCCAAGGAAATCGCGGTGCCCTTCGTTTGGACCGGCCCTAACGGCCTGACCATCCGCCGCACCTACGTGTTCCAGCACAGTGGCTATGCCGTCACCGTGCGCGACGAAGTGATCAACGCCGGCGCCGCGCCGTGGCAGGGCACCATTTACCGCCAGCTTGCGCGCGTGCCGCGCGCGCTGACCCGCAGCGGCCCGATGAACGCCGAGCAGTACAGCTTCCAGGGCGCGGCTTGGTACACGGACGCCGAGAAGTACGACAAGCGCAAGTACGACGCGTTCGTCGAAGACGGCACGCTGGACCAGAAGGCCACCGGTGGCTGGATTGCGATGCTGCAGCACCACTTCTTCGCCGCCTGGATTCCGGGCGCGAAGGATCCGGGCACGTTCTCGCTGGCCACCGCCAGCGCCGCTGGCGGCGCCACTCAATACCTGATCCGCGATGTGGGCCCCGGCGTGACCGTCGCCCCCGGCGCGAAGGCGCAGACCACGGCGCGTTTGTGGATCGGCCCCAAGCTGGTCGAGTCGATGAAGGCCGAGCAGGTGCCGGGCCTGGAGCGCGCGGTGGACTGGAGCAGCTACAGCGTCATGGCGACGATGGCCAACGCGATCTTCTGGCTGCTGGAAAAACTGCACGGCCTGTTCGGCAACTGGGGCTGGTCGATCATCGGCCTGGTGGTGCTGATCAAGCTGGCCATGTACCCGCTGTCGGCGGCGCAGTACCGCTCGATGGCGCGCATGCGCAAGTTCCAGCCGCGCATCGAGCAGCTCAAGGAGCGCTACGGGGACGACAAGCAGAAGTTCCAGATGGCGATGATGGAGCTGTACAAGAAGGAGAAGATCAACCCGGTCGGCGGCTGTCTGCCGATCCTGGTGCAGATGCCGGTGTTCCTGGCGCTGTACTGGGTGCTGCTGGAGTCGGTGGAGCTGCGCCACGCGCCGTGGATGCTGTGGATACACGACCTGACCGCGCGCGATCCGTTCTTCGTGCTGCCGCTGATCAACATCGCGGTGATGTGGGCGACGCAGAAGCTGACGCCGACGCCGGGCATGGACCCGATGCAGAAGAAGATGATGCAGCTGATGCCGCTGGTGTTCGGCGTGATGTTCGCCTTCTTCCCGGCCGGCCTGGTGCTGTACTGGATCACCAACAGCGGCCTGGGCCTGTTGCAGCAGTGGTGGATGACCAAGCGCTACGCCGAGGCGCCGGCCGCGGCCAAGAGCTGATCGGTTCTCACCGAACACGACGAAGCCCGCCGCAAGGCGGGCTTCTTTTTTTGTGGTGGCTAAGAGCATTCGCGCTGCGCGCTCACCTCCTCACCCTAGCCCTCTCCCGTAAACGGGATAGGGAACATATTCGACGCCGCTGTTGCTTTAGCCCCTCTCCCGCTTGCGGGAGAGGGGTTGGGGTGAGGGCACGCGCAAGCAGCAACCCACGGCGCAACCCCACAATCCCGCGCTACCCTGACACTCCCCAACCCGCACCCCCCACATGACCCACGCCCCCACCCCCGACCGCGACACCATCGCCGCGATCGCCACCGCGCCCGGCGCGGGCGGCGTCGGCATCGTGCGCCTGTCCGGGCCGCGGGCGCGGGAGATCGGCGAAGGCATCGCCGCACGGCGTCTGCAGGCGCGGCGCGCGCATCACGTGCGCTTCGTCGACGGCGACGGTGCGGCCATCGACGACGGCATCGCCCTGTATTTCGCCGCGCCGGCCAGCTACACCGGCGAGGACGTGGTCGAGCTGCAGGCGCACGGCAGCCCCGCGGTGCTGCAGGCCCTGGTCGAACGCTGCGGCGCGCTGGGCGCGCGGCGCGCGCGGCCGGGCGAATTCAGCGAGCGCGCGTTCCTGGAAGGGCGCCTGGACCTGGCTCAGGCCGAGGCCGTGGCCGACCTGATCGCCGCCGCCGACGCGCGCGCGGCGCGGGCGGCGCGGCGCGCGCTGGACGGCGAGTTCTCGCGCCGCGTGGATGCGCTGGCCGACGACCTGCTGGCGGTGCGCGTGCACGTGGAAGCGGCCATCGACTTCGCCGACGAACCGCTGGACACCCTGGGCGGCGCCGCCCTGCGCCAGCGTTTCGACGCGCTCAGCCTGGCCCTGGATGCGCTGCTGGCGGCGACCGAGCGCGGCCGCCGCCTGCGCGACGGCCTGCATGCGGTGATCGTGGGTCCGCCCAATGCCGGCAAGAGCTCCCTGCTCAACGCCCTGGCCGGCAGCGACCGCGCCATCGTCACCGACATCGCCGGCACCACCCGCGACCTGCTGCACGAGACCATCCGCGCCGACGGCGTCGAGCTGACCCTGGTCGATACCGCCGGCCTGCGCGACGGCGGCGACGCGATCGAGCGCGAGGGCATGCGCCGCGCCCGCGAGGAACTGGCCCGGGCCGACCTGGCCATCGTGGTGCTGGACGCGCGCGACCCCGACGGCGGCCGCGCCGCGGTCGCCGACGCCATCGCCGCGGTGCCGCAGCGGCTGTGGCTGCATAACAAGGCCGATCTGCTGGACGCGCCAGCCGCCGTAGCCGACGGCGAGGACCGCCTAACCCTGTCCGCCCGCACCGGCCAGGGTCTGGATGCCCTGCACGCGCGCCTGCGCGCGCTGGCCCAGGGCGAGGCCGGCGACGCGGCCGAGGGCGCCTTCACCGCCCGGGCCCGCCACGTCGACGCCCTGCGCCGGGCACAGGCCGAACTGGCCGATGCGCGCGTGCAGATCGGCCGCGAAGCCCTGGACCTGGCCGCCGAATCCCTGCGCCAGGGCCACGACGCCTTGGGCGAGATCACCGGCCGGGTGCGCGCCGACGACCTGCTGGGCCACATCTTCTCCAGCTTCTGCATCGGCAAGTAGGATCGGCAAACCAAGCGCCTGCCGGGAACCGTTGCGGCCGCGATCGGTCACAATCCCCGGTTCAGCCGGCCTGGCCCGTTTTTTGCGGCCCGGCGCTTGACAAACGCGGCTCGCTAGCGCGTCCTATCCGGCGTGTGCTCGCTACGGCGCACTTCAGGGGAGTTTTAACCAATGACTGTGAATCAAAACGACCGGCGTACACGCCGGCTATCCATCGTTTCGCATGCCGCTCTGGTTCTGGCCTTGGCCGGCGCCCTGGCCGCATGCGGCGGCAAGGATCCCGCCGCCCAAGACCCGGCCGCCGACGCCACGGCCACCGCCGCGCCGGCGGTGACGCCGGAAACCGCCGTTTCGGCCAAGGTCTCGGCCTTGTCCGCCGACCAGCTCCGCGAGGCCGCCCGTAAGGCCTACGCCGAGAACCGTCTGTACGCCCCGGCCGAAGACAACGCGGTCGAGTACTACCTGGCCCTGCGCGACAAGGCCCCGGCCGACGCCGCGGTGTCCAGCGCGCTGACCGACCTGCTGCCGATGACGGTCATCGCGACCGAACAGAGCGTGGGCCGCGAGGACTTCGCCGAAGCCCAGCGCCTGTCCGCGCTGCTGGAAAAGGCCGATGCCCAGCACCCGGCGCTCGCGCGCCTGAAGGCCAGCATCACCGCCAAGCAGCAGGAAGTGGCCAAGCGCACCGAGCAGCAGGCGCTGACCGCCGAAGAACAGGTCAAGAAGCAGGCCGAGCTCGAGAAGCAGCGCCTGGCCCAGCAGGAACAGCAGCAGAAGCAGGCCGCCGCCCAGCTGGCCGCCTCGCAGGCCGCCGAGCGGCAGGCGGCGGCGACCCGCGAGGCCGAGCAGCGTGCGGCCGACCAGCGCGCCGCGGACCAGCGTGCGGCCGATCAGCGCGCCGCCGACCAGCGTGCCGCCGAGGCCCGCCAGGCCGCGTCCGCCACGCCGACCGCAGGCGCCGACCTGCGCGCGGTGTCGACGCCGGCCCCGCGCTACCCGCCGGAGGCGCTGCGCGCCGGCCAGTCGGGCGAGGTGCAGGTGGAGTTCACGGTGGGCACCGACGGTTCGGTCACCGCCGCGCGCGTGGTGCGCTCCAACCCGGCGCGCATCTTCGACCGCGAAGCGGTCAACGCGGTGCGCAAGTGGCGCTTCCAGCCGGTGGCTTCGCCGGTCACCACGCGCCGCACCATCGGCTTCAATCCGGGCGGCTAAGCCCGGACCCGGCGGGAGTGCGCACGCGCACAGGGGACCCGCCGCAGCCAACGCGACGCCCGGCTCCGGCCGGGCGTTGTCGTTTGTGGAATCCGTCGCCGCCCGCTCTGGGGTAGGAGCGGCGTGAGCCGCGATTGCTCCGAACCCGCGAAGGTGTGTGGGTGGGGTGGTTGAAGCAACAGCAACAGCTTCCGTCCGCAAGCGGCCGGGTTACTTTCTTTTGATAAGCGTCAAAAGAAAGTAACCAAAGAAAAACGCTTGGCCAGAGCTCCCGTGCGAGAGCGGAGTTGGCGCGGGGATTTTTCGATGGCACATCCTGTGCCAGCGAAAAACGGCGCACCTCCTGTGCGCCGCCCTCGGGGTCTTCTATTGGGACGGCGAGTTCGGTGCCCGAGCGAGGGTCAAGAGCATTCGCTGCGCTCACCCCCTCACCCTAGCCCTCTCCCGCAAGCGGGAGAGGGAACACATCCGACGCCGCTGCTTGTGCTTTAGCCCCTCTCCCGCTTGCGGGAGAGGGGTTGGGGTGAGGGCACGCGAAAACCGAATGACCGCGAACGCACCGATACACCCGCCCCGTCAAAGAAAAGCCCGGCACCAGGCCGGGCTTTTCGTATTGCACGATAGCGGCGATCCCTCAACCCGAAATCGCCAAGCGCTCATTGTGATAGCGCCGCACCGCCGCGTACCAAAGCAGCGCTGCCAATGCGAAGCCCGCGCTGAGATAGATCATCCACACCTGCATGGTGATGAACTCGCCGCGGATCACCTTCAGCAGCAGCTGGTTCTGCGCCAGGAACGGCACCATGAACTGCCACAGCTGGGTCTTGAGCGGGTTCACCATCAGGATCACCGTGGGCACCATCGGCATCAGCATCAGCCAGGTCATGTGGCTCTGCGCTTCCTTGATGCTCTTGGCGCCGGCGGCCAGGTAGGTGAGCAGGGCGGTGCCGATGAACAGCATCGGCAGCAGGATCAGCAGCATCTTGCCGATCGCCATGAAGCTCACGTCCAGCATGCGCATGGTGCCGCCGCCCATCTGCGCGCTGAGCTTGAACGCCAGCAGCGTGAGCAGCAGCGAGGTCAGGCCGAGCAGGCAGGCGGCGGCGATCTTGCCGCTGACGATGGCGCCGCGTGCGGCCGGCGTGGCCAGCAGCGGTTCCAGCGACTGGCGTTCGCGCTCGCCCGCGGTCGCGTCCAGGATCAGGGCCGCGCCGCCGATGAAGGACGAGAAGATCAGCAGGTACGGCAGCATGAAGGACAGCATCAGCCCGCGCTTGGCCTCGGGCGTGGCCAGGTCGCGCGTACCCACATTGACCGGGCGCGCGATCGCAGGCGACAGGCCGCGCGCGAGCAGGCGCAGCGCGCCGACCTGCTGGCTGTAGGCCTCCAGCGCCGAACGCAGGCGCGCGCTGGGAATCTCGGCGTCGCGTCGCGTGCTGTCCTGCACGATCTCCACCAGCGCCGGCTGGCCCTCCTTCCATTGCTTGCCGTAGTCGGCGCCGATCTGCAGGGCCACGTCCACGTCCTGGCGCGCGATCGCCTGGTCCAGGTCGGCCGGCGGTTGGGTCGCGACGATGCCGCGCGTGGCCAGGTAGGCCACCAGGTTGGGCGCGCGCTCGGCGCCGAGCACCGGCACTTCCAGGGTCTGGTCCAACTGGGTCTTGGCCCGCTTCTCGGCCAGCGAGCCCATGCCCAGCATCAGCAGCGGATACAGCAGCGGGCCCAGCAGCAGCGCCAGCGCCAGGGTGCGGCGGTCGCGGCCGATGTCGCGCAATTCCTTGCGCACCACCGCCCAGGTGGCGGTCATCCAGGAGGTCTTCGGGGAGGTCTTCATGCGTGCAGGCCCTCGTCGCTGCCGATGACGCGCACGAAGGCGTCTTCCAGGTTGGCCTCGCCGGTCTGCGCGCGCAGTTCGTCGGCGCTGCCGGCGGCCACCACCTTGCCCTTGGCCACGATCACGATGCGGTCGCACAGCGCGGCGACCTCTTGCATGATGTGGCTGGAGAAGATCACGCAGCGGCCCTCGTCGCGCAGCTTGCGCAGGAAGCCGCGCATGGCGCGCGTGGTCATCACGTCCAAGCCGTTGGTGGGTTCGTCCAGGATCACGTTGCGCGGGTCGTGGACCAGGGCGCGCGCGATCGCGGTCTTGGTGCGCTGGCCCTGCGAGAAGCCTTCGGTCTGGCGGTCGAGGATGTCGTCCATGTCCAGCGCCGCGGCCAGCGCACGCGTGCGCTCTTCGATGGCCGCGCGCGACAGGCCGTGCAGCTCGCCGAAGTAGGCGATGTTCTCGCGCGCGGTCAGGCGCTTGTACACGCCGCGCGCGTCGGGCAGCACGCCCAGCGCGCGGCGCACCGCGGCCGGATCGCGGCGCGCGTCGATGCCGTCGATGCGGATCTCGCCGCGGTCGGGCTGCATCAGGGTGTAGAGCATGCGCAGGGTGGTGGTCTTGCCGGCGCCGTTGGGGCCGAGCAGGCCGGTGATCTGGCCGTCGCGGGCCTCGAAATCGACGCCCTCGACGGCGTGGACCACGCCGGTCTTGGTTTTGAAGCTCTTGTGCAGATCGTTAGCGGTGATCATGGTGATTGGGCTCAAGAATGGCTAAACGATGCGGATCGTGTTTTTGCTCGTCATCCCCGCGAAAGCGGGGATCCAGAAACTTCAGCGTCCTGTCTGGATAAAGCCCTGGATCCCCGCCTTCGCGGGGATGACGGATCGAGGCGATGTTGACCGTCGCAGTTCGTCCCCAGTACCTACGGCTCCCAACCGTTGAAGGACACGAACGGCGGCACGTAGCCCAGCGAGTCCAGGCATTTGGCGTTCAGCGACTTGGCGTCGGCGCTCTCCAGGAACTGGCCCATGAGCTTGGGCATGCAGCCCGAGGCGAAGCTGCCGTGGCCCTGGCCGCGCAGCACCAGGTGCCGGCCGTTGGGCAGGCCCTTGAGCACCTGCTCGCCGTAGCGCGGCGGCGTGACCGGGTCGAACTCGCCCGACAGCACCAGGGTCGGCAGCTGCGATCGGAACGGTGCGTGGAAGTCGGCCGGGCGCTTGCCGGTCGGCCAGACCTTGCACTGCGCCACCAGCACCGTGGACAGGTCGCTGCCCATCACGGTGTCGGCATCGGCCGGATCGTCCTTGAGCAGGTCGGCGTCCTCGGCGCAGATCACCGACAGCTGCATGCCGTGCATGATCTGTTCGCTGACCTGGCCCTGGATCAGCTGCGCCAGCGACATCAGCGGCGCGTAGCGGCCCTGGTCGGCTTCGTTGAGCACCAGCGGCAGCAGGGCGGCGGCCTGCGGCGCGTAGGCGAACATGCGGGTCAGGCCGGCCACCGCGCCGGCGGTGGCGGTGTCGCGCTTGAGCTCGCCGGTGGTCGGGTCGCGGTACTCGACTTCCACCGGCTGTTCCTTCAGCCGCGCCATCAGCTTGCGCAACTGCGCGCGCGGGTCGTCGCCGAAGCGCTGGCGGCAGGTCGGGTTCTTGCGGCACTGCTCGAACTGCAGCGCCAGCGACGCGTCCAGGTTGCGCGCGTGTTCGGAGCCCAGCACCAGTTCGTTGGGCACCACGCCGTCGATGACCACCGCGCGGGTGTGCTGCGGATAGCGCGCCGCATACTGTTGCGCCACGCGGGTGCCGTAGGAGCCGCCGACCACGTCGATCTGCGCCGCGCCCAGCGCCGCGCGCACGCTGTCCAGGTCGCGCACCGCGTCGGTGGTGGTGTAGTAGCGCGGATCGGCCTGCAGCTTGGCCGCGCAGTCGGCGGCGAACTTGACCACCGCCTCGGTGCTGGTGGCCTCGTCCTCCATCACCGCGCTGTCGCCCTTGGCGTTGCGGCAGATCAGCGGGTTGGACTGGCCGGTGCCGCGCTGGTCGACCAGGATCACGTGGCGGTGCTTGCGCACCTCGCGGAAGGCCGCGTCCAGGGTCGGCCAGACCTCGGTCGCGGCCTGGCCGGGGCCGCCGGCCAGGAAGAACACCGGGTCGGCGGCGATGTCGGCCTGATCGGTGGCCGGCAGCCAGGCGATGTTGAGCTGGACCTGGCGACCCTTGGGCTGGGCCGGGTTCTCGGGCACGGCGAAACGCGCGCACTGCGCGGCGATGGAATCGGCCGCGAACGGGCTGGTCAGCGAACAGGGTTTGAACGCGATGCGGCCGTACAGGCGCTGGCCGACACCGGCCTCGGCCGGCGCCGCCGGCTCGCGCCCGCAACCGGCCAGCAACACGGCAGCCGCCAGCGCGGCCACCAGGGGTGGGGTGATACGCATGAATCCCTCTCGTCCTAAGGCGATGCGCCTTCAGGATGACAGACGGGGGCTGGCGGAAAAATGTGACCGAAGAGGGGGTAGGCAGTGGCTGCTGCGTTCTCGGATATGAGAACGCGGAGGAGGGCGGCTTGTTTTGACGGCGGCAGCTTGTCGCTGCGCTCGCCCTCACCCCAACCCGCACCCCGTTTACGAGAGAGGGTTAGGGTGAGGGAGTGAGCGCAAAGCGCGAATGCTCTTGACCTAAAACGCCGTTATCGCCCTCGCGGTCCTAATCGGAAGACCCGAAGGGCGGCGCACAGGATGTGCGCCGTTTTTCGCTAGGCCACGGATGGCCTATCGAAAAATCACCGCGCAAGCTCCAAACTCGCCGCGCACGGCGTCGAAATAACATTGCCCTTCTCTTTGGTTACTTTCTCTTGGGCAAGCAAGAGAAAGTGACCCGCATGCGCAGCAGGCGGAAGCTGTTGTTGTTGTAACAGGGTTTCGGCGTAGCTGCGGATTCGCGGTCGCAGCTTGCGCAGCTCCTCCCCCGGGGGCTAGCGATCCGGCGGCTCCAGGTCTTCGCTTTCGCCGCGGTCGCGCGCCGACTTGGCCAAGGCCTGGTAGCGGCCGCGGTACTTATCCAGGGCGGCCTCGTCCAACTCCTCCAGATCGAGCAGAGCGTTGTGTGCCTCGCGCGTGGCCCGGATCAGTTCGTCGAGCTTGATCTGCATGGCCTCGGTGTCGCGGTTCTGGGTGTTCTGGATCAGGAACACCATCAGGAAGGTGATGATGGTGGTGCCGGTGTTGATGACCAGCTGCCAGGTGTCGCTGAAACCGAACAAGGGTCCGCTGATCAGCCACACCAGAACCAGCCCGGAGGCGATGGCGAAGCACAGCGGCCGCCCGGTGAAGCGCGCGGCCGCCTTGGCGAGGCGAGTGAACCCGGCTTGCATGCTCATGACCGTTCCCAAGATGGCGGGAGGGTCATGGTGGCGGCATCGGCGTGGAGCCCAGGTGCAGAGCGCTGCGGGGATTAAACCTCGGCGGTGCAGGGCGCATCACAGACGCTCGGCTCCGTCATCCGTTCCTGGAGGTCGCATGCGATGGTCCAAGCTCCGTACCGCCGCCGTAGCGCTCGCCGCGTTGCTGTCGTTTCCCTGCGCCGCGGGCGATGACCGGGCGCTGCTGCGAGCCAACGCGCGCGCGCGGCAGTTCGTGCAGCAAACCCTGGAGCAGCAGCGCATCCCCGGCCTGCAGGTCGCGGTGGTGCGCAACGGCCGCGTGGTGCTCAGCGAAAGCTATGGCTGGGCCAACGTCGAGAACCGCGTGCCGGTCACCGCGCAAACGCGATTCCCGATCAACTCCGCGACCAAGGCCTTCACCGGCGTGGCGCTGATGCAGCTGGTCGAAGCCGGGCAGGTGGAACTGGACGCGCCGGTTTCGCGGTACTTGAGCGACTTGCCCGAGGCCTGGCGCGGCATCCGCGTGCGCCAGCTGCTGGCGCACACCTCGGGTCTGCCCGATATCGTCGATGCGAACGGCGCGATGATCAGAAGCGGCGAAGCCGACGCCTGGCAGGCGGTCAAGGCGCTGCCGGCGACCGCGGGTCCCGGCGACCGATTCGCCTACAACCAGACCAACTACGGCCTGCTCGCACAGATCGTCGCCAAGGTCACGGGCCACAGCTACGAGCGTTATCTGAGCGACCATCAGTTCTCCGCGGTTGGCATGCCGCGCACCAGCTTCGGCGACAGCTACGAGCTGATCGCCGGCGCGGCCACGGTCTACGCGTACACGCCGCGCCAGCCGCTGAGCAACGGCGAAACCACGCGCCTGTCGCATTGGGCCTACGAGATTCCCTACAGCCTGTGGGCCGGCGGCGGCATCCAGACCACGGCCGACGAACTGGCGCGCTGGCTGATCGCGCTGTCGGAGGGACGCTTGATCGGCGCCCCGGCCTTGCGCGCCATGTGGACGCCGGAGCGACTGAACGACGGCTCCGCAGGCGAGTGGGGTCTGGGCTGGCCCGTGCTGCAAGCCGCGCCGCAGCGCCAGGTCGCCGGTATCGGCGGCGCGCGTGCGGCGTTCGTGGTGTATCCGGATCAGGACTTGGCGGTGATCGTGCTGACCAATCTGGCCGGCGCCCAGCCGCAGCGGTTCGTGCCGAAGATCGCCGAGTTCTATCTCGCGCCGGCCCGTTGAGGCACCGCCACGCTCACTTGCTGCTGACGTACTTCTCGCGGCGGATCGCCGGCACCGGCAGGCCGTATTCCTTCAGCGACTCGAAGCAGGCATCGACCATGTTCGGGTTGCCGCACAGGTAGGCGATATCGTTCGCGCCGTCGGGCGAGAATTCGGCCAGGAACTGCTGCACGTAGCCGTGGCGCACGTCCGGGTGCGGGTCGGCGGGCAGCTCGCGCGAGAAGCAGGGCACGAAGCGGAAGCCGGGCACGCGATCGGCGAAGGCGCGGAACTCGTCGCCGTAGAGCAGCTCTTCCGGCGTGCGCGCGCCGAACAGCAGCACCACCTCGATGCCGCGATCGCGGATCTGCGCTTCCAGCTGCGGCAGCATGGCCCGGTACGGGGTCACGCCGGTGCCGGTGGCGATCAGCAGATAGCGGCGGTTGGCGTCGTTCGGGGCCAGGCAGAAGCGGCCGAACGGGCCGCTGGCGTTGATCGTGCCGCCTTCGGCCAGGCTCTCGAACAGCGCGGTGGCGGCGCCGCCGGGCACGTAGCTGACCGCGATCTCGACCTCTTCGCCCGCGCCCAGGGCGTGGTCGTGGATGGTCGCCAGCGAATAGCTGCGCTTGGTCGCGGTGCCGTCGGCGTACTGGAAATGGACCTGGATGAACTGGCCCGGGATGTAGTCCAGCGGTTGGCCGTCGTCGCGGACGAAGGCGTAATGGCCCACGGTGGGGGCCAGCATGCGGCGCGAGACGAGCTTGAGGGGAAAATGCTGGATGGCCACGGTTACCGACAAACCTGCAACAGTCTGTGGCTCAAGCGCGGCCACGGGGACGCCTATACTACCGGTTATCGCCGCGCGGCTCGCGGCGCAGGCCCACCGCCGATACCCGACCCCATGACCCAGAACCTAGCTGGAACGGCCGCCGCGGCAACGCCGGCGGCGGCCGACGGCGCCGGCCCGGTGCCGGCGCTGTCCGTGCGCGACCTGCGCAAGACCTACGACAACCGCGTCGAAGCGCTCAAGGGCGTGTCCCTGGACGTGGCCCCGGGCGACTTCTTCGCCCTGCTGGGCCCCAACGGCGCCGGCAAGTCGACCCTGATCGGCATCGTCAGCTCGCTGGTGAACCTCAGCGCAGGCCAGGTGCGGATCTTCGGCACCGACCTGGCCACGCGCCGCGACGACGCGATGCGCCTGATCGGCCTGGTGCCGCAGGAACTGAACTTCAACATGTTCGAGAAGCCGCTCGACATCCTGGTCAACTACGCCGGCTTCTACGGCGTGCCGCGGTCGGTGGCGATCGAGCGCGCCGAAGAGGAGCTCAAGCGCGCCCAGCTCTGGGACAAGGCCGGCATGATGAGCCGCACGCTGTCGGGCGGCATGAAGCGCCGGCTGATGATCGCCCGCGCGATGATGACCCGGCCGCAGCTGCTGATCCTGGACGAACCCACCGCCGGCGTGGACATCGAGATCCGCCGCGGCATGTGGAAGACCCTGCGCGAGATCAACGCCGCCGGCACCACCATCATCCTGACCACGCACTACCTGGAAGAGGCCGAAAGCCTCTGCCGCAACCTGGCCATCATCGACCACGGCCGCATCGTCGAGCAGGGCCCGATGAAGGCGCTGCTGGCCAAGCTGGACGTGGAAGGTTTCCTGTTCGATATCGACGGCGTGCTGCCGGCGACGCTGCCGACGATCGAAGGCGCCACGCTCAGCGCCACCGACGACCATACCCTGGACCTGGAGATGCCGCGCGAGATGGACCTCAACCGCGTGTTCGCGGTGCTGGGCCAGGCCGGCATCCGCGTGCGCTCCATGCGCACCAAGTCCAACCGCCTGGAAGAGCTGTTCGTGCGCCTGACCAGCGACAACGCCGACAAGGGCCCGCTGGGCAACAGCGTGCCCGCGCAACCGGAGCAAAGCGCATGAGCGACACCGCCGTCAACGCCCCGGCGCCGTCCAACGCGCAGCGCAACCTGACCGCGTTCGGCACCATCGTCCGCCGCGAGGTCGCGCGCATCCTGCGCATCTGGGGCCAGACCCTGGTGCCGCCGGCGATCACCATGACCCTGTACTTCCTGATCTTCGGCGGCCTGATCGGCTCGCAGATCCGCGACATGGGCGGGGTCAGCTACATGGAGTTCATCGTCCCCGGCCTGGTGATGATGAGCGTGATCCAGAACAGCTACGGCAACATTTCCTCCAGCTTCTTCGGCGCCAAGTTCGGCCGCCATGTGGAAGAGCTGCTGGTCAGCCCGATGCCGAACTGGGTGATCCTGTGGGGCTACGTGGCCGGCGCGGTGCTGCGCGGTCTGATGGTGGGCGCGATCGTGCTGCTGATCGCGATGTGCTTCACCAAGGTCGCGGTGCCGCATCCGCTGGTGACGCTGACCACGGTGCTGCTGGGCGCGACGATCTTCTCGCTGGCCGGCTTCGTCAATGCGGTCTACGCCAAGAAGTTCGACGACGTGGCGATCGTGCCGACCTTCATCCTGACCCCGCTGACCTATTTGGGCGGCGTGTTCTATTCGGTCAAGCTGCTGCCGCCGTGGGCGGAGACGCTGACCCACGCCAATCCGATCTTCTACATGGTCAACGCGTTCCGCTACGGGCTGCTGGGCAGCAGCGACGTGCCGCTGTGGGTGGCGTACTCGCTGATGCTGGGTTTCGTGGCGGCGCTGGCGGCGCTGGGGCTGTGGCTGCTCAAGCGCGGCGTAGGCCTGCGCAGCTAGTTCCCTCTTCAGCCTTGGGGTAGGAGCGGCGTAAGCCGCGATTAGCTCCGAACTCGCGAAGGTGTGTGGGTGTGCTGGTTGAAGCAACAACAACAGCTTCCGTCCGCAAGCGGCCGGGTCACTTTCTTTTGATAAGCGTCAAAAGAAAGTAACCAAAGAAAAACGCTTGACCAGAGCTCCCGTGCGAGATCGATGCGTGCGCGGGGATTTTCCGATCGGGCATCCCTGCCCGAGCGAAAAACGGCGCACATCCTGTGCGTCGCCCTCCGGGTCTTCTTTTGGGACGGCGAGCTCGGTGTATGCGTGAGGATCAAGAGCATTCGCGCTGCGCGCTCACTCCCTCACCCTAGCCCTCTCCCGCAGGCGGGAGAGGGAACACATCCGACGCTGCTGCTGCTTTAGCCCCTCTCCCGTTTACGGGAGAGGGGTTGGGGTGAGGGCACGCGAAGCCGCAAATCGCCGCGAGCCCTAATCGCACACCACCCCCTCCCGCCCCTCCGCCCTGCACAGCCGCGGCCACCCGTGCTCGCGCCAGAACGCCAGCAGGCCGCTGCGCTGCAGGTACTGCGCGAACGCCGGATTCTGGCGCAGCTCGCGCGACTCGGGCTGCCACAGCACCCACTGATAGGACGCGTAACCTTCGCGCTGCACCGCGTCCAAGCCGGCGATATCGCGCGGGTAATCGCGCACGGGCAGCAGCAGGCGGGTGAAGTCGTAATGGACCTGGCCGTAGCGTGGGTTGCGTTCGGCGTAGTCGATGGCCGGCTGTACCGCGGGCCACAGCGCGGGGTCGCGCAGCGCCGCGGCGGCGGCGATTTCCGAGCCGCGCCAGGGCAGGTCCGAGGGCAGGGACTCGGCCACGCGCGCGGCGGTGGCGTAGTCGCGGCGCCAGACCGCGTTGAAGTAGCGCGCGGTCTGGGCCATCACCGGGTCGGCCATGGCCAGGTGCGACTGTGCTTCCTCGTGCCGGCCCAGGGTGTCGAGCAGGCGGCCGCGCCAGAAATGCAGCGAGGGCTCGTAGGGCGCGATCAGCAGGGTGTCGTCGATCTCGCGCAGGGCCTGGTCCACGTAGCCCATGGTCGCCAGCCGCTGCGCGTGCGCGCCGCGCCAGCCCACTTCCGAACGGGTCAGCGCGATCGAGCGCTGCGACAGGCTCAGGCAGTCTTGCCAGCGCTGCTGGCGGCAGGCGCGGTTGGCCATCACCGCCAGGGCGTCGGGTTGCTGCGGGTCCAGGCGCAGGGCGGTGGCGGCCATCTGCTCGGCCTCGCTGCGCAAGGCTTCGCGGCCGGGCTCGGTGGCCAGCGAGCGCAGCCACAGCTTGGCCGCCAGCGCGCCCCAGGCGCGGGCGTAGTCCGGGTGTTCGCGCAGCAAGGCGCGCAGCGCGGTTTCCGACGGCAGGCTAGCGGCGTTGGTGTTGCGCAGGCCGCCGGGCGAGGCGTTGCGCGCAATGAGGTAGCGCTGGTACAGCGCCGGGTCCTCGTCGGCCGGCGGCGACGGCGGCGGCTGGCTCAGCTGACGCTGCATGGCGTTGCCGATGGCGTAGGCGATGTTGCGCTGGATCACGAAGATGTCGCGGAACTCGCGGTCCAGGTCCTGCGTCCACAGGGTGCGGTCGCTGGCCGCTTCGACCAGGCGTAGGCTGATGCGCAGGCGCTCGCCGTCCTGGCGCACGCTGCCTTCCAGCACGTGCGTGGCGCGCAGGCGGCGCGCGACTTCGGCCAGCGGCAGGCGGGTGTCGCGGAACTGCACGGTGGAGGTGTGCGAGGTCACGCGCAGGCCGTCGATGCGCGCGAGCAGGCCGATCAGTTCCTCGCTCAGGCCGTCGGCGAAATCCTGGCTGCGGCGGTCCTCGCCCAATGCGCGCAGCGGCAGCACCGCGAGCACCGGCATGGCTTCGCTGCGCAATGCGGGATCGGCCACGCGCGGCGTGGTGGCGCTGCCGCCGTAGCGCCACCAGGCCAGGGCGCCGGCGGCCAGCACCAGCGCCGCAAGGGCAGCCATCAGCCACTGGCGGCGGACGCCGGATCGCGCCGGGGTCGGGTGGTTTTCGCGGCGCAGCGGCGGGTCGGCCATGGGCGCCGGGTCGGCCGGCGTATCGGCCCCCTCCGGCAGATCGAAGCGGTACCCATAGCCATGCACCGTATGCAGGTAACGCGGCGACTGCGCGTCCTCGCCCAGGGCATGGCGCAGCAAGGTCATGACCCGGTTCAACACCCCGGGAGTGACGTGGCGGTGGCCCCAGACCGCGTCCAGGATCTCGTCGCGCGCGTAGACCCGCCCCGGCGACTCGGCCAGCAGTGCCAGCACCGCGTAGGCCTTGGGTTCCAGCGCCTGCACCTGGCCGCCGCGCAGCAGGCGGCGGCCGCTGCGATCGATCAGGATGTCGCCGAAGGCGATCGGCGCGGGGGCGTCGGAGTTCATGCGGCGGGCGGGGACCGGTGGGGGGACGGGCCATTAACGGTTACGCGCAGCCGGCGATGACCCGGCCTAAGCGTTTCCCAAGCTTAGGTTTGCGTCCTCAGCCTTCCCAGTGACCTTCCTCATGGGGGCCTCAAGACCGGCGGCGGCGGCGGCGCGAGCCTGGGCGCGCCGGGACGTCCGGCGCCACCGGCCCCACGCCATGAACCTGCGTACCCTCGCCCCGCTACTAGTGCTGACCCTGGCCGCGCTGCCTGCCCTGGCCGCGCCGCCGGCCGCGCTCACCGTCGATTGCCAGCGCCCCGCGCTGCCGCGCCAGCAGGCGCTGGCGCAGCTGACCGGGATCGACAACCTCGGCCAGGCCTATGCCGTGCGCAGCCGGCTGATGGCGCAGGCCGCGCGCGCCTGCCAGCGCACCGGGACACAACAAGTGCGCATCGTGTCGCAGCCGGCGGCGGCCGCCGCGCCGCCGGTCGCCGCGCGTTAATCCAGCGGCCACCCAAGCTGCGGTCTACTGGGCGCCCCGATCCGCGAACGGAGCCCGCGCATGCGTCCAGTCCTCAGCACCGCCGTCCTCAGCCTGAGCCTGGCGGCCTGCGCCGCCACCGACGCCGACAAGGTCGCGCCGCCGGCCGATCCCAAGCCGGTGGCCAGCAGCGAAGGCCCGTCGGCCAAGATCGCGCCGGGCCAGGTCGGTAAGGTCAGCCCGGTGCCGGCGTTCAAGGGCTACGGCGAGCACTGGTCGGTGGAGATCCAGGCCACCGGCGACGACGACCACACGGTGGCCCTGGTCTGGGGCAGCGGCAGCCACCGCGCCAGCGGCCATGCGCGTTACCTGGGTCAGCCGGCCGACGCGCCCAGCTCGCTGATCCTGCTCAACGGCAGCCTGGAGACCGCCCAGGGCGCCAAGTCCATGACCGTGGAGATCGCGCGCAAGGACTGCATCGACGACGCCGACCGCCCGCATCAGCACAGCGTGCGCGTGTTGGTGGAAGGCATGGACGTGCTGCAGGGCTGCGGCGACCTGGCGGTGTATTGAGGCCTGAGTCCGCGGCATGTCACAGCGCCGCGGGCCGGATCGTCGACCCGGTAAGACGGAATGATCCGTCAGCCCCGGAGACCGACATGAACGACACCGCCACCGCCGCGCGTCCGATCAACTACCAGCGCGAAATCCCCGACGTGCTGCAGGCCCTGGGCGGCGTGCACCGGGTGATCGACGACCACGGCCTGGAGCGCGGCCTGCGCCACCTGGTGCAGCTGCGCGCCTCGCAGCTCAACGGCTGCGACTACTGCATCAAGCTGCACACCCGCGAAGCGCTGGAAGACGGCGAGAGCGAACAGCGCCTGCAGGCGCTGGCCGGCTGGGACGCCTGCACCGAGTTCAGTCAACGCGAAGCAGCGGCGCTGGCCTGGACCGAAGCCCTGACCCGGCTGCAGCCCGGCACCGAGCTGGGCTCGCTGCGCGCGCGCCTGCGCCAGCACTTCAACGATAATGAAATCGGTGCGCTGACGTCGAACGTGGCGATGATCAATCTGTGGAACCGGATCCAGGTGTCGAGGCACTGATGGCCAAAGTCGCCGACACCCAGCAGGCCGCGGCCGTGTTCGAAAGCCAGCGCGGCCTGCTGACCGGGCTGGCCTACCGCATCCTCGGCTCGCGTGCCGATGCCGAGGACGCGGTGCAGGACACTTACCTGAAATGGCGCGAGGCCGACCACGCCGCCATCGACAACCCGGCCGCGTGGCTGACCACCCTGTGCACCCGGCGCAGCATCGACCTGCTGCGCTCGGCCCACCGCAGCCGCGTGGACTATGTGGGTTCGTGGCTGCCCGAGCCCATCCACAGCGCCAGCGAGGACCATCCCGAAGCGGCGCTGTCGCTGGCATCCTCGCTGAGCACGGCCTTCCTGCTGCTGCTGGAACGGCTGACGCCGAAGGAGCGTGCGGCCTACCTGCTGCACGAGATCTTCGACCTGCCGTACCCGCAGATCGCCAGCACCCTGGACATGCAGGAGCCGGCCTGCCGCAAGCTGGTCTCGCGCGCGAAGGCGCACGTGGAACGCGCCGGCGTGCGTCACGCCACGCCGCTGCAGCGCCAGGACGAACTGCTGGGCGCGTTCGAGCGCGCGATCGCCAGCGGCCGCACCGAGGATTTCGCCGCGTTGCTGGCCGACGACATCGAACTGCGCGCCGACAGCGGCGGCAAGGTGCCCACGCGCCTGGACGTGATGCGCGGGCGCGAGCAGGTGCTGGACTTCGTCATGGGCGCGCTGCGCCAGTTCTGGGGCGAGTACCACTGGCGCCCGGCCGACCTCAACGGCGCGCGCGGGGCGATCCTGGAGCACGACGGCCAGGTCGAGGCCGCGCTGTCGTTCGCCTACGACGAACACGGCCGCCTGAGCCGCATCTACATCATGCGCAACCCGGACAAGCTGGCCGCGCTGGACGCCCCCGCGCTGGCCTGAGCGCCGGCCGGCCGGATTCACTACGGCGGATGTCACGAAGGCGACTTCACGCCGGCCGCGCTCGCGCGTTGTAGCGATAGACGGCAAACCGCCGTCGCCGTCTGCAGGAGCCGTCCATGCGCGCTTACTCCGTTGCGGCCGCCGCCGTGGCCCTGGCCGCCGTGTCAGCCGCCTGGCCGGCAAACGTACGTTCCGCCGGTCCGGGCAGCAGCGGCTACCCGGCGCCGGTGTTCCGCGGCGGCAACGCCGGCTGGGGCCTGGTGGTGGACACCCGCAGCTCGCCGCTGCGCTACGACCTGGTGGTGCCGCAACTGGTCGGCGTGGCCTACGGCAGCCTGGCGCCGGACCCGCAGGTCGAGCCGAAGCTCGGACGCCACGCCTTGATCGGGCGCGTCAACGTCGGCGGCCAGGCGCGCGAGCTGGTGGTGCGCATCGCCAAGGCCCCGGCCGGCCAGCCCTGCCTGGATTCGGCCGGCAAGCCGCACGACTACGCCCTGATCGCGGGCGCGGCCAAGACCGCCAACTGGTACGGCTGCGGTGACTTCGACCAGCGCTGAAGCCGCGCCGTCGCGGCGCGTGCCCTGGCTGGGGCTGGCCGCGTTCGCGCTGGCCGGCCTGGGCCTGCCGCCGGCGCCGTCGGCCTACGATCCGGCCATCGATCTGGCGGTGGTGGTGGCCTTGAACAACGCCGCCACCGCGGCGTCGGCGCGCGAGCACCGGGGCGTCGCCCAGACCCAGACGCACAGCCGCATCGCGCCGACCGCGCCGCGGCCGGAAGCGCAGGCGCTGCGCTGAAGCGGCGAGCGGCTCAGGCCGCCGGCAGGCGGAAGAACGCGCGCGCAGTGGCGCTGCTGTTGGCGGCGGTGACGGCCACGTCCTCGCCGCGGTCGCGCGCGAGTTCCTCGACGATGTGGGCCAGGTACATAGGCTCGTTGCGGCGGTGCGAAGGCGCCGGCTTGACCGTGCGCGGCAGCAGGTAGGGCGCGTCGGTCTCGATCATCAGCCGGTCGGCCGGAATGTTCCTGACCAGTTCGCGCAGGTGCTGGCCGCGGCGCTCGTCGCAGAGCCAGCCGGTGATGCCGATGTGCCAGTCCTGGTCCAGGTAATCGAACAGTTCCTCGCGCGTGCCGGTGAAGCAATGCACCACCGCCGCGCCCAGGCGGCCGTCGAAGTTGCGCATGGTGGACATGAAGTCGGCATGCGCGTCGCGCTGGTGCAGGAACAGCGGCTTGCGGGTGTCCACGGCGATCTGCAGCTGCTGCTCGAACGCGCGCCGCTGCGCCGGCCGCGGCGAGAAATCGCGAAAGTAGTCCAGCCCGCATTCGCCCACCGCCACCACCTCGCTGTGCGACAGCAGGGCGCGCATTTCGGCGTCGCATTCGGCGGTGTATTCGGTGGCGTGATGCGGATGCACGCCGGCGGTGGCGTAGAGCAGGCCGGGGTGCTTGCGCGCCAGCGCCAGCGCCTTGGGCGAATGCTCGCGGCTGGCGCCGGTCACCACCAGCTGGCTCACGCCGGCCTCGCGCGCGCGCTGCAGCACGGCGTCGCGGTCGTGGTCGAAGCTGTCGTGGGTGAGGTTGGCGCCGATGTCGATCAGTTGCATGAGCGGCTTGCCGAGTTGCAAAGCGCGCAGTTTAGCAAGCCGCCATCCGTCGGCTGAGCAAGAGCCACGGAAGCGGTGTTTTGTGGAGCGGCGTAAGCCGCGATGACCCCAAGATCGCCTTGCACTTCCAACGAAGATCCGCATCTGCCCCAACCCCGCCCGCGTATCCTTACCCGCGTGAGCACCCCCGCCTTCCCCATCGACGCCCTGCTGCCGCGCATCCGCGACAGCCTCGCCGCGCACCCGCGCCTGGTGCTGGAAGCGCCGCCCGGCGCCGGCAAGACCACCCAGGTGCCGCCGGCCCTGCTCGACGAACCCTGGCTCGCCGGCCGCAAGATCGTGATGCTGGAACCGCGCCGTGTGGCCGCGCGCGCGGCCGCGCAGTTCATGGCGCGCCAGCGCGGCGAAGCCGCCGGCCAGACCGTGGGCTACCGCATCCGCTTCGAAAACCTGGTCTCCGCGCGCACCCGCATCGAGGTGGTCACCGAAGGCATCCTGACCCGCATGATCCAGGACGACCCGACCCTGGACGGCGTGGGCGCGCTGCTGTTCGACGAATTCCACGAACGCCACCTGGCCGCCGACCTGGGCCTGGCGCTGGCGCTGGACGTGCAGGCCTCGCTGCGCGAGGACCTGCGCATCGTGGTGATGTCGGCCACCCTGGACGGCGAGCGCCTGGCCCAGTTCCTGGACGCGCCGCGCCTGAGCAGCGCGGGCCGCAGCTATCCGGTGTCGATCGCCCATTACCCCGCGCGCCGCGACGAGAAGCTCGAACACCACACCCGCCGCGCGGTCGAGCATGCGCTGAGCCAGCACCCCGGCGACGTGCTGGTGTTCCTGCCCGGCCAGCGCGAGATCGCGCGCGCCGACGCCGCGCTCGCCGGCAGCGAGGCGGTGCGCGGCGTCGACGTGCTCGCGCTGCACGGCGAGCTGCCGGTGGAGCAGCAATCGCGCGTGCTGCAGCCCGATCCCGACGGCCGCCGCCGCGTGGTGCTGGCCACCAACGTCGCCGAATCCAGCGTGACCTTGCCGGGCGTGCGCGCGGTGGTCGACGCCGGCCTGGCGCGCGAACCGCGTTACGACCCCAACAGCGGCTTCGCCCGCCTGGACGTGGTCGCCATCGCCCAGGCCTCGGCCGACCAGCGCGCCGGCCGCGCCGGCCGTGTCGCCGAAGGCTGGGCTTATCGCCTGTGGCCCGAGTCGCAGCGGCTGGAACCGCAGCGCCGGCCCGAGATCGCGCAAGTGGAATTGGCCGGACTGGCGCTGGAACTCGCGGCCTGGGGCGATGCGCCGCTGCGCTTCCCCGACCCGCCGCCCAGCGGCGCGCTGGCCGCGGCACGCGAACTGCTGCAACGCCTGGGCGCGCTGGACGGCCGCGCGATCACCCCGTTCGGCCGGCGCATGCTGGCGCTGGGCACGCACCCGCGCTTGGCGGCGATGCTGCTCGCGCCCAGCGATCCCGGCGAGCGCGCGCTGGCCTGCGACCTGGCCGCCTTGCTGGAAGCGCGCGATCCGCTGCGCATGGGCGGCGATGCGCTGGCCGCGCGCTGGCAGGCGCTGGCCGCGTTCCGCGCCGGCCGCGCGCCGGCCGAGGCCTCGCGTTCGGCGCTGGCCGCGTTGGACCAGGCCAGCAAGCAGTGGCGGCGCCGTCTGCGCGTGGACGCCGCGCCGCCCACCCAGGCGCCCGCGCACGCGCTGGGCGATCTGCTGTTGCACGCCTTTCCCGATCGCATCGCCCGCCAGCACCCCAGCGATCCGTATCGCTACCAGCTGGCCAACGGCCGCAGCGCGCGCCTGTTCGACGACAGCGCGCTGTACGGCGAACCCTGGCTGGCGATCAGCGAACTGCGCGACGACCCGCGCGATGCGCGCGTGCTGCGCGCCGCGCCGCTGGACGAGGCGCGGCTGGAGCGCGAGTTCCCGCAGCGCTTCGTCAGCGAAGACCGCGTGGTCTGGGATGCCGGCGCGCGCGCGATCGCCGCGGTGCGCGAACGCCGGTTCGATCGCATCGTGCTCGACAGCCGCGCGCTGGCGCGGCCGGACCCGGCGCGCTACGCCGACGCCCTGGTCGATGCCGTGCGCCAGCTCGGCCTGGACGCGCTGCCGTGGACGCCCGCGCTGCGGCAGTGGCGCGCGCGCGTGCGCAGCCTGCGCGCCTGGCTGCCGGAACTGGCCGGCGACGACGGCCTGCCCGAGCTGTCCGATGCGCAGCTGCTGGCCACGCTGGACGACTGGCTCAAGCCCGCGCTCAGCGGCAAGAGCCGGCTGGATGCGCTCAGCGAAAGCGAGCTGGGCGAGGCGCTGCGCTCGCGCCTGGAGTGGTCGCAGCGCCAGCGCATCGACGCGCTGGCGCCGCTGCGCATCGTGGTGCCCTCCGGCATGGAGCGCGGCATCGACTATGGTTTCGACGAGGAAAGCGGCGCGGCCGCGCCGGTGCTGGCGGTGAAGCTGCAGGAACTGTTCGGCCTGGCCGACACCCCGCGCATCGCCGACGGCCGCGTGCCGCTGACCTTGCACCTGCTCTCGCCCGCGGGCCGTCCACTGCAGGTCACCCAGGACCTCAAGGGCTTCTGGGAGCGCACCTACCCGGAAGTGAAAAAGGAAATGAAGGGGCGCTATCCCAAGCATCCCTGGCCGGACGATCCGTGGACGGCGACGGCGACGCATCGGGCCAAGCCGCGGGGGACGTGAGCGGCGCGGTAGGTGGGCAAGGGCAACGTTCTTGCCGGCCTGCGGCCGTGACACTACGCCGGCATGCTGGATCCCCGCGTTCGCGGGGATGACGTTGTGTGGTTACGCGGGCCATGTGCGTTGTCGCGGTTCGCGAGGCTTTTGCTCGTCATCCCCGCGTAGGCGGGGATCCAGAGCGCCTGCGTTGTTTCGCTGCTAACGCCCCACCAGCCCCCGCACCGCATCGCCTACACTGCCCGCTGTCCCCGCCGATCCGCCGCGCATGAGCGCCAGCCCCGCCGACCTGCCCGAGTTCCTGCCGTTCAAGCTCGATCTGGTCGGCCGCCGCGTGCTGTGGCTGCGCCTGAGCGCGCAACAACGCGAAGAGGCCGCCTTTCTCGACGACCGCGCCGTGCCGGCCAACGCCGAAGGCGGCTGGATGCCGCTGGCCTCCTTGCCGGCGGAGGTGCCGCACGACGACGCCGCCGATGCGATCTTCCACATCGGCCACTGCGGCTCCACCTTGCTCAGCCGCGTGCTCGGTGCCTGGCCCGAGCTGCAGGGCCTGCGCGAACCGCTGCCGCTGCGCAGCCTGGCCGAGGCCTGGCCGCAGTTGGGCCGCGCCGAGTCGCGCCTGTCCGAAGCCGAGGCGCCGCAACTGCTGCGCGCGCTGTGGTCGAACTGGAGCCGCGCGCTACTGCCGTGGCGGCGCAGCGTGGTCAAGGCCACCAGCAACTGCAACGGCCTGATCGCGCCGCTGCTCGCGCACACCCAGTTGCGCGCACTGCTGCTGGACATGCCGCTGCGCCCCTACCTGGCGACCTTGCTGAAATCGCCGAATTCGGTGCTCGACGCCGCCAGCGCCGCCGGCGAACGCCTGCGCGACCTGCAGGCGCGCGGCCACGCCCAGGGCGTGGCCCTGCATGCGCTGAGCCTGCCGCAGCAATGCGCGATGGGCTGGCTGGCCGAGCGCGTGCGCTACGCCGCGCACGCCGCCGGCGCGCAGGGCGCGCGCGTGCTGCGCGTGGATTTCGAAACCTTGCTCGCACAGCCGGAAGCCACGTTGCACGTGATCGCCGCGCACCTGTCGCTGGACCCGGCCGGCGTGCCGCGCGCGCTGTCCTCACCGGCCTGGGGCCGCTATTCCAAGGCGCAGAGCCACGACTACAGCCGCAACGACCGCGCCCACGACCTCACGCTCGCGTTGCAACGGCACGGCGCCGATATCGCCGAAGGCGAGGCCTGGGTGGAAGCAGCGTTGCGCCGCGAGCCGGCGCTGCAGGCGGTAACGGGCGCCTAGGCGGTCCCGGCTGCGCGTCGCGGGCTCAGGTATCGGCCCACATCCGGAACAGGTTGGTGCGCAGCGATTCCAGCAGCACCTGCATGCGCAGGTCCGGGCCGCCGGGCTGGGCCGCGGCGATCGCGCGCGCCTCGTCCAACTGCACCATCAGCTCGCGCCGCGCGCCGTCGGCGATCCAGCTTTGCAGCCAGGTGATCGCGGCCAGGCGCACGCCGCGGGTGACCGGGCTGACCCGGTGAATGGTGGTCGACGGGTACAGGATCGCGCTGCCCGGCTCCAGCTTGTACGTCAGCAGCTGCGCGCCCAGTTCGATCGTCAGCTCGCCGCCGTCGTATTCCTGCGGCGGATTGAGGAACAAGGTGCACGACAGGTCGCTGCGCAGCGGCGGGTTGGACGGGAACAGCGCCTCGTCCACGTGCCAGCCGTAGGTCATGCCCGGCTCGTAACGCACCACCGTGGTCCGCGCCATCTGCTTGGGCTGGGCGTAGATGCGCAGGTCGGCGTGGCGCATGAAGGCGTCGCGCGCGATCTGGGCGATGCGCGCGTTGGCCGGGTCTTCCTGCGGCGCCTGCAGGTTCTGCTTGACCGTGGAATCGGGGTTGGTGACGCGGCCGTCGCCGAAGCGCACCTGCGGCAGCAGCTCACGCACCGCCTGCAGCTCGGCGGGGGTGAGCACATTGGACAGCACTCGGATCATGGCGGCGGGTCGGTGGCGCGGTGCCGCCATGATCGGCATTCAGCCCCGGGCCGGCAATACGCGGTGCCGATCACGCAGTTTCAACGATCCGGCAGAGAGACTGGACGCCGCATTCCAGCCCAGGATCGGATCCGATGAGCAAGCTCAATTCGCTGCCCGAACGCGCCATGGAACTCGTCAGCGCGGTGGGCGAGAGTCTCAAACAGGCGCCCGGCAGCGCCGGCAAGTTGCTCGAGGCCGGCGTGGTCCTGGGCGCGGTCAAGACCGGCGCGCGCGTGGCCGGCGGTTTCGTGCGCCGCAACCCGGCGATTGCGGTGGCTGCGGTGGCCGGCGCCGGCCTGCTGTGGCTGGCGGCGCGGCACCGCGCCAAGGCGCGCGCCGAGGCGCCCATCGAAGGCAGCGCCAAGCGCATCGACGCGCGCCGCGGCGAAGGCGCGCCGCGCCGGCGCAGCCGGGCGCGTGCGCAGAACGGTGGTGAGACGGCTAGCGAATGAATGAGGTGGTCGCGGCGCTAGTCGTGGCGCCGAAGAGCCATTCCCCCTCGGTCCCCCTTTTTCAAAGGGGGAAGTAAGCGCTGAGACAAGGCGGTAGTGCGCTCAGTCGCCCGGCGGCGCTTCCGGCAGTTCTAGCACGAAGCGCGCGCCGCCGCGGCGGCGGTCCTCGTACCAGAGCTGGCCGCCGACGTTGGCCACGATGCGCCGTGCCAGCGACAGGCCCAGGCCGCTGGACAGGCCGTCGTCCAGGTCGGCCTCGTGCAGGCGCACGAAGGGCTTGAACAGTTCGCGTTGCCGCCCCGGTGCGATGCCGGGGCCGCGATCGGCCACGATCAACTGCCAATAGCCGGGCGCGCCCGGGCGTGCGGCCAGCAGCAGCTCGCTGCCCGGCGCGTACTTCATGGCGTTGGTGACCAGGTTCTCGCTGACCTGGCGCAGCACGCGCGTGTCGATGGCCACTTCGGCGCGGCCCAGCGGCGGCGCCACTTCGATGCGGATGCCGCGTGCGTCCAACTGCATTTCGTAACGATGCACCAGCCATTCCAGGGTCTGGGCCAGGTCGGCGCGCTCGCCGCCGTGGCGGCGGCGGCCTTCGCTGCTGCTTTCCAGGTAGTGGCGGATGTAGCCCAGCGCGTCGTCCGCGCTCTCGTGGATCATCTGCAGGTAGCGCGGCACGCGCTCGGGGCGGCAGCCGTCGCTGCGCAGCATGTCGCTGGCGAACAGCACGCTGGTCAGTGGGTTCTTCAGATCGTGCGCGACCAGGTTGACCAGTTCCTCGCGCTCGCGCGCCACGCGTTCCAGGCGGTCGCGGGTGAGCTTGAGGCCGATGTGCGCGTTGACCCGCGCCAACAATTCTTCGGGCAGGAAAGGCTTGGTCACGTAGTCGACCACGCCGGCGTCGAAGGCGCGCAGCAGCAGGTCGCGGTCGTGGGCGGCGGTGACGAACACCACCGGCACGCGCAGCGGCGCCTTGGCGCGCAGCGCCTCCATGACCTCGAAGCCGTCCATGCCCGGCATCATCACGTCGAGCAGGATCAGGTCGGGTTCGGATTCGGCGTAGCGGGCCAGGGCCTCGTCGCCGCTGGAGGCGGGGATGACCTCGTAGCCCTGGCGCTGCAGCAGGGTGCCGACCACGCGCAGGTTGGCGGCCTGGTCGTCGACCACCAGCACCCGGCCCATGGACGCGTCCGGGTTGGCCGGCCCGGCATGCGCCACGGGTTTGTCCGACGACGCGGTCGCGTCGCCTTGCGGCGGGGCCGGTTGTGGTTCGGAGACGTCGGCGCTGTGCATGTGAAGCGGCAAATTAACAGAATCCTTACTGGGGGAATGCCCTGAGGGCGGCCCTAGTCTGAACCATTCATCATGGCTGCGTAGGAGACCGGGCGCTCGTTATCATGGACCCGCAATCCCCGTCGGCGTAGCCCCCCGTGACCCCCTCCCACGACCCCGCCTCGCGGCGCATCGGCCTGGCGCTGGCCGCGGCCGGCGCGATCCTGTTTTCGGCCAAGGCCATCCTGGCCAAGCTGCAGTACCGCTACGGCATCGACGCGCTGGACGTGATGGCGCTGCGCATGGGCCTGTCGCTGCCGCTGTTCGCGCTGCTGGGCTGGCGCGAGACCCGACGCGCGCGCGGCGGCGGGCAGGCGCTGAGCCGGCGCGAGCTGGGCCTGATCGTGGTGCTGGGCGTGCTGGGCTATTACGCCTCCAGCCTGTTCGACTTCTGGGGTTTGGAATACGTGCCGGTGTCGCTGGAGCGGCTGATCCTGTTCCTCAATCCCACCTTCGTGCTGCTGCTGGGCGTGTTCGCGTTCGGTCGCAAGGTCGCGCGCAAGGAATGGGTGGCGATGGCGGTGAGCTACGCCGGCGTGGCCCTGGTGATGGCCGAGAACCTGCGTGTGGAAGGCGAGCACGTGCTGCTGGGCAGCGCCTTGGTGCTGATGGCGGCGTTCTGCTACGCGCTGTACCTGGCCATGTCGGGCCAGCTGATCCAGCGCGTGGGGTCGTTGCGCCTGGTCGCCTACGCGATGATGGTGTCGACCGCGGCGACCCTGCTGCACTACGCGCTGGCGCGCGATTTCGCGCCGCTGCTGCAACTGCCGTGGCAGGTCTACGGGCTGGCCGCGGCCAACGCGGTGTTCTGCACGTTCCTGCCGGTGACGTTCACCATGGCGGCGGTGGCGCGCCTGGGGGCGGGCACGGCAGCGCAGTTGTCGGTGCTGGGGCCGGTGTCGCTGGTGTTCCTGGGCGGCTGGGTGCTGGGCGAGGCGATCACGGTCACTCAGGTGCTCGGCACCGCGGTGGTGCTGGGCGGCGTGCTGATCCTGACCCGCCCAGGCGCGAACTCGGTCCCGATCCCGCGCTCTTGACCGCTGCCTTGGGGTAGGAGCGGCGTGAGCCGCGACCGCGAATCCTCATCTACTGCGCGACTTCTGCCCCTGCTTGTCTTCCCCCTTTGAAAAAGGGGGATTGAGGGGGATTTGCTTTTGCTCTTAAGCAACAGCAACAGCTTCCGTCCGCAAGCGGCCGGGTAACTTTCTTTTGATAAGCGTCAAAAGAAAGTCACCAAAGAAAAACGCTGTCCTTGGACAGAGCTCCCGTGCGAGATCGGAGTTTGCGCGGGGATTTTCCGATCGGGCCTCCTGCCCGAGCGGAAAACGGCGCACGTCCTGTGCGCCGCCCTCCGGGTCTACTGTTGGGACGGCGAGTTCGGCGCTCGAGCGAGGATCAAGAGCATTCGCGCTTTGCGCTCACCCCCTCACCCTAACCCTCTCCCGCAAGCGGGAGAGGGGATGCATTCGACGCCGCTTTGCTTTAGCCCCTCTCCCGCTCGCGGGAGAGGGGTTGGGGTGAGGGCACGCGAAACCGCAACTCGCGACGCCATCCACCCTAAACCTCCCGCCACTCCCCCGGCGCCAAACCGTCGATGCGATGCGCTCCTATCGCCACACGCACCAATCGCAACGTCGGCAAACCCACGGCAGCCGTCATACGCCGCACCTGCCGATTGCGCCCCTCGCTAATCGTCAGCGCGAGCCAGGCATCGGGCACCGTCTTGCGATAGCGCACCGGCGGATCGCGCGGCCAAAGCGTAGGCGTATCCAGGCGTTCCACGCGCGCGGGGCGGGTGAGTCCGTCGTTGAGTTCCACGCCGTCGCGCAACGCCTGCAGTTGCGCGTCGTCGGGCTGGCCTTCCACCTGCACCCAATACGTCTTGGGCTGCTTATGGCGCGGATCGGTGAGGCGGTGGGCCAGGCCGCCGTCGTCGGTGAGCAGCAGCAGGCCTTCGCTGTCGTGGTCCAGGCGGCCGGCGGCGTACACGTCCGGCGGCAGGCCGAAGCCGGCCAGGGTCGGCCGTGGCGGGACGCTGCGGTCGGTGAACTGGCACAGCACGCCATAGGGTTTGTTGAACGCGATCAGCATGCGCGCATGATCGCGCAGGCACGCGGGCGCAGCCAGACGCCGCGCCCTGTAGCGCGCCGCCGCGATCGCGACGGCGCGCTGCGGCCAGGCTCAGCCCGGCTTCTTGAAGCGCAGGGTCATGCGGTCGCTTTCGCCGATGGCCTTGTACTTGGCGGCGTCGGCCGCGTCGTGGCGGTTGCTCGGCGGCAGGGTCCACACGCCGTTGGGATGGTCGGCGGTGTCCTTGGGGTTGGCGTTGATCTCGCTCTTCTCGTCCAGCACGAAGCCGGCGTTCTGGGCCAGTTCGATCACCAGCGCCTCGGTCAGGTAGCCGGAGCTCTTCATCTTCTCCAGGTCGGTGCCGGGCTTGGCGCGGTGGTCGACCACGCCGAGCACGCCGCCAGGCTTGAGCGCGTCGAAGAAGGCCTTGAAGTAGGCCGGCGCGGTGCCTTCTTCGACCCAGTTGTGGGCATTGCGGAAGGTCAGCACCGCGTCGGCGCCGCCAGCCGGGCCGAACACCGGTGCCTTGGGATCGAACACGCGCACGTCGGGGCTGCCGTACACCGTGGCGTTGCCCGCGAACTTGGCGCGCAGCGCGGTATTCAGGCTGTAACGGTACTTGGGCTGGTCGGGAATCGCGTCGTCCCACACCGCGGCGACGTAGCGGCCGTCGGCCTTGAGGTAGGGCGCGAGGATCTCGCTGTACCAGCCGCCGCCCGGAGTGATTTCGATGACGGTCTGGTTCGGTTTGACACCGAAGAAGCCCAGCGTCTGCGCCGGATGGCGGTAGCCGTCGCGCGCGCGGTTCTTGGGATCGCGCCACTGGCCGGCGACGGCGGCGTCGAGCGCGGCGGAGGTGGCGGCCGGCGCGGCCTGCTTGGACTTGGCCGGCGTGGCCGCCTGCGCGGCGGCGCCCAGGCTCAGCGCGGCGGCGAGGGCGGCGATCAGCAGCGGGCGGTGCAGGGGAGTGGCGGTCATGCGTCGGCCTCGGAACGGGTTGGGGCGCCCAGCCTAACCCGCGCCCGATGACTGGCCAGTGCCGGTCGTCCGGGTTCGCGCCGGCGCTCAGGTCTGCGAGTGCTTGCGCACCTTGCGCGGTCCGTCGTCGTCGGGCAGCGGCTCCATGCGCGCCACGTAGTCGCGCGCCTGCGCATGCACCCAATCGCGGAACGCGAGCAGGCCGCTGTGATCGGCCGAGCGCTGCGGGTACACCAGGTAATGCGCGTAGTCGGTGCGCAGGCGCTCCGGGCGCAGCGATACCAGCTGCCCGTTCTCGATCAGCAGGCGCGTGCGCGCCATGCGCGCCAGCGCCACGCCCATGCCTTCGACCGCGGCGCGGTGCATGGTTTCCGAGTCGTCGAAGTGGGCGACGTAGCGGTTGGGCTCGCGGCCGCCGTAATGCTCGAACCAGTCGCGCCAGTGGTCGGCCGGATCGCCGAGCAGCGGCCAGCGCTGCAGGTCTTCCAGGGCGGGCAGCCCGCCCATGCGCGCGATCAATTTGGGACTGGCCACCGGGGTCAGGGTTTCGTCGAACAGGTGCTCGATCACCACGCCCGGCCAGCCGCCGTAACCGCCGCGCAGGGCGGCGTCGACATTGGTCTCGCGGCCGAAGTCGACCAGGTTGGAACTGGACAGCAGGTTGAGCTCGAGCTGCGGGTGCAGGGCGAGGAAGTCGCCCAGCCGCGGCACCAGCCAGGCCGAGGCCATCGAGGCCATCAGGCTCAGGGTCAGCACCTCGTCGCGGCAGGGCGCGTAGGGGCGCAGCGCGTGGTCCAGCGCTTCCAGGTGCGGGGCGATGCGGTTCATCAGCCGCTCGCCGTCGGCAGTGAGCTTGACCCCGCGCGGCCCGCGTTCGAACAAACGCCGGCCCAGGCGTTCCTCCAAGGCACGGATCTGGTGACTCAGGGCGCTGACGGTGAGGTGCATGGACGCCGCCGCGCGGGTCAGGTTGCCGCTGCGGGCGGCGGCGGCGAAGCCCAGCAGGGCGTGCAAGGGTGGGCGGCTCATATTGAATCCAGTTCAAGTCTGGCTTGCAGAAATGTCGCTTTTTCAACACCTGGGCTAAGCGTAACTTGTGAATCACTCAAGTGGCCAGCCCATTCCGGGCCCGGCGCCGAACCCAAGGAGCACGTCATGAGCATCTTCAAAGACCTGCTGTTCATGCAGGGCTATCTGACCGACGACCGGTTCTTCGACCCCCCGGCCCCGGTCGCGGCACCCGAAGCCCAAGCGCCCGCTCGCGACTGGCCCAAGCCGCTGCTGGCGGCCCAGGCCCGCGCCGCCTCGGCCTGCACCCAGGGCGCCTGCTGCGCATGAGGCCCCGGGCCACCCCCTCTCCCCGCTGAAGGCCCGGCTGGTCCGGGCCTTCTTTTTGGGCGGCCGGCGCCTGCGTGCGTTGATTGTGCAAAATATAGGCGTATTATGGTCACGCCCCACCTGGAGCGCCGCCGTGTCCGCTGCCGCCTTCGACACCTTCCTGGAAACCCTGCGCGAACCCTCGCGCCCGACCCTGTCGCCGGTGCGCATGGCCCAGGCCCTGCACATGGGCGTGGGCGATCTGGCCGGCCTGGCCCGCGTGCACCGCAATACGGTCACCGGCAACCCGGAGTCCTCGCAGCTGCAGGGCGCCTTGCGCGACATCGTCAAGGTGTTGGCCGCGGCCTATCGGGTCAACGACGACCGCGAGCGCACCCTGTTCTGGTTCATCAACCACCCGATCGCCGAGTTCGGTTACCAGACCGCGGCCGACTTGGTGCGCGACGGCAAGTCCGAAGCGGTGATCCGTTATCTGGCCACGCTGGAAGGCGGCGCCACCGGATGATCGTCGCGGGCTTGGGACCGGAGCTCCCGGCGTACCGCATGCACACCCCGCGCTGGTCGTTCCAGCCGCTCAGCGGCGCCGGCGCGGCCATTTCCGGCGGCCGCCTCAACCGGCCCGGCATCGATGCGCTGTATCTGGCGCTGGAACCGGAAACGGCGATCGAGGAATTCCGCCAGGACGATCCGCTGGTGCGGCCGGGCACCCTGGTGGCCTATCGCATCACGCTGGCGCAGGTGGCGGATTTCCGTGCCGGCTACGACCCCGCGCATTGGCCGCCGCTGTGGCAGGAGCTGTCCTGCAACTGGAAGCGGCTGGCGTTCCTGGACGAGATCGAGCCGCCGAGCTGGGTGATCGCCGACGACGTGCGCGCGGCCGGCCTGGCGGCGATCGTGTTCCCGTCCACGCGCCGCATCGGCGGGCTGAACCTGGTGGTCTACCCGGACCTGCTCGGCGCCGACGACCGCTTGCTGGTGCACGATCCGCGTATGGACCTGCCGGTCGATCCGTCGAGCTGGCGCTGAGCGCTCGCGCGCACCGCTGCGGGGTAGGAGCGGGGTAAGCCGCGACCGCGAATCCACAACCACGACGAATGCCACGACTACCCCTGTAGGAGCTGCGCAAGCTGCGAGCGCGAAACCGCACCTGCGGCGAAGGCTTCGGTTTCTGTGGGATCTATGCTCTCTGTAGGAGCGGCGTGAGCCGCGATCCGCTCCGAACTCGCGAAGGTCTTTGGGTGTCTTCAGAAGCAACAGCAACAGCTTCCGTCCGCAAGCGGCCGGGTAACTTTCTTTTGATAAGCGTCAAGAGAAAGTCACCAAAGAAAAACGCTTCACCAAAGCTCCCGTGCGAGCGCGATGCGCGTGCTGGGATTTTTCGATGGCACATCCTGTGCCAGCGAAAAACGGCGCACATCCTGTGCGCCGCCCTCCGGGTCTTCATTTGTGACGGCGTGTTCGGCACCCGAGCGAGGAGCAAGAGCATTCGCGCTTCGCGCTCACCCCCTCACCCTAGCCCTCTCCCGCACGCGGGAGAGGGAATACATTCGACGGCGCCGCTTGCTGCTTTAGCCCCTCTCCCGCTTGCGGGGTGAAGGGCAGCGCTTGCGAGCCATTGGCTCGCGCTGCACTGAACGCCCAACCGCTAGCGGTCGGGCTGGGGCGTGGGTTGGGGTGAGGGCACGCGGAACAACAGACACCGGCAAGCATCCGCTGTCGAAGCCGACCGCCCTACGGCAGCCGCCGATCCACCGGATACGGCGCCACATCCGTATACCGCCCCTCTCGAATCGCCGCCTGCACCCGCTGCCACCATTGCACCTGGAAGATCTCCGGATGCGCATGCAGCAGCGCGCCCAGCAGCGGCGGGCTCAAGCCCAAAAAGCGAGGGAACTGTTCGGGGAACACGTCGTTGCCGGCCGCGTAGAACCAGGCGCCGGCTTCCATCTCTTCTTCGTGATTGCGCGCCGGCGGCAGATCGCGGAAGCGGCAGTCGGTGACCAGGCACAGCTCGTCGTAGTCGTAGAACACGGCGCGGCCATGGCGGGAGACGCCGAAGTTCTTCAGCAGCAGGTCGCCGGGAAAAATATTGGCCAGGGCCAGGTCCTTGATCGCCTGGCCGTAGTCGATGGCCGCCGCGCGCGCGGTCTCCATCGGCTGCTCGCGCAGGTACAGGTTCAAGGGCCGCAGGCGGCGCTCGACGTAACACAGGTGCAGCACCAGATCGTCGCCGTCCTGGGTGATGCTGCCGGCGCAGGTGTCCAGCAGTTCCTGCAGCAGTTCGGGCGCGAAGCGCGCGCGCGGGAAGCGCAGGAAGCGGAAGGGCTGCGCGTCGACCAGGCGGCCGACGCGGTCGTGGTGGAACACCAGCGCGTACTTGGCCTCGACCTCGCCGCGTGCGATCTCCTTGGGATAGGCGAAGCGGTCGCGGATCAGCTTGAACACCAGCGGGTAGCTGGGCAGGGTGAACACCGCCATGACCATGCCGCGCTCGCCATCGGCGCGCACCAGTGGCTCGCCGGATTGCGCGGCGAACTGGCGGAAGAAGGTGCGATAGCGCTCGGTCTTGCCCTGCTTGGCGCGGCCGAGCACGGTGTAGAGCTCGTCGATGGGCTTGCCCGGCAGCAGGGTGCGCAGGAACACCACCGCGTCGCCCACCGTGGCCAGGTCGGCGTGGAAATAGCTGCGCGAATAGCTGAAGAGCTGGACCACGTCCGCGCGCAGGGTCAGCACCGCGTCCACGCGTAGCGCGCCGCCGTCGTTGACCAGGGCGATCACGCAGGGCGAGAACGCGCGCTCGCCGAACACGCGCCCCACCAGGTAGGCGCGGCGCTCGCGGTAGAACACCGTGTCCAGCAATTCGATCGCGCGCACCGGATTGGGGCCCCAGTGGTGCAGATCGTCCTGCAGGCGCACCGCGATGCCGGCCGCGCAGCGCGTGCGGTGGGCGTAGGGCACGGCGAAGGGGTAGTCGTCCAGCACCCGCATCAGGGTTTCGGTGAGGCGGTCGCCGGACACCGCGTAGCTGTGCCGCGCCACCGGGTGGGTGATGGCGTCGGTGGGCTCGATGTCCAGGGCCACGAACTCCACCGCCGCGTCCACGCCGCGGGTCTTGAAGAAGCGCCGGGTCAGGGTGTTGAAGAAGGTCTTGTAGAGCTCACGGTCCAGCAGAGGATCGATCGCCTGCTCGTAACCGGCGCGGATCGCGGTCCACAGCGCGCGCTCGTGCGCGGCTTCGCCCAGGCGCGCTTCCAGCGCCTGGCTGCATTCGGCCACGCAGCGGTCGTACAGGGCGATGCGTTCGACCGCGTCCTCGCGCGCGCCGCTCCAGTCGCAGGTTTCGAAGCGGCGTTTGGCGCGACGGGTGATCGCGGCGAAGCGCGCGTGGTAGTCGGCGAAGGCATCGCGGATCTGCGCGGCGACGGCGTCGGCGGTGGGGGCGGCTAGGGCGGCCATGGCTGCAGTCTAAGCGCGGCGCGTGGCACTTGTGTCGTGAGCTACCCAATCCCGTCATTCCGGCGCAAGCCGGAACCCATGTTGATCTCGGCTTTCGGCTCCAGGTGTGCCGAGGGATGACAGCGGAGCGTCAAAAGGGTTCCGGCTTGCGCCGGAATGATGGACTGTGGGTGGGCGACGAAGTGGGCCGCTCAGCGCGCGAAGCGGCGCAGGTCGAACGCAGCCAGCTCCGGCGCTTCGCCGCCTTCGTCGATGGTCGCGGCCATGCGCTCGCCGGTGACCGCGGCCAGGGTCAGGCCCAGGTGCTGATGGCCGAAGGCGTAATACAGGCTGGGATGGCGTGGGCAGCGACCCAGCGCAGGCAGGTAGTCGGGCAGGGTGGGGCGCGCGCCGAACCAGGCACGCGGTTCGCCGCGCACCGGCAGGCCGAGCTCGGCCGCATGCTGGCGCAAGCGCCGCCATTTGCCCGGGTCGGGCGGCGAATCGGCGTGCGCGTATTCGACGAAGCCGGCCGCGCGCAGGCCGCCGTCGAAGCGGGTCACGATCATCGAGCGGTCCTCGAACACCAGCGGCGGCCGCTGCGGCCAATCGTGCTCGCGCCATTGCAGGTGGTAGCCGCGTTCGGCCACCAGCGGCGCGTGCAGGCCCAGCGAGGCCATCAGCGCGCGCGAACGCACGCCGGCGCAGACCAGCACGCGGTCGGCGCGCAGGACCTGGCCGTCGTCGGTGCGCGCGAACAATTCGTCGCCTTCGGCCTGCAACGCGTCGATGCGGTGGTGGAAGCGCTGCCCGCCGCCCTCGGCGAAGCGCGACCGCAGTGCCGCGGCCAAGGCATAGGGATCGGCGATCTGCGCGGTGCCGGAGAACGCGATCGCACCGGACACCGGCGCGCGCAGCGTTGCGCGCAGATCGGCCAGGTGCGCGGCATTCAAGGGGTGGTAACGCGTGTCGCCGATGTCGGTGCCGGCCCAGGCGGCGCGGCCGCGCGCAGCGCTGGCCGCCGACTCCCAGCACAGCCAGTGGCCGTCCTCGCGCAGCAGCTGCGGTTGTTGCAACGCGTCCGCCAAGCGCCGCCAGGCCGGCAGCGCCTGCGCGAGCAGACCGCGCAGCGCCAGCCGCCCGTGTTCGTAGCGACCCGGCGTGCAGGCGCGTAGATAGCGCAACACCCAGGGCGCGATGCGCAGCGGATCGCGCAAGTCCAGCGGGCCGCCGAAGGCGTACAGCCGCCGCGGCGCCGAACGCAAGGTGGCCGGCGAGGCCAGCGGCTGCGCCTGCTCGGTGGCGATGTGGCCGGCATTGCCCCAGGACGGCGCGATGCCCTCGCGGTCCGGATCGGTCAGCCGCACCCGCCAGCCGCGCGCCTGCAGCGCCAGCGCGCAGGCGTGGCCGATCACGCCGCCGCCGATCACGAGCACGCTGGAACCGGAGCTGGAAGTCACGAACGCGCCTGCGGGGACGGTGATGCCACGATGCTAGGCGCGGGCGACCGAGGGCGACTACGCAATAATCCGCATCCGCCGCGCGGAAGCGGCACAAGCCCGGGCGTGCGCATCGCGCCGACCATCGCCGCAGCGGCGCCTCAGGCGCGACGGAGACGGGCGATGAACGCGACCCAGGCCGGCACCACCCTGCTGCTGTCCGCCTTGACGCTGCTGGCGCTGGCTTACGCCTGGCGCTGGTGGGCGATCGAACGCCGCCGCGCCGCCGCCGACACCGCGCCGCGCCGGCCCGGCGCGCCGGACCTGCTCACCGGCTTCATCGCCAATTTCTTCGACACCCTGGGCATCGGCTCCTTCGCCACCACCACGGCCATGTTCAAACTGCGCGGCCGCATCGACGACGACCGCATTCCCGGCACCTTGAACGTGGGCCATGCGCTGCCGACGGTGGCGCAGGCGCTGATCTTCATCGCCGTGGTCGAAGTGGACCTGGCCACTTTGCTGGGCATGATCGCCGCGGCCGTGCTCGGCGCCTGGCTGGGCGTGCGCGTGGTCGCGCGCCTGCCGCGGCGCGCGATCCAGATCGGCATGGGCGTGGCCTTGCTGGTGGCGGCGGGTCTGTTCCTGGCCGCGAACTTGAACTGGTTGCCCGGCGGCGGCGGAGCATTGGGCCTGCGCGGCGGCACCCTGGCCTTCGCCATCGCGGTGAACCTGCTGCTGGGCGCGTTGATGATGCTGGGCATCGGCTTGTACGCGCCCTGCCTGATCCTGGTCAGCCTGTTGGGCATGAACCCGATCGCCGCGTTCCCGGTGATGATGGGCGCCTGCGCCTTCCTGATGCCGGTCGGCGGCGGCGCCTTCGTGCGCTCCGGACGCTACGACCTGCGCGCGGCGCTGGGCCTGGCCGTGGGCGGCATTCCCGGCGTGTTGGTGGCGGCCTTCATCGTCAAATCGCTGCCGCTGGAATGGTTGCGCTGGCTGGTGGTGGCGGTGGTGCTGGTCGCCGCCGCGCAGATGCTCATGTCCGCGCGTCGGGCGCCGCGGGCTTGAGCCGGCGGTAATCGCGCGGGGTCAGCCCCACGCTGGCCTTGAATTGGCGGCTGAACGCGCTCTGGTCGGTGAAGCCGCAGGCGTGGCCGATCGCGGCGATGGTGTCCTCGCCGTGCAGGCGCTGCATGGCCGCCTCGATGCGCAGGCGGGTCAGCCATTGCTGCGGCGTGAGCTGGAACACGCGGCGGAACTGCCGCTCCAGCTGCGACAGCGACAGTCCGGCCAGCTGCGCCAGCGCCTGCATGCGCACGGCTTCGCCGTAATGCGCTTCCATGTGGTCGAGCACGCGGCGCAGGCGCGCATAGCCCGGATGGCGGCCGTCGGGCTGGGCCAGGTCGCGCGAGATGCCGATCAGGCCGTGGATCGCGCCCTCGCGCCACAGCGGCTGCTTGCTGGTCAGGCACCAGCCGGCGGCGCGGTTCTGGAACACGTGCACTTCCAACTGGTCCTCGATGCGCGCGCCGGCCAGCACGCGCCGGTCCTGCGCGGCGTAGCTCGCGCCCAGCCGCGGCGGGAACAGTTCGCTGGCGCTGCGCCCGATCACCGCTTCGCGCTCGCCCAGACCCAGGCGCTGCACCAGGGTCTGGTTGGCGTGGGTGTAGCGGCCCTGCTGGTCCTTGATGAAGAACACCACGTCCGGCAGGCGATCGAACAGGCCCTGCAACAGGTCGGCATCCACCAGGGTGTGCGGCGCGGAAGGCATCGCCGGATTATGGACACGATCGCCGCGTTTGTGCCGATTTCCGCATCGAGTCGGACGCATGCCGGCTAGACCCGTCGCGGCGCCCGAGCGGACGATGAGCCCCATGCGCAGCATCGACTACATCGATAGCCATACCGGCGGCGAACCCACGCGGGTGGTGCTGTCCGGCCTGCCCGAGCTGGGCGCGGGCGACCTGGCGCAGCAGCGCGCGACGTTCGCCGCGCAGCACGACCGCTGGCGCAGCGCGGTGGCCTGCGAACCGCGCGGCTCCGAGGCCATGGTCGGCGCGCTGCTGCTGCCGCCGCACAACGCCGGCTCGGTCGCGGCGACGATCTTCTTCAACAACGTCGGCACCCTGGGCATGTGCGGCCACGGCACCATCGGCCTGGTGCGCACGCTCGCGCACCTGGGCCGCATCCAGGCCGGGCGCCACGCCATCGACACGCCGGTGGGCACGGTGATCGCGCAACTGCACGACGACGGCCTGGTGTCGATCGACAACGTCGACAGCTATCGTCACGCCGCGGGCGTGACGGTGCAGGTGCCCGGCCACGGCCTGGTGCGTGGCGACGTGGCCTGGGGCGGCAACTGGTTCTTCATCAGCCGCGACTGCGCGATTGCGCTGACGGTGGCGCACTGGCGCGAGCTGACCGCCTACACCGAGGCGATCCGCCGCGCGCTGCAGAGCGCCGGCATCTGCGGCGCCGACGGCGCCGAAATCGACCACATCGAACTCAACGGCGAATCGGCCACGCCGGGCGTGGACGCGCGCAACTTCGTGCTCTGCCCGGGCCTGGCCTACGACCGCTCGCCCTGCGGCACCGGCTTCTCGGCCAAGCTCGCCTGCCTGGCCGCCGACGGCGCGCTCGCACCCGGCGCGGTCACGCGCATGGAGAGCGTGCTGGGCAGCGTGTTCGAAGGCAGTTACCAAGCCGGTGACGCCGGCCGCATCCGTCCGCGCATCGCCGGCCGCGCGCACCTGATGGCCGAAGGCCGGCTGCTGATCGAGCAAGACGACCCCTTTGCCTGGGGCGTGCGGCCGGAATAGGCCGCCGCCCCCTCTTCTTTCAACGCTTCGATACAGGAACCGTCCATGAGCAATGCCGCCTTCTGGCGCGGAGTCGTGCCCGCCATCACCACGCCGTTCGCCGCCGACGGCACGGTCGACCATGCCTTCCTGGCCCAGCACGCGCGCCAGCTCATCGACGTCGGCTGCACCGGCATCGTGCCGCTGGGCTCGCTGGGCGAAGGCGCGACGCTGAGCTTCGACGAGAAGCGCGCGATCATCGCCACCCTGGTCGAGGCGCTGGGCGATCGCGCGCCGGTGATCCCCGGCATCGCCGCGCTGTCCACCGCCGAGGCCGTGCGCCTGGCCCAGGAAGCGCAGCGCCTGGGCGCGCGCGGCCTGATGGCGCTGCCGCCTTACGTCTATTCCACCGACTGGCGCGAGATGGGCGCGCACATGCGCGCGATCCTGGAAGCCACCGACCTGCCGGTGCTGCTGTACAACAACCCGGTCGCGTACAAGACCGACTTCGTGCCCGAGCGCATCGCCGAACTCGCCGCGGCCTACCCGAACCTGCAGGCGGTCAAGGAATCGTCCTGCGACATCCGCCGCTTCGCCGCGATCAAGGCCCTGCTCGGCGATCGCCTGGAGCTGATGGTGGGTATGGACGATGCGATCGTCGAAGGCGTGTGCATGGGCGCGGTGGGCTGGATCGCCGGCGTGGTCAACGCCTTCCCGGCCGAATCGGTGCGCGTGTTCGAACAGGCCCGCGACGGCGGCGCCAAGGCGGCGATGGAACTCTACGCCTGGCTGCTGCCGCTGCTGCGCATGGACACCGTGCCCAAGTTCGTGCAGCTGATCAAACTGATGCAGCAGCGCGTGGACATGGGCAACGAGCGCGTGCGCGCGCCGCGCCTGGTGGTGGAAGGCGAGGAGCGGGCGCAGGCCTTGGCGGTGATCGATCATGCGATCGCTACGCGGCCGAAGCTTTAAGGCCGACGGGTCGAGGTGTTGAGAGTCGTTCGCACGAAAGCCCTGGATCCCCGCGTTCGCGGGGATCACGGGCCAAGTTGCGTCGCGACTTCCAACACCGTCATCCCCGCGAACGCGGGGATCCAGGCCGCCAGCGCCGCCTCGAATCAGTAGGAGAACTTGCCCATGGAACCGATCCTAATCGCCGGCCAATGGCAACCCAGCCGCGACCCAGTGGGCGGCTTCCGCGCCGTCGCGCCCGGCAGCGGCGAAGCCATCGGTCCGGAGTTCCCGCGCTCGGGTCCGCAAGACCTGGAAGCCGCGCTAGCCGCCGCCAGCGCCATCGCCGACGAACTGGCCGCCGCCGCTCCCGCCCGCATCGCCGACTTCCTCGACGCCTACGCCACCGGCATCGAAGCCGCAGCGGACGCGCTGGTCGCCACCGCCCACGCCGAAACCGCCTTGCCCACCGCGCCGCGCCTGTCGGCGGTGGAACTGCCGCGTACCTGCAACCAGCTGCGACAGGCCGCCGCCGCGGTCCGTGCCTACGCCTGGACCCATCCTGTCATCGACACCCAGGCCGGCCTGCGCGCGCATTACGCGCCTCTGCACAAGCCGGTGCTGATCTTCGGTCCCAACAACTTTCCGTTTGCCTTCAACGCGGTGGCCGGCAGCGATTTCGCCAGCAGCCTGGCCGCGCGCAATCCGGTCATCGCCAAGGCGCATCCCTCGCACCCGGCCACCAGCGCGTTGCTCGCGCGCATCGCGCATGCCGCATTGCTGGCCAACGACCTGCCGGCCGCCGCCGTGCAGCTGCTGTACGACTTCGACAGCGAACGGGGTCTGCGGCTGGCCGGCGACCGCCGCCTGGGCGCGATCGGCTTCACCGGCAGCCGTGCCGGCGGCATGGCGCTGAAAGCCGCCGCCGACCGCGCCGGCATTCCGATCTACGCCGAGATGTCCAGCGTGAACCCGGTGTTCCTGCTGCCCGGCGCGTTGCGCGAACGCGGCGACGCTTTGGCCCAGGAGTTCTTCGCCTCGTGCACGCTGGGCAGCGGCCAGTTCTGCACCAATCCCGGTGTGGTCGCGGTGTCCGCAGGCGCCGACGGCGATGCCTTCGTCGCGGCGGCCGCGCAGCGGTTCGCCGACGCCGCGCCCGCGGTGCTGTTCTCGCAGGGCGTGCAGCGCCACCTGGCCGACGCGGTAGAGCGCCTGCGTGCGGCCGGCGCGCAGGTGGTCGCGGGCGCCGCGCAAAGCGCCGGTCCGGGCGCGCGCTACGCGCCCACGCTGCTGACGGTGGATACCGACTCATTCGTAGCGGCGGCCGACGCGTTGCAGGAAGAAGCCTTCGGGCCGGTGTCGCTGCTGGTGCGCTACCGCGACACCACCGAAGCCGTGGCGGTCGCCCGCGCCTTCGACGGCAACCTCACCGGCAGCCTGCACTCGGCCGCCGACGGCAGCGACGACGCGGCCTACGCGCGCATCGCCGCCGCGTTGCGCCCGCGCGTGGGCCGCCTGATCGACGACAAATGGCCCACCGGCGTGGCGGTCAGTCCGGCCATGCAGCACGGCGGCCCCTACCCGAGCACCAGCCACGCCGGCTTCACCTCGGTGGGCATGCCCGCGGCGATCCGCCGCTACGCGCAACTGCACAGCTACGACCAGGTGCGCGACGACCGCCTGCCGGCGGAACTGCGCGACGCCAATCCCGGCAAAGTGCAGCGCTGCATCGACGGCGTGTGGACCGTCGCCGACGTGGCGCGTGCCTGAGCGGCAGATGCCGGCCGGCGCGCGCGCCCGTATCCTTCGGTCTTCCGCCGCTGCCTAGGAACCCCGCATGAAATTCGGTGCGCTGAGCCTGTCCGTCCTGCTCGCCCTGCTGCCCGTCGCGCATGCGGCGGCACCGGCACAAACCGAGGCGGCCGCCCGGCCGGCGCCCAACGCCGCCACCCAGCGCCTGCGCGCGCTGTACGAAGCGGAGTGGCAGTGGCGCCAGCGCGAGTTCGTGCAGGTGCGCGAGCCCGACGGGCGCTGGGAAGACGGCGACCGCATGCCCAGCGTCACGCCGCAGGCCTGGCAGGCGCGCATCGCCTATTGGGAAAAGGCGATGGCCGGCCTGGACGCGATCCCCGAGGCCGAGCTGTCGGACGAGGAGCGCATCAACGCCGCCGTGTTCCGCACGTCGGTCGCGGCCCAGCTCAACAACGCGCGCTTCCGCACCTATGAAGCGCCGTTCAACAGCGACACCTTCTTCTGGGGCGGACTGAACCCGCGCCGTCCGTACCAGAAGGCCGAAGAGTACCGCCGCCTGCTCGGCCGCCTGCACGACCTGCCGCGCTACTTCGACGAGAACATCGCCAACATGCGCGCCGGTCTCAAGCGCGGCTACAGCGTGCCGCGCGTGGCCATCGAAGGCCGCGACAAGACCATCGAGCCCTACGCCAAGCCCGGCGCCGACAACCCGTTTTCGGCCACCTTCGCCGCCATTCCCGCGCACCTGGGCGAAGACACCCGCCGCGCGCTGCAGGCCGAGGCCGAGCGCACCATCCGCGACGAGGTGGCGCCGGCCTACGCCAAGCTGCTGCGCTTCATGCGCGAGGAATACCTGCCGCAGGCGCGCACCAGCACCGCCGCGCGCGACCTGCCCGACGGCCAGGCGTTCTATCGCAGCCAGATCCTGGAATACACCACGCTGCCGTTGAGCGCTGCGCAGATCCACGAGATCGGCAAGCAGGAAGTCGCGCGGATCTCGGCGGAAATGCACGAGGTCATGCGCAAGGCCGGTTTCAAGGGCAGCTTCGCCGAGTTCCTGGCCTATCTGCGCAGCGATCCGCAGTTCTACGCCAAGACCCCACGCGAGCTGCTGTCGTACTCGGCCTACGTGACCAAGAAGGTCGATGGCCGGCTCGAGGACCTGTTCACCCAGTTGCCGCGCAAGCGCTTCACCATCCTGGCGGTGCCGGCCGACATCGCGCCGATCTACACCTCCGGCCGCGGCGGGCTGGACTCGTGCCTGATGAATACCTACGACCTGCCCTCGCGCCCGCTGTACACGCTGGCCGCGCTGACCCTGCACGAATGCGTGCCCGGCCACAGCCACCAGGCGGCGATGGCGCTGGAGGCGCCGGACCGCCCCGACTTCCGCCGCCAGACCTATTTCTCCGGCTACGGCGAAGGCTGGGGCCTGTACACCGAATGGCTGGGCATCGAGTTGGGCGTATACGAAACCCCGTACGAGGATTTCGGCCGGCTCAGTTTCGAAATGTGGCGCGCCGCGCGCCTGGTCATCGACACCGGCCTGCACGAATACGGCTGGACCCGGCAGCAGGCCATCGATTATCTGTCGCAGCACACCGCGCTGGCGCCGCACGATATCCGCACCGAGATCGACCGCTACATCAGCTGGCCCGGCCAGGCGCTGGCCTACTACTTGGGCTATCGCAGCATCCGCGGGCTGCGCAGCGAAGCGGAGACCGCGCTGGGCGAGCGCTTCAACCCCGCGCCGTTCCACACCGCCCTGCTCAACCTGGGCTCGGTGCCGCTGCCGGTGATGGAGCGGGAGATGCGTCGCTACATCGCCACCGAGCAGGCCAAGGCGCAAGCTGCGCCCGACGCCGCCGCGCACTGACGCCGCCGCCGCGGCGCGCGTGACCCAGGCCCCGGCGCCGCGCGCGCCGGCAAGATATGCTCTGCTCCCTCCTTTGAAAAATGGAGGGCTGGGGAGGATTTGCTTTTCGCATCGAGCAAGACGCGCCGTTCCGCCGCTTGAAGCAGGAGAGCGCAGCAGTGCAGCATCGGCAATGCAACCCCAGGCCGCGCCAGCGCATCGACCCCTAGGACCGCCACCGGCATCCGCCGCACCCACCGAGACCGCACCATGCCTCACGCCCGTCTTCCGCTCGTCCTGGCCCTGACCGCCGCGCTGATCAGCCCCATGGCGCTGGCCTCCAACGCCACCGATTCCAACAGCTGCTACGCCGGCGCCTACAAGCTCGACGACGGCCGCATGGTCGACTTGGCCAACGCCGACAAGGGCGCGCTGCGCTGGCGCCTGATCGACGGCCGCACCGGCCGCCTCAGCGAGCGCGACGGCGCGTGGACCAGCACCCTGGGTTGGACCGACCGCCCCGACAACGTCAAGGTCAGCTTCGGCAGCTGCCAGCAGGACAAGATCAGCTTCGAAGGCGTCAACGGCCGCAAGCTGCAGTTCGACATCACCGAGACCCGCTTCGAAGGCAACGGCGTCAACCTGCGCGGCCGCCTGGTCATGCCGCGCGGCGCCGGCCCGGTGCCGGTGATCGTCACCGTGCACGGCTCGGAGAGCTATTCCGGCGTCGACCGCTACCACATGCAGAACCTGTACCCGGCCAACGGCGTGGGCGTGTTCGTCTACGACAAGCGCGGCACCGGCGAGTCCGGCGGCAAGTACACCCAGGACTTCTACCTGCTGTCCGACGACGCCAGCGCCGCGTTGCGCGAAGCCAAGCGCCTGGCCGGCAAGCGCGCCAGCCGCATCGGCTACCTCGGCGGCAGCCAGGCCGGCTGGGTCGCGCCGCTGGCGGCGAGCAAGACCCCCGAGGCGGCTTTCGTCGTGGTCGGCTACGGCATGGCGATCAGCCCGCTGGGCGAGGACGCCAGCCAGGTCGCGCTGGACCTGAAGAACGCCGGCTACGGCGAAGACGTGCAGGCCAAGGCGCGCGAAGTCACCGACGCCACCGGCACCATCGTCGCCTCGCGCGGCAAGGACGGCTGGGACGCGCTCACCGCCGTGCGCCAGAAGTACGGCGAGGAGCCGTGGTGGAAGGCGATGAAGGGCGAGTTCACCGGCCTGGTGGTCTCGCACACGCCCGACCAGCTCAGGGCCAAGCAGGCCGAGCTGGAGCAGGGCACCACCTGGGACTACGACCCCATGCCGGTGCTGCGCGAACTCAAGCAGCCGCAGCTGTGGATGCTGGCCGGCGCCGACGCCGAGGCGCCGCCGGAGGAAACCCGCGATCGCCTGATGTCGGTGGTCGCCGCCGGCCGTCCGCTGAGCGTGGCGGTCTTCCCCGAGACCGACCACGGCATCCTCAAGTTCGAAACCGCCGCCGACGGCAGCCGCACCCCGATCCGCATCGCCGACGGCTACTTCCGCATGCAGCTGGACTGGATCAAGACCGGCAAGCTCGGCCGCGGCCCGTACGGCGACGCGCAGGTGTTGGCGGGCGGGCCGCCGACCGCGCCGCCGGTCGCGAAGAGCGCCAAACCTTGAGTCGGACCCGCATCATCCAAGGCAATAAAAAGAGCGCCTACAGGGCGCCCTTTTTATTTCAATGCGCCATGAAGGCGCACCTGCCCAATGAAGGTAGGTGCGCCAATGGCTAGGATTGGGTCATGCGAACCAAGATCCCTCCCTCATTAAAGTAGCTGGTGGACCGTCGTGCAAGGCTAGCTTACGACCTTGAGCGAGATGCTAAAGAGGCTAAAGCATCGGCATTTCGGGCATCTAGCTTGGCTGAATAAATCGAAGTAATGCGAGGCGACCTCGCCGCCATAGACCGAGCACTATCCTTGCATGAGGTGTGGGTTCATCCAGAGTCGATAGCGCCTAGAAGCGCTTGGCGAGTAGATCGTCTATTTGGTCATAACCATCTGACGAGAAACCTGCTGCTTTGTTTAAGGCAATCGCAAGGACGGTGGTGTTCAACTAGTGAACCCATGGCGTTTGTGGCCAAGGGAGGTAAAGTTGCTATTACGCGTGATCTCTATCCTGCATTGCGTCTCTCAATCCGCAAACGACTACAAACCTGAGAGCAGCGGGCCGTGTAGTTCGCCAACATGGCGCTAAGACGAGACAAGAGGGCTATTGGGCCCTTCCCTCGATACTGGGTCCGACTCTTCGACGGTTGTCGCCGCTCAGCATCGTGTGGGGTGTGCGGCATTCATCTACATTGCTGGCGCTTGCCAAGGCGCGTCTCAATGCAGCGCGAGACAAAATACTTAGATACAAGGCCCGGAAGCAACTATGATCTTGTGATACCAGTCACTGGCGAGGGCGCGAGGCCTTGGAGATTGTCCCTAACGCCGCCGACCCCAAGGCGGCTAAGGCTGCACTGACGCGCGAGCTGGACGAGCTCATTGCGCACTTCGATCGGGAATCTTCGGCGCTTCCTCCCACGGAGGCGACGATCAAGCAGTGGGCCCACCAGTCAGTTCAGCTCGCCCAGCGTATTCGAAACGTACCCTGGAACGGCAAGAGCTCACTGCTTAGGCGTCTGCAGCGGTTCCAATTGCAGCTGCGACAGACACGCCACGCCCGGCGTCGCCTAAGGTTGGATCGCACGCTGTGGGAAGGCATCTATAGCCCGGCGTCGGCCGACACCGCCGATGCGGTCAAGTTCGCTCGGCATCCACTGGCTCATGCGATCCAAGGATTGGTGCAGACGTCCGCGCCTGCACTGCGGCTGCGGCTTGAGCCGGCGTCTGAGCCGATAGAGGCGGGTGACGAGATCCCCGCAGGCATCACTAAAGCGCTGCCTACCGCGCCGGCAACCAGGAAGGCAAGCTGGCGCAAGCTGCCTCCCACGTCCCTCGCCGCGACTCACTCGACGCGCGCCGATCCGGTGATGGCACTTGAAGGGCGCTTGGCATTGCCAGACAGCTTTGAGCGGGCGCGCACCGTTGCGATGAAGTGGCTTGTCCGGAAAGGGATAAAGGTTCCGGGCAACGGACAAGACGGCTTTGAGGCCCGCTCCAACGACGGCAAGAACACCGCAATTGCAGTGGCATGGGCCGGCATCTGGGCCCTGCAAGTCGAAACCGCTGACAACGTCCTTCCGGGGCGTCGTTGGCGCGTGGAAATGGTGTTGGTGCAAGCCCAACCTACACCAGGCGTCGCTATCCGTCTCACTGCCATCTCGCCGGCGGACCAACCGCCTCCGCCAATCAGCGTGCCCGGTCTGGTGTCGGATCTACTAGCCGACGTTGGACTCCTGGATCCAGAGACAAACGAGCAGTTGTTCTCCGAGGCAACGATGGTCGACAGCGTTTCGGCGCTGAAGGCGATGTTGGAAACGCTGGAATCTCCACGCCGTCACCGGCCTGCGATCGTCTTGTCGACCTATCTGCGCGACAATCGGCCCGTCACCTTCCTGGACCCTGCCAGGCTTAAGCGATTACGCGGCCTGGCCAAGGTTTACGTCATCTCTCGGGAAATGAGCTGGCGCCTGACCGACGCACTTAGCAAACGCTTCGCTGTGGCAGGTGCATGCGTGCGCCTGTTCCGCCCCGGGTTTTCAGCGGACGACCCACCTGAGCACCACCCTGTTTGGGAACCTTCGACGCTCAAGTCCGAGGGTCTGACCCTCAACTTGATCGAGCAGTACCTCCTTCGGGAGGCGGCATACGCCTCACTGCAAGCGCAAGATCGTGAGGATGCGGTTCCACCGTTCGATCGAATTCGCGAGCGCGTTTTGCGCCGGCAGATCGATGACGCCAGAGCCATTGCGCAGTCGCAGGCCTCCAGAGCAGGCATGCACAGCGAGGAGATCGTGCAGGCGCTGCGCAAGCAGTTGGCTGATGAAGAGTCGCTACGCCAGATGTTTGAAGGCGAAAGCCATTCGCTGGACCAGCAATTGAAGCAGGCGCGTCGCGAGCGCGATGCTCTGCGCGATGAGCGAGATCAGCTCAAGGCACAAAGCTTTCGACTGCAGAGCCGCATTAGCGCGTTGCAACACAGTGACAACGTCCCGCTCACGACGGTGCCTTTTCCAAATAGCTGGGATGACTTGGAGAGCTGGTGCGCAGACTACCTTGGTGACGCCGTTGTCGTAACGCCTAAGGCCATCCGTGCCGCTCGTGACTCAGAATTCGAGGATGTCTCCTTCGCCTATGAGGTGCTGCACTTTCTGGCTTCAACGTACGTACCCTGTCGGCGCGGCGAGGTAGATAACGCCACACTTGAGGCAGAGAAGGCGCGCCTTCGCATTGCTATATCCGAAGTCGGCCTGGGCGCGGAACATCGACGCTTTAAAGACAGTTACACAACGACGTATATGAATCGCCGCGTCACGCTAGACATGCACGTGAAGCGCGGAACGGATAAGAATCCCAGATTCCATTTCCGTCTCTACTTCCATTGGCACGAAGATAAGCGCGTCATCGTCGGCTCCTTCCCCAGCCACTTGGACAACACACTGACCTGAACGGGCCTGATTCTAGTTAAGCCTTGCGATCTTGCTTGAGCCACTCGCGCACTTGGTCTGGATTGTCCACGACCACATGCTGACGCGCTGGATCTTTCTCCTGTTCTAGGGAGAGCAGGTTGAGATGGCGAAGCGTGTAGAACAGCATGGCCTGTCTGCAGGGAAGAACCAATTTCCCATCGTCCATGTTGTAGTCCTTCATGACGACTTCGCGCTGGCTCGGCGTCAAGCCAGGGTGCGGCACTAAGTGTAAATTGACCTTGGTCTCCCAGCCCAAGTCATTGCTCGGGTCTATCTGGGGTGCGGCAACATCATCATCGACGACCACTAAACGACCGATCGCGAAGTCCCGGAAGGCTAGGCGCTTGTGGCACCAAGCACGTATGTGCCAGCGCAGCCCATCGAAGCCCACTGCGTGCGCGCTGAGGATCAACGCCGCCGGCGTGTCCTGCTCCATTGACTGATATTCAACAGCCACGGCCCGTCTATCGCGGATGGCCTGAACCCACGACGCAACCTCAGGCGAGGAGATCTTGCGCGCCGGCGTCGCGACGATACCGGTGGGGGGAACGAAGCCCACAAAGCTCTCATCGCGCTTGATGACGCCACATGCAAGTCGGTAGAGCTCGTTCAGGTAACTGGTCGCAGAGGCCTGTCCAAACTGCGGCGTGAAACCAGGCTGCGCCACGTAAGCCTTCGCGCTGGCGTCATAGGACATGTTGCCCTTGGCCATGTCGTCGTAGAGGCGTAAGTCGGCTGAGGCCTGGGGAGACGACACGTCAAAGAAGGTCGTCAGATCGGTCCGGTTGATCTTCCCGTCGTACTGCAGGCGCAGGTCGATGAAGGCCAGGCGACGGACCTGCCCCCAGCGCGGGGACGTGGTGGGGGAGGAAGAGGGGGCGTCCATGGGGCGACCTGTAGGGACAGCGGCAAGCCTATCACACCATTAGTTACTTGACATGTAGTATAACTTGGCTAAACTAACTTAACTGATCGGTTGCAGGTGCCGATTGGGCGGCGTCGCACGGGGCGGCAACCTGCCCGGGGTCCCTGGCCCTGGGTTCATTCGGAGAACTACACGCATGACCAGCAAGACGAGCGGGCTCAAGCCCGGGCAGCCGGCCCCGAAGTCCGGCCAGTACCAGATCAACGGCCCGCGTGGTGGCCAGGGTCCGGAGCGGACGGTCGTCCGCGACGAGCCCATGCCGCCCACGCCCAAGCCGGGCCAGACCTACACCTTGGTGGACCCCACCAAGACCAAGTAAGCCCCGTCGCGGCCGGTACCCCCGTGCCGGCCGCGATGCGGTCCCGCTCCCGGAGACAGAAATGAAGCATCTGCAGTCCCTCCCACCCCCCTTCGCCGAACCGTTGGACGCCCTGTTGGCCGACATCGCCATTCGCGTGCAGTTGAGCGAGAGCAACTACAAGAAGGCGGTCGCCCGCTTCCACGCCATCCAGGAATACATCCAGCGCGAGGACAGCCCGCTGCATGACTTGGTCACCTTGGTCTATGCCCAGGGGTCGATGGCCATCGGCGCGACCATTTCCTCGAAGCTGGAGAACGATGAGTTCGATATCGACCTAATCGCCACGCTCGACCTGCCGTCTGACACGCCGCCGCACCGCATGCTCGACCTGCTGGAAGAAGCCATCGCTGGCGAGCCGGGTTCGCGCTACTACGGCAAGACCACCCGGTGCACCCGCTGCGTCCAAGTCCAGTATGCCGATGGGATGCATCTGGACGTCACCCCCATGGTGCGCATCGAGACCATGCCGGAAAAGTGCGGGTACATCTATCACGCACCCAAAAGGCACGCCACGGACGATGACACCAAGATCGTTGCAAATCCTTGGGGCTTCGCCCAGCACTTCATCGAGCACACGCCCAAGGATGTACTGTTCGAGGCGGCCTTCATGGCTCGCGCGCGCGAGTTCGAGACGGCGCACCTATTGGTTGAGGCACAGGCGGAGGTGGAGCAAGTGCCCGAGCAGGAACCCATGCATGCCAAGTCCATGGCAGTCATCGCGCTGCAGCTGCTCAAACGCTACCGCAATGTGCGTTACGACCAACGTGATGTCCGGTGCCCGCCGTCGGTGATGATGGCCAAAGTGGTTGCGGACAACGCGGGCCATACGGGCACGCTCTCGGAAGAACTGCTGCTGCAAGCCGGTCAGCTGCGGGGTGTGCTGCAGGAGGCTCAGGACCGGGGGCGCACGGTCATCGTAGCCAATCCAGCCTGTGCGCCGGACGTATTTACCGACCGCTGGCCGGACACGCTGATGGCACAACAGGTGTTCATCGGTGACCTGGACGAGTTCATCGAGAAGCTGCAGCAGCTGCGTGGCGATGTCGACCTGGTGCAGATGCAGGCGACCTTGGCGACAATGTTCGGCGAGCGGGCCACCATCGAGGCGGTCAAGCAGTTCAACGAGCGCACTGGCCAGCAGATTGTCTACGGGCAGTCGCGCCATACCCCCGGCAGCGGCCGTATCGTGCTGCCCACCGCAGCCGAAGTTGCCGCCCTTGGCGTGGCGGCGGTGCCCGGCATCGTGCGCGCCACCCCCAAGCACACGCACTTCGGCGATGAGCCCTGCGCATGATGCACATGAGCGAGCAGATTCGTCGGATGCACCAGCAGTTCCCGGCGTTTGAGGTCGTCTTCAACGGCGGCTGGCATGTGGTGTGGGAAGGACCCCTCCGGCCGCTGGCGCGCACTTACTGGGTGCGCGTCAATGCGGTGGAGCCGCGACAGATCGACAACCTGCGCGTTCTTGGCACCTGCGGTGCCCAGGTAACGCTCGTCGCGCCCGAGCTCGAATTGACCAGCGATTTTGCGCCCGGCGAGTCAACGCCCCATCTCTACTGGAGCCAGAACACGCCGACTAAGTCCCGCCTTTGCCTGTTCGACCCAGCCACCGATGAATGGACACGCAACATGGCCTTGGCCGATACCATCATCCCTTGGACGATTGACTGGCTAGCGAGCTACGAAGGCTGGCGGGCCACGGGCATCTGGACCGGCGGCGGGCGTCATCCGGTGGTGGCCAAATGACCATGGACGTCGAGCCACGCTCCCGGGGCGCGTTGACGCGCCGTCGCGTGCCGCAGCCTTGGCCCGCAGACCGTGAGTTCAAGATCCTGTCCATCGACGGCGGTGGCATTAAGGGCATCTATCCGGCCAGCGTCCTGGCCGAGCTAGAAGAACAGCATCTCGGTGGCGAGTCGATTGCCGACCACTTCGACATGATTACCGGCACGTCTACCGGCGGGATCATCGCGCTCGGTCTGTCCATGCGCATCCGGGCCCGTGAGATGGCGAACCTCTATCTCGATCACGGTAAGACAATCTTTCCTGAGCCTCGGTTTGGCAAACTGGGTCGCGCATGGGCTCGTATGCGCAACCTTGCCTACCATCGCTACGACCGCGCCGCACTTGCCAGCTTGCTTGCGGAAACCTTCGGGGACACCCGCTTCGGCCAGACTACAAGTCGGCTGTGTATTCCTTCGTGTGACGGCACGTTTGGTGACGTCTACATCTTCAAGACACCGCACCATCCTGACTTCGTCAAGGATGCGGTCCAGCCGATGACAACGGTTGCGATGGCTACGGCTGCTGCACCCACATTTTTCCAGCCGTTGCCGGCGGGCGGATATCGCTTCGTTGATGGGGGCATCTGGGCCAACAATCCTATCATGGTGGGGGTTGTGGACGCGATGACGGCCTTCGACATTGACCGTCATCGCATTCGTGTCCTTAGCCTTGGCTGCGGAGATGAGCCTTACAAAGTGTCTGATGCCATGATGCGCTGGGGAGGCCTGTTTTCCTGGCGAACTGTCATCGACGGTGCAATCGCATTCCAATCCCAGAACGCGCTCGGTCAAGCGAAGCTTTTGTTGGGGGCCGAGCGCGTGATGCGCTTGGTTCCCGACTCGGCGTCCCCCCCTATCTCCCTGGATGACTATGATCGGGCGTCACTCCACCTGCCAAGCGCGGCTTTGAGCACAGTCGAGAAGCACGGTCCAACTTTGGCTGACGTCTTCCTGTCTCGCAGTTGATCGCAGGGTACGTACAGCTGATGTCCCGCCTAACGCAGAACAGGGACCTACAATCAGCCTTCCCTTGCTCGCTCCCTGAAAGAGTGCTGCGCAGCTGCTCCGCTCCGTATGCGGCGGCTACGCATCTACGGGACTGAGCAACCTTACGGAGGCGCGAAGATGTTCGTCGTTTCCACCCTACTCTGACGAAAATGCCGTCGCCGGGGCAAAGTGCGGCTTTGGATGGGTTCTCATCATGGCAGCAATGATGGCCGTTATTTTATGTGCGCAGGCGCAGAATGCGCTTGCAAATCGGGAGGGGGAATACCCATGGCACACGTATCATCAACTGTGCGCTCGGTGCAGATACCTGCACGGTCACCATCACGGACATGAAGTACGTGGACGGAAAGTGGGTGATCGTAGGCGTTCGCCATTTCACGGTACCCAAGAGTCCACAAAACCCACCCATCAAAGACTAGGAGCGGGCTGCGATGTCGCTGTCGTACCTGCTGAAGTTTTATGCCGACGATGCGGCGGGCTTGTTCACAGGAGTAAATCCGTAGCCCAGCAGATAAGGATGCGGGGTCAGCCACATCATCGGATTACGCATTGAAGGCGATGGTGCGGTCAGGGATCGTTGCCATCCGGCATCATCAACACCAGCGACTCGCACACCTTCGCATCGCAGCCCCACTTGCGCACGGTATCGCCGCTGGTCCAGGTGGCGGTGGAAGCTCCGTTGATCTCGAACTCCCAATCCTGTCCCTGCGTGCGCAGGCGGCCCTTGATCGAGCAGGGCACCCAGTAATAGGCGTCGCGGGTGCCGTCGGGATATTCGCGGGCGGCGGTGAAATAGCGCTCGACCTGTTGCGGGGTCAGGTTCCAGGCTTCGCAGGTGGGCTTGAGCGCGGCGTCCTTGCCGGCGGCGGCGTCGAACACGGCGCGGTCGACGCGGACGACCGCGATCGCGGTGCCCGCGCCGGCCTGGGGATCAGCGGCTGGGCCCGGATGGCTGCACGACAGGAGCAGGGGGAGTGCGGTTAGGCACGTACAGATCCGCGCCTTCGCCCTGGGTCTTGTACGAGATGGCATCGTGTTTGTAGACGTCTTTGTCATTGAGCCCGTATTCCTTCTGCAAGATGCCCACCAGCTTGTTGATCGACGCGGTCTGCTCGGGTGTCGGCGCGTCCCAGGTCTTGGTCTTGGCGTTGTAGCTGCCGACCACCTCGATGCCGACGCTGTCGGAATTCATCGGGAAGCGTTCGGGGTAGGGCTTGGCCTTCTCGTGGTCGTGGATGGCCTTGGGGTTCCAGCCGGTCTTGTCGAAGAAGGCCTTTTCCTCTTTCGAGCAGGTGCCTTCCTCCATGCAACGGCCGCGGATCTTGCCCACGTGCTGCGTGTGCTCGTTGAGGCTGGCGGTCTGGTAGATCGTGCCGTCCTTGTCGATCAGGAAGTGGGTGCCGGTACCGGTCTTGAAGGAGTTGAACGCGCCTTGCGCGCTGGAGCCCTCGGTGCGGTGCATGACGACCGCGTTGATGTCCTTGAGCGGCCCCTTCTCCAGCGCCGGGATCGGCTTCCTGGTGATGTCGGGATCGACCAGGTAACCGTCCTTGCCCACCTGCGGCGTGTGCGCGTAGGCGGCCAGGGTTTGGTCGGCGCCGGTCTTGCTCATGGCCGTGGGCACGCTGACCCAGGGCTGCGCGTCGGGCGGGTTGCCGGCGCCTTTCATCGCGAACACCGAGGGCACCGCGGCGTCGGGTTTGCCGACCACGATGCGGTCGAAGTCGCCCATTTGCGGGTTGCGCCGGAGCTGGTCGTAGAGGCCGGCGGCGACGTTGCGCGACTCGGCGTCGTTCCACTGCCCGGTGGCTTTCACGCCATCGAACACCTTCTGGTAACGGGCGTGATCGGGGTGGGCCGCGTCGAAGGGCAGTAGCGGCGTGGGCTGGACGGGGTCGGCCATCGGAAATCCTTTCCTGTGCGCTGGTCGCCAGGAAACTGCCAGCTTTCCGTGGAGCTATCAAGTGAGCCCCGCGCCGGCCGCGGTTTCACCGGCCTGAATGCGCGACTTCCGGCCCGCCAAAAAACGAAGGGCGCCGCAGCGCCCTTCGTCCGTCGTACCTGGTGGGCCAGGCCGCCTTAGAGATGCTTGATGATCTCGTCGGCGAACTCCGAGCACTTCACCTCGGTCGCGCCGTCCATCAGGCGGGCGAAATCGTAGGTCACGCGCTTGGAGCCGATGGCCTTGTCCATCGCAGCGATGATCGCATCGGCGGCTTCGGTCCAGCCCATGTAACGCAGCATCATCTCGCCCGACAGGATCACCGAGCCCGGGTTGACCTTGTCCAGGTCCGCGTACTTCGGCGCGGTGCCGTGGGTGGCCTCGAACACGGCGTGGCCGGTCACGTAGTTGATGTTGGCGCCCGGCGCGATGCCGATGCCGCCGACCTGCGCGGCCAGGGCGTCGGACAGGTAGTCGCCGTTGAGGTTGAGCGTGGCCGAGACGTCGTATTCCTTCGGGCGCAGCAGGATCTGCTGCAGGAAGGCGTCGGCGATGGCGTCCTTGATGACGATGCCCGCGCCCGGCTTGCCTTCCGGGATCACGTGCCAGGGGCCGCCGTCGAGTTCGACCGCGCCGAAGAAGTCGCGCGCCACCTGGTAGCCCCAGTCGCGGAAGCCGCCTTCGGTGAACTTCATGATGTTGCCCTTGTGCACCAGGGTCACCGACTTACGCTTGTTCTCGATCGCGTAAGCGATGGCGCTGTGCACCAGGCGCTCGGTGCCCAGGCGGCTGACCGGCTTGATGCCGATGCCGACTTCCACCGGCAGCTCGCGCGCCGGCGCGCCGATGGCCTGCAGTTCCTTCAGCCACGCCGCGTTCTTCTCGGCGGTGCCGAAACGGATCTTGTCGAAGGCCTGCGGGAATTCCTTATTGAGGAAGTCCAGCACCTTCTGCGCGTCGGCGCTGCCGCCGGCCCATTCGATGCCGGCGTAGATGTCCTCGGTGTTCTCGCGGAAGATCACCATGTCCACGTCGCCGGGCTTCTTCACCGGCGAGGGCACGCCTTCGAACCAGCGCACCGGGCGCAGGCAGACGTACAGGTCCAGCATCTGGCGCAGGGCGACGTTGAGCGAGCGGATGCCGCCGCCGACCGGCGTGGTCAGCGGGCCCTTGATGCTCACCAGATAATCGCGGCAGGCCTGCACGGTGCCGTCGGGCAGCCAGGTGCCGTAGGTGTTGTTGGCTTTCTCGCCGGCGTAGACCTCCATCCACTCGATCTTCTTCTGGCCGCCGTAGGCCTTGGCCACCGCGGCGTCGAGCACGCGCACCGAAGCGCGCCAGATGTCCGGGCCGGTGCCGTCGCCTTCGATGAAGGGGATGATCGGGCGATCCGGCACGTTCAGGCCGGTCGGGGTCTTGGTGATCTTGGCGCCGCCTGCGGGCGGCGTCGCTACGAACTCGGTCATTACGGTCTCCAGTGGGGCCGTCCCGTGCGCGGGCGCATGGGCGCGAAGCAGGGTGCTGGCGGGACGCGGCATCGCTGCGGCCCGGCCGGCCATTGTCGCGGTTCGGGCCGGGGGAGGCAAAGGCCGCGGGGGCATGACGGGGGCGCGGGATGGAATGATGTTTTCCGCGCGCGCGGCGCCGATGGCTGTGGGGTAGGAGCGGCGTGAGCCGCGACGCGACAAAGCGAGCGGCCGTGTCAACGCCGACAGCCGGGGCATGGCGGTCGCGGCTCACGCCGCTCCTACCCCACGACGGTGTCGGCGACGCCTTGGATCGCCTTCACAGTGACCGACGCTGCGCGGTGGATCGTGTTGGCGTGGTCGCGGCTTGCGCCGCTCCTACCCCCAGAAACGCGGCAGCGGTTAGGCGATGTCCCACGTCTGCGGCGTCAGCGGTGCCAGGCCGTACGCGGCGCGTGCGCGGTCGCATTGCGGGCTCGGCTGTCCGTGTTCCCAGGCGGCCCGCAGCTCGCGGCAAGGCGAGGGGCGTTGCGCGTAGATGGCGCAGTGCGCGGCGGTGCCGATCTCGCCATGCAGCTGCTGGCAACGCAGCGCCGCTCCGCCGTAGGTGCCGCGCATGGCCACGCGGTGCGGGTCCAGGACTTCGGTCGCCGCCACCGGCGTGCCGGCCGGCGTGGCCGCGTCGGTTTCGCTCCAATGGAAGGCGACGCGGAAGTGGGCGCAGCAGGCGCCGCACTGCTGGCAGGGATGAGCCGTCATCGCCGATTGCGGAGTAGCTAACGAAGGGAAGCGGCGCCGCTCAGGCGGCGCCGCAGCACTTCTTGTACTTCTTGCCGCTGCCGCAAGGACAGGGGCCGTTGCGGTCGGGTGCCGCGGCCACGCGGCGCGGTTCGCGCGGGGTCAGCGCGTCGATGCGGTGGTGGTGCAGGTCGGCGAGCATGCCGGGCAGGCCGGAGACGATCTCCAGGCGCTCGCGGTAGCTGACCGGGGTGCCCGGCGCTTCCGGGTCCTCGCCCATGATCTCGCCGCTGGCCAGGCGGTCGAACAGCACGAAGATCTCGTCGATCCACTCGTTTTCGTCCAGCCAGGTGTCCCAGGCGGCTTCGCGCAGCTCCACGGCGCGGAAGAAGCCGAAGGCCCAGTCGCGGCCCACGTCCAGGTCGTCGCCCTGGTCCACTTCCACGTCCTCGGGCAGCCACAGCAGCGGCGCCAGGTGGTCGGGCAGGTCGTCGTCGCCGTGGCGCACGCGCGCGCTGGCCATGTTCCAGTGACCCTGCAGCAGGGCGTCGACCTGCTGCGCCTCGGCTTCGTCGCTCCAGCGCGGCGGGCGGCCGCCCCAGACCACGGGCTGCCATTCCTCGGCCGGCACCGTCTCCGGCGCCACCGCCAGGGCCGAGAGGAAGCCGTCCAGCGCCTCCAGGTTGAAGCCCTTGTGGGGAACGGCGCGCTGGTCGAGCAGGTCGGCCAGGCGTTCGATCTGGGCGTCGTCTAGGTAGGCGGGGGCTTTCATGGGCGGTCGCGTGGCGGGTCGGGACGCGCATGGTAGTCGCAGCGGCGTGCGCTCGCCGAGAATTCGCCTTCCGACCCCGGCCTCCGACCCCATGACCGCCTGCCCCTGCGACCCCGCCCGACGCTACGCCGACTGCTGCGGCCGCCTGCACCAGGGCGCGCCCGCGGCCGACGCCGAGGCCCTGATGCGCTCGCGCTACAGCGCCTATGCCCTGGGCCTGGCCGACTACGTGCTGGCCAGCTGGCACCCCAGCACCCGGCCGGAAACGCTGGAGCTGGGCGCGCCTGGCGCCACGCGCTGGCTGGGCCTGGAGGTGCGCGCGCACCGGCCGCAGGGCGATCGCGCGACGGTGGAGTTCGTGGCCCGCTACCGCGTGGGCGGCGGCTCGGCGGTGCGGCTGCACGAACTCAGCCGCTTCCTGCGCGAGCACGGCCGCTGGACCTACCTGGACGGAAGCTTCCCGAACGGCTGAGCCGCCGCGCGCTTACGCAACCGCGCGCACGCATCGCACGGACAAAAAAAGGGCGCGGTCCTGGAGAACCGCGCCCGGGCTTGCCCGCCCAACAGGCGGGGAGAGAGTCGTTTACTTGACCTCGAATTCCTTCGACTGCACCACGTTGCCGTCCAGGGAGACGTCGACCTTGTACTTGCCGGTCGGGAAGCCCTTGGGGCTGTTGATGCTGAAGTTGGTCACGCCCGCGCCCATCAGCTGCGCGTCGGCGCTGTCGTCCTTCACGGTTTGGCCGTCCTGGAAGGTCCACTTCGCGCCCAGCTTGGCCGGCACGGTCGCGGCCGCGTCGGAGGTGCTGGTGCTGATGGCGACGTAGATCGTGTCCTTGGGCTTGAAGGTGGTGGTGGCGGTGGTGACCTTCTTGTCGGCGCCCACGGCGCTGCCCAGGTCCACGGCGGTGACGCTGGCGGTGGCGGCCGCCGGCGGCGGGGTCGGTGCGACCGGCTCGACCGGGGTCGGCGCCGGCGCCGGGGTGGCTACGGGCTCTTCTTTCTTCTTGCAGCCGACCAGTCCGATGGAAGCGACCAGGGCGGCGGCCAGAACGTAGTGCATGCGGTTGCGGATCATCATGGTGTTTCTCCTGGAAGACGTGCGAACAGGCGTTGGAGCGCGGCCGTCGGCGCAGCGCAGGCGGCGGCTCCCGTGGTTGGGGTCAATCGTTGATCGCGGGGATCTTCAGCACCTGGCCCGGCTTGATCTTGTCGGGATCGTCGAGCTGGTCGCGGTTGGCTTCGAAGATCGTATTCCACTTGTTCGCCTTGCCGTAGAACTGCTTGGCGATATGCGACAGCGTGTCGCCCTTTTCCACCGTGTAGGTCTGATCGGTGGGCGCGGTCGACGCCGTGATCTCTTCGGTGGAGCTGACCGAAGATTGCACGTCGCTGAAATCGGCCCGCTTCGTTACCTGTTCGGTGCTGTCGACGTTGCTCTGCACGTCGGAGAAATCGGCTTTCTTGTCCGGGGTAGTCATGGGTTAGCGTGCTCCTGCCAATCATTGGCGGATTCACGATGACATGCCGATTGTTAAAATCGTATTGCGCCGGCGTGAACGCCGGCGCGGGGATTTACTGGCGCTCGTCGCGGTGTGCCAGGGGGCGCAAAAAATCTGCCGTGGCGCGCCAGGGGTTGATGTCCAGGCCGCCGCGGCGGGTGTAGCGCGCTTCCACCGATAGCGACTGCGGCGCGGCCACGCGCATCAGGTCGGCGAAGATCCGTTCCACGCATTGCTCGTGGAACTCGGCGTGGTCGCGGAACGAGACCAGGTAGCGCAGCAAGCCGGCGCGGTCCAGGCGCGGGCCGCGGTAGGCGATGTCCACGCGCGCCCAGTCGGGCTGGCCGGTGACCGGGCAGTTGGACTTGAGCAGGCCGCTGCTCAGGGTTTCCTCGACGACCACGGTTGGGTCGGCGGCCAGGTGGGCGGCGTTGGGTGGGCCGTAGTCGTCCACCGTCAGGTCCTGTTCGTCCAGCGACAGCGCGGCGCTGCCCTGCACCGGCGGCAGGCCGAAGGCGACCTCGACCGGCGCGCCGGCGGCGGCGCTGAGGTCGGCGGCGATCTGCGTGCGCACGGCCTCGTCGCTGTCGTAGCGCGAGGCGTTGTAGGAGTTCAGGTACAGCTTCAGCGACTTGGATTCGACCAGGTGGGGCGAGTGCGCCGGCACGGTCAGGGTGGCGGTGGCCATGCGCGGCTTGCCGCGGCCGTCCAGCCAGCTCAGTTCGTAGGCATGCCAGCGGTCCACGCCGACGAAGGGCAGGGCCCGGTCGGACAGGCCGATGTGCGAGCGGCCCAGCGCGCGGGCGATCGGGAACAGCAGCGCCGGGTCGTAGTGGCGCGGGTAGTCGACGTGGCGGCCGAGCGGCAGTTCTTGGGTCATGCGCGCATTTTACGCCTATGCGGCCGGCGCGCCGTCGGCATGCGCAAGGATCGGATATCGGCGCCCGGCGCGGCGGCGGAGACTGCGCTTCCCGCCGCAACGGTCCGCACCATGATCACGCTTTACGACTACCTGCCTTCGCGCAACGCCTGGAAGATCCGCCAGCTGCTGGCCCACCTGCAGCGGCCCTACCGCAGCCGGATCGTCAGCATCTTCGAGGGCGAGGGCCGGCGCGAGGAGTACCGCCGCATCAACCCCACCGGCGCGGTGCCGGCGATCGAACTGGACGACGGCCGCACGCTGGCCGAGTCCAACGCGATTCTCGACTACCTGGCGCAGGGCACGGCCTATCTGCCGGCCGATGCCTACGGCCAGGCCAAGGTGCGGCAGTGGCTGTCGTTCGAGCAGCAGTACGTGGAGATGACCATCGGTTCGCTGCGCTACTGGACCCTGACCGGCAAGCTGCCGCAGCGCAATCCGGCACTGGTGGAAGCCAAGCGTAACGGCGCGCTGAAGTCGCTGGCGATCCTGGAGCGCGAGTTCGGCCTGCGCCCGTTCGCGGCCGGCGAGGACTACGGCATCGCCGACATCGCGCTGTACGCCTATGCCGGCCGCGCCGAGGACGCGGGTCTGGACTTGGCGCCGTATCCGCAGTTCCGCGCCTGGATCGCGCGCGTGCAGTCGCAGCCTGGGCACCTGGGCGAGGTCCACCTGTACGACATCGATCCGCATTCGTGGAAGGAGTTGTGAGGTGACGGTCGCGGCTCATGACCGTAGGAAATCCCGTGGGACGCCGCTCCCGCAGAGAGCGGCGGTGTCGCGGTCGTGATGCTTTCGGCTGGCGTTGCTGTCGCGGTGGTTCGTATTGGCGCGGTCGCGGCTTGCGCCGCTCCTACCCCGAGCCAGCGTGGCTACGGCCGCCCCCTGTAGGAGCGGCGCGAGCCGCGACCGTGATGTTTCCCGTCGCGCTGTTATCGCGATGCGCGCGTCAACCCTTGGGCTGATGCAAATAATCCAACGTCACCTGCAACAGCGCGCGCACACCCAGATCCAGCGACGACTCGTCCAGCTTGAACTGCGGCGAGTGGTTGCTGGGCGCGGTCACCGGGTCCACGCCCTTTTCGGTCGCGCCGACGAAGAAGAACATCGACGGCACTTCCTTGGCGTAGTACGAGAAATCCTCCGCGCCCATCTGCAGCGAAGGCTCGATCACGTTGTCGCGCCCGGCCACGGCCTGCAGGCTGGGCAGCATGCGCGCGGTCAGCGCCGGGTCGTTGTAGGTGACCGGATTGCCTTCGCTGTCGGGCACGTTGGCCACCGCGGTGGCGCCGTGCGCGGCGCTGACGTGTTCGCTCACGTTCTTCAGGTCGGCGAAGATGCGCTGGCGCATGGCCTCGTCGAAGGTGCGGATGGTGCCGACCATTTCCACTTCGTCGGGAATGATGTTGTAGCGGATGCCGCCGTGGATCGCGCCGAAGCTGACCACCGCCGGCAGCTTGGCGATGTCGGTGCGGCGGCTGACGATGGTCTGCGCGCTGCCGATCACCTCGGCCGCGGCCACCACCGGGTCCACGCCGCCCCAGGGCCGCGAGCCGTGGGTCTGGCGGCCCTTGATCTTGATGCTGAAGCGGTCCGAGGCGGCCATCAGCGGGCCTTGGCGCACCGCGATCTGGCCCGCCTGCACGGTGGAGAACACATGCAGGCCGAACATGGCCTCGGGCTTGAAGTCCTTGAACAGCCCTTCCTTGAGCATCAGCGAGGCGCCGCCTTCCTCGTTGCCCGGCGCGCCTTCCTCGGAGGGCTGGAACACCAGCATCACCTGGCCCGGCAGCTGGTCCTTCATCGCCACCAATGCATCGGCCACGCCGAGCAGGATGCCGGTGTGGGCGTCGTGGCCGCAGGCGTGCATCACGCCGGTGGTCTGGCCGTTGAAGGTGGTGGTGACCTTGGAGGCGAACGGCAGGTCGACCTGCTCGGTCACCGGCAGCGCGTCCATGTCGGCGCGCAGGGCGATGCGAGGGCCGGGCTTGCCGCCCTCGATGATCGCGACCACGCCGTGGCGGGCGATGCCGGTGCGCGGCTTCAGCCCCAGCGCGCGCAGGTGCTCGGCGACCTTGGCGGCGGTGCGCTCCTCGCGGTTGGACAGCTCCGGGTGCTGGTGGAAGTCGCGGCGCCAGGCCACCACCTTGTCCTTGACCTTCGCCGCCGCGGCCTGCACCTCGGGGCGTTGCGCGTCCTGCGCCGCGGCGGCCAGGGGCAGGGCGAACAGGGCGCAGCTCAGGGCGACGGACAGCGGACGCTTCATCGACGGACTCCGGCAGGAAAGCCCCGATGCTAGCCCAAGCCCGCGGCCGAGGGCTGTCCACTTTGGTCGATTCGCCAAGCGGCGGCCTCAGCGCTTTGGGGTAGGAGCGGCGTAAGCCGCGACCGTGATGTCTCGGCTACCGGCTTTGGCGCGGCCGCTCGCGTTGCCGCGATCGCGGTTCACGCCGCTCCCACAGACGGCAGTAATGGTTCGGCCGCTACCTGTAGGAGCGGCGCAAGCCGCGACCGTGATGTCTCGACCACCGGCGTTGGCGCGGCCGCTCGCATTGCCGCGATCGCGGCTCACGCCGCTCCCACAGACGGCAGCGGTGGTTCGGCCGCTACCTGTAGGAGCGGCGCAAGCCGCGACCGTGATGTCTCGACTACCGGCGTTGGCGCGGCCGCTCGCACTGCCGCGATCGCGGCTCGCGCCGCTCCTACCCCGGGACGGCGACAGATTCAGGGCGAGGGCTGCCCCAGGTAATCCAGCGTCAGCTGCAGCATCGCCCGCGTGCCCACGTCCAGCGCGCCTTCGTCGAGCAGGAACTGCGGCGAATGGTTGATCGGCGCCTGGGCCGGGTCGGTGCCGGCGGCGGTGGAGCCGACGAAGAAGTACACGCCCGGCACCGCGTTGGCGAACTGGGAGAAATCCTCGGCCACGGTCACCATCGGCATTTCCACCACGCGCTCGGCGCCGACCGCGCGCTGCAGCGAAGGCAGCACGCGCCGGGTCAGGGCCGGGTCGTTGATGGTGGCCGGGGCGTTGTTGACCACGTCGAGCTTTGCGGTGGCGCCGCTGGCGTGGGCCAGGTCCTCGGCGGTGCGGCGCAGGCGCGCGATCACGTCCTCGCGCACCTTGGCGTCGAAGGTGCGCAGGGTGCCGACCAGCTTGGCTTCGTCCGGGATGATGTTGAAGCGCACGCCGGCGTTGAACTGGCCGGCGGTCAGCACCACCGGCGTGGCGGCGATGTTGACCTGGCGCGCGATCAGGCTCTGCGAGGCCAGCAGGATCTGCGCACCCACGGTGATCGGGTCCACGCCGTCCCAGGGCCGCGAGCCGTGGGTTTGCTGGCCGCGCACGGTCAGGCTCCATTCGTCGGCGCTGGCCAGCGAGGGGCCGGCGCGCACGCCGATGCTGCCCACCGGCAGGCCGGCCCACACGTGCAGGCCGAACACCGCCTCGGGCTTGAAGTCGCGGAACACGCCTTGCTCCAGCATCAAGGCCGCGCCGAAGGGCTCGCCGGGATTGGGCGGGCCTTCTTCGGAAGGCTGGAACACGAACATCACCTCGCCGGCCAGGTCGGCCTGCTGCGCCGCCAGCGCGGTGGCCACGCCCAGCAGGATCGCCACGTGCGCGTCGTGGCCGCAGGCGTGCATCACGCCCACCGGCTGGCCGCGGTAAGTGCTGGTGACCTTGGACGCGAACGGCAGGTTCGTCTGCTCGGTGACCGGCAGTGCGTCCATGTCGGCGCGCAGGGCGATGCGCGGGCCTGGCTTGCCGCCCTTGAGCACCGCGACCACGCCGGTGTGCGCGATGCCGGTCTTGGGTTGCAGGCCGATGCGGCGCAGCTGGTCGGCGATCAGCTTGGCCGTGCGCACTTCGTTGTTGCCCAGTTCCGGATGCTGGTGCAGGTCGCGGCGCCAGGCCACGACCTCGGCCTGCACGGCGCGGGCGCCGCGGTCGACGGCGGCGGGCGTTTGCGCAGCGGCGGAAGTGGCCGCGAGCAGGGCGCTGGCGAGCAGGAGGCGGGTAGGGCGCATGCGGGCGGGAGCCGAAAGGACGAACGCCGATGCTAGCTCGGCCGCAACCCCAGCGGTGTTGCGCCGGCGGGTCGTAGCGTTGCTGTGGGGTAGGAGCGGCGTGAGCCGCGACCGCGGCAATGCGAACCACCGCGACAATGACGTCAGGTGCGACATCACGGTCGCGGCTTACGCCGCTCCTACCCCAAAGCGGAACGTTGGGCGGCTTGGGTTGCGGGAGCGACGTGAGTCGCGAGGGCGCCAGTGCTGGGAAGCCCATCGCGGCTTACGCCGCTCCCCCCGGCCGTCAGCCGCCGACTAGCGCCATGCCCGCCTGCGAATAGCGATCGCCCGCGGCCGCGCCGGGCGCGAAGGCGGCGTCCAGCGCGGCCAGGTCTTGCGCGTCCAGCACGACGTCCAGCGCGCCGAGGTTGTCGTCGAGATACTTGCGGCGCTTGGTGCCGGGGATCGGCACGATGTGTTCGCCCTGCGCCAGCACCCAGGCCAGCGCCAGCTGCGCCGGCGTGCAGCCCTTGTCGGCGGCGCGCGCCTTCACGAAGTCGGCCAGGGCCAGGTTGTTTTGCAGGTTGTCGCCCTGGAAGCGCGGCGTCTGCAGGCGGAAGTCGGCGCTGTCCAGGTCGCTGGCGGCGGTGATGGCGCCGGTGAGGAAGCCGCGGCCCAGCGGGCTGTAGGGCACGAAGCCGATGCCCAAGCGCGCGCAGGTCGCCAGCGTGCCGTTGTGCTCGGGCTCGCGCGTCCACAGCGAGTACTCGCTCTGCAGCGCCGTGATCGGGTGCGCCGCATGCGCGCGCTCCAGGGTGGCCGCCGAGGCCTCCGACAGGCCCAGGTAGCGCACCTTGCCCTGTGCGACCAGTTCGGCCATCGCGCCCACCGTTTCCTCGATCGGCACGGCCGGATCGATGCGGTGCTGGTAGTACAGATCGACATGGTCGGTGCCCAGGCGCTGCAGGCTGCCTTCGACGCTGGCGCGCACGTACTCGGGGCGGCCGTTCACGCCGCGCAGTTCCGGGCGCTGCGGATCGAACACGATGCCGAACTTGGTCGCCAGGAACACCTGGTCGCGGCGCCCGCGCAGCGCCTTGCCCAGCAACTGTTCGTTGGTGTGCGGGCCGTACATGTCGGCGGTGTCCAGGAAGGTCACGCCCCGATCCAGCGCGCGCTGCAAGGTGGCGATGGATTCGGATTCGTCGGCCGCGCCGTAGGCGAAGCTCATGCCCATGCAGCCCAGGCCGAGCGCGGATACCACAGGGCCCTGCGGGCCGAGAGTGCGGGTGTTCATCGGTGTCTCCTTGGGGGAAGGATCGAAAGGGGAGCTAGCAACGGCGCGTCACTGCGCGACGTAGCCGCCGTCCATCACCAGGCCCTGGCCGCTGAAGAAGCTGGCGTGGTCGGAGGCCAGGAACAACGCGGCGCCCGCCACTTCCTCGGCGGTGCCGCTGCGGCCAGCCACGGTCGCATTGGCGAAGGCCTGCTTGCTGGCTTCGTCGCCCCAGACGCGATCCTGGAACGGCGTGTCGATGATGCCCGGCAGCACCGCGTTGATGCGGATGCCGCGCGGGAAGTACTCCAGCGCCGCGGTCTTGGTCAGGCCCATCACCGCATGCTTGCTGGCCACGTACACCGCCGCGGACTGGAAGCCGATCAGCGCGCCCATCGAGGCGTTGTTGACGATCGCGCCGCCGCCGGTCTTCAGCATGGCCGCGATCTGGTGCTGCATGGCCCAGAACACGCTGCGCACGTTGGTGTTCATCACCAGGTCGTAGTTGGCGTCGTCCTGCTCCAGGAACGGCGAGAAGCGGCCGTCGGTGCCGGCGTTGTTGAAGGCCACGTCCAGGCGGCCGTAGTCGGCCACCGCGGTGTCGACCAGGCGGCGGAGGTCGTCCTGGCGGGTGACGTCGGCTTGCAGGAAACGGGCGCGGCCGCCTTCGGCGCGGATGGCGGCGGCCACGGCCTCGCCTTCGGCGGCGCGGCGGGCGGCGGCCAGGACGATGGCGCCCTCGCGGGCGAAGGCGCGGGCGCTGGCCGCGCCGATGCCGGAGGACGCGCCGGTGACCAGGACGATCTTGTCGCGCAGGCCGAAGCCGGAAAGGGGGAGGTTCATGGGGTGGCTCCGTTAGGGGTGTGGGGACCGACGGAGGCCACTCTAGGGCTGGCCGACTTGGCGAAAAATCGGGATTATCCGAACGTGTCTTGAAGGAACGCTTCACAATGGCCGCGCACCCGCTCCCCGCCGTGATCGCCTTCGCCCGCGTCGCCCACCTGGGCAGCTTCACCCGCGCCGCGGCCGAACTGGAGGTGTCGACCTCGGCCCTGTCGCAGACCGTGCGCGGCCTGGAGGAGCGCCTGGGCGTGCGCCTGCTCAACCGCACCACCCGCCGGGTCGGCCTGACCGAGCACGGCGCGCGCTTCCTGGCCCAGGTCGGACCGGGCCTGGCCCAGATCGACGCCGCCTTCGACGACCTGGACGCGGTGCGCGAACGGCCCACCGGGCGGCTGCGCATCAATGCCGGCCGCATCGCCATACGCAGCCTGATCGAGCCGCGTTTGCCGGAGTTCCTGGCACGATACCCGGATGTGCAGGTGGAGCTGTTCGCCGACGACACCCTCGCCGACCTGGTCGCGGGCGGCTTCGATGCCGGCATCCGCCTGGGCGAATGCCTGGCCCGCGACATGGTCGCCCGGCCCATCGGCGGCCCGCAGCGCACCATCGTGGTCGGCTCGCCGGACTACTACGCCCGCCGCGGCACCCCGCGCGTGCCCGAGGACCTCATCCACCACGACTGCATCCGCCAGCGCCTGCCCGGCAGCGGCCGCATGCAGCCCTGGGAGTTCACCCGCGACGGCCGCGATTTCGAGGTGGACGTGGGCGGGCGGCTGATCTTCAACGACAGCAGCCTGGCGCGCGCCCCGCTGCTGGCCGGCCTGGGCCTGGGCCAGCTGTTTCCGGTCCTGGTCGCCGACCACCTCGCCGCCGGCCGCCTGGTGCAGGTGCTGGACCGCTACACGCCGCCCTTCCCCGGCTTCCACATTTACTACACCGCACGCCGCCAGCTGGCACCCAAGCTGCGCGCCTTCGTCGACTTCATGTGCCAGGACGAATGATCCAAAGCGCGAACTCTGTGCCGCTGGCCTGAGTGAAACCCCGGATTTATGTGCGCAACCTGCGCAGCTAGGGTGGCGGCGTCCCCCGGGGCCTGCGCAGCGGCGGGGTAAGTCGCGATCCGCGCCGTCACGCATCGCGCCGTGGCGATACGTGTCGAACGCGGATCGCGGCTTACTCCGCCGCTGCCGGCCACCTTCTCGCTTTCGTCCCCGTGCCGTGCGAGGCTGCCGCGCAGCCTTCCAGGGGATGCCGCCCATGCGCACCGCCGATCCGCCCGCCGCCGCACCGCTGCAGGGCGACGCCGCCCTGGTGCGCGCGCTGGGACCGTTCCAGCTGGGCGCCTCGATCATCAACATCATCGTCGGCGCCGGCATCTTCATGCTGCCGGCGCTGCTGTCCTCGCGCCTGGGCACGGCCGCGCCGCTGGCCTTCATCGCCGGCGCGATCGCCATCGTTCCGATCGCGATGTGCTTCTCCGCGGTGGGCAGCCGCGCCGCCGCCACCGGCGGGCCCTACACCTATGTGGGCGCAGCCTACGGACCGTTCGCCGGCTTCATCGCCGGCGCGCTGATGTGGATCTGCAACACCGCTTCCAGCGCCGGCGTGGCCGCGGCGCTGGCCACGCAGGTCGCGCAAGCCTGGCCCGCGTTCGCGCAACCGCAGCCGCGCGCGCTGCTGATCCTGGGTGCCTACGCCGCGCTGTTCGCGCTCAACGCCTTCGGCGTGCGCCTGGGCGCGCGCATGATCGTGCTGCTGGCGACCTTGAAGCTCGCGCCGCTGTTCCTGCTGGCCACGCTGGGCCTGTTGTTCGTCGACTGGCAGCACCTGGGCTGGGGCGGCATCGGCTCATGGAGCGCGATGGGCAGCGCGATGGTGCTGGTGGTGTTCGCCTACTCCGGCATGGAAACCGCGCTGGTGCCCACCGGCGAAGTGCGCGACCCCGCGCGCCACGTGCCGCGCGCGACGCTGTCGGCCATCGGCCTGGTCGTGCTGCTCTACATCGGCCTGCAGGTGGTCTGCCAAGGCACGCTGGGCGCCGCGCTGCCGGCCAGCGGCGCGCCCATCGCCGACGCCGCCGGCAGCCTGTGGACGCCGGGCCGCGGCTTGCTGCTGATCACCGCCTGCGTGTCGATGACCGGCTTTCTGATGGGCAACCTGTTCGCCTCCTCGCGCCTGCTGTTCGCGCTGGGCCGCGACGGCTACCTGCCGCACGCCTACGGCCGCGTCGACGCCAAACACCGCGTGCCGCGCCTGGCCCTGCTCACTCACGCCGGCGTCGCCGCCGCGCTGGCCCTGGGCGGCAGCTTCGAATCGCTGGCGCTGATTTCCGGCGGCGCGATCTGCCTGGTCTTCGCCGCCGTCTCCATCGCGGCCTGGCGCGCGCAGCGCATCGACCTGCGCGAACGCGGCGAACCTTTCGTGCTGCCCGGTGGCCCGGTGATCCCCGCCGTCGCCGTACTCACCATGGCCGCCATCCTGGCCACGATGAGCGCGCGTGAGTGGAGCGCGATCGGAGTGTCGTTGGCGGGGTTGGTGTTGGTGTATTTGGGGTTGCGGGCTTGGCGGGGAAGCGTGCGCTGAGGAGACGCTGCGTGGTGCGTATCACGCTTTTTCATCTCGCGCCTGGCGTTGCGCTTGATTGCAATTGGCGGTTGGCGCAACCGTCATAAAACGTGCCGCGTGCTGTCTTGAACGGTGAGACGGGCTTCCCGGATGATAGGTGCACAAATCCAACACGCATCAAGGGACGGTCGTATGAGCACGCTGGGGAAGAACGCGATCCAATGGCTGATGCTGCTCGTACTGCTGGCCTTGCCCCGTGTATCTCTGGCGGCCGATCAGTACTGCGCCGCCCGCTATATGCCCGGACAACAATCCGAATGCTTCAAGACATTGGGCGAAGCTGAAGCCTATATCCGCACCGAGCCTTCGCCAGCCGTGGGCAATGCGCAATTGGTTCGGGTCAGCGAGCAGCAACTCACTGAAGGCACGTTGCTGCTGCAGTACAACCTGCCAGACACGGCGGCCACCTTCATCGGGGACTACTACGCCACCAGCGTTCAAGGGCACACGCGTGACTGTCCGAGCGTGCCAGCCGATCCCAACCACCGAGGGTGTGAGGATGAGGTCCAACTCCAGCAGGATATCCTTAACAATTACCCCTACGCCGGTTCGCCCTGGAGCGGCTCGTTCTTTGGAAGTTATGTACTGACCGAGCCCAGCGGATGGGGCGCTTGGATCTCATCGGACCGTTACGCCTTCGTCAATCGCAATCCGAGCCGGCCTGAAATGCGGGGATTTCGAGCGACATTGACAACCAATGGCGTTACCGAAGATAGCAGCGTTAATAGGACCGACTGGTTCGAATGCCCGCAGTTCTACGTGGCTCAGACCGCGTTCAGCGGCGATGTTCCGGTATGGTCCAAGGTCTGCCGCAGCTATGCGCAAGGGCAGATCGTCGTCTATCGCGCGGCGCAATGCAGCAAATGCCCGAAGGACGGCAACCCGCTGGTCGCCGCCACCGGCAATAAGGAGTACAACGAGGAAGATTTCTCGTGGGAAGGCATTGCCTTCCGCCGCTCCTATAACTCGAGCAGCGACTTGTCCTTGCATTCGGGCATGGGCAACAACTGGGCGCATTCTTTCTCCGATCGCCTGAATATGGTCAGCGGAGAGCCGGAAAGCTGGCGCCAGAGCGACGGCTACTACGAGCTTCTGGTCAAGATCGACGCGTCCAATTTCGTTTCGCGGACCTCGACGTCGACGGCCGTGTTCCGCGAGCCCGATCCGGTGGCCTACGCGCGTTGGCGCGTCACCACCGGCCCCGGCCAGGTGCGCTGGTTCGACGAAGCCGGCCGTATGAAGTACAGCCGCAACGGCGACCGTGTGTTCTCTTACGAGTACTGCGAAGCTGCGGCCGTCGCCTTGGGGCAGTGTCTTAAAGAGGGCTTACTGCTGAAGGTACATAGCCCGTCGGGTCGCAGCTTGAGTTTCGCCTACACCGCCACGCCCACGGGTGGCGCAGAAGGTGCGCCGCCGCGCATCACCGCCATCAGCGCCGACGGCGTGGCTATGGCGGCCTACACCTACGACAGCCTGGGCCGGGTGAAGTACGCCAGTCATGGCGCACCGTCGGCCATGGACAGCCGCGAGTATCTGTACGCGGAGACGACCAAGCTCTGCCGTGACGCGGCTGGCGCTGCCATCTCCGGATGCGATCCGCAGTTCTTTTCCAACTACCTCACCGGTGTGTTGGATGAGTACGGCGTTCGTTACGCCACCTATACCTACGACGACCGCGGCCGCGCCACGCTCAGCGAGCATGCCGGCGGCACCGGCCGCGTAACGGTGGAGTATCAGGCCGACGGCAAATCCAAGGTCACGCTGCCGCAGGGCGCTACCAAGACCTATTCCTACCTGTCGCACAACACAGGCAAAGCGCCGAGCCACATGACGCTGGCCAGTACCGATGGCTCGTTGGGCTACACCACGCACGCGAACTACTCGGGAGACCGGCTCAATTGGTCCATTGACCAGCAGGGCTCACGGACCACCTACGTCTACACCAACTGGCGCCAGACCAGCCGCACCGAAGGCATGGACTTCTGGGGCACGGTCATAGCGACCACGCGCACCATCCAGACCGACTGGAACGCACCCTGGGCCGCGCCCAGCGAGCGCCGCACCTACAACAACGCCAACGTCCTGGTCGGCAAGTCCACCTGGACCTACAACACCCGCGGCCAGCCGCTGACGGCCACGTCGATCGACCCGGCCACTCCCACTAACACCCGCAGCAGCACCACGACCTACTGCGAACAGGCCGACATCACCGCCGGCACCTGCCCGCTGCTGGGTCTGGTCACCGCGGTCAACGGCCCACGCACCGACCTCAACGACACCACGACCTACACCTACTACGCCAGCGACGACGCCAGCTGCACCAGCGCCCCGGCCACCTGCCCGCACCGCAAGGGCGACCTGTGGAAGGTCACCAATGCACTGGGCCAGGTGGTGGAGACCCTGGCCTACGACGGCGCCGGCCGCCCGCGCTCGGTCAAGGACGCCAACGGCGTGGTCACCGACCTGGAGTACCACCCGCGCGGCTGGCTGGCCGCCAGCAAGGTCCGCGGCCCCAACGCCGGCAGCGAAACCGACGACGCCATCACCCGCTACACCTACACGCCCACCGGCCTGGTCAGCCAGATCACCCAGCCCGACGGCGCCTATACCGTGTTCGGCTACGACGCCGCGCACCGGCTGACCAGCATCACCGACAACGCCGGCAACCAGATCGTCTACACCCTGGACAACGCCGGCAGCCGGACCCGGGAAGACACCAAAGACAGCGGCGGCGCTCTCAAGCGCACCCTGTCGCGGGTCTACAACCAGCTGGGCCAGCTCAAGACCGGCAAGGACGCCTACAACCACGCCACCGGCTACGTCTACGACGCCGCCGGCAACCTGGACACGACCACCGACGCCCAGGGCACGGTCACCGACAACGCCTACGACCCGCTGGGCCGCCTGACCCAGACCCTGCAGGACACCGCCGGGATCAACGCCAACACCCAGTTCCAGTACGACGCTCTGGACCGCCTGACCAAGGTCACCGATCCCAAGGGCCTGCACACCCAGTACCAGTACAACGGCCTGGGCGACCTGACCCAGCTGACCAGCCCGGACACCGGCGTCACCACCTACAGCTACGACGCCGCCGGCAACCGCACCGGCCAGACCGACGCGCGCGCCGTGGCCAGCGGCTACCAGTACGACGCGCTCAACCGCCTGACCGCGGTGACCTACCCCACGGCCAGCCTCAACGTGGCCTACAGCTACGACACCGCCCAGGCCAGCTGCACCACGGGAGAGACCTACACCCAGGGTCGTCTGACCCGGATGAGCGACGCCAGCGGCCAGACCGACTACTGCTACGACCGCTTCGGGAATCTGGTCCGCAAGACCACCGCCTTCGCCACCGGCACCACCCTGGCCACGCGCTACAGCTACGCCCTGGGCGGCGCCCTGACCGGGATCGTCTACCCCGACGGCACGGCGGTGGACTACCAGCGCGACGCCCAGGGCCGCATCAGCGAAGTGGGCTACACCCCCGTGGGGGGCAGCCGCCAGCGCCTGGTCCACAACGTGCAGTACGCCGCTTTCGGCCCGGTCACCGCCTGGACCTACGACAACGGCCGGGTGCTGCAGCGCCTGTACGACCAGAACTACGCCCCCACTCGGGTAGCCGACACGTCGGGCAGCGGCCTGTATGTGGACTTCACCCTGGACAACGTCAGCCGCATCAGCGAACTGCGCAACCGCTCCAACGCGCTGGACGCCCGCTACCGCTACGACGCCCTGAGCCGCCTGGACCAGCTGCAGGACGGCCCCAGCGGCACGCCGATCGAGACCTACACCTACGACGCCACCGGCAACCGCACCGGCAAGACCACGTCGGCCGGCACGGCGGCCTACACCTACCCGAGCACCAGCCACCGCCTGAGCACGGTGGGCGGGGTGGTACGCACCTACAGCGATAACGGCAACACCACGTCCGTGGGCGGCACCGCGCTGCAGCTGAGCTACGACGACAGCAACCGCCTGGTGCAGACCCAGGTCAACAACGCGGTCGTCATGAACTACGCCTACAACGGCCGTGGCGAGCAGGTGCGCCGTTACCTGGGCGCCAACAGCAAGCTGAGCGTGTACGACGAGGCCGGGCAATGGCTGGGCGAGTACGACGGCGCCACGCCGCTACAGCAGGTAATCTGGCTGGATAACTACCCTGTCGGTCTATTGGTCGGCAGCGGTGCCGCGCAGAAACTGCATTACATCCAGCCCGACCACCTGGGCACGCCGCGCGAGGTGATCGACCCGCAGCGCAACGTGAGCGTGTGGAAGTGGCAGCTCAAGGGCGAGGCGTTCGGCGCGAGTCCGCCGGAGCAGGACCCGGACCTGGACGGGACGAGCTTCGTATTCGATCTGCGCTATCCGGGGCAGCGGTATGACGCGGCCAGTGGGCTGAACTACAACTACTTCCGAGATTATGAGGCGGCTGTCGGTCGCTACAGCACCAGTGATCCGATAGGGCTTAACGGCGGCCTAAATACATACTTATATAGCGATGCAAATCCTTTTCTTATATTCGATCAGTATGGACTTCTTGGTCAGATGGTAGCTCAAGGTGTATGTGAGCTAATAACCGGAACGGGAGGATACTGGCATAAAAGGAAGGAAGATCATTTCAAGAAATGGAGTAGCGAGCGCAGGCAAAACGTGGCGAATGAGTGCACGCGAATTTACTGGGCCTGCCAGTCACCCAATGCGGGCCCATCCTGTGTTCCAGATGCAGTTAGAGCTTGCGAGGCAATGACACGAGCAGTGGATTGCGAGTTGGAGGAAGAGAAGAAGACTTTGAATTTGGTTGATCCTGTGCCGTGGTGGGACATCGTTGGTCAGCTTTGCAATTTGGGAATCGTTGGAACGAAAGCTCCTAGAGGTCCAGTGCCATGACGCGCTTATCGATGATCGCTCTTTGCTTGGTCTTATGTGCTTGCGCTAACGACAACGCACTTCCGACGGAATGTCAGCGGCTATCAGCTATGCTGGACGAGCAGAGAGTCGAAATTCAAAGAATGCAGCTTTCCGCGAAGGCGGGAAATGTGGATCTAACTGCGCGCATCGCATCTATGGACCAACGGTATTCAAAACTCATTGACCGTTGCGTGCCCTATGCAATAAGCGCTGGATCGAAGTGCCGAGAGTTTCATGAGGCTGGAGCTCTACGCGACGCAGCCCGGGTCTTGCACGCCTTAAGGGAGATGACAGCTGGCGAGCATGCTCCAAGTCCGGTGATCGTCAATGCCATGCTTAACAGTGCACACGAAACACTTTCCAAGCCCAACAAAGGTGCTTCGTGTTTCGTGCACGGTAGAGGGGTGTGAGGGAGGCAAACTAGAGGGGCAAGAACTTAGGACACCCATTGTCTTTCGGTGCCCTCGAAAAAAGGGGGCAGGTTCATTTACCCCCAATCGATATCGACGAACGGCAGAATGAACTAGGACACCCATAATTTTCCCCAGAAAAGGGGTCAGGTTCATTTACCCGATAGCATCGGTGTCAAGGAGGGCGAACTAGGACGAGTGAGGGCGAACTAGGACACCCATGTTCTCCGAGGGGCGCAGAGAAGCGAACTAGGAGACCCATTGTCTTCCGGTGCCTCATGCGCGTGTTGAAGAGTTGCTATTCAAGGCGCAAGGGTTGCTTCCCGGCGATCAGCCGGAAGTAACGTCGCGCACGCGCCATCCTCCCTTGCGGGCTTCAAAGCGTTCGGCATGTTTCACCTCTCGTACGTCAGCGCCTTGGCCAACCCCAGTCCCTTGAGCCAGCGCTGCCCCAGGTTCGCCGCTCGCTCCACCAGATCCTCGACGTCTCCGACGACGCGCCAGTAGCCCGAGCCGATCGCCTTCACTCTCACCGCCCAGCGCCCAGAGTGCGGCTCGATTCGCCTCAACACCGCAGGTGCACACGGGGTCGATGCCCCACGCTTGTCCGGCCGGACCTGCCGCGCCGTCCATTCCACTAAGGCGAGGTACTCGCCCAGCTGTATCGGCAGGCAGGCCGCAATGGAACCGGCCATGGGGCGCAGCGGTTGGGAGGGAGTCGTCGTATCCGGGCTCTCCAGACGCGCTTTGATGCTGGTGTGTTTGCATGCATCGAGGCGATCGGCTAACCCAGCGCGAACCGGGTTGAGGTCGACATAGGCCATGGCGGCCAACACAGACCGTTCGTTGCACAGCACCTGGGCCTTGAATCTGAGAAAAAGGGGTCAGGTTCATTTGGCCCTCATAACTTCTGGTGAAGGCGCGCTTTCTTAGCGGCGCGCACGAGCTAGGAGCTGTGCCATCGAGGACAGGATCGCGAATGCGCTGCGATAAGGCAGCGACCACTGCGCTCCGGATAACGATTTCGTCAAGCCGATTCCTATCTGTTACCGGCCTTCGTATCCGCGGCGTCTCCTTTCACCACCGGCAACACATCCTCCACCAAACTCACCAACGTCCTCCCCGGCTCCTCCATCGGCGACAGATGCGCCGAATGCTCGAACCAAATGCCGCGCTTCACCGGGGCTTTCACCGCGGTTATCCAGCGCGCGGTCGGCGCCGAGGGCGTGGTCTGGTCGTAGCGGCCCATGTGCATGAACACCGGGAACGGGACGTTGCGCACGGGGGTGAAGTCGACCCGGCTCCATTCCTGCAGGATCCGGCCCAGGGTGAGCTGATTGCCTTGGTCGATCGCGGCGCGGTCGGCGGCGGTGTATTCGGGCGATAGCTTGGGGGCGTCGTAGTAGTAGTCGGACTGCGTGCGGTAGGCGGTCAGGCCGCTGTACAGCTGGGCCCAGTTGCGTTCGCGGATGATGCGTTCGCGGGTCAGCGGCTCGGGGCCGGGGTAGGGCGCCAACGCCTGCAGGTCGCGGATGGCTTCCTGGTTGTTGTGTTCGCGCGCCATGCGCAACGCGTATTCGTAGCTCAGTCGCTCGTTCTCGGGCACGCTGATGACCTGGCCGATGCCGACGTAGGCGTGGATCAGGTCGGGGCGCTTAAGGGCGGCCTTGAGGGCGACGATGCTGCCCCAGCTGTGGCCCACCAGCACCACCTTGCGCTTGCCGTAGCGTTTGCCCAGCAGCTCGATCAGGTCGATGGTGTCGTCGACGTAGCGGTCGATGCGGATGGTCGGTGCGACCTGGTCGGGCGGGTTGGCCAGGTAGGTCTTGCCGGCGCCGCGCTGGTCCCAGTTGACCACGGTGTAGTAGTCCTCCCAGGGGCGCTGGAAGGTCCAGGCCACGGGCATGGACGGCGAGGCGGGGCCGCCGTGCACGAACAGCAGCAGCGGGTGGGCGCGGTCTTTGCCGCGCACCGAGACCCATTGGTCGATGCCGCCGATGGGCGCCTTGAAGGTTTCCTGCACGCCGTTGGGTGTGACGATGCGCTGGAGGTCGGCGACGATGGCGCGGGCGTCGCTGTAGGGGTCTTTGGGTGCGTTCTTGGCGGCGTCTTGGTCGGGATCGGCGGCGTAAGCGGTGCAGGGCAAGGCCAGTGCCAGCAGCCAGGACGCGATCCATTTCGGTGCGGTTGGGTATCCCATCGTGTCTCCTGGCGGGTTAGCGCTGCTGGCGTGGGGGCGCAGTATCAGGGATACGGTGGGAGGCGTAGCGGTTGCGTGTGTGCGATACGCGGCGTTCCGTGATCGTGGTCGCGTCGATGTGTGGAGAATGCTTCGGCGCTGAGGGTTCGGCTTCGTGCGCGGCAATCGTGGCTCACGCGGCTTCCACAGAAGGCGGGGTTTCGATTCCGACGGTAGGAGCTGCGTAAGCTGCGACCGCGAAAACTCGCTCGGCGGCGCTGCCGCGGTGTAGCGCGGTGGCGTGGTCGCGGCTTACGCCGCTCCTACCCCAAAGCGAGACGCTTGGGGGTGGAGCGGTGCGCGGTGGGTCGTGGTGGCGTGGTCGCGGCTTGCGCCGCTCCTACCCCAAAGCGCGTTGCGAGTCGCGATGGGGCGTTGCGGGCGCAGGCCATGTCGCGGTGGATCGCGTTGGCGCGGTCGCGGCTTGCGCCGCTCCTAGAGGGGGCGGTCGGGGCGACGTTGGGGAAGGTCAGCTTTCGCAGCTCTCGCGCAGGGACAGGGCTTTGGCGATATCGCGCCAGTCGAATGCGGCTACGCCCATGTCGTCGTGCACGGCGTAGAACACGCCGCGGGGGAAGCGCTTCGTCGCGCCCTGCTGCAGCCAGACACCGTCGGTGTTGCCTACGGTGCCGCCAGCGAAGGCGCCCAGGTGGGCCAGGGTGTTGCGGTCGAAGACGTGGAACAGGCTGCGGTCCTTGAACTGGTCGGTGGCCAGCCAATAGCCGCTGCCGTCGGCGCAGGTCCACAGGGCGATGCCTTCGGCTTGGGCGCGGAACAGGCCCAGGCCGAGGGTGCGGCCGCGGTAGCGGCCTTGCAGGTCGTACTCGCGCAGGGCGGTGCCGGTCTTGAGGTCTTCCTCGGCGATCAGCAGGCGGTCGTGGGCCACGTCGCCCCACAGCGATTCGGGCACGCGGATGGCGCCGGCTTCGCTGGTATCGCCGAATGCGCCCAGCGAGCGCGCCTGCAAGCTGGCGCCTTCTAGCGTGATGGCATAGCGCTGGTAGCGTTGGTTCAACTCCGCCAGCGGCGGCGGGATCTCGTCGCCGTTGGCGTCCTCGCCGGCCATATAGGCATCGCTGACCAGCACTTCGACTTGCCGCTGGCCCATCTCGCGCACCCACAGGCCGTAGGGCTGCTTGAGCTCGGCGTTGCCGAACATGCCCACCGGGGTCAGGTCGGGCAGGCGCAGCACCTGCACGCGGCGGTTGTCGCGCTCGACCACGAACGCGTAGTCGCCGTGCACGGCGATGCCGTTGGGGCGCAGGAACTGGCCGGGCTTGGCGCCGGGGCTGCCGTAGCGGCGCAGTTCGGTGCCGCTGTCGCCGTCGTACACCATCAGCCGGCTGGTTTTCTTGGCCGTGGCCAGCAGCAGCACGCGGCCGTCGGGCGCGACCCAGGACGCAGGCGAGTCCACGTTCTCCTTGGGCGTGAGCGCGGTGACGAAGGCCTCGCGCACCACCGCGTGCGGCAGCTGCGCGGCGGTGAGCATGGGCTCGGCGCCGGTCTCGTCGGGCTCGCGCGCGGCGCGGTCGCTGGCGCAGGCGCTCAGCAGCAACAGGGACAGCAGCGGCGCGTGGCGTAGGCGCATACGGAGTCTCGACAGGGTGGTGCGGAGCGACGGTCCGCGGCGCGCGGAGCGTAAAGCGCGATCGTGACAGTTGCGAGAAACGCCAGGTGTCATCGTTCCGCCATGCAGCCTACGTAAATAGTCGCGCTTCCCCGAAGCGGACTTCCGTCATGAACCACACTCCCCTGGCCGCCGGCCTGGCGCGCGCGCTTGCCGGCGCGGCCCTGTTCGCCGCCACCGGCGCCGCGTTCGCGCAGGCGCCGATGACCGCCGCCGCCGCCGCGCCCGCAGCCGATGCGCGCGACCTGGACGCGGTGGTGGTGGAAGGCCAGATCGTCTACCGCAACCGCACCGACGCGCTGGCGCCGACGCTGTCCTACGACCTGGAGTACTTCCAGCGCTTCGAGCCGCTGACCGTGGGCGACATGCTCAAGCGCGTGCCCAGCGTGACCTTCGTGTCCGACGTGCTGGAGTACGACGGCGCGCGCCTGCGCGGCCTGGACCCGGGCTATACCCAGGTGCTGATCAACGGCAAGAAGGTGCCGGGCGCCGGCGACGACCGTTCGTTCTTCGTCGACCGCATTCCGGCCGAGCTGGTGGAGCGTATCGAGATCGTGCGCAGCCCTAGCGCCAACCGTTCCGGCGACGCGGTCGCCGGCGCGCTCAACATCGTGCTGCGCGATGCCTACGAGTTCGACGGCGGCTACCTGCGCGCCGGCGCGCTGCGGTTCGACGACGGCGAGGTCAAGGGCACGGTGGGCGGCGTGGCCAGCGGCGACTTCGGCGGCGGCCGCCTGCTTGGCGGCTTCAACGTGCAGGGGCGCTACAACCCCAAGCTCAAGCGCAGCGACCGTTTCGAGGAGCCGGACGGCGACTTCACCGACGCCGAGAACCAGACCGACACCCGCGACGGTACCGACTACTCGGCCAACCTGTCCTACACCCGCGAGATCGGCAGCGGCCAGCTGTCGCTGAGCGGTCTGTACGTGCGCACCGACCGCACCGAGCGCGAGCACTCGCTGGAGTACAACGATCCCACGCGCAACGACCGCGATCATCTGTTGTCGGACAACGACCAGGTCGTGGATATCGACCAGAAGAACCTGGCCCTGTCGGGCAGCTACCGTTTCGACATGCTCGGCGGCCGGACCACGGCGGATCTGGGCTATTCGCGCTTCGAGGACGTGCGCACCGACACCGAGGAAGAGACCGGCTACGACGACGACGACACGCCGCCGGCGTTCGACGAGCGTGAGGGCACGCGCATCCTCAGCGACCAGAAGGACGTGGAGCGCAGCCTGTCGCTGTCGCACCAGCGCCGCCTGGCCGGCGGCGCCAAGCTGGAGTTCGGCATCGACGCGCAGTCCAAGGACCGCGACACCCTGCGCCGCACCAGCGAGGTGGACACCGACGACGAAGGCGCGCCGTTGCCGCCCTACGCCGACTTCGAGCGCGCCGCCAGCCGCATCGAGGAACGTCGCCTGGATCCCTACCTGATGCTGTCCGGCCCAGGCGGCGGCGCGTTCGAGTGGGAGGCCGGCCTGCGTTACGAGACCACCGACGTGGACGTGCGCGAGGAGGACGAGCGCGCATCCAACGACTACGCGGTGCTGCTGCCCTCGGCGCACCTGCGCTGGAACCTGGGCGAGCGCGACCGCATCAGTCTGTCGCTGGCGCGCACCGTGCGCCGCCCCAGCTTCAACTACGTGCTGCCGCTGACCCTGGAAGAGGAGTACGGCGACAACGACTTCGCCGGCAACCCGAAGCTGGACCCGGAAACCGCCTGGGGCCTGGACCTGGGCTTCGAGCGCCGCCTGGGCGCGCACGGCATCGTCGGCGTCAATCTGTTCTACCGCGACGTCAAGGACCTGATCGAGGTCGTCAACACCGGCCGGCCCAGCGCCACCGCGCTGGACGACTACGAGGACGAGCTGGAGGAGTTCCTGGGCGATCACCCCGGCGCCACGCCGGCCACGCCGGGTTATCCGCAGCTGGATCCGAACAGCTTCGTCTATACGGCCGCCAACGTGGGCGACGGTTACGTCTACGGCATCGAGTTCGACGCCTCCACGCCGCTGACCGCGCTGGGCCTGCCGGACACCGGCGTGTTCGCGAACTATTCCTGGCTGGACAGCGAGGTCGAGGACGCGCTGGGCAAGCGCCGCTTCAACAACCAGTCGCGCTATGTCTACAACGTGGGCTTCATCCACGACGTGCGCGAGTACGGCTGGGCCTTCGGCGCCAGCTATCGTCGCCAGGGCGACGTGCGCTCGCGGGCGCTGGCCGAGGAAGTGCTGACGCGCTATGGCGCGGATCTGGAGGTGTTCGTGGAGAAGCGCTTCGGCGAGAGCTTCTCGATTCGCCTGACCGGGTCCAATCTGCTGGATGCGAAGAAGCGCGAGGACTTCCACAAGTTCGACACCCTGGGCGATCAGCTCGACCGCGATTACGACGAGTTCGAGCGCGAGAGCGAGCAGGCCGGGCCGGTGTATCAGCTGATCGCGCGTTACAAGTTCTGAGCCGCGTGGCGGCCTACGTCTGCATGGGGGCCGGGCGTGGCGACGTAGCGGTCGCCGCGCCCGGAGTTTGCGCGGCGATGGCGCGTCGCAGACGTCGGCGCGATCGCTTGCATGCGTGCGTGGCCGGTGTTGCGCGCCACCTGCGTTCTTCAATAACGGACCGCCCAGGATTGCGCGGTTCCATCGCTCCGCCAGGAAGATGGCTCGGCCTCAGGCCGACAGCGACTCTTGCGGCGCGCGAGGCCGGCACACGGACCGGCCTCGCGCGCCTGCGTGGAGCGCAGGCGGTGCGGCAGTGGCGGTGGAGCGGCGTAAGCCGTGATCGTGGAACCTAGCCTTTGGCGCTTGCGCGGTGGCGGGGTTGTAGCGGTCGCGGCTTACGCCGCTCCTACCCCAAAGCCAGCGACGTCGCTCCCACAGTAGCGCGCGGCTTCGATTCCGACTGTAGGAGCTGCGTAAGCTGCGACCGCGAAAATTCGCTCGGCGGCGCATGCGCGGTGCGTCGTGTGGCGCGGTCGCGGCTTACGCCGCTCCTACCCCAAAGCAAGCGACGTCGCTCCCACAGTAGCGCGCGGCTTCGATTCCGACTGTAGGAGCTGCGTGAGCTGCGACCGCGAAAATTCGCTCGGCGGCGCATGCGCGGTTGTCGTGTTTGCGCGGTCGCGGCGTGTGCCGCTCCTACAGGGCGCGGGTGTGACCTTCCGTCGCTCATTCCCCCGGCCGGCGGCCGGTGCGCACCATCACGGCGACGAGCACCGCCAGCACCGCCACGCCCACCAGCAGTCCCAGCACGATGATCCAGTGCCAGAGGCTGATTCCGCCCATCGCTCCCTCCGTCCCTGAACGCGTCCGTCGGGGGAGGGTAGCGGCGCATTTGTTGCGATCGTGTGTTCGTGCGGATCGCTGGTGCGCGTTGGCACCGTTAGGATGCCGCGATCCCGATTCGGCCTAGGCGCTCAGCCGCGATGTTCCAGCGCCAGGTACTCGGCCGACTGCATTTCGATCAGGCGCGAGGCGGTGCGCTCGAACGCGCCGCTCAAACGCTGGCCGCGGTAGAGCTCGGTGGGCGCGGCCGCGGCGGTGCAGACCAGGTTGACGTGGCGGTCGTAGAACTCGTCGATCAGGTTGACGAAGCGGCGCGCCGGATCGTCGTTGCGGCCGTCGAACAGCGGGATGCCGCCCAGCAGCACGGTGTGGTGCTCGGTGGCGATCTCGATGTAGTCGCTGGCCGCGCGCGGCCCTTCGCACAGCGCGGCGAAATCGAACCAGGCGTGGCCTTCGGCCAGGGCGCGCACGGGGATGTCGCGACCGTCGATATGCAGCGGGCCGGCCTCCTTGGGGCAGGCCATCGACAACTCCTTCCAGCGCGCGGCCAGCCAGGCGTCGGACTCGGCGTCCAGCGGCGCGCGGTACACCGGCGAGCGGGTCAGCGCGCGCAGGCGGTAGTCGTGCGCGCTGTCCAGGTACAGCACCGCGCAATGGCGCTGGATCTGTTCGATCGCCGGTTTGAAGCGGTCGCGCTGCAGGCCATCGGCATAGAGATTCGGCGGCGCGGTGTTGGACGTGGTCACCAGGGTCACGCCTTCGGCGAACAGCCGTTCCAGCAAACGCCCCAGCAGCATGGCGTCGCCGATGTCGATGACGAAGAACTCGTCCAGCACCAGCACGCGCAGGTCGCGCCGCCATTGCCGCGCGATCTTGGCCAGCGGATCGCTTTCGCCCGCGTGCGCGCGCAGCTGCGCGTGCACCTCGCGCATGAAGCGGTGGAAGTGGGTGCGGCGCTTCTCGGCGATCGGCAGGCCGTCGTAGAACAGATCGATCAGGAAGGTCTTGCCGCGGCCGACGCCGCCCCACAGGTACAGGCCCTGCACCGGTTCGGGCTTCTTGCCCAGCAGGCCGTCGAGCAGGCCGCGGCGTTGCGGCGCCAGCAGCGCGTGATGGATGCGGTCGAGTTCGGCCAGCGCGGCGTGCTGGGCGGGATCGTCGTTCCAGTCGCCGCGCGCGTGGCCGGCGGCATAGGCGGCCGACGGCGGCGCCGCCGGGGTGGCATCGCTCATGCGTCAACCGATCTCGGCGGGCAGGTAGGGCTTGATGCCGTTCTTGATCGCGCCGCGCAGGTCGATCAGGCGGCGATGGAAGAAGTGGCTGGTGTCGGGCATGCGCACCAGTTCCGGCGGCTGCTTGAGGCTGTCGATCCAGGCGTACACCGCCTGCGGATCGACGATCTCGTCGGCCTCGCCCTGGATCACCAGCCAGGGGCAATCCGGCGGCACGATGCCGGCGAAATCCCAGCGGCCGGCCGGCGGCGCGATCGAGATCAGCATGCCGGGCTTGAGCTCGTCGGCCAGCTTCAGCGAGACGTAGGCGCCGAAGCTGAAACCGGCCAGCCAGAGCTGGGCGTCGGGGCGCGCGGCACGGACCCAGGCGGCGACTGCGCGCAGGTCGTCGGCCTCGCCGTTGCCGTGGTCGAACTCGCCCTCGGACTGGCCCACGCCGCGGTAGTTGAAGCGCACCGTGGCCGCGCCGCTTTCGCGCAGGGAGCGCGCGGTCATGGTCACGACCTTGTTGTGCATGGTCCCGCCCTCGGTGGGCAGCGGGTGGCAGACGATCGCGACCAGCGGCCGCGCCGGGGTGTCGGCTTCGGCTGCTTCGACGATGGCTTCGAGCCCGCCGGCCGGCCCTTGCAGGGTCAGCGCGGTGCTGGCGTCGCCGGGGAAGGCGGGGGTGGTCATGCGCGCATCATACCGGGCGGGCCTCAGCGGCCCGGCGCCAGGCGCAGCGCCAGCACCAGCGGGTCGTGGTCGGAGCTGCGCCAGGGGCCGGCGCCGCCGCCACGGTAGCCGGCGCTTTCGGGCTCGTCGGCGTTGCTGTGCCACTCGGCCGCGCCGCGCAGGCGGCCGGCCAGCGCCGGGCTCAGCAGGGCGTGGTCCAGGCGTCCCAGTTCGCCGCGGTAGACGTAGCTGTAAGGGCGCTCGATGGCGGCCACGGCGAAAGCGTCGCGCCAGCCCGCGTCCTTCAGCAGGCGCACCGGGTCTTCTTCGGCGTAGGCGTTCAGATCGCCGAGGATCAGCGTCAGATCGCTGCCCGATCGGGTGGGATCGGTCTTCAGCCAGGCATCCAGGCGGCGCGCCGACTCGGTACGCAGGGCATTCCAGCAGGCCGCGCCGTCGCCCTGGTCGCGGTCGGCGCCCTGGGCCTGGCCGCAGCCCTTGGACTTGAAGTGGTTGGCCACGACCACGAAGGCCGGGCCGACGGCGCGGCCGCCGCGCTGCGGCACGAAGGCCTGCGCCAGCGGTTCGCGGCTGCCGTTGCCGAAGGGCCCGCCGTGCAGGCTGGCGGCGGCGCCGCGCGGGGCCACGCGGTCGCCTCGGTAGATCAGGCCGACCCGGATCTGGTCGTCGCCGGGGCCGCGCGCATCGGCCGCGCAGGGCTGGCGGCAGGTGGACACGTAGCGCCAGTGGCCGCCGTCGCGGTTGAGCCGCGCGACCAGCTGGGCCAGGGTGGAATCGGGGCCGTAGCCGTCGTTCTCCAGCTCCATCAGCGCGGCCACGTCGGGGCGCAGGCCCTGGATGGTGGCGACCAGCTTGTCCTGCTGCAGCGCGTACTCCTGCGCGGTGCGCGCGCCGCGCGGGGTCGGGAACCCGGCGCCGTGGCCGTCGCCGTTGAACAGGTTTTCCAGGTTGAAGGCGGCCACGCGCAGGTCGCCGTCCTCGCCCACGCGCGGCGCCGGCGCGCGCGCGGCCGCGTGCAGCACCGGGGTGGCGGTGAGTTGCAGGCGCCAGCCGCCGTCGCGCGCATCGAGCACGCCTTCCACGCCGTCCAGGGTACTGCCGCTGCGTGCGGCGGCCAGGCCCGGCGGCAGCACGCCGCTGTCCAGCGCGGGTGCGCCGGACAGGCGGCCGTCGTCCAGCCACAGGCGGCGGCGCGCGTTGTCGGCGGCAACCGCGCGCGCGGCCTCGCTGCCGGGCTGGGCGCGTTCGGCCGGCTGCCACAGCGGGCCGTCGAAGGCGACCAGGGGGCGGCCTTCGCTGGCGATCTGTCCGCTGTCGGCCAGGGTCAGCGGCCGGCCGATGCCGACGCGCATGCCTTCGTAGCGCGACCAATCCGCGGGTGCGGCGTCCAGCACCACGGTGTCGGCGCGGCCCGGGCCCAGGCTGCGTGCCAGGCTGGGCTGCAGCGCGGTCAGGCGGCTGCCGCGGCCGGTGTCCAGTTCCTGCACCTGGCCGTGCACGCGCACGCGGTCGCCCACGCGCAACGACACGCCCGGGGCGGCGAGCACGAACAGCGCGTCGGACGTGGCCTCGTCGCCGTCGCCTTCGTCCTGCACGAACCAGCCCGCCGGCCCGGCCGCGTCGCCGGCGCTGAGCGCGGCGGTGACGGTGCCGCCCACGGTGACTTCGTTGCCGGCCAGGGGGCTGCGCGTCTCGCGGCCCTGCACCGCGCCGATCGGCGTGCGTGGAGCGTCGTCGCGCAGGGCCGCATCAGGCCCGGCGGCGCAGGCGGCGAGCAGGCAGGGCAGCAGCAGGGCGACGGAACGGGGGCGCGGTGCGGGCATCGTCAGGGTGCCGAGGAGGGGTGGCGCATTATCCGCCGGATCGATGGGCCGGACAGCGTGACCGGCGCGCTGGTCCGCGACGTGCCCGGCGCCGGGGTCACTTGCCCGGCCGTCATGCCGGTGGACGAGGCGGCGCCCGAGCTCATGATCAACAGGATGCCGTTGACGATGGTGGCGCGCGCATAGCGGTTGCCTGCCGACGGATTGGCGCCCGCGCCGTCCATGTCCACGACCTGGGTTCCGCCGCCGCTGCGGCCGTCGTAACGGACGATGCGCAGATCGTCCTGGATCACGTAGAGGTAGCCGGTGCGCCCGTCGATGGCCATGGCCGCGCCGCGCGTGTTGGAACCGCTGGTGACCAGCGGGGTGCCCGACGTGGGCGCGGTGCTCACGTTGAAAAAGTTCAGGCCGTTGTCGGCGGTGAGACCGTCGCCCCAAACGTTATTGCAGTTGCGCTGGACCAGACTAGGCGTTTGCGCCGCTGCGGGCGCGATCGCCGGCGCCGTGGCCAGGCACAGCATCGCGCGCAACGCGGTTGCGCGGCCGGCCGCCACCGCTAGGCCGATCGCGCGGGGCTTCGTACTCGCGCGGCGGTGGCGGAAAGACCGGTCTTTCCACCGAAGATGTGGAAGATGCCATCCACGCGCTGCTCCAAACGTCCATGATTGCGGTGGTTTGAATCAGCAAATCGAATTCACCGCGCGAATCAGGACATTGCGCGTGGATTTGTGTTGAGTGGCACTAGTCGAATGGCGTATCGCTACTAAATCCTCAGAATATTTGTGCCATCAGCCGAAAGTCGGAGCCGGCGCGATGCAGCGGCTGCGTCCGTCATTGCACCGTGCATTGAAAGCTCAGCGTGGCGCTTTGCCCGCTGCCCAAAGCGCCCAACACGATGCCACCTGCGCCGGTCAGATGGCCGACGGTATACGGGCCGCCGCCGGGGATGCCGTTGCCGGTGATCGTGACGGCGTTGCCGGCAGCGCAGGCGATGCCGGCGCCCGGCGTGTCGCGCACCACCGCGCCGGTGACCGGCATCAGGCCGTTGTTGGTGACCACCAGCGTGTAGGTGGTGGGACCGCGTTGCACGGTGTCGTTGGCCAGGTCGCTGGCCTGGCCGGGCGCGAAGGTGTTGGTCTTGGTGACCGATAGATCGGAGCTCAAGGTATTGGTGAACACGCAGGTGAGTTCGGTGTCGTCGATGTTGGCGCTGGTGGCCGGCGTGTCGCTGCTCGCGCCGCTGGTGCTGGCGCTGGTGTAGGTGTAGTTGGCGGAGGTGGCCGCGGTCGGTCCCAGCACGGTGGCGCCGGCGCGATTGGTGCAGCTCAGGCTGCTGCGATAGGCGCCCAGGTTGGTGGCGGTGCCCGCGGTCTCGGCGACCGCGACCGCGCTGCCGAGTGGAATGGACTGGAAGCCGGTGCTGCCGCCATGCCCCTGGTTGTTGGCGGTGAAAGCGGCCGCCGGCGCGGGGTTGATGCTGAGGTTGAAGCGGCCGCCATCGGTGTTCGGCACGATCGCCTTGTTGACGCGCAGGCGCGGCTGCAGCGCGATCCGGTGGTCCTCGACCTCGCCGCTGTCGGCCGCGCCGGTCGCGGCCGGCGCGGTCGCGCCGTAGACGGCGCGCAAACGCAAATAGCTGTTGCCGGCAACATAGGCGTTGCCGGCCGGCAGGGTCCAATTGAGATTGGCGCTGGCGGCATTGGCCGCCAGCGCGGCGCAGGCGCTTTCGCCGCCGTCGAAGCTGCCGTTGCGGTTGAAGTCGATCCAGCCGCACAGCTGTCCGGCCTTGCTCGCGCCCGAGACCGGCACGGTGAGGGTGTGGGTGGTCGCGTTGCCGGCCACGGCGGCCAGGCTGGCCAGGCCGTTGTCGGTGTCGGTGGACGCGGCGGCGCCGGCCAGCGGCGTGACCGCCAGGGCCGCGGTGGTGGCGTACATCGTGGTGGCGGTGTCGGCGCTGACGCCGGTGTTGGCGGCCACACCGGCCACGGGCGGATTCGGTTCCGGGGTGCCGCCGCTGCCGATGGCCAGGTCGCCGTAGGCGTGGCTGGCGGCGCCGTAGCTGGCGGGAGCGTCGGCGAAGTCCTCGTCGATGCTGACGATGAGGCCATAGGCGTCGGCAGCCTGGTTGAACGGCCCGGTACCGCTGCGATGCGCCAGCGCCACGTTGAAGCTCAGCACGGTGTAGGTGCCGTTGACCCGGATCGTGCCGCAACCCGAGGTGGTGGCCGGATTGCCGCAGGCGGTGGTCGGGTTGTTGCTGGTGGTCTGCAAGCGTGCGCGCGTGCCCGCGCCAGGTTCGTCGATCACGGTCATCGCTCCGGCCACCGCGGTCATGTCGGCGGTGGTGCCGGTGGCGCCGTTGGCCAGCGTCCAGGCCGTGACCTGGGCCTCGGTGCCGTTGATGCCGCCCACGCGGGCGAAATGCAGGCGCGGGTTGGTTACCGGCTGACTGAAGCTCAGCGTGACCGTGCCCTTGACCACTTCGCCGCCGACCGCAACCAATTGGCAGGCGCCCGCGGTGCCCGCCGTGGTCAGGTTGAAGCTGGTTGCGGCGGTGTTGATGCCAGGATCGTAGTTGGCGGGTGGGTTGCCGTTGAACGCGGCGCCGTTGGCGGTGAAGGTGGTGCCGCCCGGGCTGGAGCCGTCCAGACAGGCGCTGGCGGGGCCGTCGACCTGGGACAAGGTGATGGTGACGCCCGAGGGCGTGGTGGCCTGGGTACCGGCCGCATTGGGCGCGCCGTTCTGTTCGTGCGCTTGCGCGCCGAAGCACAGGCCCAGGGAGAGGACGGCACCGATCAGGCCGGACACCGGCCTGATCGGGCGCCGTTCGCTCAAGCCATCGCCGTGTCGGCAGTCGGGTGTGCGGGTCGGCGCGGTCTTGCGGAACGAATGCATGGAGTCCCCTTTGGCCCAGTAAACCGCCATCGCTGACGGGACGCCTACGCCCGACTCCGATTTCGGGCGGGCTGGCGGTCAATTGGGGAATCGCAGCATCGGCACCGTGTCAGACATCGGCTGGCGGAGCGGCTGATGAGAAGCGGCTGATGAGAAGCGGATCCGGAAACGACAACGCCGCCCGGAGGCGGCGTTGTGCGTATGACGAAGCGGGCAAGCGCTTACTTCAGATTGCCCAGCATCCAGTCGACCGTGGCGGCGACCTGCTCGTTGGTCAGGGCCGGGTTGCCGCCCTTGGGCGGCATGATGCCGGCGGTGCCGGTGAAGCCTTCGATCGCGTGCTTGTGCAGGGTGTCCTTGCCCTTGGCCAGACGCGGGCCCCAATGGGCCTGGTCCATGGTCGGGGCACCGCCGGCGCCGGACTTGTGGCAGCCCGCGCAGAGGTTGTCGAAGATCACCTGGCCGTCCAGGGTGCCGCCGTAGGCGACCTGGGCCGCGGCCTTGGCGGCGGCGGCGGCCTTGGCGGCGGCCTGGGCCGAGGCGCCGGTGGCGCCGGCGTAGACCGCGCCGGACGGAGCGATGCGGTCCTGCTGGCGCTTGACCGCCTGCGGATTGGGCTCCGGCGGCAGCTGCTGGTGCACGAAGTAGGCGGCGATCATCAGCCCGAGGGTGACCAGCATCAGGAAGCCGATCACCATCGAGAATTTCTTCAGGAATTCGAGGTCGTAATTGCGCACGATCCACCTATTGCGCAAGCCCGGCCGGGGCCCGCGTAGCCATCGACAAAGCCGCACCGGGTGCGGCCGCGCGCCAGTATAAAGCCCACTCCCACGCCCGCAGGCAGGGAGTGGCGCGCCCGGAGGGATTCGAACCCCCGACCAATGGCTTCGGAAGCCACTACTCTATCCGGCTGAGCTACGGGCGCCTGGCTGAGATCCCGTGCCGCACCGGTATTCGCCGGGGCCGCGCGGGATCGGCATTCTAGCCGCAAACGCGGGCCAAGGTGGCGCCGCGCGCAACCGCCCGATCCGGCGCCGCGTCCGCGCCGCCGGCCTTGTTACTCTGATCCGATGACTTACGAGCGTTACGAATCCCCCGTTCCCGCCCCGGTGCCGGCCTGGCAGGCGCGCCTGCGCCTGTACTGGAAGCTGGTGCGCGGCGACCGCCCGATCGGCTGGTTGCTGCTGCTGTGGCCGACCTGGTGGGGCCTGTGGGTGGCCGCGGGCGGAGTGCCGTCGCTGTGGCTGCTGTTCGTGTTCAGCGCCGGGGTGTGGCTGACCCGCTCGGCCGGCTGCGTGATCAACGACTACGCCGACCGCTGGCTGGACCCGCATGTGGAGCGCACCAAGGACCGCCCGCTGGCGTCCGGCGCGGTGCGCGGGCGCGAGGCGCTGGCCGTGTTCGCGGTGCTGATGCTGGCCGCCTTCGCCCTGGTGCTGACCACCAACCGGCTGACCGTGCTGATGAGCGTGGTGGGCGTGGTGCTGGCGGCCAGTTACCCCTACCTCAAGCGCTACACCTACCTGCCGCAGGTCTACCTGGGCATGGCCTTCGGCTGGGGCATCCCGATGGCGTTCGCGGCGGTGCGCGGCGAGGTGCCGGCGGTGGCCTGGCTGCTGTATGCGGCCAACATCCTGTGGTCCACCGCCTACGACACCTGGTACGCCATGGTCGACCGCGAGGACGACCTGAAGATGGGCGCCAAGTCCACCGCGATCCTGTTCGGCGAGATGGACTTGGTCGCGCAGGGCGTGCTGTACGCGCTGTTCCTGGCCGCGCTGGCGCTGGCGGGGCAGCGCGCCGGGCTGGGCGTCTGGTATTACGCCGGCCTGGGCGTGGCGGCGCTGCTGATCGTCTACCAGTTCGCGATCGCGCGCCGGCGCGAGCGCGCGGCCTGCTTCAAGGCCTTCCTGCACAACCATTGGGTGGGCCTGGCGGTGTTCGCCGGCCTGGCGCTGGACTACGCCCTGGGCGGCGCGGCGCGCGCCGGCTGAGGCCTTTCGGCAGGGGCGGGCGGCCGGCGGGCCGTGCCTAGAATCGCGGCACCGTCCTGAGCAAGGAGCGCCGTCATGCGCCGAGTGCCCGCTGCGTTCGTCCTGGCCGGTCTGGCCGCCGCATTTTCCGCCACTGCGTTCGCGCAGACGGCGCCCGCCACGGGGGACGACGCCACGCGCGTGCACATGGCGCCGCCCGGCTGGGAAGGCTCGTATCACGGCTTCCACTACACCCCGGTGGTGCGCATCGGCGACCGGGTGATCGTGTCGGGCATCCCGGCCATCGAGGGCGCCGACGACGAGGCCAAGATCCGCTGGGCCTTCCAGCAGTTGGAGGCGCACCTCAAGCGCGCCGGCGCCAGCCTGGAGGACGTGGTCGAACTGACCAGCTTCCACGTGGCCCAGGACCACGAGGAGTTCCGCCGCCGCGCCGCGCCGGCGCTGAAGGTGCACCGCGAGTTCTTCAAGGACCATTACCCGGCCTGGACCGCGGTGGGCACCACCGCGCTGTTCTCCAAGGGCGCGCCAATGGAAATCCGGGCCGAGGCCATCATCGGCTCGGGCAAGCGCCCGCGCTCCGAGGTACCGCCGGAGCCGCCCAAGGCGGCCAAGCCCTGACGGGACGGCTGGCACCGTTTTTGTGGAAAAGTGATTAAAAACAGCGGCATGTGAAGACCAGTTCAGGTACGCCCTCCGTGATTTTGTGACACTAGTCACGCTACAGGGGGAGTCCATGGTCTTACGTCCGTTCGCACGCGGCCTGACCGCGTTAGCCGCCGTCTGCCTCGCGTTTCCTGCCGCCGCGCAGGTCCAGCGCAGTTTCGTCAACATCGGTTTCGAGCAGCCGGTGCTGGGTAACGGCACCACCGCCTGCTACGCGCTGATCCCCGAGGGCGCGATCCCCGGCTGGACCACCACCCATCCCAACGGCACCGCCAGCGGCACCTGCGTGCCGGCCGGCTCGGTCGGCACCACGGGCCGGCTGATGGAACTGTGGGCCAACAGTTTCAACGGCGTGCCCGCGCGCGAGGGCCGGCAGTTCGCCGAGCTCAACGCCGCGGCCACATCGCGCATGTACCAGAACGTGTGCATGATCAACGGCGAGCGCATCGACTGGGTGTTCAGCCATCGCGGCCGCAGCAGCGCCACGGTGCGCGACATCGCCGAGATGAAGGTCGGCGCGTCCTCCACCGTGATCCGCGTGGGCACCACCAGCAACGGCACGTTCGATACGCCGGTCGTGTCGCAGGGCACCGCCAGCACGCCGGTGGCCGGCGGCAACGGCTGGGTCGATTACGCCGGCAACTTCAGCTATGCCGGCGCCACCGGCACCAACAGCCTGGGTTTCGAGTCCATCAGCACCGCCGGCGGCGATCTCACCGTCGGCAACTTCCTGGACGCGATCCAACTGGTGCTGCGGCCCTTCGTCGAGTTCGACCAGCCCAGCAGCTCCTCGCCCGAATCCACCGGCGGCAACCTACCGGCGCTGCGCATCAACGGCACCGTGCCGGCCGGCGGCATCACGGTGCAGGTGCAGGTGACCGGCGGCACCGCGACCCTGGGGGTGGACTACACCACGCCGGGCAATGCGACGACGTTCAACGTGACGGTGCCGGCGGGCACCTACGACGGCGGCGCGAGCAGCCTGATCACGCTGCCGATCGCGATCACCAGCGATTTTCTGCCCGAAGCGAACGAGACCATCACGCTCAGCGTTTCCCCGCCCACGGCGGTGCCGGCGCCGTTCCTGATCGCTTCCAGCGGCACCTGCGGCGCTGCCGCGCAGAACACGCGCAGCTACACCATCACCGACGACGACGCCAACCTGGCCATCACCAAGAACGCGGCCGCGCCGGTGACCGTGGCCGGCAGCGCCGACCTGGCCGACATCCGCTACACCGTGGCGGTGAACAACCCCAGCCTGGTGAGCGCGAGCTACAGCCTGACCGACACGCCGGGTTTCGATCCCGATGCCAGCGTGGTCTCGGCCAGCTACACCCTCAACGGCGGCGCCTCGGCCGCGCTGACCGGCGGCGGGCCGTGGCAGCTGCAGGGACAATGGCGCAACCTCGCGGCGGGGCAGACCGACACCTATGTGATCGACGTGCGCGTGCGCATCGCCCGCGGCGGCGGCACGGGCAACGACGCCTGCGCCTCGCCCAGCGCGTCGGGCAGCGGCTTGCACAACGCCGCGCGCGCGGTGCTGCGCGGTTTGATCAGCAACACCAACTTCGACGCTTCCGCTTGCCGGCCCACGCCCACGCCGGTGTGGGTGAGCCTGTCCAAGCAATTGCAGGCGCGTTTCGCCGGCAATCACCAGGCCACGGTGCGCGTCTATTCCGGCGGCATCCTGGCCGCCAGCGCCGCGACCAGCGGCGGCACCCTGCCTGGCACGGCGACCACCGGCGTGGTGATCGTGCCGGCCGGCAACACCATGCAGTTCGAGGAAGCCATCCGCACCACGCCCGGCGGCGCCGACCAGGCGCTGACCGACTACCGCGTGTCGCTGAGCTGCAGCAACGCCCACAGCGGTTCGGCCACGGTGCTGCCCTCGGGCAGCGGCAGCAACGCGGGCAATCGGCAGCAGTGGCCGGAGTTCTCGCCCGCCGCCGGCGACGACCTCAGCTGCACCATCGTCAATGCGCTGCGCCAGGCCGACCTGAGCATCAGCAAGAGCGACGGCGCAACCACGTACACGCCCGGCGGCACCGCGAGCTACACCCTGACCGTGGTCAATAGCGGGCCGGATGCGGCCAATGCCGCCACGGTCAGCGACAGTTTGCCTACCGGGGTGACCCTGGCCGGCGCGTGGTCCTGCACCGCGACCGGCGGCAGCTGCCCGGCTTCGGGCGGCAATGCCGGCGACAGCGCGGTCAATCTCAGCGTGAGCCTCAACAACGGCGGCACTGCGACGATCACCGTGCCGGTACGGTTTGCGGCGGATCCGACAGGGTACTGAGCGGGGCGCCCGCTCTCACCGCGGGCAGACGGACGCGCATCGGCTCAGCGCGCGTCCTTCGATACGCGGTAGCTCAATTCGGCGAAACCGCTGCCCACCTGATTAACCGACACCAGGCTCAGGCCCGGGCCCAGCACCTGGCGTGGGAACAGCGGCTTGCCCCGGCCTAGCGTGGCCGAGCCGATCTGGACGACGATTTCGTCCAGCAGCCCGGCATCGTGGAACTGGCCGGCCAGATCGCCGCCGCCCATGATCCAGATCGTTTTGCCGTCGGCAGCGGCCTGCATGTCCCGATGCGCGGCGCGCACGTCGCCTTGGGCGAAGGTCACCTGCGCGCCGTCGATGCGCGGCAATTCACGCGTGGTGAATACCCAGGTCGGCTGGAGGTAAGGCCAAGCGGAGCCGGTTTGCTCCGACACCGCCCCGGCGTTGCGCAGGATCCACTCGTAGGTCGAGGAGCCCATCGCGATCGCGCCTACGCTTTCGATGAAGGCGGGATAGCTGGTCTGGGCGATGTCGCCCAGTGGGAACAGCCAGTCCAGGGAGTCGCTTTCGGTGGCGAGGAAGCCGTCGAGGCTGGAGGAGGTGTAGTAGACGGTCTTCAAAGCGAGCCTCGCCGGGGAAGGGTGGGGACGCTAGCAGGGCGGCGTCGCAGAGGGTGAGATTGGGCTGACGTAGAAGGGAGAGTGGATTTGACGCCGATGCGGATGACCGGGGGTAAAAGGATTAGCAGGGGCGCACGACCACATTTCGAACCGCGCTCCAATCGGGCCGCGCAGCGGGTAGGCGTTTGATACGGAGCGAGTCTGCTTGCGAGCTGCCCTCACCCCAACCCCTCTCCCGCAAGCGGGAGAGGGGCTAAAGCAGGCATCATCACCGCCGACTTCAACCAGCACCCCGGCCCGACCGCATAGCGGTCGGGCGTTCGGTGCGGCGCGAGCCAGTGGCTCGCAAGCGCCGCCCCTCACCCCGCTTGCGGGAGAGGGCTAGGGTGAGGGGTGAGCGCGCAGCGCGAATGCTCTTGACCCTCGCTCGGGCTCCGAACTCGCCATCCCAATAGAAGACCCGTAGGGCGGCGCACAGGAGGTGCGCCGTTTTTTCGCTAGGCCAGGGATGACCTATCGAAAAATCCCCGCGCCCACTCCGCTCTCGCACGGGAGCTCTGGCGAAGCGTTTTTCTTTGGTAACTTTCTTTTGACGCTTATCAAAAGAAAATAACCCGGCCGCTTGCGGACGGAAGCTGTTGCTGTTGCTCCTAAAAAAGCACACCCACACACCCTCGCGAGTTCGGAGCTGATCGCGGCTCACGCCGCTCCTACAGAAAGCAGATCACACGCAGACCGAGGCCGTCGCAGTAGTTGCGGATTCGCGGTCGCAGCTTGCGCAGCTCCTACAGGGGTGGCGCGGCCTTCGTCGCAGTGGCGGCTTATGACGTTCCTCCCCCAAAGCGGGGTGTCGAAATGAGGGCGCCGTCCCTTGCGCCCGCGCTGCGACTAAAGTGCTAGTGGCGCCACGCCTGTCGTGGCCGACCATGACGCGGCCACCTCGGAATCCCTTGCCATGAATGCCAGCACGCCCCTCACCGCCACCGATGGTCCGCTTGCCCGCTTCGCTTTGCGCAGCGCCGCCTGGGCCGAGCGCTGGTTTCCCGATGCCTACGTATTCGCCGCGCTGGCGGTGGTGGCCGTGGCGGCGGTTGCGTTGGCCTTCGGCGCCACGCCCCGGGCCACGGTGAGCGCCTTCGGCGAGGGCTACTGGAGCCTGATTCCCTTCACCATGCAGATGGCCTTCGTGGTCATCGGCGGTTACGTGGTGGCCACCGCGCCGGCGGTGGCCAAGCTGATCGACGCGCTGGCGCGGGTGCCGCGCAGCGGACGCGGCGCGGTCTGCTACGTGGGCCTGCTGAGCATGCTGACCTCGCTGCTGAGCTGGGGCTTCTCGCTGGTGTTCGGCGGCCTGCTGGTGCGCGCGCTGGCGCGCCGCGAGGACTTGGACATGGACTACCGCGCCGCCGGCGCGGCCGCCTACCTGGGCCTGGGCGCAGTGTGGGCGATGGGCCTGAGCTCCTCGGCCGCGCAGCTGCAGGCCAATCCCGCGAGCATGCCGCCGGCGCTGCTGGCGATCACCGGCGTGATTCCCTTCAGCCAGACCATCTTCCTGTGGCAGTCGATCGCGCTGACCGCCGCGCTGATCCTGGTCTCGCTGCTGGTGTGCTACGTGACCGCGCCGCGCGGCGCTTCGGTGCGGCGCGCGAGCGAATTCGTGGCCGAAGCGCGCGACGCCGCGCCGGCGCTGCCGCCGCGCACGCGCCCGGGCGAATGGCTGGAGTACAGCCCGCTGATCACCCTCGCATTGTCGGCGCTGGGCCTGGGCTGGCTGGCGTACGAGTTCGCGAACAAGCCGGCGGTGACCGCCATTGCCAGCCTCAACACCTACAACTTCCTGTTCCTGACCCTGGGCCTGCTGCTGCACTGGCGCCCGCGCAGCTTCCTGGATGCGGTCGCGCGCGCGGTGCCCAGCACCACCGGCGTGCTGATCCAGTTCCCGCTGTACGGCGGCATCGCCGCGCTGCTCACCGCTGCGCCCGGCCACGGCGGCGAAACCCTGGCCCACCACCTGTCCAGCGTGTTCGTGCGCGTCGCCAACGCCGAGACCTTCTCGATCGTGATGGGCGCCTACTCGGCGGTGCTGGGTTTCTTCGTGCCCTCCGGCGGCGGCAAGTGGATCATCGAGGCGCCGTATGTGATGCAGGCCGCCAACGATCTGAAGGTGCACCTGGGCTGGGCAGTGCAGGTCTACAACGCCGCCGAGGCCCTGCCCAACCTGATCAACCCGTTCTGGATGCTGCCGCTGCTGGGCGTGCTGGGGCTGAAGGCGCGCGACATCGTCGGCTTCACCTTCGTCCAGCTGCTGGTGCATATCCCGCTGGTGCTGGGCCTGCTGTGGGCGCTGGGGCTGACGCTGACCTACCAGCCGCCGGTGATGCCGTAGCGGCAGCGGCTTTGCGCCGAGGGCGAACGCCTCCCGGTGCGGATCGGCCTTGATTAGAATCGGGCCATGGAGCTTTCGACGATAGCGGACATCCTCGGCGTACTCGGTGGCGTGGTGCTCATCATCGGCGGGTTGTGGCGCTTCGCGCGCACTCTGCGCCGGCGCATCGCCGAGACTCGCCAGGCCAGTGAGCAGGGACGGGCGCTGGCGCGAGAACTGGCCTCGCGTGCGACCAATCCGGAACGCCGGGCCGACATCCATGCCTATCTGACCCTGCGCGCCATCGAGTTCGAAGGCGATCGCACGCGATCGGCAGTGTTCATGGGAGTGGCGTCCATCCTGACGATCGGCATGACCCTGGTGACGACGCTGCTGTTGCGCAGTAGCCAAGTGTCCTGGACCAATCCCTGGGCGCTGGCCTTGATCGCGACGGTGGTCTTCCTGTACCTGTCGATCGGCATGCTGCTGTTCTACAGCCGCGAATTGCATCAGCTGCAGGACGGCTGGCAGCAGGGCGCTATGGATGCCATCGGCGCCAAGATCGACAAGCATCTGTCCGACTGAACGCGGTGGGCGCCGCCGCGGGTGGCTAAGCGTCTTCACGGCACCCGCGCACATACCCAAGCCTCCACCTGCGCCACCCCCGCGCGTTTGAGCGCGGCCGCCGCCGCATGCAAGGTCGCGCCCGTGGTCATCACGTCGTCCACCAGCAACACCCGCGGCGGCGGCGCGCCGTCGAAGGTGGCGAGGAAGGCGCCGCGCAGGTTGCGCCGGCGCGCGGGCGCGTCCAGCCGCGACTGCGCGGCGGTGTCGCGCACGCGCCGCAAGGCCCCGCCCAGCAGCGGCACGCCCAAGGCGCGCGCCAGCGGCCGGGCCAGCTCGCGCCCCTGGTCGTAGCCGCGCGCGCGCAGGCGCCGCCGCGCCAGCGGCACCGCGACCAGGGCCGTGGCCGCGGGCAGGGCCGGCGGCCGCTGCGGGTCGGCGGCCATCAGCGCCGCCAGCAGCCGGCCGGCGGCGAGATCGTCGTGGAATTTGAAACGCCGCAACCATTGGTCCAGCGGCGCGGCGTAGACGAAGGCCGCGCGCACCGCGTCCAGCGGCGGCGGCTTGCGCAGGCAGGCCCCGCACACCCCCGGCGCCGGCAAGGGCAGGGCGCAGTGGCTGCAGGCGCACCGGTTCCAGGGCAGGTCGCGCGCGCAGGCCGCGCACAGGTCCAGCGCGCCCTGGCCCGGCTCCCGGCAGGCCAGGCAGCGCGGCGGCCACAGCGCGCGGGCCAGCCGGGCCCAGCCGGCGGGCGGGCCGTCAACCGCGGCGGTCGGGATTTGGTTGACAGGTGGGTCCATGCTTTCCAGACTGCCGCTCCTGCCTCGCGTCGTCCGTCGGAAGCCGCCCATGTCCGTTGTCAGTAAAGTCCCCGCCGAGCCGTCCGTAACGTCCCCCCGGGCGCTGCGCCACGACTGGTCGCGCGCCGAAGTCCGCGCGCTATTCGACCTGCCGTTCCCGGAGCTGCTGCACCGTGCGGCCAGCGTCCACCGCGAGCATTTCGACGCGACCGAGGTCCAGGTCAGCACTTTGTTGTCGGTGAAGACCGGCGGCTGCCCCGAGGACTGCGGCTACTGCCCGCAGGCGGCGCGTTACCACACCGGCGTGGACGCGACCAAGCTGATGAGCACCGAGACGGTGCTGGAAAAGGCCAAGCAGGCCAAGGCCGCCGGCGCCTCGCGCTTCTGCATGGGCGCGGCCTGGCGCTCGCCCAAGGACCGCGACATCCCCAAGGTGGCGGCCATGATCAGCGAAGTGAAGGCCCTGGGCCTGGAGACCTGCGCCACCCTGGGCATGCTCTCGGGCGAACAGGCGCTGGCGCTGAAGGCGGCCGGCCTGGACTACTACAACCACAACCTGGACACCGCGCCGGAGTTCTACAACGAGATCATCCACACCCGCGAGTTCCAGGACCGCCTGGACACGCTGGCGCACGTGCGCGACGTGGGCATGAAGACCTGCTGCGGCGGCATCGTCGGCATGGGCGAGTCGCGCGCGCAGCGCGCCGGCCTGCTGCAGACCCTGGCCAACCTGCCCGCGCACCCGGATTCGGTGCCGATCAACCGCCTGGTCCAGGTCGAGGGCACGCCGCTGGCGGGCACGGCCGAGCTGGACCCGTTCGAGTTCGTGCGCACCATCGCGGTGGCCCGCCTGCTGATGCCGCGCTCCATGGTGCGCCTGTCGGCCGGCCGCGAGAGCATGTCCGACGAGCTGCAGGCGCTGTGCTTCCTGGCCGGCGCCAACTCGATCTTCTACGGCGAAAAGCTGCTGACCACCGGTAACCCGGACACCGAGCGCGACCTGGCCCTGTTCGAGCGCCTGGGGCTGCGGCCGATGCAGATCGTCGAGGAAAGTTCTACCGTACACGCCGACATCGTCGAAACCGGCGTCCCGCCCACCCATTCCTGCGCGGCCTGACCACCATGCAACGAGCGCAATGGCCCGAACGCATCGCCGCCGCGCGCGAACAGCGCGAGGCGACCTCGCGCACCCGCGTCATGCGCAAGGTCACCCACCGCGACGGCGCCCGTTGCGAAGTGGACGGGCGCAAGCTGCTCAACTTCTGCGGTAACGACTACCTGGGCCTGTCGCAGCATTTCGCCGTGGTCGGCGCGCTGCAGGACGCGGTCTCGCGCGAGGGCGCCGGCGGCGTGGCCTCGCACCTGGTCTGCGGCCATCACGCCTTGCACGAAGCGCTGGAACGCGAGGTCGCCGACTGGCTGGGCTCGCCGCGCGCGCTGCTGTTCAGCAGCGGCTTCATGGCCAACCTGGCCGCGGTGCAGGGCCTGCTCGGCGAAGACGACGTATGCGTGCAGGACCGACTCAACCACGCCAGCCTGATCGACGCCGCGCGCCTGTCCGGCTGCCGCCTGCGCCGCTATCCGCATGCCGACGCCGAAGGCGCGATCCGCCAGCTGCGCAGCGTGCCCGACGGCATGGCCATGATCGCCACCGACGGCGTGTTCAGCATGGACGGCGACATCGCGCCGCTGCGCGACCTGGCGCTGATCGCGCGTGCGCAAAAGGCCCTGCTCTACGTCGACGACGCCCACGGCGTGGGCGTGCTCGGCCCCGAGGGCCGCGGCTCGGTGCCGGCGGTGAAGCTGTCGGTGCGCGAAGTGCCGTTGCAGCTGGTCACCTTCGGCAAGGCGCTGGGCAGCTACGGCGCCGCGCTGCATGGCGATGCGGACATCATCGGCCACCTGGCCGAAACCGCGCGCAGCCACATCTACACCACCGCCCTGCCGCCGGGCCAGGCCGCCGCCACGCTGGCGGCGGTGAAGCTGGCGCGGCAGGAGCACTGGCGCCGCGAAAAGCTGGGCGAACTGGTGCAGCGCTTCCGCGAAGGCGCGCGCAAGCTCGGGCTGGAACTGGCGCCCTCCAGCACCCCGATCCAGCCGGTGATCTGCGGCGACGACGCGCGTGCCATGGGCATGGCGCGCTCGCTGGAGGAGAGCGGCTACTGGGTGGTCGCGATCCGTCCTCCGACCGTGCCCGAAGGGCGCGCGCGCCTGCGGGTCACGCTGTCGGCGCTGCATGCGCCGGCCGAGGTCGACGGCCTGCTCGACGCGCTCGCGCGCGCGGCCGAACGCGCGGGCCTGTCGCGCGAAGCCTTGCGGGCCGAGCTGCGCGCCACGCCCACACCATGAGCGCGGTCCCCGTCGCCGAACGCGACCTGGCGCGCATGCTCGCCACCCTGCAGGCCACCCGGCGCGAAGGCGAGTACGTCTACGTCAGCCGCGCGCAGCCGGATGCGACGCTCGCCGCGCAGGCCCACGCCTGGATCCGCGAAGCCGAAGGCATCAGCTACGTGATCGCGCGCGAGGACGCCGATGCGCAAGGATTGGACTACGCCTTCGTCGCCGCCTGGCTGAGCCTGCAGGTGCATTCGGCACTGGAAGCGGTGGGCCTGACCGCCGCGTTCTCCACCGCGCTGGCGCGGCAGGGCATCGCCTGCAACGTGCTGGCCGGCTACTACCACGACCACCTGCTGGTGCCGGCCGATCGCGCCGGCGACGCGCTCGCGGCGCTGGCCGCGTTGCGGCGTCCGGCCGATACGCACTGAGGGCCGCGCATGTACGTGCAGACCCTCGGCAGCGGACCCTCGCTGGCGCTGATCCACGGCTGGGCCATGCACGGCGGCCTGTTCGCGCCGCTGGTCGAACGCCTGGCCGATGCCTACACCCTGCACCTGATCGACCTGCCGGGCCACGGCTACGCCCGCGACGAACGCACCGCGTTGCAGCCGCAAACCTTGGCCGCCGAACTGGTGCAGCGCGTGCCCGACGCGGTGTGGCTGGGCTGGTCATTGGGCGGGCAGTTCGCCTTGCGCGCCGCGCTCGACTATCCCGACCGCGTGCGCGGCCTGATCATGATCGCGTCCTCGCCGCGCTTCGTGGGTGGGCCGGACTGGCCGCACGGCGTGTCGCCCAGTCTGTTCCGCGATTTCGGCCAGGCGCTGCGCCACGACTTCCGCGGCACCCTGGAAGGGTTCCTGGCGTTGGAAGCGCTGGGCTCGCCCGCCGCGCAGGACGAACTGCGGCGGCTGCGCAGCCAGGCCTTCGAGCGCGGCGAACCGGCCGAGCATGCCTTGCAGGAGGGCCTGACCCTGCTGGACACCCTCGACATGCGCGACGAACTGCCGCGCCTGGCCGTGCCCAGCCTGTGGATCTCCGGCCGCCGCGACCGCTTGGTGCCGGCCGGCGCCATGCCGGCGGCGGCGGCGCTGGCGCCGCAGGCGCGCAGCGTGGTCATCGACCGCGCCGGCCACGCGCCGTTCCTGAGCGCGGCCGAGCAAGTCGCGCAGCTGATCGACGACTTCATCGCCGCGTTGCTGGCGCCGCACTGAATCCCCCACCGCCGCGGCGCCCGCGCCGCGACGTCACGCAGAACCCGTACGACCGATGACCGAATTGTTCGACCACCGCCAAGTCCGCCGCGCGTTCTCGCGCGCCGCGCATGGCTACGACGGCGCCGCCGCGCTGCAGCGCGAAGTCGGCGCCCGCTTGTCCGAAGCCCTGGATTACCTGGACGACCGCGCGCCGGCGGTGGTGGTGGACGTGGGCAGCGGCCCCGGCCACGCCGCCGTGGCCATGCAGAAGCGCTGGCCGCGCGCGCAGGTGATCGCGCTGGACCTGGCCCTGCCGATGCTGGGCGAGACCCGCGTCCATGCCGGCGGCGGCGTGCTGCCGCGCTTTCTCGGTGGCGCGCGCCGCCCCGACCTGGTCTGCGCCGACGCGCGCGCGCTGCCGTTGCGCGACGCCAGCGTGGACGTGCTGTATTCCAACCTGTGCCTGCAATGGGTCGAGGACCTGCCGGCGGTGTTCGCCGGCTTCCGCCGCGTGCTTAAGCCCGAAGGCCTGCTGCTGGTGTCGACCTTCGGCCCGGACACGCTGTTCGAGCTGCGCAGCGCCTTCGCTCAGGCCGACAACGCGCCGCACGTGAGTCCGTTCGCGTCCATCGCCCAATTCGGCGACGCGCTGATCGCCGCGGGCTTCAAGAACCCGGTGCTGGACCGCGACGAATTCGTGCTCGGCCATGACGACCTGGGCGGCCTGATGCGCGAACTGCGCACCCTGGGCGCGACCAACGCCATGAGCGACCGCCGCCGCAGCCTGACCGGCCGCGCGCGCTTCGCCCGTGCAGCGCAGGCCTACGAAGGCCTGCGCGCTGCCGACGGCCGCCTGCCCGCGACCTGGGAAGTGATTTACGCCCAGGCCTGGGGCCCGGCGCCCGGCACGCCGATCCGCAGCGGCGGCATCGACGAAGTGCAGGTGCCGCTGTCCAGCATTCCGATCCGGAGGCGGCCGTGAACCGGCGCCGAGCCGCGCTGCTGGCGGTCGCCATCGCGCTGGCCTCGGCGCTGTTCTTCACCTGCACCTACGTGCTCAACCGCGCCGCAGCGGTCGGCGGCGGGCATTGGGCCTGGACCGCGTCGCTGCGTTATCTGATTACCCTGCCGCTGCTGCTGGCGATCATGCCGCTGCAAGGCGGCGCGGCGCCGGTGTGGCGCGCGATCCGCGCGCGGCCGGGACCGTGGCTGCTGTGGAGCGGCATCGGCTTCGTGCTGTTCTACGTATGCCTGAGCTGGGCCGCGTCCAGCGGTCCTTCGTGGCTGGTGGCCGGCACGTTCCAGCTCACCGTGATCGCCGGCATGCTGTGCGCGCCCTTCCTGTACCGCGACGAGCGCGCGCGCATTCCACTGCCGGCGCTGGCGGTGGGCGCGGTGGTGGTGGCCGGCGTGCTGCTGATGCAGTTCGGCCACGGCGGCGGCCGCCTGGACCGCGACGGCTGGATCGCGCTGGTGTGCGTGGCGGTGTCGGCGTTCGCCTATCCGCTGGGCAACCGCGGCTTGCTGCTGCACCTGGAGCACAGCGGCGTCGAGCTCAACGCGACCCAGCGCGTGTACGGCATGACCCTGGCCAGCCAGCCGCTGTGGCTGGCGGTGGCGGTGTACGCCTACACCCAGGCCGGCGTGCCGTCGGCCGGTCAGCTGTGGCTGGCCGCGGGCGTGGCGCTGGGCGCGGGCGTGATCGCCACGGTGCTGTTCTTCCAGGCCACCGGCATGGTCCGCAACGAGCCCACCGCGCTGGCCGCGGCCGAGGCCATGCAGGCGGCCGAGATTTTGTTTGCGACCCTGATCGGCGCGTTGTGGCTGGGCGAAGCCTGGCCGCAGGGGCGCGCCTTGCTGGGCGCGGTGCTGGTGGTGGCGGGCATCGTCGCTTTCAGCCTGGTCGCCGCGCGCGCGGCGGCGGGCGACGATCATCGCACGCGCGAGTTGAGTAGCGATCGCGGGGCTTGAGCTCGCGACGGAAGCGCGATGCGGCGGGTTCCTCGTGTCGCCGACCCATCCCCGTCATTCCGGCGAAAGCCGGAACCCATTTTGATCTTGCTCACGAGAGCCCGGAGAGCAACAGCAACATGGGTTCCGGCTTTCGCCGGAATGACGGAGAAGTGAACTTGCGTTATCGAGATCGATGCGTCGCCAGTTCGACTTCGAAGATCACCCGCTGCTCGTACGGCGTTCCCAACGCGGTCGCGCGATAGCCGGCCGCGGCGATGCGCGCGCGCAATTGCGGCCACAGCGCCTGCTTGCACACCCACACCGCCGATACTTCGTGCTCGGCCAGCTCCTGCGCCAGCGACTCGTCGAACTCCGGATTGAAGCGCGGCGCATCGGGCACCGGGTCCAGCGAGATCTTCTCGATCTGCGCATCCAGATGCAGGTGCAGGCCGTAGCGCGCCATGTCCTCGACGAACACCACCTCGGGCACCGGCCGGCCGGCGCGCGCGCGGATCGCCTCGGCCCAGGCCGAGGCGTCCTTGTGCGTGGGCCAGTGCACCGCGGCCAGCTTCAGCGCCAGCAGCAGCGCGGCCCAGGCCGCCAGCCGCGGCCAGGCGGGCAGGGCGCGGCCTTCGCGCTGGCGCTGCATCGCCGCGATCACCGCCAACGGCAGGAACAGCGGCAGTACGTACAGCGGCATGCGCGAGCGCGCCAGGCAGAACAGCAGCAACGGCAACCACAGCCATAAGGCCAGCCACAGCGCGGGCGCATCGGTCGCGCGCGCGGTCCGGTCGCGCCAAGCGCGCACCGCGGCGGGCAGCCCGCGCAGCCAACGCCATAACGCCGGCGTCCACGGCAGCGTGCCCAGCACCAGCGTCGGCGCGTACACCTGCAGCCAGCCGTACCACTGGCCGTTGCGGCCGAACTCGTCGGTGGCCACGCGGTTCACCACCTCGTCGCCGACGAAGTACTTGAACAAGCCCGGATGGTCGGCGATCACCGCCACGTACCAGGGCAGCGCCATCAGCACGAAGATCGCCAGGCCCGACCATTGCAGCACGCGGTAGCCGCCGGGCTGCAGCAGGTTGAACGCCAGGATCGGCAGCAGCCCGACCAGCGCCGGCGGCCCCTTGGCCAGGAAGCCCAGGGCGAAGCCGGCCCACATCAGCGCCACCCACGAGCGCGCGCGCCGGCGCTCGCGCGCGGGATCGCCGCGCGGCGGACCGAAGCGCGCTTCGGCATAGGCCCACATCGCCAGACCGCTGCACACCGCCAGCAGATAGTCGGCGGTGACCAGCTGCGAGGCGCCGACAGTGAACACGAAGCTGGCGTAGATCGCCGCCGCCTGCGCCTGCGCGCCCGACACCAGCCGCCGTGCGATGCGCCAGGCCAGCCACACGCTGAGCAGATAGGCCAAGGCCGCGGGCAGGCGCGCGGCCCAGGCGTGCTGGCCGAACACGCTCACGCTGGCGGCGATCGCCCAATAGGTCAGCGGCGGCTTGGTCCAGTGGCCGACCTCGTGATTGCGGCGCGGGTTGAGCCAGTCGCCGCTGTCGAGCATGTTCAGCGCGACGTTGGTATAGCGGCCCTCGTCCGGATCCCAGATGCCGCGGCTGCCGAGCAGGCACAACGCCAGCAGCAGCGCCATCGCGGCGATCCGGAAAGCGGGCGAACGCAGCAGTCGGCGCATGCGGGACCGGGTCGGCGCGGATAGGGCCACAGCCTAGCCGGGCCGGCGTTAGGGCAAAGTCGGAATGCGCCGGCTCGGCGCGTGCGGTGTCAGCGCACCTGCTCGATCCAATCCTGCAGGTTGTAGTAATTGCTCACGCGCTGGATGCGCCCCTCGCGCAGCTCGAAGAAGGCGCCGCCCGGCAGCACATACTTCTGCCCGTGGGCCTCCGGCAGGCCGGCATCGCTGGCCAGGTACTGGCCGTGGACCACGTACTCGGCCGCCGCGCGGCTGCCGTCGGGCGAGACCAGCACCACGATGTCGTGCAGTTGCTCGCGGTAGCTGGCCTGCATGCGCTGCAGGAAGCTCGCGAACGCGGCGCGGCCGGTCTCGCGCGGACCCTGGTTGAGGTCGTGGGCGACGTCGTCGGAGAGCAGGGCCAGCATGCCGTCCCAGTCGCCGCGGTTGAAGGCCGCGTAATAAGCCAGCACCACCTCGGTGGCGCGGTCGTGGCTGCGGGTGCCGTCTATCTTCATCGGGGGCCTGTGCGCTGCGGGACGCGGCGATGATACCCAGGCCGGGCGTTGGCGGCGTGAGCGCCGCAGCAAAAACGGGGCCCGCGCCGCGGGCCCCGCCTTCGGACTCAGGCCCGCGGCCGGGTCAGATCTGCACCGCCGCGCGCTGGCGCTGGCGCATCATGCTCAGCGCCAGCACCGTGGCCAGCAGCAGCGTGGTCACCGCGAAGATGCCCATGCCCAGGTTGGCGCCGCTGATGCCGCCGGCCAGGGCCGCCGCGCCGGCGTCGTTGGGGGTGAAGCTGGCCGCGAGCATGCCGGTGTAATGCATGCCGCACACCGCCACGCCCATGACCAGCGCACTGCCCAGCATCTGCAGCCAGCCGCGCAGGTTGAACGCCAGCCACAGCGCCACGATCGAGGCGACCACGGCGATGACCGCCGAGGCCAGCACCAGGGTGCTGTCGTAATGGATGTCGGCCGGCATGCGCATCGCCGCCATGCCGGCGTAATGCATGCCGGTCACGCCCAGGCCCATGAACAGGCCGGCCACGGCCAGCTTGCCCCAACCGAACACGCCCGCGCTGGCGATGGCCAGGCCGGCCATGCACGAGGCGATCGCGACCAGCGCCGAGGCCACGGTGATGCCCAGGTCGTAGGTCACCGGAATCTGCATCTGGCAGGCCAGCATGGCGATGAAGTGCATGGCCCAGATCGCGCCGCCGCCCATGGCCGCGCCGGCGGCGAAGATCGCGCGCCAGCGCGCCGCGCCCTGCGCGGCCGGAATGCCGATCGCCAGCTGCAGGGCGGTGAACGAGCCCAGCACCGACACCAGGTAGGAAAGCACGACCAGCAACGGGTCGTGTATGCATTGGATAGCGTGATCGTGCGGCATGGTGGTCCCCCGTGGTGGTTGGTCGGATCAGGCGTGGAACTCGAAGCAGCAAGCCTCCGCGCCGGTGTTGCGGCAATGGCTTTCGACTACGCGCAATCCTTCGGTGCCGTGGGGGCCGCCGAGCAGGCCGCCCAGCATTCCGCGCAGGAAATGGCAGGACGATCCGTGCTCGCCGCGATGGCAGAAGGGGCTGTTCTTGATCCGCAGGGTGTCGTCCTGCAGCTCGGCCTGGACCAGCTGGCGCATCGCCGGCAGGGCGATGTGGCGCACCGCGTCGGCCAGGGCCAGGTGGCCGCCCAGGGAGAAGTCGCGCTTGTACACCCAGGTGCCCACGCGCTGGCCGACGTAACGCAGCGTGGCTTCGCGCTGGGCCGGCGGCAGGTCGTGTTCCAGCGCCAGCAGCTGGATGAAGATGTTGGGATAGTCGCGCGCCAGTTGCGGCAGCAGCGCTTCGACCCGGCGCGTGTCCATGGCGGTGGCGGCATCGTCGGACGCGGGCTTGGGCGCGCCGCCGTTGCTCCTGGCAGCCGGCGCCGGCGCCGGCGCGGCGGCGGCCGGCGCGCTCACCGCGTTGGCCACGCTGGCATCCACCGGCGAGGCTTCGAAACTGTTGACCAGATGATGGGTGCCCAGCCGCTCTTCCAGCAGCAGCAGCCCGTTCTCGGGCCCGCGCACGACCATCGTCAGCACGACGCCTTCTTCGCTGTTCACCATGCGCTGGCGCAACAAGGTGAAACCCGCGGCGATCACGGTCTGGCCCAGGGCCAGCAACAGCCCGTCGCGGCGGTCGGAGACCACCCGAAACTCAACATCCACCATCAGCCGCCCCTTTGGCTAGTGTGTGTTCGTGCTTGAACGAAATGGTTGGATTTATTTCGCCCGCACTGCGCTATCAGCCAACGCCGTGGGGTGCGTATCGCGAATCAGCGTGCCAGTCGCATCCGTAAAAAAATGGTAGTGATGTCACAAATAAAACATACCGTAGCGTCGTCGCTGCGGCCATGGCGGTGACGACGGCAGGCGACGAAAGGACGCGTGCGCGAACGTTGCGATGTTGAAGCATGCGCGCGCCAAAAACGGCATGCGCAAGACGTGACCGGTATCGCGCTCGCATCGCGTTTTTGCATCGCCCATGGCGGTACGAACGACCGCCCCTGTGCTGGCATCGGCCGGCACGCGCGCGTCGATCCAAAAGCGGTGCGGGTAGACTGCCGGCGACCGCCCTCGGACCCACCCATGCGCGCTACCGTGCTGATCCTGATCTTGTTGCTGACCGCGTTCGAAGCCTGGATGTTCGATGGCTTGGCCCAGGCCGGCCAACTGCCCGGGGACCGGGCCATGGCCGCCGGGCCGATAGGCGCCGCGGGGATGCTGGCGTTGGCGTTCAACCTGCTGGTGCTGCTGCCGCTGTACCTGTACCTGCGCCGGCGTCAGGATTTGAGTCTGGCCCTGCCCGGCTGCGCCTTGGCCGTGCTGATACTGGCGCCGCTGGCGTTGCGGTGAGCGGCCGGCGAAGGCCTTAGCCCGCCAGCAGCGTCGCCAGCGCGCCCTGGTCGACGTTGCCGCCGGACAGGATCACGCCCACGCGCAAGCCCGCGAACCGTTCGCGGTGCACGAACACCGCCGCCAGGGCCAGTGCCGCCGACGGTTCCAGCAGCTGCTTGCTCCGATGCAGGAACAAACGCAGCGCGGCCGCGGTGTCGCTGTCGTCGGCCACCAGCACTTCCACGCCGTGGCGCTGCAGCAGGGCGAAATTGGGAGCGCCCAGGGTGCCGCGCAGGCCGTCGCAGAGGGTGTCGGGCACGAACTCGGTCACCCGCTCGCCGGCTTGCAACGAGGCGAAGGTTTCCGCCGCGCCCGCGGGCTCGGCGCCGTACACGCGCGTGGACGGCGACACCGACGCGGCGGCGATCGCGGTGCCGCCGATCAGGCCGCCACCGCCCACCGGTGCGATCAGCGCGTCCAGCTCCGGCGCCGCGGTCAGCAGCTCCAGCGCCGCGGTGCCCTGGCCGGCGATCACGCGCGCATCGGTGTACGGATGCACGAGCTCGGCACCGGTCTCGCGCTGCACGCGCGCGCAGGCGTCCTCGCGCGCGGCGATGGTCGGCGCGCAGGTGTGTAAGGTGGCGCCGTAGGCGGCGATGGCCGCGACCTTGGCCGCGACCGCGCCTTCGGGCACCACCACGTGGCAGTCGATGCCGCGCGTGCGCGCGGCCAGCGCCAGCGCGGCGCCGTGGTTGCCGGAGGAATGGGTGACCACGCCGCGGCGCGCGTCCTGGTCCGACAGCGACCACACCGCGTTGCAGGCGCCGCGGAACTTGAACGCGCCGATGCGCTGCAGGTGTTCGGCCTTGAAGTGCAGTTCGCAGCCGGCCATCTCGTCGATGGAGCGCGAGCGCAGCACCGGCGTGGCGTGGGCGTAGGGTGCGATGCGTGCGGCCGCGGCCAACACGTCGCGGAATTCGGGCAGCGCGGTGCGCGGCGGGGAAGAGTCGTTCATCGCGGCCAGCCTAGCGCAAGCGGCCGGCCGCGCTCCATCGCCGGCGCGCGGCGTTCAGTCGCCGTCGCGGCGCCGGCCGAGCAGGCTGACCGCGGCCGAGCCCGCCACCACCAGCGCCGCGCCCAGCCAGCCCAGCGGTGCGATCCGTTCCGGCGCCAAGGCCTGCGGCCACAGCGCATGCACCGCGGCCACCGCGGCGATGCACAGCAGCGGCGTGGTCGCCACGATCGCCGACACCCGCGAGGCTTCCCAGTGCGCCAGGGCTTCGGCGAAGGCGCCGTAGGCGCCGACGGTGTTGAGCGCGCAATAGGCGAGCATGGCCCAGTGGAAGCCGTCCATCGCCAGCAGCGCCGAGGGCCGCGCGAACGGCAGCAGCAGCACGCTGGCGGCGGCGTAGATGAAAAGCAGGATCTGCATCGAACCCAGCCGCACCAGCAGCTGCTTCTGCACCAGCGCGTAGACCGCCCACACCACCGCGCCGATCACCACGAACGCCGAACCCAGCACGTAGTCGCCGCTGTGCGCGGCGGTCGTGGCCGCCGCTTCGCGCGCCCAGGCGTGGACGAGCTGGTCGCGGAAGAACAGGCCCAGGCCGGCCAGCAGCAGCGCCAGCCCCAGCCACTGCATGGCGCGGAAGCGTTCGCCGAACACCACGATCCCGCCCAGGGTCATCAGCAGCGGCGCCAGCTGGATCAGCAGCTGGGCGTTGGCCGGCGAGGTGTACTGCACGCCCAGCAGGTAGAACACGTAGTTGCCCAGCAGCATCAGCGCCGCCAGCGCCAGCAGTACCCAGGCGCGCCGGCTCAGGGCGCGATAGCCGCCCAGCTGCCCGCGCAGCGCCAGCCACGCACCGGTGAGCACGGCCGCGGCAAGGAAGCGGAACCAGGTCAGGGTGATCGGATCCAGCACCTCGAGCACGATCTTCAGCGCGATCGGCAAGGTGGCCCAGCAGGCGGCGGTGATCAGGGTCAGCAGCAGGCCCAGCCGCCATTGGCCGGTGGTGCGGTGCAGGGTCATGGAGCGCTCGGTACCGGCGGTGGGGACGCCGTGGGCGGGCATGCTGGCACCGGCCGACCGCGCCGGCAATGACGCCATCGGCCGGACCGCTCGGACACTGGTCCCGCGCGCCTGAACCGGTCAGGATGGGGTCGGACGCCATACGCCGGAGTTAAGCCCGAGTTCAATGCCGCGGGCCGAAGCTGGCGACACACCCTGGGGGGTTCCAGACATGATCCGCAAACTGATCCTGCCCGTCGTCGCCGCTGCGCTGCTGGCGGGCTGCTATCCCGACTACGTGTACCGCGATGGCGGTGCGCGTGGCGACTATTACTACGGTCAGCCCAGCACCGAATACCGGTACTACGGCAATTACGGCGGTTACTACCCGTACGGCGAAGCCTATCGCTACGGCTACCGTTACGGTTCGCCGTACGGCTACCCGTATCGCTATGGCTACGGCTATCCCTACAACTACGGTTACGGCTATCCGGGCTACCCCGGCTACCCGTACTACCACCGCCCGCACCGTCCGCGGCCGCCGGTGGTGGTGAATCCGGGCAATCCCACGCCGCCGTCCACCAACCCGCCGGGCCGTCCGGACTACAACGGTTCGCCCTGGCGCAACCTGGACCGGGTCCGCCGCGATCACGCCGACAACCGGCCGCCGACCCATGTGCCGTCGCAGCCGATGCCGCGGGTGCAGCCCAGCGCGCCACGGATGGATCGCGGCTCGCCCATTCAGCAAGCCATCCGCCGCGCCACCACCGACAGCCGCCCGGCCACGCACGAACAGTGAACGGCCGCGGCGCCGGGGCTCAGTGATCGCAAGCGGGTTTGCGGTCACACCCCGGGGTATTGCATCGGGGGCGCCCTGACCGCAATCTACGGTTATTGACCGACTACGTCGTATTTGGACGTAGTCCGGTAAGACCGGCTCCATGTCGGCGCCCGGCGAGGAATCACGGATCCCCCCTGTTCCGTCCCCGTCGGGCGTCGGCGCCCTTTCCGGCTGCGGGCGTCAGGCCCCGCCACGGCGCTTTCCGGGCGCGATCGCCCGCCGCAGGCCGCATCGGCCCACGGAATCGCCAGAAATCGCGCAAAAAATAAGGGGCCGAATGTCCCCCGACATTCGGCCCCCTGCTTCCCCCGCGAGCGCTTGGCCAGCCCCTGTTCCAATTCCGACCGGCGTCTAGCGCCTGCCCCGCTGGGTGCAAGAGTAATGACGCAGGAACCGTGCCAAGTTTCCGTCCTGCGGCCCGCCGCCCCGCCATGCCCTAAAATCCGTCCCGGCCGCACGCGGCACCGGACCTGAGCCATGACCGATTCCTTCTACCAATACGACGTGATCGTGGTCGGCGGCGGCCACGCCGGCACCGAGGCCGCGCTGGCCTCGGCGCGCGCCGGCGCGCGCACCCTGCTGTTGACCCATTCGGTGGAAACCGTGGGCGCGATGAGCTGCAACCCGGCCATCGGCGGCATCGGCAAGGGCCACCTGGTCAAGGAGATCGATGCGCTGGGCGGGGTGATGGCGCGCGCCGCCGACGCTGCCGGCATCCAGTGGCGCCGGCTCAACGCCAGCAAGGGCCCGGCCGTGCGCGCCACGCGCTGCCAGGCCGACCGCGCCTTGTACCGCAGCTATATCCGCCGTGCGGTCGAAGCCCAGCCCAACCTGACCTTGTTCCAGGCCGCGGTGGACGACATCGAGTTCGAGGCGGGCCAAGTGACCGGCGTGCTCACCCAGACCGGCCTGCGCTTCGGCGCGCGCGCGGTGGTGCTGACCGCCGGCACCTTCCTGGCCGGCAAGGTCCACGTGGGCCAGACCACCTACGCCGCCGGCCGCGCCGGCGATCCGCCCGCGACCGCGCTGGCCGCGCGCCTGCGCGAAGGCCCGTTCGTGGTCGACCGGCTCAAGACCGGCACGCCGCCGCGCATCGACGGCCGCAGCCTGGACTACTCGGTGATGGAGGAGCAGCCCGGCGACGATCCGCGCCCGGTGATGTCCTTCCTGGGCAGCACCGCCGACCATCCGCGTCAGGTCTCGTGCTGGATCACCCACACCTCCGAGCACACCCACGAGCTGATCCGCGGCGCGCTGGACCGCTCGCCGCTGTACACCGGCCAGATCGAGGGCATCGGCCCGCGCTACTGCCCCTCTATCGAGGACAAGGTGGTGCGCTTCGCCGAGAAGGCCAGCCACCAGATCTTCGTCGAGCCCGAAGGCCTGGACGTGGTGGAGATCTATCCCAACGGCATCTCGACCTCGCTGCCCTTCGACGTGCAGCTGGCGCTGGTGCGCTCGATCCGCGGTTTCGAACGCGCGCACATCACCCGCGCGGGCTACGCCATCGAGTACGACTTCTTCGACCCGCGCGGTCTGAAGACCACGCTGGAGACCAAGGCCGTGAGCGGCCTGTACTTCGCCGGCCAGATCAACGGCACTACCGGTTACGAGGAAGCCGCGGCGCAGGGCCTGCTGGCCGGCGTCAACGCCGCGCGCAGCGTGCGCGGCGAGGAAGGCTGGAGCCCGCGTCGCGACGAGGCCTATCTGGGCGTGCTCGTCGACGACCTGATCACCCACGGCACCAGCGAGCCCTATCGCATGTTCACCTCGCGCGCCGAGTACCGGCTGCAGCTTCGCGAGGACAACGCCGATCTGCGCCTGACTCCGGTAGGCCGCGAGCTGGGCCTGGTCGGGGATGCGCGCTGGGACGCGTTCGCGCGCAAGCGCGAGGCGATCGAGCGCGAGCAGGCGCGGCTGTCGGCGGTGTGGGCGGCGCCCAACAACGCGCTGGGCCGCGAGGCGATGCAGGCGCTTCAGATCGAGATCAGCCGCGAGACCAGCGCGCTGGACCTGCTCAAGCGCCCGGAGCTGGATTACGCGCGGCTGATGACGGTGCCCTCGCTGGGCCCGGCGGTGACCGATGCGGCGGTGGCCGAACAGGTGGAGATCGGGGTGAAGTACGCCGGCTATCTGGATCGCCAGCGCGAGGAGATCGCGCACCAGCAGCGCCACGAGAACACGGCCATCCCGGCGGACTTCGATTACGCCGCCGTGCGCGGTCTGTCGGCCGAAGTGCAGCAGAAGCTGGAGCGGGTGCGGCCGGAAACGGTGGGTCAGGCGCAGCGCATCCCGGGCATGACGCCCGCGGCGATTTCGCTGCTGCTGGTGCACCTGACCCGTACGCGCCGCACGCGCGTGGCCTGAGCCGCGACCGCGAATCCGCCACTACGTCGAACGCTGCGGCCACCCCTGTAGGAGCTGCGCAAGCTGCGACCGCGAATCCGCAACTACGCCGCAACACGCACTTCTTCTGCTTCCGCCTTTGCTTGTCTTCCCCCTTTGTTGAGGGGGATTGAGGGGGATTTGCTCTTGCCTCCAAGCAAGAGCAACAGCTTCCGTCCGCAAGCGGCCGGGTAACTTTCTTTTGATAAGCGTCAAAAGAAAGTAACCAAACGCTGCCCCAGAGCTCCCGTGCGAGAGCGATGCGTGCGCGGGGATTTTCCAATCGGGCATCCCTGCCCGAGCGGAAAACGGCGCACGTCCTGTGCGCCGCCCTTCGGGTCATCTATGGGTACGGCGAGTTCGGCGCCCGAGCGAAGATCAAAAGCATTCGCTGCGCTCATCCCCTCACCCTAACCCTCTCCCGCAAGCGGGAGAGGGGATTCATTCGACGCCGCTTGCTGCACTTAGCCCCTCTCCCGCTTGCGGGAGAGGGGTTGGGGTGAGGGCACACGAGCTAGCACATCGCATCGCAACCTCCGTAGCGACCATAGGCGCTGCCCTATCCCGCGCGCTACGCTGCCGCCATGAACCCAAGACCGCTCCTGGCGCTGCTGCCCTTATGCCTCGTCGCCGCCTGCGACCGGACTGCGGCGCCGCCGCCGAGTACACCTGCCGCCTCGGTAAAGCCGGTGCAGTTGCGCATCGAACCTTGGGTTTTGCCGACCCAAGACGCTGCCGCACAACCCGATCTGGTCGCCACCGCCGACCACCGCCTGCTACTACTGTGGATCGAACCGCGCGACGAAGGCCACGCCTTACGCTTGTCGCAATCGCGTGCTGCCGCGCACGCGACGTGGTCTCCCGCCGTGCAAGTCGCCTCAGGCAAGGACTGGTTCGTCAATTGGGCCGACACCCCGCACGTGATGGCCACCGAAGACGGCGCGCTCTGGGCCCACTGGTTGCGCAAGTCCGCGGCCGCGCCCTACGCCTACGATGTGGTGCTCTCGCGCTCTGCAGATCAGGGCGCGAGCTGGTCGGCGCCGGTCGCGGTCAACGACGACGGCACGCCCACCGAACACGGCTTCGTTTCGCTATGGCCGGCCGGCGGCGAAAAGCTGGGCATCGCCTGGTTGGACGGCCGCCGCAGCGGCGGTGGGGCGGGGCACGGGGAACACGCCGGGCACGGCGGCGCCATGACCCTGCGCAGCGCGCAATTCGACGCGGCCCTGCAACGCGGCGGCGAGTCCGAGCTGGACACGATGACCTGCGACTGCTGCCAGACCGATGCCGCCTTGACCGCGCGGGGCCCCTTGCTGATCTATCGCGACCGCACGCCCGAGGAAATTCGCGACATCGCCGCCCTGCGCTACGACGCCGGCGCCTGGACCCCGGCGCGCGCGGTGCACGCCGACCGATGGACCATGCCGGCCTGCCCGGTGAACGGACCGGCCGTGGCCGCCATCGGCGCGCGCGCGCTGGTGGCCTGGCACACCGCGGCCGGTGGCAACCCCACGCTGAAACTCGCGCGCAGCGACGACTCCGGCGACAGTTACGCCGCGCCGCTGGTCCTCGATCAGGGCACGCAGGTGCAGGGTCGCGTCGATCTGGCCTTGGACCCGCGCGCGGCCTGGGTGCTGTGGCTGCGCGAGGACGCGCAGGGCCAGTCGCTGCACCTGGCGCGTTACGCGTCCGATCTCTCCGGCGAACCGCAGCGCCTGCAAGTCGCGCGCCTGCAAGGCCGCGGCCGCGCCACCGGCTTCCCGCAACTGGCGCTGGCCAACGGCGTGGCGCATGTGCTGTGGACCGACGTGGTCGACGGCCGTCCGCAGTTGCGCGGCGCGCGCGTGCTGGCCGAGTAGTGCCGAAGCGTTAGCCCAGCCCCACCAGCAGCGGCACTTAAACCGGCGCCGTGGTGTACACGTGCAGCGTCTCGGGAACGCCGTTGTCGGTGCTAGGCAGTTCGCGCTCGAAACGCAGGCCCAGCCGCTGCAATACGTTCACCGAGCCCTGGTTCGCGGGCAGGGTGATCGCCAGCACGCGCGGCAGTTGCAGGGTGACCAGCGCATGCTCGAGCACCGCCTTGCACGCCTCCACCGCGTAGCCGCGCGAACGGTGGCGGGGCAGGAAGGCGTAGCCGATGTCCGGATCGGGCAGGCTGTCGCGGCGCAGCACGCCGGCCATGCCCAGGGTCTCGCCGGTTTCCTTCAGCTCCACCGCCAGCAGGCCGTGGCCGTGGCGGCGGTAGCTGGCCATGGGCCCGTCGCGCAGATAGCGCTGGGCGTCGTCGGCATCGCGCACGCCGCGGTCGCCGATGTTCTGCAGAAAGTCGCGGTCGTTGAGCAGCTCGACGATGAAGGCGGCATCCTCGGGGCCCAACTCGCGCAGACGCAGGCGCAGGGTGTCCAGTTCGATCTTCACGGAAGCATCCTAGGGGAAGCGATGATTCGAGTGTGGCTGCTTGCGCAGGCCCGGCGCCAGTGCATGTGAACGTCGAAGCCAGGAATTGCAAAGCCCATGGCGAGCGGTATCAGCATTGCCGCAGAAGCCTCGACCGCCTTGTCGCGGCGCTGCTAGCAGAGCCTGTTCACCCGCTTCGGGGCAGGACGGCGCAAGCCGCGACCTTGCTATCACGTCACATCGCGCTGGCGCCGGCCAGCGAGTTTTCGCGGTCGCAGCTTACGCAGCTCCTACAGTCGGAGCTGTGGCATTGCGCTTCCTGTGGGAGCGACATGAGTCGCGATGGCCGCACGCGAGGTCGAATGCTCGGCCCTCGCGCAATCGCGGCTCGCGCCGTTCTCTGAACCCAAGGCGACGCCTGCGGCGCCTTGTGGTGCGCGCCGCGCCCCATCAGCGCCGCAACAAGCGCGGCAGCGAATCGCGCATGTCGTAGAGGGGCGGCCGCGATTCGCTTTCGGGCCTGACCGGACCTCCGGGACACAGCGGTGCGGGCAGGGCCGAGCGCGGCGCGGCGACCGTGGCGAGTTCGGTGCAGGTGGCTTCCGCAGCGCCCATGCTTGCGGCCTGCGCGCGCATCGCGACGGGGGCGCCCGGGGCGATCGGCACGCCCTGGCCGCGGTACGGGGTGTCGCGCATTTCGATGTGCTCGCGCACTGCCAGCGCCGTCGGATTGGCCGGCAGGCCCTCCCAGGCGCGCGGGGTGTCGAGCAGTTCGACCTTGCGCAGCATCGCGTCGCCGGGGACGTTGATCACCCAGGTGCGGAAGCTGTCGTCGTCCTTGGGATCGCTCGCGCTCGCCGGCGGCGCGGTCGTCGGGCCCCACCAGGATCGGAAGCCGCCCTGCAGCAACACGTGGCGCACGCGGCCGTCGGCGTAGGTCACGCGCAGGCTGTAGTCGCAGCCGCTGGCATGGCAGTACCAGGGCACCGGCCCGGTGTTGGGCACGATGCTGGCGCGCTGCGCGGCGTCAGTGGGGTCGATCGTGCGCAGCAGGTTGCCGCGGTGGCTCAGGACCGGATAGATCTGCGAGACCTCGGGCGTGCCGGCCAGGCTGTAGGTGATCGCGATCGCATGCACCGGCACGTCGCGCTGCAGCGGCAGGCCGCCGTCCAGGCCGTACAGGCCCTTGTCGACGGTGATCCGTTCGACGTTGACCCAGCGCCGGTCCAGGCTGTCCCAGCGCTTGTAGCCGCCGGGGAAGGCGGCGTCGGCGACGATGCTGCCGCCGTCGTACACGCGCCGGCCCTGGTCGTCGTTGCGGGCGACGCCCTCGAAGTGGCGTTGCATCATGGCAGTGCTGTAGTCGGAGAAGGTCGCGAAGCGGTAACCCGCGGCTTCGTCGCCGGAACCGCTTTGCATGGGGTCCTGCTTGATGCAGCGCCCCTGCGCATCGAGTTGTCGCGGCGTGCCGGCGAAGGTGTCGCCGCGGCAGTTGGCGTAGCGCGAGGCGGTGGAGGGCACGAACGGCCCCAGGAACTGCTTGCGCACGCTGTCGTAGCCCCAGGCCGAGCCGTTGAGGCTGCCGGCCAGGTACGGGTAACGGCCGCCCTTGTGGCCGTCGTCCTGATGCGGCAGGCCCATGGCGTGGCCTTGTTCGTGCACGAAGATGCCGCGGTAGTGATGGTCGCCGACGCCGGTGTCGCCGCCGACCGTGCCCAGGCCGCCGCCGGGACTGCGGTACACGCCGCTGGCGTCGAACATGATCAGCGGCGCGTAGTACTGCACCGGGCCGTCGGACTCGCCGTTGGCGTGAAGCAGGCCGCCCAACACATCCAGCACCGCGCCCATGAACTCGTAGCCGGCCTGTTCCTGGTTGGTGTTGCGGGCGACATAGGCCGGGCGGCCGCCGTTGGGCCCGACCACCAGCAGCGGCCATTGTGCGAGCCGCGCCGGATGGTTCTGCGCGATCACGCTGGCGACCGGCCACTTGGCGTAGAGCTCGTCGACCGTGGCGGCGTCGGGTACGGCGGTGGTGGCCAGCGGGATCGAATTGAGCTCGTTGGCGCCGAACAGGTAGAAGGGCAGCACGCGCAGGGTGACCGGGCTGTCGGCGCCGATCGAGGGCGAGCGGAACGCGCCGGCGGCGTAATTGTCGGCGATCGCTCGCAACTGCAGGCCGGGCGCGAGCCAGCTGGCCGGCAGCGTGGCGCTCAGGCTGCCATACGGCGGCGCCGGACCCGCGGCTTCGGTGGCCGGCAGCGAGGTCGTCAATGCGATCGCGCCCAGGCGCTGGCCGTCGCGCCAGCCTTCGATCTTCGGATTGATCGCGTTGTCCGCCGCCAGCTTGATCAGGACCAGCGTTTCGCGGTTGCCGACCGCGTGCAGCTCTTCCTTGGCATTGGCCAAGGTCCACTGCAGGCCCGCTTCGGGCACGACGTGGGTCTGCGCCAGGTGCAGCTGCACGATGTCCAAGGGCGTGCTGAAGGGCGCCGCCTGCGGCGCGTTCCACACCGCTATCGACGCGCCGCTGGCTGCGTCGGCGGCCGAAGTTCCGTCGGCGTCGGCGGCGTCATGGGCACCGGGCGTGCACGCGATCAGGCAGAGCGTAGCCGTCAAAGCGGCGGCGAGTGGATGTAGGCGCATGGCGTTCCCGTTCGGCGAAAGGGCGGCCGTTGCGCCGCGCGCAAATCTTGGCGCTTGCGGGTGTGCGAAAGCGATGGCGGCGGCGGCGCGCACCACGGATCGCTTGTGATGCCGTTCGCGAATCGAGCACTGACTCGCTCGGCGCCGGCGATTCGGTCCCGCTATCGGGTGTCGCTGTCGGTTGTACGAACGCCGAAGCCGCTACTTTTCCTTGCGCCAGTTGATCGACGCGCGGTTCTCCAGCGTGCTGGATTCGATTTCGATGTCGAAGCCCTTGCGCAGCAGGTACTTCAGGGTCAGCACCTGGCCGGTGCCGAGCAGGGATACGCCGTAACCCACGTACAGGCGCGGCGAGAGGTATTTGCCCACGCCCAGCACCGAGCCGCCCAGGGCGCGGCTTTCCATCACGCCGGCATCGTCCAGGCCGATCTTGGCGCCCAGCTGCGAGGCCAGCAGGCTGCCGCCGGCGGACAGCGCGGCGTTGGCGGCGTTGAGCTGGCGGCTTTCGTCGCCGCTGACGCTGGACAGCGGACGGCCGAGGGCGAGGTAAGCCAGCGCTTCGGACTGCGAGCTGGCGGGGTTGGACCATACATTGACCTGCGGCGCGCTGGCGCGGCCGCTGATGTCGACGCCGGCGGTGACTTCGCCGACTTCGCGCTCGGCGCGCACGTCCAGGATCGGATCGGACACCGGGCCGTTGGACCAGGCCAGGTGGCCGCGGGTGATCTGCAATTTTTGGCCGTAGGCGCGGTAGCGGCCGGACACGTCGAGGCGGCCGCTGGCGGTCATCTCGCGGCCGGGGCGTGCGCGCACGCGCATCTGTCCTTCCAGGCTGCCGTCCAGGCCGAAGCCATTGAGTTTGACGTCCTCACCCAGGGCCAGGGTCAGGTCCAGGTCCAGCGGCGCGCTGGCGGTGCGCTCGGGGTCTTCCGGGTCCAGCACCACCACGTCCGGCGAGGCCGACACGCCCTGGTCCAGGCGCTCCAGGTCGATGCGCGCCTTGGGCACGCCGACCTTGCCGGTGACCTGCAACGGCTGGCGCGCGGCGTAACGCACGGTGAGTTCGGGGTCGGCGACGGCGTGCAGGTCGCGGGTGTCGGACATGAGCACGTTCTTGCCGCGCAGGTTCAGCACCAGCGGCGTGTCCTCGCCCTGCCAGCCCAGGGTGCCGTCGATGTTCAGCGTGCCTTCGCCCGAGCGCACGCTGCCGGCGATGCGCGCGCTGCCGTCGGCCTGCGCGTCCAGGCGCACGTCGCCGTCCTGCAGGGCGATGGCCAGCGCCGGCAGTTCGGTGCTGAATTCGCTCAGCCGCGCCTGGCCGCTCAGGCGCGGCGCATCGCGGGTGCCACTCAGGCCGATGCGGCCGTCGAGCTTGCCTTTGGGCTCGACGATGTCGGGCGAGAACAGCTCCACCCAGGTCAGCTCGTCGGTGTTGATCGCCACTTCGCCGTCCAGCGGCGAGTAGGCGTCCCAACCGGTGGCGATGCGCGCATCCACGCGGCCGTCGTCGTTGAGCACCGCGCCGAGTTCGGCGTCGATGCGGCGCGGATCGAATTCGGCGCGCAGGCTGAGGTTGCCGTAGCGCACCGGCTCGCGGCGCGAGCGTTCGGAGAAGCGCAGGCCGCCGCTGGCCGAGGTCACGGTGGCCTGGCCGCGCCAGGCGTTGCCGACCGGGCGCAGCTGGCCGTCGACGGTGATGTCGCCGCGCAGCAGCCAGGGCCGGCCGTCGGCGCGCGCAGGCAGATACGGCTGCGCCAGCGTCAGCGGCAAGCCCTGGCCTTTCACGTCCAGGCCGCGACGCGGCCAGTCGGCGCTGGCGCACAGCGAGCCGCCGCCGCTGCTGGCCAGGCAGGCGTTGCTGAGCGCGCCGTTGTTGCCGTCCCAGCGGAACTGCGCGGCCTGCTGCAAACGCCAGGAAGCGCCCTTGCTCGGCGTGAGCTGCAGCGTGGCCAGTGCGCCCTGCCAGGTGGCGCCGCGCTTGTCGGCGTGGCCGGACAGCGCCAGCGTGCCGATCTCGCCGCGCGCTTCGCCCTGCAGCTGCAGCGCTTCGACCGCGCCGCGCGCGTCCAGCGCGATCGTGTCCATCGGCAGGCCGGCGTCCAGACCGGTCGCGCGCAATTCCAGCGCGCCGCCGCGGCCGCGCCAGGGCAGCCTGCCCTTGGCCACCAGCGTCTGCGCGCTGTAATCGCCGTACTTCAGGCCGCTGCCGGTGAGGTCGGCATCGACGTTGGGCGCATCGCGCGCGCCGCTGAGCTTGAGCGTGCCGCGCACGCTGCCGGCCGTGCCGGGCAGCAGGTCGGCCAACTGCAGCGGCGCGAACTTCGCGTCCACGTCCAGGGTTTGCGCGAGTTTGCCCTTGGCGTCGATGCGGCTGCCGCCCAGGGTCAGGGCCACGTCGCCTTCGTAGGCATCGTTGCTCTGGCCGGTGGCGGCGCCGTGCATGAGGAAACGGCCGCGACCCTGCAACGGGCGGTCGCGCAGGCGGCCGCCGAGCTGGCTGGCATCCACCGCGATCTCCAAACCGCCGTCGGTGCGGGTGTCGCCGCGCGTGAACAGCTTGCCGTTGACCGCGCCCTTCCAGTCCGGCGCGAAGTAGCCCGGGTCGAAGCCGGCCAGGGTCGCATCGAAATTCCAGCCCAGCTTCGGCGCCCAGGCCACGTCGCCTTGGCCGTCGAGGCGGCCGGTGGGCATCTGCACCTGCAGCGTTTTCAGATTCATGCGCTGGTCGTCGCCGCGGCCGTCGAAGCGCACGATCGCGGCCTGACGATCGCGCTCGATACGCGCGTTGCCGATCGCGGCCCAGGCTTTGACCGTGCCGGCGAAGCCCAGATCGGCATCGGCGACGATGGCCGGCGTGGCGCCGACGGGCACCGGCGTCTTCGCCGTCGGCGCCGGCGCGGCGCCGCCCCAGCGCAGGCCGCGCGCGTTGACCGCGAACTTGAAGCGGCCGTTCCCGGGATCGGTGAAGTCGGCTTGGCCGCGCAAGGTGGCGGTACCGTCGAACAGGTGCAGCGCCAGCGGCTGCACGTCCAGCACCTGCTTTTCCAGGCGCAGTTTCGACGGCAGGATTTGCGCGCGCAGATCGCCCTGCTCGAACAGGCCGCTCAACTCGGCGGCGCCGCCGACGCCGTGCATCTCGAACTGCGCGGTCATCGGCGTCTCGCTGGGCGGCGCGCCCGGCGTGAGCAGCAGGCCCAGGTCCAGCGCGTCGGCGCGGCCGCGCAGCTGCCAGCGCGGATCGTCCTTGCCGCGCAGCACCAGGGTGGTGCGCACCCGGCCCGGCGCGTAGCCGGCCAGGGCCACGTCCATGCGCGAGAGGTCGCCCTTGGCCACCAGACCCAGCCGCGGCGGCGTGCGCCCGGCCGGCGCCGGCAGCACCGCGGTGGCGACCAGATCGGTGCGGTAGTCGTCGCGCGGCGCGTACTCGCCGTGCAGGCCGATGCGGCCGCGATCGCTGTCGATGCCCAGCCTTTCGACCTTGAGCTTGCCGGTCTGCGCATCCAGGCCGCCGCGCAGGCGGCGGATGTCGATGAGGTGTTCGCCGGCCTGGCTGATCTTCATCCGGTCCACGCGCACGTCGTCGGCCTGCAGCGACAACGGCGGGGCGATGTCGGGCAGCACGTCGGGCCAGCTCGGCAGCTCGAAGGGCTCGTCGCTCTTGGGCAGCTCCAGCGTCGCGTCTTCGACCTGCAACGCGTCCAGCCGCAGCTTGCGGCCCAGCAACGGGCGGATCGCGGTGTCCAGGTAGACGCGTTCGGCGCGGAAGTCGATGCCCTCGTAGGCGAAGTGCACGCCGCGCAGGGTCAGCGGGCCCGACGCGGGGCCGTCGGCGTCGCGCCAGGTGAACACCGCGCCTTCCGGCAGACGCGCCACGATCTGGTTCAACAGCACGTTGCGGCCGCCCACCGTGGCCAGCAGCCAGTACAGGGCGAAGGCGATCAGCAGGGTCAGCGCGCCGGCCAGCGCGCTGCTGCGCCAGGCCCAGCGCCGCGCGGCGGCACGCCGGCGCTGGCGGCGCTCGGCAAGCAGTTCGGCGGCGGTTTTGGGCGTGTCGCTCATGTCCGGGTGCGGTCCGTCGTGTAGCCAGAGAGTGCGCTGCAGGTGTTGCTTGCGCTCAAAGATCGGCGCCGATGTTCAAATACAACTGGAAGCCGGAATCGGGATCGTTGAGTCCGCGCGCGATGTCCACGCGCAGCGGCCCCACCGGCGAACGCCAACGCAGACCCACGCCCACGCCGGTGCGCCAGTCGGGCGTGCCGTCGAAAGCGCTGCCGCTGTCGACGAACACCGCCGCGCCCCAGCTGTCGTTGAAATACTGCTCGAACTCGATGCTGCCGGTGGCCACGTTCTTGGCGCCCACCGCGTATTGCTTGCCGTCGCTGCCCAGGATGCGCGGGCCGACTTCGCGCCAGGCGTAACCGCGGATGCTGCGGTCGCCGCCGGCGAAGAAGCGCAGGCTGGGCGGCATGTCGATCAGCGCGTTGGTGAAGGTATGGCCCAGTTCGCCGCGTGCGATCAGGCGGCTGCGCGCGCCCAGGCCGCGGTACCAGCGCGCGGTCGCGTGGGCCTGGCCGAAGCTGGCATCGGAACCGGCGCCTTCCAGGCCGCCGCGGATCATGAAGGTCGCGCCGAAGGCGTCGCGCGGGTAGATGCGATCGTCGGCGTCGACGTACTCGGCGCGCAGCGAGGGGTAGGTGAAAGTGGCGTAGCGGTATTGCACCGGCGTAGTGTCGTCGCCGTCGTCGTCGGCCACGTAGGCCCAGCGCTCGCGCAACGCGTGCAGCGACGCGGTCGCGGTCCAATGGCGGTCGACCTGGCCGCTGCGGCTGGCGACGATTTCGATGCGGCGGTTGTCGATGTAGTCGGTCTGTTCGTCCGCCATCTGCGCGCTGAAGGTGTACCAGCCGTCCAGCCAGGCGAACGCGGGGATGCGGTACTGCAGGGTCGCGGTCTTGCGCTTCTCGGCCCAGTCCACCTGCGCCAGCGCCTTGTGGCCGCGGTCGTTGACGTAGCGCCGCTCCACGCCCATGCGCACGCCGGCGCCGCTGTCGGTGCCGAAGCTCAGGCCTGCGGTGTAGATGCTGCGCTTGGCCGGGGTCAGGGTGACCTTGACCGGCACTTCGCCGTCCACCGCGTTCTCCGGCTGCGGTTCGATGTCGATGCTGGCGAAGTAGTCCAGCCGCGCCAGCGATTCGCGGAAGCGGTCGAGCTTGCCTTGGTGGTAATAGCTGCCCTGGTCCCAGTACACCAGCTTGTCGAGCAGGCTGTCGCGGATGATGCGCTTGGGCGTCTGCTCGAAGCTGATCGGGCCCATGTCGTAGCGCTCGCCGCTGGTCCAGACCAGGTCGATGTCGGCTGCGCGCTGCGCGCGCGTCACTTCGACCCGGCGCGAGCTGAAATCGGCGTCGAAATAGCCGCGCTCGGCCAGGCGCCGGGTGATCTTGGTCTTGGCCGCTTCGTACAGGCCGTGGTCGAACACGTCGCCGACATCGGGCTTGAACGCGGCCAGGTCTTCCTTGAGGTAACGGTCCTGGCTGCCGGCGCCGAGGATGGCCACATCCGAGCGGCGCACGCGCACCGGTTCGCCCTTGTCGACGGTGATGACCACGGCGACCTTGGCGTTGGAGCGCTGGCGCGGTGCGTTGGGGTCGCCGCTGTCGGCCGGCGCCGCGGGCTCGCTGCCGGTACTGGCAGCGGCGCTGGGCGGCGCGTCGGCCGCGGGTACGGCCGACGCATCCGTGGGCGCGGCGGTGGTGGCGGCGTTGTTGCGCGCGCCGTTGCCGCCGGTGCGGGTGTCTTCGACCTTGATCGTGGGCGAGTAGTAGCCGAACGGCTCCAGCGCTTCGCGGGTTTCGTCCTCGGCCTCGCGCAGCAGGTAGGCCAGGCGCCGGCCGGACACGTCCTTGCCGATCGCGTCCACCAGCGCCAGCGAGGTGCGCACGTTGAGGGTCATGGCCTCGTCCAGACCGCGGATCTCCACCGTGGTCAAGGTGGCCGCCTGGGCCACGCCGGCGGCTCCAAGGGTCAGGGCGGCGGCGAGGATCAGGCGGGGGACGGGGGGCATGCGGTCAGGATAACCAACGAATGCGCGCCTTGCTTGCGCGCACGTGGCGATCGGGCGCGACGTTAAGCGCGCGTGATGTGTTGTGGAGAGCGGCACCGCATGTGTGCAGCCATTTGCTCATGCTGTTCCCCCCTTTTTTGGGCGGTAGGGGGGATTTGCTTTTGAGCGTTAGAGCAAGCAACAGCAAAGGCAAGAGCAAATCCCCCGCGTGCGCTGCGCGCCCGCAGCCCCCTTTTTCAAAGGGGGCAATCCATGGAGTTCGCTCGTGCCGCGCAAGCGCCGCAGCGCCCGCATCGTCAAATCGACAAATGCTCGATCGCCGCCACGCTGCCCAGGCGATCCGACAGGCGCTTGAGCAATGCCAACCGATTGTTGCGCACGGCCGCATCGTCCACGTTGACCATCACGCCGTCGAAGAACGCGTCCACCTGCGGGCGCAGCCGCGCCAGGCGGCCGAGCACGGCGACGTAGTCGCGCTGCGCGAGCAGCGGGTCGGTGTCGGCCACCGCGGCCTCCACCGCCGAAGCCAGCTCGCGCTCGGCATCCACCGCGAACAGCGCCGGATCGATGGCCGTGGGCAGTTCGCCTTCGACCTTCTTCAGGATGTTGCGGATGCGCTTGTTGGCCGCGGCCAGGGCCTGGGCCTCGGGCAGTTGGGCGAATTCGGCGATCGCGCGCAAGCGGCGATCGAAGTCCAGCAGCGAGGCCGGGCGCAGCGCGGCCACGGCTTCGAACTGCTGTACCGGCACGTTCTGCTCCAGGCAGTAGCTGCGCAGGCGGTCGAGCACGAAGCCGACCAGTTCCTGCACTTCCTCGGCGGAGACCTCGCGCTGCTGGTTCTCGGCGAACGCGAGCAGGCGGCCGCGCTCGTCGCGCTGGATGCCGTCGTAGGCCGGGCCGGCGACTTGCGCGCCGCCCTTCTTGTTCGACGCTTCCAGCGTGGCCACCGCATTGATCTGCCACTGCGCATCGCGCAGCGCGGTGCCGATCAGTGCCGGCAGATCCAATTCCAGCTCGCCGCCGATGATGGTGCGCACCAGACCCAGCGCATTGCGGCGCAGGGCGAAGGGGTCCTTGTTGCCGCTGGGCTTGAGGCCCGCGGCGAAGGCGCCGGCCAGGGTGTCCAGGCGCTCGGCGATGGCCACGGCGCGGCCCAGCGGCGAGGGCGCGATGCCGTCGCCGGCATTGCGCGGCATGTAGGCCTCATCGATCGCGGCGGCCACTTCCAGCGGCTCGCCTTCGACCGCGGCGTAATAGCGGCCGGCGATGCCCTGCAGTTCCGGGAACTCGTTGACCAGGCGCGACTGCAGATCGTTCTTGGACAACGCGGCGGCGCGGCGCGCCAGCGCGGGGTCCACGCCGATGCGCTGCGCCACGTCCTGCGCCAGCGCGGTCACCCGGCCGACCTTGTCGGCCACGCTGCCCAGCTTGTCCTGGTACTTCACCGTCTTCAGGCCGTCGCCCATCGAGGCCAGGCCCTGCTTCATGTCTTCGACGAAGAAGAACTTGGCGTCGGCGAAGCGCGGACGGATCACGCGCTCGTAGCCCTTGCGCACCTCGGCCTCGTCGCGGCTCTCGATGTTGGCGATGCCGACGAAGCGCTCGCTGAGCTTGCCGGCCGCGTCCAGCACCGGGAAGAATTTCTGGTTGGCTTCCATGGTCGCGATCAGCGCTTCCTGCGGCACGGCCAGGAACTCGTGCTCGAAGCCGCAGGCCACGGCCTTGGGCCATTCGACCAGGCCGTTGACCTCTTCCAGGATGCCCTCGTCGATGCGCGCCACGCCGCCGGCGGCGACGGCTGCGGCGGTCACTTCCTGCACGATGCGCTCGCGGCGCTCGTCCGGATCGACCAGCACCTTGGCCCCGCGCAGGAACTCGACGTAGTCCTCCGGCGCGCTGAACCACACCGACTTGTCGTGCATGAAACGGTGGCCGCGGCTCATGCGGTCGCTGCGCACGCCCAGCACCTGGGCGTCGACCACGTCCTTGCCCAGCAGCACCACCAGCCAATGCGCGGGACGGGCGAAGCCGTACTCGTGCGCGCCCCAGCGCATGGGCTTGGGGATGGGCATGGCGGCGAGGGCCTCGGCGATCACCTCCTGCAGCAGCTCGGCGGTGCGCGCGCCGGGCTTGACCGCGCGGTGCACGAAACGCTCGCCCTTGGCGTCGCTGGTCTTCTCCAATGCGCTCCAGTCGATGCCGGCCTTGGCCGCGAAACCCTGCAGCGCCTTGGTCGGCTGACCGTCGGCGTCCAGGGCGATGTTGAGGTAGGGGCCCAGCACTTCGGACTTCTGCTCGGGCTGCTCCACGGCCACGCCCTTGAGCAGCACGGCCAGGCGGCGCGGGGTGTACAGCGGCTTGGCACCGTCGCGGTCGAAGCCGATGCCGCGCCTGGACAGGCCGTCGATCACGCCGTCGAAGAAGGCCTGCGCCAGGCCGGGCAGGGCTTTGACCGGCAGTTCCTCGGTGCCCAGTTCGATCAGCAGCGGCTGCATGGCGGCGGACATCACGCGGCCTCCTGCGCGGCGTCGCGCTTGAGGCCGGGGAAGCCGAGTTTTTCGCGTTGCGCGTAGTAGGCCTCGGCCACGCCCTGGGCGATGCGGCGCACGCGCAGGATGTAGCGCTGGCGTTCGGTCACGCTGATCGCGCGGCGCGCGTCGAGCAGGTTGAAGGAGTGGCTGGCCTTGCAGACCTGGTCGTAGGCCGGCAGCGGCAGGCCCAGTTCGATCAGCTTCAGCGCCTCGCGCTCGCAAGCATCGAAGCGGTGGAACAGTTCGGCCACGTCGGCGTGCTCGAAGTTGTAGGCGCTCTGCTCGACTTCGTTCTGGTGGTAGACGTCGCGGTAGGTCACCGGGGTGCCGTCCGGCCCGTAGGTCCAGACCAGGTCGAACACGTTGTCCACGTTCTGCAGGTACATGCACAGGCGCTCGAGGCCGTAAGTGATCTCGCCGAGCACCGGCTTGCACTCCAGGCCGCCGGCCTGCTGGAAATAAGTGAACTGGGTCACTTCCATGCCGTTGAGCCAGACCTCCCAGCCCAGGCCCCAGGCGCCCAGCGTGGGCGACTCCCAGTTGTCTTCGACCAGGCGCAGGTCGTGCACCAGCGGGTCCACGCCCAGCGCCTTGAGCGAGTCGAAGTACAGCTCGACGATGTTGTCGGGGCTGGGCTTCATCGCCACCTGGTACTGGTAGTAGCGCTGCAGGCGGTTGGGGTTTTCGCCGTAGCGGCCGTCGGTGGGACGGCGGCAGGGCTGCACGTAGGCCGCGTTCCACGGCTCCGGACCCAGCGCGCGCAGGAAGGTCGCCGGGTGGAAGGTGCCGGCGCCGACTTCCAGGTCCAGCGGCTGGATCAGCACGCAACCCTGCTCGGCCCAGTAGGCGTTCAGGCGCTGGATCAGCTGTTGGAACGTCGGCGCAGCGGCGGCGATCGTGGGCGAATTCGCAGACATGTTCAAAGAGTGCGTTACGCGGGGCGCGCTAGTATAGCGGCCGCCCCCACGGTGTCTGAGCAGGCAGGAGCGGTTCTGGTGAACGGTACGTACGGGGACGCGACGCAGCGGCAACCACGGCCAGGCGCCGAACCGGCCCCGGGCGCGCAGCGCCTGCCGCCGGGCCGGCTGAGCCTGGAGCGGGTGGCCGCGGCCCTGGCCCAGGACGGGCTGATCGGCCCGGCCGACGTCAAGCGCGTGCAGCTGCCCGCCGGTGCCCGCCATGCCAGCGACGTGCACCCGCTGGTGCTGATCGCCAACCTCAAGCTCGCCGGCCAGGCGCCGGGCACCGAACTGGGCCTGGAGCGGCTGACCGAATGGCTGGCCGGCGTCACCGGCCTGCGCTACCTGCGCATCGACCCGACCCGGGTGGACGTGCCCGCGGCCGCCGCGGTGGTCTCGCACGCCTATGCGCGCCGCCACCGCATCCTGCCGCTGGCGGTGAACGCCGACCGCGTGCTGATCGCCACCAGCGAGCCGCTGGACCTGGACTGGCTGCCCGACGTGCGCCACCTGACCCGGCGCGAGATCGAGCTGGCGGTGGTCAATCCGCTGGACCTGCACCGCTACACCATGGAGTTCTTCGGCGTCACCCGCTCGGTGCGCGGCGCCCGCGACGGCAACCGCGAGCACGCCGCCGGCATGCCCAGCTTCGAACAGCTGGTCGAACTGGGCCGGGTCGGCGAGGTCGGCGCCGACGACCACCACATCGTCCACATCGTCGACTGGTTGCTGCAGTACGCCAACGAGCAACGCGCCTCCGACATCCACCTGGAGCCGCGCCGCGACATCGGCCGGGTGCGTTTCCGCATCGACGGCGTGATGCACAAAGTGTTCGAGATGCCGCCGCCGGTGATGAATGCCGTGGTCAGCCGGATCAAGGTGCTGGGGCGCATGGACCTGGCCGAGCGCCGGCGCCCGCAGGACGGCCGCATCAAGACCCGCTCGCCGGGCGGGCGCGAGGTCGAAATGCGCCTGTCGACCATGCCCACCGCCTTCGGCGAGAAATGCGTGGCGCGCCTGTTCGACCCGGACACCGCGCTCAAATCCATCGACCAGCTCGGTTTCAGCGCGCGCGAAGCCGATGGCTGGAACGACCTGGTGCAGCGCCCGCACGGCATCGTCCTGGTCACCGGCCCCACCGGTTCGGGCAAGACCACCACGCTGTATTCCACGCTCAAGCAGCTGGCCACGCCGGACGTGAACGTGTGCAGCGTCGAGGACCCGATCGAAATGATCGCGCCCGAGTTCAACCAGATGCAGGTGCAGCCGGCGATCGATCTGGATTTCGCCAGCGGCGTGCGCACCCTGCTGCGCCAGGACCCGGACATCATCATGATCGGCGAGATCCGCGACCTGGAGACCGCGCAGATGGCGGTGCAGGCCGCGCTGACCGGCCACCTGGTGCTGTCGACCCTGCACACCAACGACGCGGCATCGGCGATCACCCGCCTGCTCGACCTGGGCGTTCCGCACTACCTGGTCGCGTCCACCCTCAACGGCGTGCTCGCGCAGCGCCTGGTGCGCACCCTGTGCCGGCACTGCAAGCGGCCGACCCAGCTCAGCGAGGGCGACTGGGCCTCGCTGCTGGGCCCGGGCCAGGCGCCGCCGGCGCCGGCCGCGCCGCAGGCGCCGGTGGGCTGCCTGGAATGCCGTCGCACCGGCTACCTGGGCCGGGTCGGCCTCTACGAACTGCTGCCGATCACCCCCGGCCTGCGCCGGATGATCCGCCCCGACCTGGACCTGGCCGCGTTCAACCGCGCCGCCGCCGCCGAGGGCGTGCGTTCGCTGCGCGCGGCCGCGGCCGAAAAGGTCGCGCTGGGATTGACTACAATTCCGGAAGTCGTGTCGGTATTGCCCCCGCAGGAATGAACAGCGCCCCCTTCTTGATCCTCGAGACCGGTCAGCCGGTGGCCTCGATGCGCCGCCATCGCGGCTTTCCGCATTGGATCCGTGTGGCCGCCGGGCTGGAGCGCGACCAGGCGGTGACGGTCAACGTCGAGGCCGGTCAGGCGCTGCCCTCGCGCGAGGGCTTCGCCGGCACCATCGTCACCGGCTCCGGCGCCATGGTCACCGACCGCGCCGAGTGGAGCGAGCGCAGCGCGGCGTGGCTGCGCGAGGCCGCGCACGCGGGCATGCCGCTGCTGGGCATCTGCTACGGCCACCAATTGCTCGCGCATGCGCTGGGCGGCGAGGTCGGCGATCATCCGCAGGGCCGCGAGATGGGCACGGTGGCGCTGGAACTGCACGACACCGCCGGCAGCGACCCGTTGTTCGCCGGGCTGCCGCCACGCTTCGGCGCCCAGGCCACGCACCTGCAGACCGTGCTGCGCGCGCCCGACGGCGCGACCGTGCTCGCGCGCTCGGTGCACGACGCCTGTCACGCCTTCCGTTGGGGCGATCGCGCCTGGGGCGTGCAGTTCCATCCCGAATTCAGCGCCACGCACATGCGCGGTTACGTGCGCGCGCGCCAGGACGCGCTGCGCAACGAAGGCCGTTGCCCCAAGACCATCGTCGGCGACATCGCCGCCACGCCGCACGCGCGCCGCGTGCTGCGGCGCTTCGTCCACCACGCGCGCGGCCTGCACGGCCGCTGACGCCAGGGACGTTGCAAACGCAACAGCAGATAACGCCATGCGGCCGGGAGCCGCAGGCAGACAGAGGAACGGATCGGATGACCCAGCTTCGCAAGGTGCCGCTCGCTCAGGGCGTGCAGTGGTTCGTGCAGGCGATCAACATCGGCGCGCGCAATCCGCGCGCGGTGTTCGGCGCGGCCTTGCTGTTCATCATCACCCTGTACGCGTTGGCGGTGCTGTTCATGCTGCCGGTGGCGGCGTCGATGGGCGAGGGCGCCGCGCCCGATCCCAAGCAGCTGTTCCCGGTGGTGGCGGCGCTGTTCCTGATGCTGGTGTTCGTGTTCCCGATCCTGCTGGGCGGGCTGATGCACGTGATCCGCGAGGCCGAAGCCGGCCGTCCGGTGCGCGCGCGCGACCTGTTCGCGCCGCTGCGCACGCGCAAGGCCGGCCCGCTGGCGCTGCTGGGCGCGATCCAGATCGCGCTGGCGGCCATCGGCGTGGCCCTGGTGGCGGTGCTGGCCGGCGACGATTACTGGTCCAACCACATGACCGCCATGCGCAACGCCATGAACGGCGCGGTGCCGGTGATGCCCGAGCCGCAGCATCCGCTGCTGATGATGCTGGTGCAATTGCTGTTCAATTATTTCAGCTACGCGCTGCTGCTGTTCTGCGTTCCGCTGATCCTGTTCTCGCACCTGGGCGTGGGCGATTCGCTGAAGGCGGCGCTGCGCGCGTCGGTGTCCAACATCGCCGCCAACCTGCTGGCCAGCGGCCTGTTCGTGGCCGGTATGCTGGCGGGCACGCTGGTGGTAGCGCTGGTGGGTTTGCTGGTCGGTGTGATCGGCGCGCTGATCCACCCGGCGCTGGGCGCGATCCTGTCGCTGCTGGTCTACGCCGCCTTCGGTTCAGCGGTGCTGGTGGTGCTGGTCGGCGGCAGCTATCTGGCCTGGCGCGACACCTTCGGCGACGAAGCCGCCCCCACGCCGCCGCCGTCGTCGAACACCCACATCGAGGCCTGACCGTTCCTGCCGCGGACGCTGGCTTTGGGGTAGGAGCTGCGTAAGCTGCGACCGCGAATCCGCACCTACGACGAACGCTGCGGTCTCTGCGGGATGCGCTTTCCGTAGGAGCGGCGTGAGCCGCGATCAGCTCCGAACTCGCGAAGGTGTGTGGGTGTGCTGGTTGAAGCAACAGCAACAGCTTCCGTCCGCAAGCGGCCGGGTAACTTTCTTTTGATAAGCGTCAAAAGAAAGTGACCAAAGAAAAACGCTGCCCCAGAGCTCCCTTGCGAGATCGGAGCGCGCGCGGGGATTTTCCGATCGGGCCTCCTGCCCGAGCGGAAAACGGCGCACGTCCTGTGCGCCGCCCTTCGGGTCTTCTATTGGGGCGGCGAGTTCGGTGCCCGATCAAGAGCATTCGCGCTTTGCGCTCATCCCCTCACCCTAGCCCTCTCCCGCTAGCGGGAGAGGGGATGCATTCGACGCGGTTGCTGCTTTAGCCCCTCTCCCGTTCACGGGAGAGGGGTTGGGGTGAGGGCGCGCGGGGCTGCAAACTCGCGCCGCATCCCCAGCAAAAAATCACGCCGCCTCGCCCACCGGCGCACGCTGCTGCAAATCCTTCCGCGCCCACAGGTAGATCAGCAATCCACCCACCGCCGTCGCCGCGCCGATGTAGCCGGTGCTGGTCCAGTCGTAGCCGGCGCTGATGGCCAGGCCGCCCAGCCAGGGGCCCAAGGCGTTGGCGGCATTGAAGGCGGAGTGGTTGGACGCGGCGGCCAGGGTTTGCGCGTCGGCGGCCACGTCCATCAGGTGCGCCTGCAGCACCGGTGCCAGCGCGCCCATGGTGCCCACGGCGATCACCGCCGGCAGCACCGACCACAGCGACTGCGCGGCCAGCGGGAACACCAGCAGCAGGGCGGTGGACCACAGCAGCACCGCGGCGGCGGCGCGGAACTGCAGGCGGTCGAACAGCCAGCCGCCGGCCAGGTTGCCCAGAATGCCGCCGATGCCGAAGGCGATCAGCGCCAGCGGGGTCCAGGATTCGGGCACGCCGGTGACGTGGATCAGGGTGGGCGCCAGGTAGCCGAACACGCAGAACATGCCGGCGAAACCGATCGCGCCGATGCCCAGCGCCAGCCACACCGGCGCGCGGTTGAAGTCGCGCAGTTCGCGCATCGGGTCCTGGCGGCGTTCGTTGGGATCGGCCGGCAGCAGCTTGGCCACCAGGGCTACCGTCAGCAGCGCGATCAGCGCGACCAGGCCGAAGGCGTAACGCCAGTCCAGCACCTGGCCCAGCCAGGTCGCGAACGGATTGCCGATCAGCAGCGCGATCGCCAGGCCCAGCAGCGGCCGGCTCACCGCCACGCCGCGCTGTTCCGGCGGGCTGATCGCGGCGGCCACCAGCGCGGCCACGCCGAAGTAGGCGCCGTGCGGCAGGCCGGCGATGAAGCGGAACAGCAGCATGGCCGGGTAGCTCGGCGCCAGCGCGCTGGCCACGTTGCCCAGCGCGTAGAAGCCCATCAGCGCCAGCAGCAGCGGACGCCGGCGCAGGCGCGCGCCCAGGATCGCCAGCAGCGGCGCGCCCACCACCACGCCCAGCGCATAGGCGCTGACGGCATGGCCGACTTGCGGTTCGTTGATGCCCAGGCCGCGCGCGATGTCGGGCATCAGGCCCATCACCGCGAATTCGCTGGTGCCGATGGCGAAGCCGCCCATGGCCAGCGCGAACAGGATCAGCGCGACCTGGCGTCGCGAAAGAGGGTGGGTCATCGAAACGTCCCGGGGCAGGGACCGCCATTATGCTGCATTGCAGCAACGGCCGAAGCCGCAGGTCCGCATCGCAGCGTCCCGTCAGCCGAACGACGCCGGCGCGATCGCCGCTGCGGCTATTCCGGCGCCGACTCGCTGGGCGCGCTGCGCGGCGTGATCCAGCGCGAAGCCAATATGCCCAGCTCGTACAGCAGGCACATCGGAATGGCCAGCATCAGCTGCGAGACCACGTCCGGCGGAGTGATGACCGCGGCGATCACGAAGATGCCCACCACCGCGTAGCCGCGCGCCTCGCGCAGCTGCTGCGGCGTGACCCAGCCCAGCAGCACCAGGATCACCAGCGCCACCGGCAGCTCGAAGCTGGCGCCGAAGGCCAGGAAGATCACCAGCACGAAATCCAGGTACTTGCCGATGTCCGGGGTCATCGCCACCACCGAGGGGGTGAACTTGACCAGGAAGCCGAACACCGCCGGCAGCACCAGGAAATAGGCGAAGGCGCAGCCGGCGTAGAACAGGGTGACCGCCGAACCCAGCAGCGGCAGCGCCAGGCGCTTCTCGCGCTTGTACAGGCCGGGCGCGACGAAGGCCCAGGCCTGGTACAGCAGCCAGGGCACGGTCACGAACAGCGCGGTGAAGAAGGCCAGCTTGACCGGCACGAAGAAGCCGCCGGCCGGATCGTAGGCGGTGAGCTTGCCCGAGTCGGGCAGCTTGCCCAGCAGCGGGCCGGCCAGCAGGGCGAAGATGTCGGCCGCGAACGGCAGCAGCGCGAGGAACACGATCAGCAGGCCGACCACGGCGCGCAGCAGGCGCGCGCGCAGTTCGATCAGGTGGTCGAGCAGGCGCAGTTCGGCGCCGCCGGCTTCGTCGGCGGCTGCGGCGCGGGGGTCAGCGTCGTTCATCGGCGGGCGCGGTGGGGGTGGCGTCGGCCGGCGCGTCCAGCGGGGCGGCGGTGGGTTCGGCCTGCGCCGGCTCGTCGTGGCGGTCCAGCGCCTGCACGCCTTGTTCGGCCTCGCGCAGCTCGCGCTGCAGGTGGTCGCGGCTTTCGTGCAGCTGGTTGCGCAGGCTCTCCTGCGCCTCGCGCAGGTCGGCCTGGGTCTCACGCAGGCTGCGGCGCAGCTCTTCGTCGGCCAGTTCGCGTTCCAGTTCGGACTTCACCGAATACCACTGCGCGCGCGCGCGCCGCACCCACAGGCCGGCGAAGCGCGCGGCCTTGGGCAGGCGTTCGGGGCCCAGCACCAGCAGAGCCACGACCGCGATGACGAAGATTTCGGAGAAGCCGATGTCGAACATGACCGCGCGCCGGTAACGCCGGGTGAGCCGCTAACGCGGGCTCAGCGCTGTTCGTCGTTGTGCGAGGACGCGTTGGCGTCTTTACGTGCCGCCTCGTCGCGGCGGGTTTCGTCCGACAGCTGCGCCGCCGGCTTGTCCTCGTCCTGCACGCCCTTCTTGAAGCCCTTCACCGCTTCGCCCAGGTCCTGGCCGACGTTCTTCAGGCGCTTGGTGCCGAAGATCAGCACCACGACCAGCAGCACGATCAGCCAGTGCCAGAGACTCAAACCGCCCATGAGGAATTCCGCCGAAGTTGGGACGCTGAGGATACCGCAAGCCCTGTGACAGAGCTCGTGACTTCGGACAGGGTCGCAGGTGAATGGGGCCACGTTTCCGCAGGTGGCCCCGAGAGCGCCGTTAAGGCAAAGGTTCGACCTTGGTCTGGTTGGGATCGTCAGTCTGGACCGGGGCCGGCTGGGTGCTGGCCGGCGCGGGCGCGGGCGCGGCGGCCTGCGCGGGCGGGGCGGCGCCGGTTTCGCGGTAGACGGTGGCGCCGGTGGCCGGGCGCGCCGGCTCCTGGCGGTTGGCGCGGGCCACGGCGCTGGCTTCCTCCAGGCGGTCGCGGAAATCCACCACCGACTCCGACGGCGCCTGCGCGGCGCGGCCTTCGAAGATCATGCGCGGGGTGGTGCCGTTCCCGTAGACCACCTGGTTGGCCTGGTCGTCGATCTGCAGCACCGCGCCGTCCAGGGCCACGCCCGCGAACAGGCCGCGCGCGCGCGACCACGACCAGATCTCGGCCTTGAGCTGGCCGTCGGTGGCCGCCGCCGCGCTGCGGCCGACCGGGCCGGCGGCGACGCCGGCATCGGCGCCCAGGGTGACCTTGCCGTTGACGATCGAGTCCAGGCCGCGCTCGCCGCGGAACACCAGCACGATGTCGGAAGACTGCACGCCGGCCTGGAAGCCCACGCTGCCGCCGGTGAGCTTGACGAAGCTGGGGTTGGACCAGGTGCCGTCGGGGTTCTTGACCGAGACCAGGCCGTGGCCGCGGCGGCCGCCGACCACCAGGCCGACCTTGAGCGTGTCGGGCACGACCACGATCGCGCGCGCCTCGTCGAACAGCTTGTCGGGAATGGCCGATTCGGGAATCTGCTGGATGTCGCCGAGCACGCGCACCGCGTTGCGCGCGCGCTCGTCCTCCTCGGGGCCGGCGACGGCGGCGGTGGCGGCAAGGCCCAGGCACAGGGCCAGGCTCAGACTGAGGGCGCGGGGCAGCGTACGGGACATGGCGGACTCCGGCGGGGCGTACGAAGAAGTACAGCGAAGGGAAAGGCCGCGCGGCGGGCGCGCAGCGCGCCCATGGTAAGCAACCGCGACGGTCACGGCATCGGCCCGAGGCTAACGGCGCGGCGATGAATCGCTACGGAACTGCGCCCTTATGGTCGGGCTTCGCATCCAGGCGCCCCGACAGCCAATGCGCGATGTTGAGCGCGAGCTGGTAATTGCGTTCGGCGCCCGGCGCGTTCATGCCCATCGGTCCGCCCCGCGCGCCCTGGCGCTGCGCGCTGAACATCGCCGCCTCGCCGAAGAACGCCGCGCGGCCCTTGCCCAAGCGCAGCACCGCGCCCTGCGACCAGCCACCCACGTCCAGGCGCGGCGTGTCGGCATGGAACTGCCAAGCCTGCGCCGGCTGCAGCGAGACGTAGCCCGGCGGCAGCGTCAGCACCGCCTCGGCACGCGGCGGCAGGCGGAAGGCCTGGCCGGTGAAGCTGCGCACTTGCTCGATCGCCTCGCCGGCGTTGGCGCCGCGAGTGACCGCGTGTTCCGCCAGGGTGCCGTCGCTGCGGCGGAACACGGTGGGCTCGGCGAACAGCGCCGCGCGCCGCTGCGGGTCGGCGTCGAAGCCCGGCATGGCGAAGCCGTCGGTGAATTCGATCCCGAACGCGCGCGCCAGCGGCGCGGCCGCGCCGGCCAGCGGCATGTGGTCGGCGATCAGCCACAACCGGCCGCCGCGCTCGACCCAGCGCTTGACCGCTCGCACCTCGGCGTCGGCGAAAGCCGACGGCGTGGGCGAGGGGTATTCGTTCCAGGGCCGGTCGCTGGGCTGGGCGTTGGCGATCACCAGGATCGAACAGGGCTTCAGCGCGGCCGCGTCGAAGCGCGCGCGCAGCGGCTGCACACGGTAGCCGTCGCGGCGCAGCAGTTCGCCGAAGGTCCAGTAGCGGCCGTCCAGGGTATGGAAGTTGTGGTGGCCTTCGTCCAGGCACAGCACCGGTCCCTGGCCGGCCGGGTAGGCCGGTTCGGCGATGTCCGGGCGGTAGTCGCGGTCGGCGACCTGCTGCGCGGCGGCCGGTAGGCCGGCCAACAGCACCAGGGCGGCAAGGGCGGTCGTGCGCATGCGGTCGGCTCCGGTGCCCGAATGGGGACGCGAACGCGCCGCGCGCGCCGCCGTTGACATCATCGCCCATCGCGGCGGGCGCGGGCGCCTATCGCAGCGATCGGAACATTCGATGCCGTGCAGATTCCGCCGCCGTGCCCGCTGCTGTCATCCTATGCCGATGCCAGCCCCCGCCAGCACCGACGCCGCCCGCCCCGACACCGCCCTGATCCTGGTCAACCTGGGCACGCCCCAGGCGCCGACCGCACAAGCGGTGCGCCGCTACCTGTCCGAATTCCTGCACGACCGGCGCGTGGTCAGCCTGACCCGCTGGCTGTGGTGCCCGCTGCTGCACTTCGGCATCCTGCCGCTGCGCTCGGGCCGGGTCGCGCACAAGTACGCCAGCGTCTGGATGCCGGGCGAGGACGGCGGCTCGCCGCTGGCGGTGTACACCCGGCGCCTGGCGCGCGAGCTGCAGGCCGAGCTGCCGCAGCTGCAGGTGATCGACGCCATGCGCTACGGCCAGCCTTCGCTGCATGCCACCCTGCGGCGCCTGCGCGACCAGGGCGTGGCCCGCGCGCTGGTGCTGCCGCTGTACCCGCAGTACTCCACCACCACCACCGCCTCGGTCTGCGACGTGCTCGCGCGCACGCCCGGCCCGGCCGCGCGCATGGTCGATCACTACCACGACGACCCGGGCTGGATCGCCGCGGTCGCCGACTCCGTCGCCGCGCACCGCGCCCGACACGGCGCCGGCGATCACCTGTTGTTCTCCTTCCATGGCCTGCCGCAGCGCCTGGCCGACGAGGGCGATCCGTACCCGCGCCAATGCGAGGCCAGCGCGCGCGCGATCGCCGCGAAGCTGGGCCTGGGCGCCGGCGACTGGACCCTGGCCTATCAATCGCGCTTCGGCCGCGAGCGCTGGCTGGAGCCGGCCACCGCCGACAGCCTGCAGGCGCTGGTCGCGCGCGGCGCGCGCCGCATCGACGTGGTCGCGCCCGGTTTCGCGGTGGACTGCCTGGAAACGCTGGAGGAAGTGGCGATGATGCTGGCCGAAGACGTGAGCAAGGCCGGCGGCGAACTGCGCTACGTGCCCTGCCTCAACGACACGCCCGCACACGCCGCGGCGCTGGCGGCGATCGCGCGCCGCGAACTGGGGGCCTGGGCATGAGCGGCGACGGCGTGAGCGCCGGCGCGGCGATGCGCGAGTTCGTGGTCGACACCGCGTTCGGCCGGATCTGCGGCCTGCGCAACCACGTGCCCGGCGCGCCGCGGCTGCTGGCGCTGCACGGCTGGCTCGACAACGGTGCCAGCTTCGTGCCGCTGGCGCCGCATCTGGCCGGTTTCGATCTGGTCGCGCCCGACCTGCCCGGCCACGGCGCCAGCGCGCATCTGCCGATGGCGGCCGAATACACCCTGGTCGCCGCGACGCGCGCCGCGTTCGCAGTGGCCGATGCCTTGGGCTGGGAGCGCTTTTCCTTGCTCGGGCATTCGATGGGCGGGGCCGTGGCCAGCACCATGGCCGCCGCGGTGCCGCAGCGGGTGGAACGCCTGCTGTTGATCGAAGCGCTGGGCGGATTGTCGGAAACCGAAGACCGCACCGCGGCGCGCCTGCGCGGGGCGTTCGCCAACCTGTCGCAGCTGTCGTCCAAGCAGCTGCGCGTGTTCCCGGACCTGGCCACCGCGGTGCGCACGCGCATGATGGTCAACGGGCTCAGCGAACCGGTGGCGCGGCTGCTGGTGGAGCGCGGCCTGGCGCCGGTGCCGGCGGGGCGCGCGGCCGAAGGCATGGCCGGCGGCTACGTCTGGCGCAGCGACCCGCGCCTGACCATGGCCACCTCCGTGCGCATGACCGAAGGCCAGGTGCGCGACCTGATCGCCTCCATCGCCTGCCCGGTGCGGGTGATCCACGCCGAGCCCGCGTTCCAGTACTTCGGCACCGAACTGCGCACCTCGCGCAGCGCGCTGCTGCGCAATGGCGACAGCGTCGGCGTGCAGGGCAGCCATCACCTGCATATGGAAGATCCGGTAAGCGTCGCCGCCGCGATCGGCGATTTCCTCACCCGCCCGCTCTAACGCGTCGCGCTTCGGGGTAGGAGCGGCGTGAGCCGCGACCGCGCCAATGCGATCGGCCGCGGCAGCGTCGACAACCGATTCATCCGATCGCGGCTCACGCCGCTCCCACAGGCAGCCGTCGGGCGGCCCTGGTCCTCTGTGGGAGTGACGTGAGTCGCGATTGAGTCAATGCGATTTGCCGCGACAGCGCAGGTGGCCGAGGTCGCCGGTCGCGGCTCGCGCCGCTCCTACAGGTAGCGGCCACGGGGCCGTCGCGTTCGTAACAGCCATCTCTCGGGGTAGGAGCGGCGTGAGCCGCGACCGCGGCAATACGATCTACCGCGACAGCGCAGATAACCGACCCGTCCGGTCGCGGCTTACGCCGCTCCTACCCCAAAGCGGGTCGCTAGAGGTTTTGCCGCACAGCGCGTTCAATGCTGCTTTCAGCGGGCGGCCTTCGGCGCGGAAGAACTCGCGTTGGTCGCGCCAGTGCGGGCTGCGCGCTTCGACCTCGCGCCAGAACGCGCGCGAGTGATCGGCGTGGATCAGGTGGCAGAGTTCGTGCACCAGCACGTACTCGAACGCCGCCGGCGGGGCCAGCACCAGCGCCAGGTCCAGCGACAGCGCGCCGTCGGGCGAGAGCGAGCCCCACTGCGACGACATCACCCGCAGGCGGATGCGCGCGGGCGCGCGCGGCAGGCCTTGCAGGTACTTGGGCAGCCAGCGGCCGACGTCGGCGCGGGCCTGGGCTTCGTAGAAATCGCGCAGGGCGCGGCGCAAGGTGGCCGGCGCCACGGCCTCCGGCGCGACGATGGCGATGGCGCCGTCCTCGTCCTCGGCGATGCGCAGGTAGCGGCCCACGGTCCAGCGCAGCGGCCGCATCGTGCCGCGCAGCGGAATCTCGCCCTCGGCGTGCGGCTGCAGCGCGGTGTGCGGGCTGCGCGTCTGCGCCAGTTGCTTGGCCAGCCAGTCGCCGTGCTGGCGCACGAACTGTTCGCCGGCGCGGTCGCTGGCGCGCAGCGGCAGGGTCAGGCGCGCGCCGCGTTCGTCCACGCTGAGCTTGAGCCGGCGCGCGCGCGGGTCGCGCACGCGCAGCACCTCGATCTGGCGGCCGTCGGCGAGCGCGATCGTCACCGTCTCGCGTTCGACCGTGCGCGGGGCCGGCCGCGGCTTGCCGGTGAGCAGGCGCAGCAGGCTGGTCATGGGTGGGGGCCCGGCATGGGGGCAGGATAGCGCGCGGGGATGACGGTTGCGGGGCGGCTTTGGAAGCGATGGCAACAGCAAAGGCAAATCCTCCCTAGCCCCCCTTTTTCAAAGGGGGGGACTTATCGGGCGGTCAGGGGTGGCGCTGTGGCTTGAAACTTCCCTTTTGTTGAGGGGGGTGCCTTTGGCCTTTGAGGCGCCTCGGCTCAAGCCTCGGCCTTGCTCAACTTCAGCGCCGGCTCCAGCACGTTAAACAGGCGCTTGACCTCGCCGCTCATCAGGGCGAAGCGCGCGTCCAGTTCGGCGCGCAGGTCGTCGCGCTCGGTGCTTTCCAGGCTGTCCACCGCGCCGTCGAGCAGCTTGAACTTGCGGATCACCAGGTCCTCGCCGAGCACGAAGGACACGTGGTCGTCCAAGGTCAGGGCCAGGCGGGTGACCTGCTTGCCGGTTTCCAGGTGCTTGCCGATTTCGTCGCTCTGCAGTTCCTGGCGCTGGCACTTCACCACCGCGCCCTGGTCGACCGGGTCGCGCAGTTCGCACTCGTCGCCCAGCGACAGGCCGGTGGGCAGCGGTTCGCCGGCGACCCAGCCGGTGAGCACCGAGCGCGGCGCCACTTCGGCGTTCAGCGGCAGCGCCGGGAAGCTGCCCAGCGCGCGGCGGATTTCGCTGACCACGTTCTCGCCGGTCTTGCGGCTGGAGGTGTCGACCACGACGATGCCGTGCTCCAGGTCCAGCAGCGCGTCGGTGCGGCTGGGCTTGATGAACGCGCGCGGCAGCAGGTCGACGATCAGCTCGTCCTTGATCCGCTTGCGGGTGCGGCCGCCGGGCTTGCGGCCTTCCTTCTGCTCGATCTCGGCCAGCTTCTTGGCCAGCAGGTCGTTGACCACCGAGCCCGGCAGCAGCCGGTCTTCGCCGCCCACGCTGAGCCAGATCGCGTCGCGGATGCGGTGCGACATGGCCTCGGCGTCGCGGCCGAAGGGCGAGATGAAGCCGCGCGAGGACAGCTCCAGCGGGCCGACCGGCTTGAGCTTGCACTCTTCCAGTCCGGTTTCCAGGTCGTCGATCTTGGCGGTGGTGGGGAAGCGGAACAGGGTCAGGTTGCGGAAGAACATCGAAAATCCGGTAGAAAAAAGTGGGGATGCGGAACCGGGCGGAGCGGGGCGCGATCAGGGCGCGCCGGGCTCCACGGCCGGATCCCGTTCGTGCGGTTCGCCGCCCAGCCAGGCGTGCGCGTCGGGCAGCGGCGCCTGGCCGCGCAGGCCCAGCGCGAGGAAGTCGAACAGCTTGGGGTCGGACAGCTGCGAAGGCCGGATATCTCCCAGCGCGCGCGAGATGGTCTCGATCCGGCCCGGCGACTCGCGTTCCCAGGCGTCGAGCATCTTCTTGACCTGCTTGCGCTGCAGGTTCTCCTGCGAGCCGCACAGGTTGCAAGGAATGATCGGGAACTCGCGCGCGGCCGCGTACTGGGCGATGTCGTCCTCGCGCACGTAGGCCAGCGGCCGGATCACCACATGCTTGCCGTCGTCGGACAGCAGCTTGGGCGGCATGCCGCTGAGCTTGGCGTGGAAGAACAGGTTGAGGAAGAAGGTGGCCACCAGATCGTCGCGGTGGTGGCCCAGCGCGATCTTGGTGAAGCCTTCCTGCTCGGCGTAGCTGTACAGCGCGCCGCGGCGCAGGCGCGAGCACAGCGAGCACATGGTCTTGCCTTCCGGCACCACGCGCGTGACCACCGAGTAGGTGTCCTGCTCCAGGATCTTGTAGGGCACGCCCACCGAGTCCAGGTAGGCCGGCAGCACGTGCTCGGGGAAATCGGGCTGCTTCTGGTCCAGGTTCACCGCCACCAGCTCGAACTTCACCGGCGCCTTGGCGCGCAGCTGCAGCAGGATGTCGAGCAGGGTGTAGCTGTCCTTGCCGCCGGACAGGCAGACCATGACCTTGTCGCCGTCCTCGATCATGCCGAAGTCGGCGATCGCGCGGCCGACCTGGTGGCGCAGGCGTTTGGCCAGGCGCTGGTGCTCGTGCGTGCGGCGCTGGTCGGCGCGCACGTGGCGCTGGGGTTCGGCTAGGGGCAGGACGGTGCTCATCAGACCCACCATTCTACGGGCTGGGTCGGGGCGGCTGCGATCCTGGGCCGGGCCGCACAAACGAACGGCGCGGTGCACCGCGCCGTCGTGGCGGCAAAGCCTGAGCTTTCCGCCGAAAGCCGCCACCCTTCTGCGGAGCGGTCGGCGACCGATGGCCCGCTTACTTCTGCTTGGGGGCATCCTTGCCCCGAACCGGCGCCGGGCTTTCCTCGGCCACCGGCTTCAGCGTCGTATCGCGGCCGTCGCGCACGGGCGCCTGCGGGGTGATGCCGGGATCGGGGGCGATCGCGATATTGAGCCTGCAGTTCGCGCCCAGCGGAACGCTGTCCGGGAATTTCTCGCAGTCGGGGCCCTTCTTGCCATCCGGACAGCACCAGCGGGTGCCTCTCTCGCCTTTGATGACGATGTTCTTGGCCATGACCAGCGGCGAACCACAGGCGAACAGCACGAAAGCCGATATCAGAACCAAACGCTTCATCTGACCTCTCCTTGGTGTGCGGGCGATCCGCGGTCGCAGGATAGGCAAACGATATTCTAACTAAATATGAACGAAATTTTTACTATTCAGGCGACGGACAGCCCGTGAACGCAGGCGAGCGCCGCTCCCGCGCCAGGGAGATGGCAGCGCCATCGCCGCGCGTTAAGCTCCGCCCATGCTCGAGAGCGACGATCCTGCCGTGATAGCGCGCAAACTGGCCGAACTGAGGTTGGAACACCGGGACTTGGACGCCGCGATCGATCGCCTGACCGTGGACACCGAAGCCGACGAACTGACGGTGAAGCGCTTGAAGAAGCGCAAGCTGTGGCTGAAGGACTGCATCGCACGGCTGGAAAGCGCGCTGATCCCCGACGAACCGGCCTGAGCGGCGCCGACGAAGCGCGCAAGTTGCGCGGCTGCTGACATACGTCACTGGCCCGCGCCGACCCCTGTGCTACGGTGCGCGCACTCGCTTCGGACCACGGCATGGCGGACAAGGACGAACTCATCGGCGCGGCGCGCAACCCGTGGTGGCAGGCCGCAGCGGCCGTGGCCGCGGTGGCGCTGGTGGCGACCCTGCTGCTCGGCGGTTTCAAGCAAGCCAAGAGCACGACCAAACCGCTGCCGCAGTTCGCGGCCGGCCAACGCGTGCAAAGCGGTGCGATGGCGGTGACGCCGCTGCGCGCCTGGGTTGCGCATTACCGCCCGGGCCGGCAGGTCGAGCCCGACCAGTTGTACCTGGTGTTGCAGGCCGATATCGAGAACCGCACCGGGCGCAGCTTCAACGCCTTCGGCTATCCGCTCAAGGACCTGATCCTGGTCTCGGCCACGCGCGAGCCGGTGCAGGCCGATAACCTGCTCATGGCCGACGACCACGGCATCGCCGGCGACCTGCACCCGCGCCTGACCCAGCGCGTGGATCTGGTCTGGAAGCTGCCGCGCAATTACGTCTACGCGCCGCGCCAGACCTTTGGCCTGTTCGCGCGCGACTACAAGGCCAAGGCCTATCTCAACGACGAGGGCGCCTGGGTGCAGGGCGATCCCTTCGCCAAACTCGAGCTGCCCGTGCAGGACTTGCGCGATCGCCGGGTGGCGCCATGAGCGCGCCTACTCCCGCCGCGCCGCCGCGTTGGCGCCTGCCGCGCTGGCGCTGGCGCGACGCGCTGTGGATCGTGCTGGCGTTGGTGGCCGTGGTCGCATTGCGCAAGGGCCAGTCCGATTACGAACAGCGCGACGCGCCGCTGCTGCAATCGGCGCCGGCCGCGCGTGCGCAGGGGCGCAACTTCGTGGTCGAGGTCGGCCGGCGCAAGGTCGCCCAGGCCTATCTGCTCAAGGGCGAGCCCGGCGAACCCGGCGACCGCACCTTGCGCAGTCCCGGCGTGTGGCTGTCGGTGTTGGCCAAGGTCGAGGCGCTGGAGCGGCCGGGCTATCTGACCGCGCAGATCCGCACCCGCGACGGCCTGATCTATGTCGCTTCGAACAAGGAACGGCCCAAGCTCAAGGGCTTCAACCTCAGCGAGCGCGAGCTGGCGCCGGGCTTGCCGGAGGAGGGCGCGTGGTTCTTCGAACTGCCGCCGGATCAGCTTGAGGGCGCGCACCTGCAGTTGTATTGGGGCAGCCTGCTGCCGGTAGGCGGCGACAGCCTGGTCGATGTCGACCTGGAGCTGGACAAAGCCGCTGCGCAGAAATTGCTTGCCGACGCCAAACCGGTATTGGACCTGCGCCTGTGAACACCGCCACGACGAACACCGACGACACCATAGTGGCCGCGCCGCCGGCCGGCTGGTGGCGGCGCAACGCCGCTTGGCTGCTCGGCACCGCCGTGCTCGGCACGCTGGCGTTGTGGCTGCCCTATCGCGACGCCTTGCAGCAGTATCGCGAGCGCAATCCTACGGTGACGGTCGCCGGCGCCAAGGGCGACTGGAACGCCTTTGCCGGCGCGCGTTGGAGGCTGGTGTCCGCCGAGTCGATGGTGGCGCGCGATCCGCGCCTGCGCGGCCCGTTGCGCAAGGACGCCGAAGTGCTGCTGCTGAGCTACGAAGTGATCCCCGAGCCGGGCACCAAGATCACCGATCTGGACCAATGCCGCGGCGCGATCGTGGATGCGCAGGGCCGGCGTTGGGAAACCGGTGGCGCCGCGCTGCCGCGCCTGTCCGGCCCGCGCCTGCCGGAGACCTGCGGCAGCGGTTACGACGACGCGTTCCGGCGCGTGATCGCCGCGCCGGGCAAGCCGTTCGCATTCCGCCATGCCTTCGTGTTGCCGCGCGGGCAGCGCCCCGATCAACTGCGCGCACGCATCGAACTGAAAAACTCGAAGACCGCCGCAGGTCGCTACCTCGAATTCAAGCTATAACGGCCTTTGCCGTGATCCCCGCGAACGCGGGGGCGTGACCACGCGGCACGTCTCGCCACCGCCGCCTCGTCTTTTGCTCGTCATCCCCGCGAACGCGGGGATCCAGGGCTTCATCGCGACCAGACTCCGGGGTCCGGTCCGCAGCCGCTCACCCCGCCCGCGGCAGCCGCGCGATCGCCCGATCGAACGTCGCCGCCAGCAGCACCACGCGCAGCACATCGGTCAGCAACGAGGTTCGGAACGACAGCGGCGTATTGAGGAACACCGCGTAAATCTGCCCCTCCACCCGCTGCCAGTCCGGGTCCATGGGCCCGACCCACTGCTGCATCCAGTGCCACGACCACGAGTCCAGGTAGGCCAGCAGTTGCCAGCACACGCACAGCGTCAGCAGCGCCGGCAGGCCCGCGCGCAACACCAGGCGCAGGCTATTGACCACCGGCACGCCCTTGCTGGTCCAGCCGGCGCTGGCCTTGTCGGCGAGCATGCGCAGGGTGAAGTGCATGGCCTTGAAGCGCGCGACCGCACGGTCCAGCGGCGCGTCGGCCTGGTCGATGCGCTGGGCCTTGCGCAGGTCGATGCCGTAGATGATCGCGGTGATCGCCAGCCAGATCAGCGGCAGCGCCACAGCGCCGCCAGCGGTGGCGACGAAGTCCCACAGCGGCGCCAGCGCGCGCTTGATCGGCGCCAGCAGCTTGAACAGCGCGGTCGGGCTTTCCCACCAGTCGGTGACCGCCACGTACACCGCGCGCTGGTGCCACCAGTCCTTGCCGGTCTGGATGATCTGGCCGATCGCGGCCACGCCCACGAACACCCAGTAGGCCTCGCAGATCGTCGCCAGCACGTTCCATGAGGCGTGTCCCGTGGCCGCGGCGCGGCGCTTGCTGAGCCAGCGCACCGCCCAGGCCACTGCGAGCGCGATCCACAGGCCTTTCAGGCCAAGCACGTGGCCCAGGTCCTCGCGCTCCCATATGCTGAAGAAATAAGCGATGCCGAAGTAGCGGCGCAGGCCCTCCATCAGGCCCCAACCCACGTAGTAGGCGAAGAACGGCAGCAACGCGATCGCCAACGCGGTGATCCATTGCTTGCGCACCGCCCGGGTGTCCGGGGTGACCGCGCCGTAGGCCAGCATCGGCAAGGACGGCCGCAACGACTGGAACATGAAGATGGTGCCGACCAGCTGGGTCACGATCAGCACCGACAGCGCCGCGAACGACATCAGCACCGAGCGCTCGCCCAGCTTGACCGCCAGGTCCATCAGCAGGTCGTAGCAGACCCGCTGGGCGAAAAACCAGAAGAACAATGCCGGCCAGTGCCGCCACAGCAGGCGCGCGGACAGCAGCGGAATTTCGAGCCAGGCGCCGCGCGGCGGGCCATCGTCGCGTGCCGGCGCGAGCGCGGCGGGGTTGGACGGGAGCGCGGAAGTCGAGGCGCGTGCGGACATCGGCGAGACCGGTGCGGGGTCCGGCGATGGTAACCGGGTCGCGGGGGCGCGAGCAGTGACGAGTATCAGGTCGGCGGAAGCCGGTATGCGGTGGTGGCCGCGATTCCACACATCGTCATTCCGGCGAAAGCCGGAACCGATTTTGATCTTTAGCCGCCTCCCTGCGGCGGGGATCTCATTCAGCGAAAAAAGCAGAATGGGTTCCGGCCTTCGCGGGAATGACGGTTTCGGGCCGTCGGACGCTCAGCCGGCCGCCGGCTCCGCCGTCGCCGGCTTGGCCATCTCCGGGCTGATCTTCTCGATCGTATGGCGCAGTTCGCGGCCCAGGATGACCTTGGCGTCCTTGGCCCAGGTGTCCAGGCGCGCGTCGAAGGCCAGCTTGCCGTTGGCGTCGGGCCAGACCAGCTTGAGTTCGCGCAGCTTCTGGATGAAGCCGCGGAACAGGGTCTTGTCGAAGAACTCCGGCGCAGCCGGTGCGTACAGCAGCGACAGGCGCTGCGCGGCCAGTTGGCACAGGCTTTCCAGCTCGCCGGCCGAGAGCGTGCCGGCGCCGTTCTTCACCAGCACCGAGATGGCGATGTAATAGCGCTCGAAGGCCTGCTGCAGCGAATGGCCGATCGCGCGCAGGCGGAACACTTCGTCGGTCTGGCCGGCGTTGCGCGCCAGGATGCCGCCGTCGTCCTCGCTCACGCGTTCGAGCAGGCCTTCGCGGATGAACACCTCCACGGTGCGGCTCAAACGCTCGGCAAATTCGTCCTCGCTCCAGGGCAGGAACAATTCGGACTGCAGGAACGGGTACACGCTGCGGCCCAGGCGCAGCAGGCCGGCCTGGCTCATGCGCCGGTTGTGCTGGAAGCAGCAGGCGATCCACGAGGCCGCGGTGAACAGGTGCAGCACGTTGTTGCGGAAGTAACTCAGCAGCACCGCCTTGTCTTCGTCCACGCCGAGCACGTCGCCCAGCGGATGGGCGATGCGCTCGAGCACGTTGATCTCCTCGCCGTGGGCGACGATTTCCTGCGGCGTGTGCGGGGTGACGGTGACGCGGTCGGAATACGGCAGTTCGGCCAGCAGGGTCTTGCTCAGCGCGATCTGCGCCAGCAGGTCGGCCTCGCCCATGGCGTGCTTGGGCGTGGACAGCAGCGCCAGCGCCAGCAGGTTGATCGGGTTGACGTCGGCGGCGCGGTTGACGTTGACCTGGATCCGCTGCGCCAGCGCCTCGACGGTGTCGGACAGCCACTGCGGCTTTTCGTCTTCGCTCACCGGTTGGCCGTTCCATTCCGGCGCGTGCTCGGCGAGCACGTCGTTGAGGCGGATCGGTTCGCCGAAGTTCACCACCACCTGGCCGTAGTTGGAGCGCAGCACCTTGGGGATGCCCCACAGCAGCTGCCAGATCGATTCCTTTTGCTTGGGCTTGCCCGACAGTTCGTCCAGGTAGCTGTTGCCCTCCATCAGCTTTTCGTAGCCGATGTAGACCGGCTGGAACAGCACCGGTCGCGTGGGCTGGCGCAGGAAGCCGCGCACGGTCATCACGATCATGCCGCCCTTGGGCGGCAGCAACCGGCCGGTGCGCGAACGTCCGCCTTCGATGAAGTACTCGATGGAATAGCCGCCCGCGACCAGCTGCGCCACGTACTCGGAGAACACCGCCGAATACAGCGCGCTGCCGCGGATGCTGCGGCGCAGGAAGAACGCGCCGCCCTTGCGCAGGATGGTGCCCACCACCGGCAGGTTGAGGTTGGCGCCGGCGGCGATGTGCGGCGGCACGATGCCCTTGGTGTACAGCAGGTAGCTCAGCAGCAGGTAATCCAGGTGGCTGCGGTGGCAGGGCACGTAGATCACTTCGTAGCCGGGCGCGTCCTGCTTGAGCTTGTCCAGGTGGTGCACCAGCACGCCGCGGTAGATGCGGTTCCACACCGGCGTCAGCAGGAAGCTGGCCGAGCGCACCACCGGATGCGAATAGTCGGCGGCGATCTCGTACGCCATCGCATGCGCTTTCTTCCAGGCTTCGGCCAGGCCGTTGCCGTCGCGGCGGGCCTGGTCGGCGATGGCTTCCTTGACCGGCTCGGACGCCAGCACCTGGTCGACCAGCAGGCGCCGGGTCGACAGGTCGGGGCCGATCACCGCGGCGCGGATGCGGCGGAAGTGGGTGCGCAGCACGCGCGAGAGCTTGCGCACGGTGCGCTCGGGCGGCAGGCCTTCGGCGACGATGCCGCGCAACGAGACCGGCGGCGAGAACCGCACCACGGTGTGGCGGCCGTTGAGCAGGATCGCCAACAGCCGGCGGAAGCGGCCGACCAGGGTCCAGTTTTCCGAGAACAGCACCGAGAACCAGCCGGTGCTGCGGTCCGGCGCGCGGCCGACGAAGATCGACACCGGCACCAGCTGCACGTCCAGTTCGGGATCGATGCGGTGGGCGTCGATCAGGCGCGCCAGCGAGCCGGAATGGGTCTTGGCCGGCGGCGGCGGTTGCGGCGCGCCGACCAGGGTTTCGCCCAGCGACTGCAGCGGCGCCAGGGTGCCGCCGGCATTGCGCCGCGACAACGCGACATAAGCGCGCTTGCGGCCCAGCGGATCGCCGGGCAGCGGCTGCAGCGGCGAGGGCAGGCCGGATTCGCGGCAGGCGCGTTCCAGGATCAGCGCGTTGGACAGGCCGTAGTCCTCGAGCACGTAGCAGACCGGGCGGCCGTTCCATTCCTCGGCCACGTGCTCGGTCGGCGACTTGGGCTCGATGGTCAGCTGCACCCACGGCGCCATCAGCCTGCCCAGCAGCTTGGCCCACCAGGGGCGGCGCGCGGGCGGCGGCAGCGGGCGCGGTTCGGCGGCCGGCGGCGGTATCGGCAGCTCGGCCTGGGCGGGGTCGGGTTGGGAATGCGGGTGGTTGCTCAAGTCGGGCTCGGAAGAAGGGGGGCGGGCCAAGTCCGGTTCGGCCGGGGAGTGCGATATGTCGGCGATCGGCGGCGATTCGGTGCCGATCGCGATGCTATCGGCGCCTTCGGGCTGCGCGTCTCGCGCGCCTTCCACGGCGCCTGCGGGCGCAGGCTCGGCGCCGGCGTCCGTGGCGGTGGCCGCCGGAGGGGCGCCGTCCGCTGACGGTGTGGCGTCGGGGAAGGGCAGGGGCGTCTGTTTCGGCATCGCCTGCATTATGCCCATTCGGCCCCGCAGGTCGCGGCTAGCACCGCCCAAGCTTCGGGGTAGGAGCGGCGTGAGCCGCGACCGCGACAGCGCGATTTACCGCGGCAGCGTGAACGGCCGGAACCTGCGATCGCGGCTTACGCCGCTCCTACAGAAGCATCGGCGCGCCGTCGGCGGGGGTAGGAGCGGCGTGAGCCGCGACCGCGAATCCGCAACCACCGCGCCGGCATCGCCGGCGGTGTCGTCGCGACTTGCTACGGCGCCGTCTTTGCCCCAGGCGCCTTCGGCGCAACGCTGGCTGCCGCCGTCCGCGCCGCTTCGGTTTCCGCATGCCGCAACACATCGCTCAGATACCAGCGTCCGTCGTGGCGCTCCACCTTTACGAAGGCATCGATCGGCTGCTCGGCCAACGTGTAACGAATCCGCACGCGCGCGGTGTCGCCGGTCTGCTCGGCCAGGCTCGCGTCCACGCCGTCCAGGCTGGCGTCGAAGTCCAGGCCGTAGCCCACCAGCACCTGTTTGAAGCGGCCGAAGAACGGGCCCAGCCGCTCCAGGCTGCGGTCCATGCCGGTCAGGCGGAACGCGTCGGGGCCGCTGAGGCCGCTCTGGCGCGCGGCCGCGGACAGCTGCGCGATCGCCACGCGCGCGCGGGTCGCGTCGCCCAGCGGCGCGCGCTGGCCCCAGGCGCTCATCGCCGCGATCAGCTGCGCGTAGTGGTCGCGCTCCTCGTCGCTGTAGTCGCCCTCGCTGCGCACGTACTGGGTGGCGAACAGACCCAAAGTGGCGGCGGCCGAGCGCAGTTCGGTATGGGCGCCGGCGAATTGGCGCTTGTACACGGCCTGCAGTTTCTTCTCCGCGTCCGGCGCGGCCAGGGCTTGCAGGAAGGCGGGCAGGCGGTCGTCCAGCGGCAGCTCGGTCAGCGGCCAGGTGGTGCGGCCTTCGCGCCAAGCGGTTTCCAGGCGCCGGTGCAGCTCGGGCGGCACGGCGTGGCGGGCGTAGCCGCGCAGGTCGTTGCGGCGCAGGTCGTGCACCAGTTGCTGCACCGCCTCGGCCGGCAGTTTGGGCGGCGCGTCGGTGTCGGCCGGAGGCGAGCGGTCGCAGCCGACTAGCGCGGCGAGGCTCAGCAGCAACGCGGCCATGGCGCGTCGGATCGGTGGCATGCGGCGGCTCCCCCAGTCGCTGGCGGCATCTTGGCTGCGGCGCCGGCCGCGGACAAGCCAAGTCGGTCGCGGATCGTGGCGGGCGCCCGCGTCGCGGGGGTTACGGCGGGATGGAGCAAAGTCGGTCGCCTGGGTTACGGATCGACAAAAGCCGGTAATGCCATCGAATAGACGGCGAATGGCGGCGAACCGGCGCATAAAAAAAGGAGGCGCTGGGCCTCCTTTAAACCGGCCGTAGCCGGGATGTCGAGTTGTGGCATGGCTCCGGTTCGCACCGGACGGGAGCAGGTTACGCTCGCCGCCAAGCTAATGCAATACCTGAAGTATTGCGTCGTAAGTATTTGATTTAAATAAATCAACCGGTGTTGCGCTGCGCCAAGGCGCTTACGGCGCCGTGTTCAGCGCCTCGCGCTTGCTGCTGCGGCGCGCCTCGCGCGGCTGGTCCCAGGCGTTGTTGAACAGCGCCGGTTCCCAGGAGCCGTAGGTCGGGTTGGGCAGCATCCACCAGCGCTCGCCGAACCAGTCGTCGTACTGCTGCAGCAGCTGATCGCGGCCTTCGGGCGTGTTGGCCACCACCTGGACGAAGTCGCCGAGCTGGTCGCCGAACTGCATCAGCACGCGGTACTTCTGACCGGCCAGCTTGCGCCGGCAGTTCTTCTCGCTGCCGTTCTGCTCGCAGCCTTCGACGAAGGTGCCCAGGCCCAGGAACACGCTCTCGTCCTTCACCGGCAGGCCGGCGTCGCGCAGGTTGGCCAGGGTGGCGGCCTGCAGGTGCTCGGCGCGGTTGGACAGGTACAGGATGGTCACGCCCTTGGCGCTGGCGGCCTTGGCGAAATCGACCACGCCCGGCAGCGGCTTGGCCTTCTTCTCGGCGACCCAGGCGTCCCAGGTGACTTCGTCGTATTCCTTGCCGTCGCGGACCAGGCGCGCCTGGTAGGGCGAGTTGTCCAGCACGGTCTCGTCCACGTCCATGATCACCGCCGGCGGCAGGCCGGTGGCGGCGTTGCCGCGCTCGTCCGGCACCAGCGCGTCCCAGTTCTTCTGCTTCAGCGCGGCATCCAGGTGATCGGCCGCGGCGCGGTAGACGGTCTGGGTGGCTGCGCGGTACTCGGCCGAGGTCTGCACCCAGAGCACGGCGTTGAGGTTGTCGTCGGCGGCCAGGCCGGCCGGCTTGGCGGCGGCAGTGGCCGCGGGCGCGGGCGCAGCGTTGTCGGCCGGCGCCGCGGCTGGCGTCTCGGTGCGCTTGCAAGCCGCCAGCGCCAGCGCGCAGGAAAGGACGGACAGGGTGAGGACGCGAGCGGTCATGCGCGATCCGGAGTGTGGAAAGGGCTGAAGTGTAGCGGAGGCGGGTGACGCGGTTGGTGCTTGGGCTGGCGGGTGGGGCGGCCCTCACCCCAACCCCTCTCCCGTAAATGGGAGAGGGGCTAAAGCAAATCGGCGTCGGATCTGTCCCCTCTCCCGCTTGCGGGAGAGGGTTAGGGTGAGGGGGTGAGCGCAAAGCGCGAATGCTCTTGATCCTCGCTCGGGCACCGAACTCGCCGCGCAAACAGAAGACCCGTAGGGCGGCGCCCACTCCGATCTCGCACGGGAGCTCTGTCCAAGGACAGCGTTTTTTCTTTGGTTACTTTCTTTTGACGCTTATCAAAAGAAAGCTACCCGGCCGCTTGCGGACGGAAGCTGTTGCTGTTGCTTAAGAGCCAAAGCAAATCCCCCTCAATCCCCCTTTTCAAAGGGGAAGACAAGCAAAGGCGGAAGCAGGGCGAGCGAGGGGTTGCGGCGTAGGTGCGGATTCGCGGTCGCAGCTTGCGCAGCTCCTACAGGGGCGTGCGTGGCTCTCGTCGTAGGGGCGCAGTCGCGGCTTACGCCGCTCCTACCCCAAGGCGAAAGCGGGAGCGGGAGTTGCGGTTAGCGCTTGGGTGCGTGTGCGATGCATTCCACCTCGACGCGCGCGTTCAAGGCCAAGCCCGAGGCGGCCAGCGCGCTGCGCGCCGGATACGGCGGCTTGAAATGCTTGCGGTAGACCTCGTTGAACGCCGGCCATTCCTTGATGTCGGCCAGGAACACCGTGCACTTCACCACGTCGCCCATGCCGGCCCCGTGCCGCGCCAGCACCGTCTCGATGTTCTTCAGCGTCTGCTCCGCTTCGGCCGCGATGCCGCCGGCGACCACCTCGGTCTTGCCCGGCACCGTGCCGATCTGCCCCGACAGGAACAACAGGTCGCCGCTGCGCACCGCTTCGGAAAACGGCAGCGACGCGGCCGCCGGATCGGGCGAAGTCAGGAACTCGGGCGGCGCGGCCGCCGCGGCGTGCGCGGCGGACAACGCGAGGAGCGCGAGCGCATAGCGGCGGGAACGAAGCAGGGCAGTACACATGGCCTGGACCTCACGGAACGGAGATCGCACCTTCCCTCATGCGGCGCACGCGCGCAACGTGGCGCTCAGGGCGTGGCGACTTGCAGCGACACCCGCTTGGCCCCGTCGGCCACCCATTGCGACCCCACTTCGTGGAATCCGTAGCGCGCATGGAAGCGCTGCGACGGCTCGTTCAAAGGTTCGCTGTAGAACTCGCAGGTCACCGGGCTCACCGCCTGCGCGCGCGCAAACGCGAACAGGTCGTCGTACATGGCCGCGCCCACGCGCCGGCCCTGCGCGTGCAGCGCCACCACCACGCGGTCGATATAGAGAAAGCGCAGATAGCGCTGCGCGAACCACAGATAATTGGGGCTGTCGTAATCGGCGCCCTCGCGCAGCGCCAGCAGGAAGCCGAGCACTTCGCCGCCCTCTTCGGCCACGCGCAGGTAGGCGGCCTCGCGCTCCAGCCGCGCCAGGCGCGGGCCGTCCATCGGGCTGAGCAGGTGTTCCGATTCCAGGTTCAGCGCCACGATCGCCGGGTGATCGGCGGTCGTGGCGGGGCGGATCTGCACGGGCATGGGTCGCATCCTTGCGGAGGGGGACGGGGCAGGGGGGATTATCCGCCTTCCAGCAGCGCCTTGATCGCCGCGAAGCCGGCGCTGGCGCGTTCCTGCTTGCGGGCGGCGTCGGCCACCGGGTCGGCGCCGTCGCGCTGCAGCTCGCCGGCCGGCAGTTCCTCGATGAAGCGGCTAGGCAGCAGGCGGATGCGGTCGCCCCAGCGCTGGGTCTCGCGCGAATGCGACAGGTACAGGGCCTGCTTGGCGCGGGTGATGCCCACGTACATCAGGCGCCGCTCCTCGTCCAGGCGGCCTTCCTCGATGCTGGCCTCGTGCGGCAGGTTGCCCTCCTCCACGCCGACGATGAACACGAAGCGGAATTCCAGGCCCTTGGCCGCATGCAGGCTCATCAGCCGCACCTGATTGCCGGCCTCGCCCTTGTCGGCGTGCGACAGCAGCGCCAGCTGCGCGGCCAACTCGCCGGGGCCGGCGCCCTTGCCCGCGTCGAACCAGTCCGAGAGCTCTTCCAGGTTGGCTTTGCGGCGCTGGAAACTGGCCTCGTCCTTGCATTGGGCGCGGATCGCGGCGAGCAGCCCGCTGCGCTCGGCCAGGGTGCGCACCAGCTCGGCCGGCGACACGCGCTGCGCCTCGCCGCGCAGGCCGCGCACGATCTGGGTGAAACCGTCCAGCGCGTTGGCCGCGCGCGGGGTCAGCTGTTTCAGCGCGTGCATGGACTCGGCCGCGCGCGACATCGGCATATGCGCCTGCTGCGCCAGTTCCGCCAGCTTGGCCAGCGTGGTCGCGCCGACCTCGCGCTTGGGCGAGCCGACCGCGCGCAGGAATGCGGCGTCGTCGTCGGGGTTGGCGATCAGGCGCAGCCAGGACAGCGCGTCCTTGACCTCGCCGCGCTCCAGGAACGCGGTGCCGCCGGTGAGGTGATAGGGCACGCGCAGCAGCTGCAGCGCCTTTTCCAGCGCGCGGCTTTGATGATTGCCGCGGAACAGGATGCAGAAATCGCTCCACGGCGCCTCGTGCTTCTGCGCCAGAAAGTGGATTTCGCTGGCGACCTTCTCGGCCTCGTGCGCGCTGTCGCGGCATTCCCATACGCGGATGCGCTCGCCGTCGGGCTGGTCGCTCCACAGCGTCTTGGGGTGCTCGTGCGGGTTGTTGGCGATCAGGGTGTTGGCCGCGCGCAGCACGCGGTTGCTGCAGCGGTAGTTCTGTTCGAGCTTGACGATCTGCAGCGCCGGATAGTCCTGCCCCAGCTGCAGCAGGTTGTCCGGGTTGGCGCCGCGCCAGGCATAGATCGACTGGTCGTCGTCGCCCACGCAGGTGAACAGCCCGCGCGGACCGGCCAGGGCCTTGAGCAGGCGGTACTGGGCGTCATTGGTGTCCTGGCATTCGTCCACCAGCAAATAGCCGATGCGCTCGCGCCAGCCCAGGCGCAGGTCTTCGTCGCTTTCCAGCATCTGCACCGGCAGGCGGATCAGGTCGTCGAAGTCGACCGCGTTGAACGTGGTCAGGCGCTGCTGGTAGCGCTGGTACAGCAGCGCGGCTTCCATCTCGCGCGGGCTGCCCGCGGCTGCCAGCGCTTCCTCCGGCGACAGGCCCGCGTTCTTGGCGCGCGAGATCAGCCCGCGCATGTTGTCGAGCACGTCGGGCTTGCTGCCCGGCGGCAACAGGTCCTTGACCTGCGCGGCGCTGTCGTCGCTGTCGAACACGCTGAAACCGCGGCGCAGGCCGGCCTTGGCGTGCTCGATCTGCAGAAAGCGCAGGCCCAGCGCATGGAAGGTGCAGATGGTCAGGCCTTCGGTCGCGTCGCCCTTGATGCGCTTGGCCACGCGCTCCTTCATTTCCTTCGCCGATTTGTTGGTGAAGGTGATGGCGGCGATGCGCTTGGCCGGCATGCGGCCGGAGCCGATCAGGTGGGCGATCTTCTCGACGATCACGCGCGTCTTGCCGCTGCCTGCGCCGGCAAGCACGAGCAGGGGGCCCTCGGTGGCGAGGACGGCGGCGCGCTGGGGGGGATTGAGGCCGTGCATCGTTGTCATGTTTCGGCCGGTGGGGCCGACTACCTAGCTATAGCCCATCAGTTTACCCGCTCGGGTGGCCCGGACCGGCTACTCTGGCTCCCTGGAACTCCAGAACCGTAAGAAGGAACTGCCGTAATGCGTATGACGATCCTGCTGTTGGCCTTGTTGCCGCTGTCGATAGGGGCCATTGCGGCCGAAAAGCGGGCTGCGCCGCCGCCGGATCCCACGGAAGACCCGCTGATCCTCAGCGGCGGTTTCCTGACCCACCACCCGGATCTGCGCTATCGCCTGCTCGGCATCGAGGCGTACAAGGACAAGAAGCTCGAAAAGGCGATGAAGTTCTTCGTCCGCGCGGGCTACTACTCCGACAAGGCGTCGCAGGGCATGGTCGGTGAGATGCTGTGGAATGGCGAAGGTGCCCCCAAGGACCGGGCTCTGGCTTACGTCTGGATGGACTTGGCCGCCGAACGCGGCTACCGCGGTTTCCTGTTGCTACGTGAGAAGTACTGGCGTGAAATGTCCGAGGATGAGCGCGCCCGTGCGCTGGCCGAGGGGCCGGCCCTCTACGCGGTCAATGGCGATGCGGCGGCGCGCGAGCGTTTGAATCGCGAGCTGCGGCGCGGCCGGCGTCAGACCACCGGCAGCCGTACCGGTTTCACCGGCAACATGCAGATCATCGTGCCGGGCCCTGGCGGCAGCCAGCAGGTCATTTCCGGGTCCAAGTTCTACGACGAGCGTTACTGGGATCCGGAACAGTACGCGCAGTGGCACGATCAGATCTGGATGAAGCCGCGCGTGGGTACCGTCGATATCGGCGATGTCGAAAAGGTCGAGGAGGTCGGCACCCGCATCCGGTCGGCCGCGCCCAACATCGACGCTCCCGAGCCTGAGGTGCCCGACGAGCCGGCGCCCAAGCCCACGCCGTAAGCGGACAGGCTCCAAAGCCCCTCTCCCGGTCGCGGGTGGGGGGCAGGGCCGGCAGCCGGGGCGTTTCGTCTTGCGCGACAAGGCGCGCGGCCGCAGCCTCTCCGCTGACCACCGCAGGTCGGCCAACCGGCCAAAAGCCTAAAATCGCCATTGCCCGCCCCCTGCCCCGGTGCTAAACGGCACGCAGGGGCGCATCCGGCGCCCGCCGCCGGAGCGCCGCCATGGACCGACCCTTGCCTTGCCTGCCCCTGCTGCTGGCCATCCTGCTGCCGTTGACGGCCCTGGCCGCGCCGGCCACCGAGCAGCGCGAGCGCGCGCTCAACTTCGACACCTATCATGCCGCGGTGTTGCAGTCGGCCGGCCACCCGAATGAGCTGCACCGCTGGCACGGAGTGTGGGCCTACGACAACGGCCGCTACGACGAAGCCATCGTCCAGTTCCGCCGCGCCGCGCGCTACGCCGACAAGTACTCGCAGCACTTCTTGAGCATGATGTACTGGTACGGCGAAGGAGCCGCGCCCGACCGCGTCGAGGCCTATTTGTGGGCCGACCTGGCCGCCGAGCGTGGCGACAACGCCGACCTGCTGGAAATCCGCGAAAAGATCTGGGCCTCGCTGAGCGCCGAGCAGCAGCTACAGGTGGCCGAGCGCGGTGAGGACTACGCCACGCGTTACGGCGACAAGGCCGCTTTGCCGCGAATCAATTCGCACATCCGCCATTTCGCCCGCAGCCAGACCGGCAGCCGTGTGGGCGCGCAGACCGCGCGCCTGGACATCGGCCTGGGCAGGCCCGACATCTGGGCCGGCGGCGGCGGTAGCGCCGTGTCGACCCAGGCCATGAAGGGGGTGCAGACCGGCGAGTTCTACGGCGCCCACCGCACCCGCCCGGACGCCTACTGGAAGGACCAGGGCCTGCTGCTGCGCACCCTGACCGGCCAGGTCGAGGTAGGCGATGTCGATAAGGTCGAAGGCAAGACGCCGGCCCCGTCCGAAGCGGACTGAGCCCGGCGCATTCATCCGCCCTACGCAGGCCGCGGCACAGCACGCCGCGGCCTGCCGCGCAATCTCGGCACCGGGCCCGGCCGCGCCTACACTAGGCCCATGGCCAAGCTCTATTTCTACTACTCGGCGATGAACGCCGGTAAGACCACCACCCTGCTGCAGTCCGCGCATAACTACCGCGAGCGCGGCATGCGCGTGGCCATCCTCACCCCGCGCCTGGACGACCGCGCCGGCACCGGCACCGTCGCCTCGCGCATCGGCCTGCGCGCCGACGGCATGGCCTTCGACCGCGACCAGGACCTGGAAGCACTGATCCATGCCGACATCGCCGCCCACGGCGCGCTCAACTGCGTGCTGGTCGACGAAGCCCAATTCCTCACACGCGCCCAGGTCTGGCAGCTCAGCGAAATCGTCGACGCCCTGCGCATCCCGGTGCTGTGCTACGGCCTGCGCACCGACTTCCGCGGCGAACTGTTCGAAGGCAGCCAGTACCTGCTGGCCTGGGCCGACGAGCTCACCGAGATCAAGACCATCTGCCACAGCGGCAAGAAGGCCACCATGACCGTGCGCGTGGACGAACGCGGCCGCGCCGTGCACGACGGCCCGCAGGTCGAGATCGGCGGCAACGACCGCTACATCTCGGTCTCGCGCGCGGAGTTCAAGCGGGTGATGCGGGGGGAGGGGACGATCGAGCCGTTGCAGGCGTCGTTGCCTTTATAAGCCGCTAACGACGCGATCGGCGACGTCGATCGGGATCGATGCAAGCCAGCCCGTCTTGCGCAAGGAGCATCGCTTGGGACACGAGTATCGAGCGAGTCATCCTAAGCTTGCGCAAGACGTCTTCGCGTTGGTGATTGAATCGCTGGTCGAAGAAGGCATATGCGAGCTTGCGGAGCCCAGCCAGTCTAGAAGCGCTGGCTTGAGGTGGGGCATGGATGTGGGCGAAGGATGGCCTGAGGATATCGGCTTAACGCTCGAAGACGACGCTCTGTTCGTTGTCGTTCACCGAGGTACGCGGTCGCAACGAGCGACCTTGGTAACGCATGTGGAAAGGGTGCTTTACGACTTTTTTGGAACACGCGTAGAAGTCGTCGAAGCATAAACGGGCGGCATCGCGGCACACGCCGGCTTAGCCACACCCCCGCCTAATCCCATCAATCTCCCTCCCAATCGCACTCCCATCCGGCCGCTGCGCATGCAGCGTGCGATGCAGCACGTCCAACCGTTCGCGGGCCGCGACGGCATCGGCGCCGGTCCGGGCGCAGCGGATGCGGGCGGCGTACGCCTGGGCGAGCCAGCCGATCTTGCGCAGTTCGATGTCGGCGTTGGGCAACGAGGACAGGGTGTCCAGGCGGTTGAGGGCGTCGGTGTCGCCGAGTTGGGCTTGCTGGTAGGCCTGGCTGAGTTCGGCGCGGCGCGTATGCGGATGGGTGGTGCCGTAGCCGGCGCGGGTTTGGCGTACGGCGTCGGCGAGCAGGGTCATGCCGCGTTCGCGTTCGCCCAGGGCGATGCGGACTTCGCCTTCCATGCGATCGGTGTCGCCGAGCAGCGGGTGGTCCACGCCGTAGCGGGCGTCGCGCAGGTGTCGCGATTCCTGCAGCAGGGCCAGGGCTTCGCGGTCGCGGGTCTGTTCGTGCAGCACCATGGCCAGGTTGAACAGAGTGCCGGAGAGGCGGCCGGTGTCGCCCTGCTTGCGTGCGATTTCTATGGCGCGGCGTAGCGAGACGACGGCGGCGTCCAGGTCGCCGCGCTCCCAGGCGATCACGCCCAGGCTGTTGTAGGTGGCGCTGAGGTCGGCGTGGTCGGCGCCCAGGCGCGAGCTGAGCAGGTCGCGGATTTCGGCGAACTCGCCTTCGGCCAGGGCGAAGCGGCCCTGGTCGACGTGGATGGCGGCGAGCTGGCGGCGCGCGGCCAGGGTGGCGGGGTGCTGGGCGCCGTTGACTTCCTGGGCGATGGCCAGGGCGTCGCGCGCTTCGCGTTCGGAGGCGTCGGTCTGGCCCAGGTCGCGCTGGCGCGCGGCGATGTTCCAGCCGATTTCCACCAGCAACGGATGTTTCTCGCCGCCGCTCTGGCGCAGTTGCGCGCGTGCGCGTTCGAAGCCGGCCAGGGCGGCGCGGCTTTCGCCCACGTCGGCCTGCAGGCCGGCCATGTCCATGAGGTTTTCGACTTCGCCCACGTCGTCGTCGAGGATTTCGCGGCGCAGCAGCAGCGAGCGTTCGAACAGCTGGCGCGCGCTCTGGCGCTCGCCGTTGGCGCGGCGGCAGCGGCCCAGCTGCGAATAGAACTCGGCGGCTTGGGTGGGCAGTTGCGCCTGTTCGCGGCGGGCGCGGTCCAGCCAGGGCTGCATGAGTTCGATGCAGGCGCGCGATTCGCCGAGCAGACGCAACACCTGGCCGCGCTGGGTCAGCGATTCCAGGCGCAGGCTGCTGGGAATGTCGTCGGTGAGTTCGATGATCGCGGCCTGGCGTTCCAGCAGCACACGCGCTTCCTGGTAGTCGCCCAGGCCTGTGCGCAAACGCGCGACCACGCCCAGCAGTTCGGCGCGCGCACGCGGCTGGCGCGCGAGTTCGCGGTTGCCGCGCGCGACCGAGGCGTCGAGCAGGCCGCGCAGGTCCAGCGCTTCGCCTTCGGGCGTGCCGCGCGCGTTCTCGAACAGGCCGACCATGAAGTCCTGCATGGCCTGGGCGCGGCTGGCTTCCTGCACGGCCTGGCGCGCCTGCCAGGCGACGATGGCCAGGGCCGCGCCCAGCACCAAAGTCACCAGCGTCGCCGTGGCCAGGGCCCAGCGATGGCGCTGCACGTATTTGTTGAAGCGGTAACTCAGGCTCTGCGCGCGCGCCTGCACCGGGCGGCCGGCTTCGAAGCGCTGCAGGTCCAGCGCGAGGGCTTCCACCGAGGGGTAGCGTTGCTCGGGGCGCTTGGACAGCGTCTTGAGCACGATGTTGTCGAGATCGCCGGTGAGCTGGCGCGCGTGCCGGCGCAGCGCGGCGGCATCGGCATCGCCGCCTTCGCCGCCGGTGGTCTCGGCGTTGCGCAGCACCGCCTGCGAGGGCCGCAGCGGATCGGCGGCGAGGATGGCCTCTTCCCATTCGGCGTCGGTCTGGCGCTTGAGCCGGTAGGGCTTGGTCTCGGTGAGCAGTTCGTACAGCACCACGCCCAGCGAGTACACGTCGGTCATGGTGGTGACCGGCTCGCCGCGCACCTGTTCGGGCGCGGCGTAGTGCAGGGTGAAGGCGCGCACGCCGGTGCGGGTCTGCTCGGGGATCGGCACGTCGGTGTCGAGCAGTTTGGCGATGCCGAAGTCGAGCAGGCGCACGTCGCCGCCGGGCGTGACCAGGATGTTGGACGGCTTGAGGTCGCGGTGGACGATGAGGTTGGCGTGGGCGTGGCTGACCGCGTCGCAGATCTGCTGGAACATGCGGAGGCGCTTGTCCAGCGCGGTGGCGTGGTTGCGGCAGTAGTCGGTGATCGGCTCGCCTTCGACGTACTCCAGCGCCAGGTAGGGCAGGCCGTCGGTGCTGATGCCGGCGTCGAGCAGGCGGGCGATGTGCGGGTGGGCCAGGCGCGCCAGAATCTGGCGTTCGCGGGTGAAGCGGATGCGCAGGTTGGTGTCGGCCAGGCCGGGGCGCAGCAGTTTCAGCGCGACGCGGCGCTGGTACAGGCCGTCGGCGCGCGAAGCCAGCCAGACCTGGCCCATGCCGCCTTCGCCGAGCAGGCTTTCCAGGCGGTAAGGACCGACGTTGCTGCCCGGACGCGCGCCGGACAAGGCGGCCACCAGCGGTTCGGCCAGGAAGTCCTCATGGCCTTCCTCCAGCGCGATCAGGGTCTGCAGTTCTTCGGCCAGGGCCGGGTCTTCGTCGCGCAGTTCGCGCAGGCGCAGCGCCCGCGCGGGCGGGTCCAGCTCGAACAGCGCATCGAGCAGAGGGGACAGCCGTTGCCAACGCTCGGCGTCCATGGGGGCGGCGGCTCAGTCGTCTTTGAGCGATGCCAGCAGGAACAGGCGGGCTTTCTGCCAGTCGCGGCGGATGCTGCGTTCGGAGCGCTGCAGCAGGGCGGCGATCTCCAGTTCCGACAGGCCGGCGAAGTAGCGCAGCTCCACCACCTGGGCCAGGCGCTGGTCGACCGCGGCCAGCTTGGTCAGGGCGGTGTCCAGGCCCAGGGTTTCCTCGTCCAGGCGCAGGCCGCCTTCGACGTCGTCGGGCAGTTCGGTGACCCGGTGCAGGTCGCCGCCGCGCTTCTGCGCCAGGCGCTGGCGGGCGTAGTCCACCACCACCGAGCGCATGGCCGAGGCGGCGTAGGCGAAGAAGTGGGCGCGGTCGTCGAACTGCGCCTCGCGCCGTCCGACCAGCTTCAGGTAGGCCTCGTGGACCAGGGCGGTGGCGTCCAGGGTCTGGCCGTGCTGGCCGGCCAGCTGGCGCCGGGCCATGGTGTGCAGCTCCTGGTACAGGGTGGCCAGCACGCGGTCCAGCGCGCCGCGGTCGCCCTCGCGGGCGGCGTCCAACAACAGCGTGATGTCAGCGCTTTCGGCCATCGTGATCCCCGAGCTAAGGCCCGACTATAACGTGTTCATCTTGGCCTGGCGCATCCATGCGTTGGCATCAAAATTGCTGATGCGAACTCGTGCAAACGGTTACGCCGGCGCGATCTTCAGCGCTGGCAGTGCCCGCACCAGACCGTGGTGCGCTGGCCGATGGCGGCCTGCTTCAACGGCCGGCCGCAGCGCGGGCAGGGCTCGCCACCACGGCCGTAGGCCGACAGTTCCTGCTCGAAATAGCCCGGCGCGCCGTCGGGGCTGATGAAGTCGCGCAGGGTGGTGCCGCCGCGCTGGATCGCATAGCCCAGGATCGCCTTGATCGCGCCGGCCAGCTCGGCGTAGCGCTCGCGCGAGACCTTGCCGGACGCGCGCAGCGGCGACACGCCGGCGGCGAACAGGGCCTCGGCGGCGTAGATGTTGCCCACGCCCACCACCACTTTCTGGTCCATCAGGAAGGTCTTGACCGGCGCCTTGCGGCCGCGGCTTAGATTGAACAGATAGTCGCCGTCGAAGTCGTCGGACAGCGGCTCCGGGCCCAGGTCGCGCAGCAGTTCGTGGGTCTGGCCGGGCGGCTGCCACAGCAGGCAGCCGAAGCGGCGCGGGTCGTTGAAGCGCAGCACCCGGTCCGAATCCAGCAGCAGGTCGACGTGGTCGTGGTCGCGCACCGGCGTGTCGGCCGGCAGCACGCGCAGGCTGCCGGACATGCCCAGGTGCAGCACGGCGCTGCCGGCGGTGGTGTCCAGCAGCAGGTATTTGGCGCGGCGGCGCACGCCGTCGATGCGCTGGCCGGGCAGCTCGCTGGCGATGGCGTCGGGGATGGGCCAGCGCAGATCGGGGCGGCGCAGGATCGCGGCGACCACGCTGCGCCCTTCCAGGTGCGGGGCCAGGCCGCGGCGGGTGGTTTCGACTTCGGGCAGCTCGGGCATGCGCGCAGGGTACCTTAGGGTGGCCTGCCGCCATGGTGGGGGCGGCCGCGTTCGTCACAACGCTTAACGACGGCGCCGTTCAGCCGCGCGCCGCGTCCCGCCTTGCGCGGCGACGGAACGATCCCCATCACAGAACCCGGCCATACCGGCGCGAACGGTGCGGCCAGGGTGTCATCATCCCGCGCGGGACTGCGCCCGATCCGTCCCCCTCCCGGCCCCGGCCGGTCGCCCGCTACCTACGCCCCGCGCGTTCGGAGTTCCGTTCCATGCCCGCTTCATTGCTCGACTTCATCGCCGGCGGTTTGCTGCAGGCCAGCTTCGGCACCATGGTGATCTACTTCCTGGTGGTCACCCAGCTGACGATCATGTCGGTCACCTTGTACCTGCACCGTTCGATGGCGCACCGTTCGGTGGACTTCCACCCGGCGCTGGCGCATGTCTTCCGGTTCTGGACCTGGCTCAGCACCTCGATGATCACCAAGGAGTGGGCGGCGATCCATCGCAAGCACCACGCCAAGTGCGAGACCGAGGAAGATCCGCACAGCCCGCAGTTCAAGGGCATCGACACGGTGATGTGGCGCGGCGTGGAGCTGTACCGCGAAGCGCGCACCCAGCGCGAGGACATCGAGAAGTACGGCAAGGGCTGCCCGGACGACTGGATCGAACGCAAGCTCTACACGCCGCACGCGACCATGGGCCCGACCTTGCTGCTGTTCATCAGCTTCGCCCTGTTCGGCTTCGCCGGCGTGGCGGTGTGGGCGCTGCAGATGCTGTGGATTCCGTTCTGGGCCGCCGGCGTGGTCAACGGCCTGGGCCACTGGTGGGGCTACCGCAATTTCGAAACCACCGACACCGCCACCAACCTGACCCCGTGGGGTTTCTGGATCGGCGGCGAAGAACTGCACAACAACCACCACGCGTTCCCGAGCTCGGCCAAGTTCGCCCTGCGCAAGTGGGAGTTCGACATCGGCTGGGCCGCGATCCGCGTGCTGGAGAAGCTGCGCCTGGCCAAGGTGCTGCGCGTGGCGCCGGCGCTGGACGTGCGCCCGAACATCGCCATTCCCGATGCCGAGACGCTGAAAGCGCTGCTGGCGATCCGCTTCCAGGCCATGACCGATTACTACCGCAACGTCACCCTGCCGGCGCTGCGCGAAGAAGCGTCCAGCGCGGGCGACCGCATGCGCGCGCTGCCGCGCAAGCTGCGCAAGGGCCTGGCCGACGGCGGCCGCTGGCTGGACGGCGACGCGCGCGAGCGCCTGCACAGCTGGGTGGCCGAGCGCCCGCGCATGGCCACGCTGGCCGACTTCCGCCAGCGCCTGGCGCAGGTGCTGGACGACCGTTCGCACGACGCCCAGGCCACCTTGCAGCGCCTGCATGCCTGGTGCGCCGAGGCCGAGGCCAGCGGCATCCACGCGCTGCAGGCCTTCTCCGCACGCCTGAAGGGCTACGCGCTGGCGCCCGCGCGCGCCTGAGCTCTGTCGCGCGCACCCCAAAGGTGCGCGCATCGAAAGCCCGCGTAGCGATACGCGGGCTTTTTTGTGTCCGCCGTCGCGGCTTGGCATCGGCCTTGACGCCGTCGCGCCATGGCGGTGTTAGGTTCGCCGTATGGACGCCCGCCGCGCGATAGCCGGTCGGGATTGCGGGTCACAAGGAGGTTGCCCGGATGCGCAGGGAGAGCGTTGCCTATGCCGCGTTGGCGCTGGCCTGCGCCCTGATCGCCGTGCTCGGCGTACAGAACCGGCAACTGCGATACGACTATGCCGCGCTGATCGAGGACACCGTGCGTCCGCCGGTGGGCGGTTGGCTGCCCAGCGCGCAGGCCGAGGTGTTGGGCGGCGGCCGACTGACCCTGGGCCGCACCGGCGGCGAGCGCCAGGTGCTGTATTTCTTCGACCCCACCTGCCCGGTGTGCGAGGCCTCGGTGCCCGCCATCCTGGAGCTCAGCGGCGCGCTGCAGCGCGCGGCCGGCGGCGCGCAACTGGTGGGGGTGGCGCGGCAGGAGCAGGCCGGCTTGGACGGCTACCTGCGCGCGCGCGGATTCGCGTTTCCGGTGGCGTTGTCGACGCCGCGGATCCGCGCCTTGTTCCATTTGAGGCGCGTGCCGCTGCTGGTGGTCGTCGATCGCGACGGCCGGGTCGTCTACTCGCACGCCGGGCTGATCGATACCAAGGAGCAGGTGCCCACCATCCTGACCGCGTTGCGCGCCACGGAACGGCATGCCATGCCACAGCATGTAGCGGTTGGATCATCGCAATGGAGAGAACGATGAAGCACATCGGCAAGCGTCTGAAGGCGGTCGCATTCGCGATCGCGATCGTCGGCACCCTGGGATTCGGCGCCGCGCAGGCCTTCGGCACGCATCCGGACACGGGCTGCCCGATCAAGCCAGGCTGCAAGTACGGCGGGCAGCGCGTGGGTTGCTGCCAGCTGCCGTAACCGCTCCCCCCAGGGCGATTCCCCTGTTGTCGCCCTCGCGCGGCCGGCCCCCTAAGCCGGCCGCGCACCTATTCGGGCGCCGCGCGCTGAACCGCCGCGTAGCGCGCGCCGCGGCCCGCTTGCCTGCGCGGCCTTGGCGCGTCAGGCTGCGCGACAAGTCCCGCCGCCGTGCACGCATGCGCCTTACGCCCCTGTTCCTACTGCTGCTGGCCGCGCCGTTACCGGCGCAGGTGCAGTCCACCGGCGACTACCTCTCGCGCATGGACAGCGACGGCGACGGCCGCGTGTCCCTGGTCGAATATCAGGACTGGCTGAGCTACGGCTTCGACGCCATGGACAAGAACCGCGACGGCACGCTGTCGCCGGACGAAATGCCGGGCGGGCCGCGCCGCGGCCAGGTCGCATTGACGCGCGAGCAGCACCGCGCGCAGCTGGCCGACCGTTTCCGCAAGCAGGATCGCAACCACGATGGCAGCCTGGATGCGCGCGAGCTGGCCGCGCCGCCGCAGTAGCCGCAACGGGGACAGGCGCGTGATCGGAATGTTGCGGGCGTTGCTGGTGTCGTGCGTGTTGCTGGCGCCGGCGTATGCGCGCGCGGCCGTTGCGCCGGCGCAGCAGTCGTGCTTTCTGCTGTATGAGGTGGGGGTAGGCCAGCGATCGCGCGATCCCGATCCGGCCTGCGAACAGCGCTACTCGCCTGCGTCCACCTTCAAGATCCCGCACGCGTTGTTCGCGCTCGATGCCGGCGCGGTGTCCGGCCCCGACGAGGTCATGGCCTACGACGGCCAGGGCGATTGGGCGCCGCTGGCGCGCCGCGACCACAGCCTGGCCACGGCGATGCGCTACTCGGTGGTGTGGTACTTCCAGCGTATCGCCCAGCGCCTGGGCATGCAGCGCGAGCGCGACTACCTGCGCAAGATCGGCTACGGCAACCAGGATGCGGGCAGCGACCTCACCCATTTCTGGCTGGGCGATGCGCTGACGATCTCGCCGCTGGAACAGCAGCGTTTCCTGCTGGACCTGTATGCCGATCGCCTGCCGCTGTCCAAGCCGGCGATGGCGCAAGTGCGGGCCATGCTGGTGCAGCCGCAGGGCCAGGTGACCAATGCGCGCGGCGAGCACGCCTTCGCCGCGCCCTGGCCGGCCGGCGCCGTGGTGTCGGCCAAGACCGGTTCGGTCACCGACCGCGCAGGGCGCGGTGTGCGCTGGCTGGTCGGCCACGTGCAGCGCGGCAAACGCGCCTATGTGTTCGTGAGTTGCGTGGTCGGAGCCAAGGATCTGGACCAGAACGCGGCGATCGACCTGGCGGCACGCGAGCTGCAAGCGGCGCAGGTGCTGTAGGCGCTCAGTCGCAGCCGTCCCGCTCGCCGTCGAAGTAGGTAACGGCGACGCGGCCTTCGGCGTCGATCTGCTGGATGGTCAGCCGTTCGTCGTAGGCCTTCACCACGATCCAGTCCTTCGCGTCTTCCTGCGCGTACGCGGCGACATGGCCGCCTGCGCGCGGCAGCAGCGCCGCGCCCACCTGCGGCAAGCGCAGGTAGCGGCTGGGCAGCCGTGCATCCAAGGCCTCGTAGCCCGGCGCCGGGCGGCGCAGGCCCAGCGCGCTGCCGTCGCGGGCGAAGCTCAGGTCCAGCCGCACCGGCGGCGGATCGCCGTAGGCGGCCACCGCGTGGCCCTCCAGGCGGTCGCCGCGTTCGCGGTCGGGCAGCAGGCGTAGGAAGCCGTCGACCGGGCCGCCCGGCGTGGCGCGCGTGGCCCAGCAGCCGCGCACGAAGTCGATGTCGTCGGCGGCCATGGCCGGCGCCAGCGGCATCAGGGCGAGTAGTAGAGCGGCGGCGAGTCTCATGACGGGCTCCGGCGGTTGCGCGCACGTTAGCATCGGCCGCGCACGCGGGAGCGACCCGACCGTGCAATTCGCAGGATGCGGCGACAACCGCATCGATGCGTACGGCCATGCAGACGCGAAGCTGCGGGTGCTCAGTGCGCGCTGCGCTGCTGGTGCCGGCGCGCCTTGGCGACGTTGCCGCAGGTGGCCATGTCGCACCAGCGCCGGCGGCCGTTCTTGGAGGTGTCGATGAACACCCAGCCGCAGTCGTGGCCGTCGCAGATGCGCAGGCGGTCGAGCTGGGCGTCCTTGAGCAGGTCGATGGCGTGCGCGGTGACCACGTGCGCGATCAGGTCCAGGCCCGAGCGCTGCGGCGCCCATTCCGCATGCAGGCGGCCCTGACGCGCGGCGAGGCGGGCGGCGGCGGACGCAGCCAGGCGCGCGCGGTCGAGCACGGCCAGCGCGGCGGCGGGCGGCGTGCGCTCCTGCGCGAGCGCGTAGAGCAGTTCGCACAGCGCCTCGCGCAGGGTCTTGGCGCGGGTCAGCGCGGCGGCGGCCTTGGCCGGCTGCGCCAACGCCAAGCTTTCCAGCGCGGCCAGGTCTGCGCGCGGGTAATGGCCGGACTGGCGCGCCCAGCGCAGCAGGGCGTCGTAGTCGTCCAGCCAGTCGCGCGGCTGGCTATCGCGCGCCGTGACCGTATTGGCCAGGTCCAGGGCCAGGTTGCCGCCGACCAGGTCGGCCGCTTGGAAGGCGTGGCGTTCGATCCGCATGCTTAACCTGCTAAACGATGTTGACAGGTTAAGACCGCGGGCCTATAACCGTCAAAACACAATTCAACGGTTAAGGTCATGAGCCCGACCCGGGTCCGGCGTTGCCTGGAAAGCGGCCTGCTGCTGGCCGGTTTGAGCATGGCGGCTTGCGCCCCTGCCGCCGGGCCGGTGGCGCACAGACCGGTGCAGGCGGAGCAACCCATGCAGATCGTCGCGATAGACGCACCCAGCAATCTCGGCCTGCGCCCGCCCGCGCCCGACGTGGAGCCCGGCGCGCGCAAGGCGCCCGCGGCCCTGCGCGCCGCCGGCCTGCTCGCGCGCCTGGGCGCGCGCGACGGCGGGGCCGTGCCGGCGCCGCCGTACTCGCCGCAGCCCGACCTTGCGGTGGGCTTCCGCAACGGCACCGCGCTGGCGGCCTACAGCCAGACGCTGTCCGAGCATCTGCAGCCGCTGCTGCACGGTCGGGAGTTCGTGCTGGTGCTGGGCGGCGACTGCAGCGTGCTGCTGGGCGCGAGCCTGGCGCTGAAGCGCCGCGGCCGTTACGGCCTGGCCTTCGTCGATGCGCACGACGACTACTCCTACGTGCGCGACCGCGCACGCTATCGCGGCATCGTCACCGCCGCCGGCGTGGACCTGGGCCTGGCCACCGGCCACGGTCCGGCCGTGCTGACCGACATCGGCGGCATGTCGCCCTATGTGCGCGAGGCCGATGTGGTGCAGCTGGGCCTGTCGCGAGAACCCGGCGACAGCGACTACGCCGCCACCGAAACCTACGATGCCTCCGGCATCCTCACCTTCGACGTCGATACGGTGCGCCGCGACGCGCGCGCCGCCGGCCTGGCCGCGCGCACGCGTTTGGAAGCGGATGCCACGCAGGGCTACTGGATCCACGTCGATGCCGACGTGCTGGATGCGCGCGCAATGCCGGCGGTGGACTCGCCCAACGCGCGCGGCCTGAGCTATGCGCAGCTGCGCGCGATGCTGACGCCGCTGCTGGCCAGCCCCAAGGCCGTGGGTCTGGACCTGACCATCTACGATCCCGACCTGGACCCGAAGGGCGTGTATGCGCGGCGGCTGGTGGATGCGGTGACCGGTGCGTTCGCCGACAGCGGCCGCTACGCGCTGCCCGCCGCGCGTTAGGCGTCTTCGAAGCTGCAGGGCAGGGGTTCGGGGTCCAGATCCTCGTAGGCTTCGGGCCGGAACCGCGGCGTGCAGATCGCCAGGAACACCAGGTCGCCCTGGCCCAGGTTGGCGATGCGCTGGCGGCCGTCCGGCGGGATCAGCACGGTGTCGCCGGGGCCCACGTCCTGCGGCGGCAACTCGCCGACTTCCATGCGGCCTTGGCCTTCCAGGATCACGTAGCGCTCGGCGGTGGCGGTCAGGCGGTGCCAGCGCGTAGTGGTGCCCGACGTCACCCGCACGCGCGCGATCGACAGCGTGGGGTCGTCGTCGCTGTTGGACAGCTCGATGACGTGGCATTGCTCGGCGATGTAGAACTCGCCGCTGGCGTCGTAGGGGCGGATCGAGGGTTTCATGCGCCACAGCCTAGCCGATGCGGGTTCAAGCCGTTGTCGATAAAGGGCGCTGGCGCCAACACCGCCACAGGGCCGCAGCGCCGAAGCCCAGCCACCACAGCAGCCCGATCGCCAGCAGCGCGAACTTGATCGCCGCGCACAGACCCGCCGGCCAGGCCAGGCCGCGGTCGGCGCCGGCGGCCAGCACCTGGATCAGCAGCGCGTTCTCCATCGCGTCGGCCAGGCCGGCCAGCCACATGGCCCAGGCCAGCACGCGCGTGGCGCGTCGCCAGCGTACGGGCAGCGCGGGTTCCAACAGGCGCAACAGCACCCAGCCCAGGGGCGCGTACAGCGCCATGAGCAGGTAATCCAGGCCCAGGCTGGCCATCATCCAGTCGCGTTGCGTGGGCGACAGCGTCTGCAGGAACACGTAACAGTTGCGTTCCAAGCCGCAGAATTCGAAATCCAGCACCGCGTTCGGCGGCAGCGCCTGTGCGATCGCGCCCATGCCGTACAGCGTCGGCGCCAGCAGCGCGAGCAGGGCGTACAAGGCGCCCATCAGGAACTGGCGAGGCATGCACGCTCCCTGCGACGGATGAACTTCCGGTTTCGCCGGACTGTAAGCGCCGCCGCAGTGCTCGGCAACGCGCTCACCCGAAAAAAGCGACGCCGGCTTGCGCCGGCGTCGCCTTCACTGCATACGACGTGGGGTCGTTCGGTGGAGCCGGTATCAGTCGCGGATATCGACATCCTTGGTTTCGCGCAGGAACAGCGAACCGATCACCACGGTCATCGAGGCCACGATCACCGGGTACCACAGGCCGCTGTAGATATTGCCGGTGGCGGCGACGATGGCGAAGGCGGTGAAGGGCAGGAAGCCGCCGAACCAGCCATTGCCGATGTGGTAGGGCAGCGACATCGAGGTGTAGCGGATGCGGGTCGGGAACAGTTCCACCAGCCAGGCCGCGATCGGGCCGTAGACCATGGTCACCAGCAGCACCAGGAAGGTCAGCAGCGCGATCACCACCGGCGTGTTGACGCCGGCCGGGTCGGCTTTTTCCGGGTAGCCGGCGGTCTTCAGCGCTTCGGTGAGCTGCTTGCCGAAGGCGTCGGACTGGGCCTTGAACTCGTCCTTGCCCAGCGCCTCGCCTTCGAAGCTGTTGAGGCTCACGCCGCCGATGGACACCGTGGCCACGCTGCCGGCCGCGGCCGGGGCGTTGACGTACGGGATGCCCTTCTTGGCCAGCGCCGACTTGATGATGTCGCAGGACTGCTTGAAGGTCGCCTTGCCCACCGGGTCGAACTGGAACGCGCAGCGGTCCGGGTCGGCGTTGACGGTGACCGGCGACTTCGCCACCGCGGCCTCCAGCGCCGGATTGACGTTGTGGGTCAGCGCCTTGAACACCGGGAAGTAGGTGAACACCGCGATCAGGCAGCCGGCGAGCACGATCTTCTTGCGGCCGATCTTGTCCGACAGCCAGCCGAAGAAGATGAAGCCGCCGGTGGCCAGGGCCAGGGCGATGGCGATCAGGATGTCGGCGCGGTTGGGGTCCAGGCCCAGGGTCTTGGTCAGGAAGAACAGCGAGTAGAACTGGCCGCCGTACCAGACCACGGCCTGGCCGGCGGTGGCGCCGAGCAGGGCGAGCAGGGCGATCTTGCCGTTCTTGGAGAAGAAGCTCTCGGTGATCGGCGCCTTGGAGGTCTTGCCTTCGGCCTTCATCTGCTGGAACAGCGGCGATTCGGCCAGCTGCATGCGGATCCACACCGACACGCCCAGCAGCACCACCGAGACCAGGAACGGAATGCGCCAGCCCCATTCCTCGAACGCTTCCTTGCCCAGATAGTTGCGGCAGCCCCAGATCACCAGCAGCGACAGGAACAGGCCCAGGGTCGCGGTGGTCTGGATGAAGCTGGTGTACAGGCCGCGCTTGCCGTTGGGCGCGTGCTCGGCCACGTAGGTCGCCGCGCCGCCGTACTCGCCGCCCAGCGCCAAGCCTTGCGCCAAGCGCAAGGTGATCAGGATGATCGGTGCGGCGATGCCCAAGGTGGCGTAGCTGGGCAGGATGCCGACCAGGAAGGTGGCCAGGCCCATGATGACGATGGTGACCAGGAAGGTGTACTTGCGCCCGATCATGTCGCCCAGGCGGCCGAACACCAGCGCGCCGAAGGGACGCACCGCGAAGCCGGCGGCGAAGGCCAACAGGGCGAAGATGAACTGGCTGGTGTCGTTGAGGCCGCCGAAGAACTGTTTGCCGATGATCGCGGCGAGCGAGCCGTACAGGTAGAAGTCGTACCACTCGAAGACCGTGCCCAGGCTGGACGCGAAAATGACCTTCTTGTGGCCCTTGGTGAGCTCGCCCGATCCGGGCGACGCGGTGGCGGTGACGCTGGACATGATGCGATCCCCTAGATTTAGAAGCTGTACTTGACGTGCGTCTGCAGGCGGTTGAGTTCGCCGGAGTCGCCGTTCTCGAGTTCGCGCTTACCCCAGATCAGTTCCGCGCCGACGTCGAGCTTGGGCAACGGAGAATAGATCAGGTTGAGGTGCGCCGACTGGGCCGAGCGGGTGATGCCCAGCCCGGTCAGGGCGGTGTCGTTGTCATACTCGGCGCGCGAATAGAACAGGTTGGTGCGCAGCTTGGGACTGAACACGTGGCGCCAGCCGACGAAGCCGCTGATCAGGTCGATGTTCTCCAGATCGCCGCTGGCGTCGAGCACGGCATCGTTGTTCAGGGCCAGGCCGACGTAACGGCCGATGCCGCTACCGGCGGTGACCATGTAGCGCAGGTCGTCGTTCTTGCCCACGTTGAGCTTGCCCGACACGCTCACGCCGTAGCCGGTGTTGCTGTCGTTGGCGGTGCCGTTCTGGTACTTGAGCTGGCGCGCGAGCACGCCGACGCCGAAGTGGCCCCAGTCGCCCTTGGCGGTGTAGCGCGCGGTCAGGTCCGGCGCGGTGCCGTCGTCGCCGGCCACCTGGGCCATGTTGCCGCGGAAGGGCGTGTACACGGTCTCCGGATTCTCGATCGAGAACGACCACGGGCCCTTGGTGTAGCGCAACTGCGCCTGGCGTACGAACACCGTGCCCTCGGTGGGGCCGAGGAAGTCGACCGTGTCCGGCAGCGCCGCGGTGTCCTGGAAGTTCGACCAGGCCTGGCCGGCCAGCCAGTTGTTCCAGGTCACGTAGGCCTGGCGCAGGGTGAGGGCGTAGGTGTTGGTGGCGATCTCGTTGCCGGTGAAAGCGGTGCTGCCGCCGCCGAACAGGTCGAATTCCAGGTAGGCCTTGAGCTTGTCGCCGCTGTCCAGGTCGGTGTCGGCGGCGAACCAGAAGCGCGAGAAGTTCGCGCCCATGTCGGTGTCGGTGCCGCCTTCCTTGCTGCCGCCGCCGCCCACGGGGATGGCCTTGGGCACGTAGAACAGGCGGCCGACGGAACCGTCGGCGATGTCGCCGTCGTTGGTGCGGGTGACCGAACCGTCGAGCTTGATGAAGCCGCCGTAGCTGAAGCGGGTGCCGGGGTTGGCGCCGGGCGTGATCGGGGTGGACTGGATGCCGGGCTTGCCGGCCGCGGCCACCGGCGCAGCGGCGGGCGCAGCGACTTGCGCGGTCTTGACCTCGGCGATCTGGCTTTGCTGCTGCTGTTGCTGCGCCACCAGTTGCTGGACCATGGCTTCCAGCTGGGCGACGCGCGCCTCCAGCTCTTTTTCCTTCGCCGTCTGGCCATAGGCCAGGCCGGGCAGCGCCAGCGCGACCAGTACGGCCGCGGCCAGGGGACGCCGCCGGGCCGGACTCCCCGCCGGCGCTGCGGTGCGCGTGCGCACGCTAATGAAATTCATGATTCCCTCCCGAGGAATGCCGCGCGGGCGGCGCGGCTGTGGGCAGCCTGCGCGCCGGGATGGGGCGGGGCCATACGCCTATGGTCGTAAAAGCACCCATTCAGACCGCGCTTACGACCATGGTCTAAACCGCCATCACGACGGCCCGGGCGGCGGATGCGGCACACTTCGGCTTTCGCGCGCGCGACGCGCGCGCCAACCCTCTACGCCTTGCTCCGGAGCCGCCGATGAACGCACCCGCCACCGTCTATCCCGTCGCCGAGGACTTCGCCGCCCAGGCCCGGGTCGCGCGTGCGGATTACGAGCGCCTGTACGCCGAATCGGTGCAGCAGCCCGAGGCGTTCTGGGGCCGGGTGGCCGAGCGCCTGGACTGGTACCGCAAGCCGACCCGGATCAAGAACGTGAGCTACCAGCTCGAGGATTTCCGCATCCGCTGGTACGAGGACGGCGAACTCAACGCCAGCGTCAACTGCCTGGATCGGCATCTGGCCACGCGCGGCGACAAGACCGCGTTGCTGTTCGAGCACGACGATCCCGCGCTGCCGGCCGAGCACGTGACCTACCGCGAACTGCACGCGCGCGTGTGCCGGCTGGCCAATGCGCTGCGCGCGCTGGGCGTGCGCAAGGGCGACCGCATCACCATCTACCTGCCGATGATTCCCGAGGCGGTGGTGGCCATGCTGGCCTGCGCGCGCGTCGGCGCGATCCACTCGGTGGTGTTCGGCGGTTTCGCCCCCAACTCCATCGCCGACCGCGTGGCCGACTGCGCCAGCAAGCTCATCATCACGGCCGACGAGGGCCTGCGCGGCGGCAAGAAGATTCCGCTCAAGGCCAACGTCGACGCCGCGCTCAAGCTGCCGGGCACCAACTCGGTGGAAACCGTGCTGGTGGTGCGTCATACCGGCGCCGCGGTGGACATGCAGATGCCGCGTGACCGCTGGTACGAGGCCGTGGTGGAAGGCCAGCCCGACACCTGCGAGCCCGAGCGCATGAACGCGGAAGACCCGCTGTTCATCCTTTACACCTCCGGCAGCACCGGCAAGCCCAAGGGCGTGCTGCACACCACCGGCGGCTATCTGGTCTATGCCAGCTACACCCACGAGACCGTGTTCGACCTGCGCGAGGATGACGTCTACTGGTGCACCGCCGACGTGGGTTGGGTCACCGGCCACAGCTACATCGTCTACGGCCCGCTGGTCAACGGCGCGACCGCGCTGGTGTTCGAGGGCGTGCCCAACTATCCCAACATGTCGCGCTTCTGGGAAGTGATCGACCGACACCAGGTCACCATCTTCTACACCGCGCCCACCGCGATCCGCGCGCTGATGCGCGAGGGCGACGAGCCGGTGACGCGCACTTCGCGGCGTTCGCTGCGTCTGCTGGGCACGGTGGGCGAGCCGATCAACCCCGAAGCCTGGCGGTGGTACTACGACGTGGTCGGCGACGCACGCTGTCCCATCGTCGATACCTGGTGGCAGACCGAGACCGGCGGCATCCTGATCACGCCGCTGGCCGGCGCGATCGACCTCAAGCCCGGCTCGGCGACCAAGCCCTTCTTCGGCGTGCAGCCGGCACTGGTGGACGCCAACGGCGCGGCGCTGGAAGGCGCGGCCGAAGGCAACCTGGTGCTGCTGGATTCCTGGCCCGGGCAGATGCGCACGGTCTACGGCGACCACAACCGCTTCATCGAGACCTACTTCAAGACCTACCCGGGCAGCTACTTCACCGGCGACGGCTGCCGCCGCGACGCCGACGGCTACTACTGGATCACCGGCCGCGTCGACGACGTCATCAACGTCAGCGGCCACCGCATCGGCACGGCCGAAGTCGAGAGCGCGCTGGTGTTGCACCCTAAGGTGGCCGAGGCCGCGGTGGTCGGCTTCCCGCACGACCTCAAGGGCCAGGGCATCTACGCCTACGTGACCCTGATCGCCGGCGAATCGCCCAGCGAGGAGCTGCGCAAGGAACTGGTGGCCTGGGTGCGCAAGGAAATCGGTCCCATCGCCACGCCCGACCACCTGCAATGGGCGCCGGGTCTGCCGAAGACGCGATCGGGCAAGATCATGCGCCGCATCCTGCGCAAGATCGCCGAGAACGCACCGGACCAACTGGGCGATACCAGCACCCTGGCCGACCCGTCGGTGGTGGAGAACCTGGTCAACGAGCGGCTGGGCAAGTGAGGCTGGGGCGGCCGCGAGCGGAATGCCTTCATTCCGGGCCGTTCCGCGATGAAGCCGCTATCGGACAACGCCGCGCCCGCCCGTAGGAGCCCCCCATGCCGACCCTGCTGATCGCCGACGATCACCCCCTGTTCCGCGAGGCGCTGCGCGGCGCGGTGGCGCGGGTGCTGCCCGATGCGGAGCTGCGCGAGGCCGACAGCGTGGATGCGCTGTATGCGCTGGTAGAAGCCGAGTCCGATGCCGACCTGCTGTTGCTGGACCTCAATATGCCCGGCGCGCAGGGCTTCAGCGCGCTGGTGCACCTGCGCGCGCTGCACCCGCAACTGCCCATCGTGGTGGTGTCCGCGCGCGAAGAACCAGCGGTGATGCGGCGCGCGCTGGATCATGGCGCGGTGGGCTTCATCCCCAAATCCGCCGATGCGGCCACGTTGGGCGAAGCGCTGACCAGTGTGCTCGACGGCGACCGTTGGGCGCCGGCGGCCGCGTTGTCGGCACCGGCGGCTGCCGCCGACGAGCACGATGCCGCGCAGCGCCTGCGCGAGCTCACCCCGCAGCAGTTCCGCGTGCTGCAGATGTTGGGCGCGGGTCTGCTCAACAAGCAGATCGGTTACGAGCTGGGCGTGTCCGAAGCCACAGTCAAGGCGCACGTGACCGCGATCCTGCGCAAGCTGGGCGCGAACAACCGCACCCAGGCGGTGCTGATCGCGGGCCGTCTGGCGCTGGACCCGGGCGCGATCGTGCCGCCGCCGGAAGAAAGCGAGTAACTCACAACGGCATCACGCCGCCCTCGCACGCGTTGCACGGGCGCTGCGGTATACCGGCCGCATGAACGGTAAACGCAGGCGCACGGTCGCGATCGTCGCCGTGGTGGCGTTGCTCGGCGCCGGCGCGGTCGCCGCGCTCATCGGCTGCGGCGGACGGGCCAAACTCGTCGCGGGCGAGGACACCGGCTCGCGTCCGGTGATCGCGGCGCCCAATCCCTCCGCGATCCCCACGCTCGATATCGCCCCGGCCAAGGGCTGGCCTGCCGGCCTAACGCCGACGGCGGCGCAAGGCTTAGCCGTGCAGGCGTTCGCGACCGGCCTAGACCATCCGCGCTGGCTGTACGTGCTGCCCAACGGCGACGTGCTGGTGGCCGAGAGCAACGCGCCGGCGGGCAAGCGCGGCATCGGCGGACTCAAGGGCAAGGTGATGGGCGCGGTGATGAAGCGCGCCGGTTCCGGCGTGCCCAGCGCCGACCGCATCAGCCTGTTGCGCGACGCCGATGGCGACGGCGTGGCCGAGGTGCGCGGCGTGTTCGCGCAAGGTCTGACCTCGCCGTTCGGCATGGTGCTGGTAGGCGATACGCTCTACATCGCCAATGCCGATGCGCTGGTGAAACTGCCCTACGCCGACGGTCAACAACGCGCGGGCGCCGCGCCGCAGAAGGTAGCCGATCTGCCGGGCGGCGAAGGCCAGCTCAATCATCACTGGACCAAAAGCCTGGTCGCCTCCGCCGACGGTGCGCGCCTGTACGTAGGCGTGGGATCGAACAGCAACATCGCCGAAAACGGGCTGCCGGCCGAGACCGACCGCGCCGCGGTGCTGGAGATCGACCCCGCGACGGGCACGCGCCGCGTCTACGCCCATGGCCTGCGCAATCCCGTCGGCCTGGCCTGGGAGCCGAGCAGCGGCACGCTGTGGGCGGTGGTCAACGAGCGCGACGAACTGGGCAGCGACCTGGCACCGGACTATCTGACCCAGGTCGAGGCCGGCGCGTTCTACGGCTGGCCTTACAGCTATTGGGGCCAGCACGTCGATAGCCGCGTGCAACCGCAGCGCCCCGACCTGGTCGCGCGCGCGCGAGTGCCCGACTACGCCCTGGGCGCGCACGTGGCATCGCTGGGCCTGAGCTTCGCCGGTAATCAGCGCTTAGGCGCGCCCTACGCCGACGGCGCCTTCGTCGGCCTGCACGGTTCCTGGAACCGCAAACCGCTGGCCGGCTACAAGGTGGTGTTCGTACCGTTCCGCGACGGCCGCCCGGCCGGCCCGATGAGCGACGTGCTGACCGGCTTCCTCGACGCCCAGGGCGACGCGCGTGGCCGCCCGGTAGGCGTGTCGATCGCGCGCGATGGCGCGCTGCTGGTGGCCGACGATGTGGGTAACGCGGTGTGGCGCGTGACCGCCGCGGGTGCGGCCAAGTAGCGCACCGCAGTGCGCCTATCGCGGCGATAGAGGGCGCACCATCCATGGGAGCGGTGGCGTACGCTATCGTCAGGGTCATGGTCGGCCACGTGCGGGGAAACAACTATGAGGCAGCGCATCATTGTGGTCCTGGCCTGGCTGCTCGTAAGCGTCAGCGGCTTGTCGCATGCCGAGACATTCGAGTGCAGTTTCGATCAAGCCAATCAGATCAAGCGTATTGCCGAGGCAGCTGCGCGCCGTCCGGGCGGTCGTATCGGTGAGCAAGGACACGCCGTATCCTGGCGCAACGCCGACGGCAGCGTCCTGAGCCTGAGTCATGGCGGCTGCGCGGACCTGGGTACGACGATCCGGCTGAATTATCCCCCGGGCAAACGACCTGAGGTTCGCATCGCGTTGCGACGACTGTTCGCCGCCGTTTCGGAGCGCTGGTCCAAGGCCGATGCCGACAACATGGTCGCGGCGTTCGCGCAGCACCAATTCGAGACCAGATCCGAGAGTCCCAAATTGACCGAACTGGATCTGCAGCGGGGCGACGGCTCGGCTTTTCCTTTAGGTCTAACGCTGTCGATCACGCCTGCCGGGGTCGCGGTGACCTGGACGGAGGGTTGATGTTCTCCTTCTGCCCGCGATCGGCTGCATGAACGGTGGGGCGGATATGGGCTACCCCGACCGAATCGCGAAATCGACCGAGATCGAAGCCTCGCCCGCAACCGTGTGGCGCGCGCTGACCGACCCGCTGCGCATGCCGCTGTGGATGTCGGACGAGCCGTTGACGGTGGAGGTCGACTGGACGCCGGGCGGTGCGGTGGTGTCGCGCGGGGTGTTGCATGGGCGCCTGCGCTTCGAAAACCGCGGCACGGTGCACGTGTTCGAGCCCGAGCGGCTGCTCGAGTACAGCCATTGGAATTCGCTGTCGCGGCGCGTGCTGCCGGACCGGCCCGAACACCATGTGCTGCAGCGCTTCGCGCTGCGTCCGGCCGACGCGGGCACGCGTCTGGACCTGGAGTTGCGCAACCTGGGCAACTACGCCGTGTACGGCCACCTGAATTACTACTGGGAAGTCGCGCTCGCCGCGCTCAAGCGCTACGCCGAAACCGGGTCGGCCGCGCCGCGCTGAAACTCAGCTTTGCGCCGCCTGCCGCTGCGCAGCCAGATACGCGCGCAGCGACGCCGGCTTGATCGGCTTGGTCAGCACGCGGCAGCCGCGTTCGCGCGCGGCCAGTTTGAGCGCGTCGCTGCCGTCGCCGGTCAGCAGCGCCGCCGGCAACGCGCGGCCGGCGCGCGAGCGCAGCGCGTCGACCACGCCCAGGCCGTCCAGACGGTCGTGCAGGTGGAAGTCGACCAGGGCCACGTCGGGCTGCTGATCGACCAGGGCTAGAGCCTCGTCGACGGTGGCCGCGACCAGGGCGGTGGCCTGCCATCGGCTGAGCAGGGTGCGCATGCCATCCAGGATTTCCAGGTCGTTGTCCACGCACAGCACGCGCAGGCCGGACAGCGAGTCGGCCATGACCGGCGCGGCGCTGCGCACGCGCGGGGTGCGGCCGCAGGGCACGCTGATCGAGAACACGCTGCCGCGGCCCACTTGCGAGCGCACGCGCAGCGGATGGTCCAGGGTGCGGGCGATGCGCTGGCAGATCGACAGGCCCAGGCCCAGGCCGCGTTCGCCGCCCACGCCGGGCTGATCGAAGCGGCGGAACTCGTCGAAGATCTGTTCCAGGTGGTGCTCGGGGATGCCGGGGCCGGTGTCCCAGACCTGCAGTTCCACGCGGCCAGCGCGTTCGCGCGCGGCCATCAGCACGCCGCCTTCGCGGGTGTAGCGCAGGGCGTTGGCGATGAAGTTCTGCAGTGCGCGGCGCAGCAGGCGGCGATCGCTGCGCACGGGCAGCGCGTGTTCCGGCGCGCGCACGCGCAGTTGCAGGCCGCGGCCGGCGGCGCCGGGCGCGTACTGCGCGGCCAGCTCGCGCAGCAGTTCGGCGGCATCGAAATCGCTGGGTTCGGGCTGCAGCGCGCCGGCGTCCAGGCGCGAGATGTCGAGCAGGCCGTCGAGCAGATCCTCGGCCGCGCGCAAGGACGCGTCGACACGCTCGGCCAGGCGCGCCTGTTCGTCGGCGTCGGTGGTTTCGCGCAAGGCGGTGGTGAACAGGCGCGCGGCGTTGAGCGGCTGCAGCACGTCGTGGCTGACCGCGGCCAAAAAGCGCGTCTTGGACTGCTGCGCGGCCTCGGCTTCCTGGGTGCGCTGTTCGACGCGCTGCTCCAGGGTTTCGTTGGCCTCGCGCAGCGCCTGCTCGGCGCGCTTGTAATCGGTGACGTCGCTGTAGCTGGTGACGTAGCCGCCGCCCAGCAACGGCTGGCCCACCATTTCGATGACCTGGCCGTTGGCGCGCACGCGCTCGAACACGTGCACCGCGCCCGCGCGCAGATGCGCGAGCCGGCGCCGCACCTGCGCGTCGGTGTCTCCGGCGCCCAGCTCGCCGCGCTCGGCGTTCCAGCGGATCAGGTCGCTGACCGGGCGGCCGACGTAAAGCATGCCGTCGGGGTAGTCGAACAGTTCCTGATAACGGCGGTTCCAGGCGACCAGGCGCATGTCGCGGTCGACCACGCTCACGCCCTGACTGATGTTCTCCAGCGTGGTCGACAGCACCTGGCGATTGAAGCGCAGTTCCTGGTTGGCCTCGTCCAGCAGCGCGACCACTTCGCCCAGCTCCATACCCGAACCGCGCAGCGCGGTGGTCAGGGTCAGGCGCGCGGAGGCCGCGCCGATCGCCGCGGCCAGCAGGCGTTCGGTGAACTGCGCGAGCGCGCGGTCGGCGGGTTGGTCGGGCAGCCAGGGGCGGCCTTGCGCCTGTGCGTATTCCTCGAAGGCGCGGCGTGCGTGGCGCTCGCCGACGATGCGTTCGGCCAGGGTCAGCAGTTCGCCGCCGCGCACGCTGCCGGCCCAGCCGCCCGGGCCGAGCGCGGGGCGCTGCACATAGGGATCCAGATACGTCGCTGCGCGCAGCTGGTCGTGCAGGCGCGGGCGCTGGCGCACCGAGACGAACAGGAACGCACCGACGTTGAACAGCAGCGACCAGAACGTGCCGTGGGTCAGCGCGTCCCAGCCGGACAGGCCGAACAGCTGCTCGGGCCGCAGCCAGGACACACCCAGCGGGCCGTGCTCGATCCAGCCGGTGTCCAGCCAGCCCACGCGCGCCAGCGCCGGCAGCAGCAGGGTGTACAGCCACAACGCGGCGCCGGCGAGCACGCCGGCGAACGCGCCGGAACGGCTGGCGCCGCGCCAGTACAGGCCGCCGATCAGCGCCGGCGCGAACTGCGCCACCGCCGCGAACGCGAGCAGGCCGTGCTGGGCCAGGCTGTCGGCGCCGGCCGAGGCGCGGTGGTAGGCGTAGGCCATCATCGCCAGCACCAGGATGGTCGCGCGCCGCACCCACAGCACCTGGCGGTCGATGCCCTGGCTCTCGTGCAGCGCGCCGCTGCGCAGCAGCGCGGGCACGATCAGGTCGTTGCTGACCATGGTGGCCAGGGCCACGCTGGCGACGATCACCATGCCGGTGGCGGCGGAGAAACCGCCGATATAGACCATCAGCGCCAGGGTCTGCTGGTCCAGCGCCAGCGGCAGGGCGAGTACGTAGGTGTCGGGCGAGACCGTGGTGCCCGACAGCACCGCCTGGCCGGTGAGGGTGATGGGCACCACCAGCAGGCTGATCAGCGCCAGGTAGCCGCCGAACAGCCAGCGCGCCGGGCGCAGGTCGTTGGGGTCCTGGCATTCGACCACGGCCACGTGGAACTGGCGCGGCAGGCAGATGATCGCGGCGAAAGCCAGCAGGGTCTGCGCGGCGAAACCGGCCGGCAGGCCCGGTGCGGTGACCACGCGCGCGGCCTGGCCGATGCGCGCGGCCAGTGCGCCGTCGCCGGGCAGGTGGATCAGCGCGAACACGCCGATGGCGACGAAGGCCACCAGCTTGACCAGCGATTCCAGCGCCACGGCCAGGACCATGCCGTGGTGGTGCTCGGTGGCGTCGATCTGACGGGTGCCGAACAGGATCGCGAACACCGCCAGCAGCAGGGCGACGTAGAGCGCGGGGTCGGCGATCAGGTCGGCGTCGGCGGGCACGCCGGCCAGCACTTCCACGCTCATCGCCACGGCCTTGAACTGCAGCGCCACGTAGGGCACCGCGGCGGTCAGCGCCACCGCCGCGACCAGCGCGGCCAGGCCCGGCGCGCGGCCGTAGCGCGAGGACAGGAAGTCGGCGATGGAAACGATGCGGTGCTCGCCGGAAATCAGCACCAGGCGCTCGAGGATGCGCCAGCCGAAGGCCAGCATCAGCAGCGGGCCCAGGTAGATCGGCAGGAAGCCCAGGCCGGTGCGCGCGGCGGTGCCGACGGCGCCGTAGAAGGTCCAGGAGGAGCAGTAGACGGCCAGCGCCAGCGAATACACCGCCGGGCGCAGCCAGCGCAGCTTGGGCGTACGCGCGGTGCGCTGGTCGCCGTAGTAGGCCACGGCGAACAGCAGGCCTACGTAGCCGGCCGATACCAGCAGCAGTATCCAGCCCGGGATCACCGTGATGCTCGCTCCGCTGGGGGTGGCGTCGAGTGTACGGGGTGGTGGGCGAGGGGAGGGGGCGACTAAGGTCGTAGGGTTGCTGGCGTCGGTGCTTGGGGGTTCGCGCGCCCTCACCCCAACCCCTCTCCCGTGAACGGGAGAGGGGCTAAAGCAACAGCGGCGGCCCTGTCCCCTCTCCCGCTTGCGGGAGAGGGCTAGGGTGAGGGGGTGAGCGCGCAGCGCGAATGCTCTTGATCGGGCACCGAACTCGCCGCGCAAACAGAAGACCCGAAGAGCCTGCCCCCGCGAAGGCGGGGGGCGGCGCACAGGACGTGCGCCGTTTTCCGCTCGGGCAAGAGGCCCGATCGGAAAATCCCCGCGCACGCATCGATCTCGCAGGGGGGCTCTGTCCAAGGACAGCGTTTTTCTTTGGTGACTTTCTTTTGACGCTTATCAAAAGAAAGTGACCCGGCCGCTTGCGGACGGAAGCTGTTGCTGTTGCTTGGAGGTAAGAGCAAATCCCCCTCAATCCCCCCTTTTTCAAAGGGGGAAGACAGGCAAAGGCGGAAGCGGAAGCGGAGAGAACCAGGTTGCGACGTAGTTGCGGATTCGCGGTCGCAGCTTGCGCAGCTCCTACAGAGGGGAGGGGCGCGGTTGCCAAACGTTGCCGGCCCGGAAAACGAAAAACCCGCCTTGTGGGCGGGTTTTCGCGAGGGCTGGATTCCCGCTTTCGCGGGAATGACCTTTCGGCAAAGCCGTTCGCGCCAGGCGCGAACGGGCCGAAAGGTCACTTGATCTTGCCTTCCTTATAGATCACGTGCTTACGAACGACGGGATCGAACTTCTTGATCTCCATCTTGTTCGGGGTGTTCTTCTTGTTCTTGTCGGTCGTGTAGAAGTGACCGGTGTTGGCCGAAGAGATCAGGCGGATCTTGTCGCGCTTGGAAGCCATGGTTCAGGTCCTCAGATCTTTTCGCCGCGAGCGCGGAGATCGGCCAGGACGGCGTCGATGCCGTTCTTGTCGATGGTGCGCAGGGCGTTGGCGGAAACACGCAGCTTCACCCAACGGTTTTCACTGGCGACCCAGAAGCGGCGCTCGTGCAGGTTGGGCATGAAACGGCGGCGGGTCTTGTTCATGGCATGCGAGACGTTGTTGCCGGTCGTCGTTCGCTTGCCCGTTACTTGGCATACGCGGGACATTGCGCACCTCGATAAAGGTAGGAGCTTCCCTTAGCCAGGGAGGCGGCGGCCCCGCCGTCGGCGCGGAACTCCGCGGACAGCGCGCGATACGGGTTGGAAACCCCGCCGTCGGACGGTCCGGAATCGCGCTTCCGGTACCGCGCGGGCACGCCACAGGGGCGGGCCGGCACAGCGAGCCGCGTATTATGGCGGCAAATTCCAGCCGGGACAAGCACTTGGGTCCAGGCGGGCCGGGCGCGGGGTATGCTGGGGCCCATAGCGACTACCTGAACGGGGCGAACGACCATGAACCCTCGCCTGGCGACCTGCTCCTGCGGCCAGCTGCGCCTGGCCTGCGAGGGCGAGCCCACCCGGATCTCGATCTGCCACTGCCTGGAGTGCCAGCGCCGCACCGGCAGCGTGTTCGCGGTGCAAGCCCGCTATCCGCGCGAGCGCACCCGACTGCTCGAGGGCCAGTCCAGCCGTTTCCAGCGCCGCGGCGACAGCGGCACCCTGGCCACCTTCCACTTCTGCCCGAACTGCAGCTCCATCGTGTACTGGGAGCCCGAGGCCTTCCCCGACGCGCTGGTGGTCGCGGTGGGCGCCTTCGCCGACCCGACCTTCCCGGCGCCCACCGTCTCGGTGTACGAGGTGCGGCGCCACGGCTGGGTGGTGGTGCCCGAGAGCATCGAGCACTACGAGTGAGCGCCCGCCGTCGCCTTGTGGGCTAGTGCCCGGCGCGGTCGCGGCGCCAGCCGCGGTGCTTGATGTCCAGGTACAGGCTGTAGGCGGCGGTGAAGGCCGGGAACAGGTTCTGGATCACGCCCACCGAGTCCTGCTTCTGCGAGAACACGAAGTAGCTCAGGGTCATGGCGCTGCCGATCAGGCTCATGTACCAGAACGCGCGCGGAATCACCGGCTTGCCGTGGCGCTTGCTGGCGATGAACTGGACCAGCCAGCGGCCGCCGAACATCAGCGCGCCGGTCAGGCCGATCAGCTTCCACGGCGACATGTGCAGGCCTGTCCAGGCCAGCCACTCGATCGGCGAATTCATGAAGTCCATGCGGCTCAGACCTCTTCGGTGGCGGTGACCTTGCCGCGCTTGATCAGCCAGGCCACGCCGCGCAGGTCGCTGATGCCGACCAGGGCGCGGTTGAGATTGTTGTACTTGGACACGCCGGCCGAACGCGCGCGGTGGTTGACCGGCACGCTCACCGTCTTCCAGCCGGCGCGTTGCATCAGCGCGGGCAGGTAGCGGTGCATGTGGTCGAAGTGCGGCAGTTCCAGGAAGGCCGCGCGTTCGAACAGTTTGATGCCGCAGCCGGTGTCGGGGGTGTCGTCGCGCAGCATGCGGCTGCGGATCGCGTTGGCCCATTTGGATGCCCAGCGCTTGCTGCCCGAGTCCTGGCGGTTGACGCGCCAGCCGGCGAACAGCTTGACCTCGGGCGCCGATTCGGCGCGTTTAGCCAGCAGCTTGGGGATGTCGGCCGGGTCGTTCTGGCCGTCGCCGTCCAGGGTCGCGATCCATTGGCCGCGCGCGGCCTTGACCCCATTGCGCACCGCGGTGCTCTGCCCGCTCTGGCTGAGGTGGCGGACCACGCGCAGTTCGGGCACCTGCGCCTTCAGCGCCTGCAGCGCGTCCAGGGTGCCGTCGCGCGAACGGTCGTCGACGTAGACGATCTCGAAGTCGCCGCCGTCCTCGGGCGCGCGCCCGCGCAGGGCGGCGACGATCTCGTGGACCAGCGGTGCGACGTTGTCCTGTTCGTTGAACACCGGGACGACGACGGAAAGATGGGGGGTGTCGGTCATGGACTAGCTCGCAGGAGTGCTGTGCGCGGCGCCGACGGCGGCCGCAACGGTCGCGCGCCGCCGTCCCTGCGCGCGGCGCGTGGCCGGCCGCGCGCGCGCCGGGTCAGGCATTGTCGCCGAAATACTCCCGGCACCACGCCACCACCTGCGGCAGCCCGGTGTCGATGGAGGTGGCCGGCTCGAAGCCGAAGGCGGCCTTGGCGCGCGCGGTGTCGGCCATGGTCTCGATCATGTCGCCGGGCTGCATGGGCTTGTAGACCTTCTGCGCCGGGCGGCCGGCGGCGGCCTCGATCACGGCGATGAAGCGCTCCAGCTCGACCGGGGTGTGGTTGCCCAGGTTGAACACCCGGTGCGGCGGATCGTCCTGAGGCGGGTGGTCCAGCGCGCCCAGCACGCCGGCGACGATGTCGTCGACGAAGGTGAAGTCGCGGCGCATGCGGCCGTGGTTGAACACCTCGATCGGGCGCCCGGCCAGCACCGCGCGCGAGAACAGCAGCGGAGCCATGTCCGGCCGGCCCCAGGGGCCGTAGACGGTGAAGAAGCGCAGGCCGGTCGCGCGCAGGCCGTAGAGGTGGGCATAGGTGTGCGCCATCAGCTCGTTGGCGGCCTTGGTGGCGGCGTAGAGCGAACGCGGTTTGTCGATGCGCTGGTCTTCGGAGAACGGCGGTACCGCCGAATCGCCGTAGACCGAGGACGAGCTGGCATAGGCCAGATGCTGCACGCCGCGATGGCGGCACAGTTCCAGCAGGTTGACGAAGCCGGCCAGGTTGCTGTCGACGTAGGCGTGCGGATGGGTCAGCGAGTAGCGCACGCCGGCCTGCGCGGCCAGGTGGATCACCCGGGTCGGCGCGGCCTCGTCGAACAGCGCGGCCAGGCCGTCGCGGTCGCCTAGGTCCAGGGCGCGGATGTCGGTGTCCGGGCACAGCGCGCGCACGCGGTCGCGCTTGATCTGCGGGTCGTAGTAGTCGTTGTAGTTGTCCAGGCCGATCACGGCCTGTCCGCGCCGCTGCAGCGCGCGGCAGACGTAGCTGCCGATGAAACCGGCGGCGCCGGTGACGAGGATGGTCATGGGGCGGTGGCGTGGGTTCGGAGGGGGCGGCCGCAAGCCGGCGCGCTATTGTCTGCGAACGTACGTAGGAATCGCGTTATCTCTTGCGTTTGCCGGCCGACCCGCCGGCCTTGCGCGGCGCAGCGGCCCCGGCCGTGCCGGGGCCCGCCGCACCGGCAGGCGTCACTTGACCGAGAGCTTCTTGGCCAGGGCGAAGGCTTCGTCGAGCTGGCTCTGGGTGGCCGCGTCGATCCACACGTACACGCGCACCTTGCTCTTGGGCTTTTCGCCCGGCAGCACGATGGTGGTCTCGCGCGAGTAGGGGCGGGCGTCGTTGACGGTGGCCTTCTTGTACCAGGTCACGACCTGGGTGCCGACCGTGCCTTTCTCGGCGCGGGCCTTCTTGTCCGGCTTGAAGCTGCGCGCGCCCAGGTACACGCCCAGGCCCTTGCCGGTGGCGATGGCCGAGGGCAGTTCCAGGTAGCACAGGGTGTAGTCGTCGCCGTTGCGCTGGGTCCACGCCAGGTCGGCGTCGTTGAGCGCGGGGCAGGTCGCGCCGGCCTGGGCCGAGGCCAGGGACGGTGCCAGCAGCAGGGCCGCGAGGGCTGTCCGTTTCATATGCATCTCCTTCGGTGGTGGGGTGTTGCGTTGTGCGGGCCGTGGCGCCGGACCAGTCTAGCCGCGGCGCGGGCGCGGCGGCACGGACGGAGGGCATCGGGGGCGGCCGCGCCAGTGCACGGCGGCGCGGCCAGCGGCGGCGGTCGTAGCATCGTGGCCGGCACCGTCGGGTGCGGCGGCATGCGCGTCCATGTGTCCCCCTGTGCACGCGGCCGGGCCAGCATGCCGGGCCAGCATGACACGAATCGGCGCGCGCGGCGGCTCAGCCTTCGCTGCGGCCGCGCAGTTTTTCCAACACGCCTTCCAACGAGTCCAGGTCGCTGTAGTGAATGACCAGGCGGCCCTTGCCGCCGCGGCCGTGCAGCACGTTGACCTGGGTGTTCAGCGATTCGGACAGCTCGCGTTCCAGGGTGGCGATGTCGGCCTGCGGCTTGGCCTTGGCCGGCTTGGGCTTGCCGTTGCCGGTGGGCACCTTGCCCGCGGCCAGCTGCTGCACGCGGTGCTCGACGTCGCGCACCGACCAGCCCAGCTCGGCGGCCTGACGGGCCAGGGCGATGGCGGCCTGCGGCGCCAGGGTCAGCAGGGCGCGGGCGTGGCCCATTTCCAGCGCGCGGGTTTCCACCAGCACGCGGATCTCGGCCGGCAGTTCCAGCAGGCGCAGCAGGTTGGACACCGCCGCGCGCGAACGGCCCACGGCCTCGGCGGCCTGGGCGTGGGTGAGGTCGAATTCGTCGATCAGGCGCTGCAGCGCCTGCGCTTCTTCCAGCGGGTTGAGGTCTTCGCGCTGGATGTTCTCGATCAGCGCCATCGCAACCACGGTGCGGTCGTCGACTTCGCGGATCACCACCGGGATCTCGGTCAGCCCGGCCAGCTGGGTCGCGCGCCAGCGGCGCTCGCCGGCGATGATCTCGTAGCGCTTGCCGCCGATGTCGCGCACCACGATGGGCTGGATCACGCCCTGGGCCTTGATCGACTCGGCCAGCTCGGCCAGCTTGTCGTGGTCCCAGGTCTTGCGCGGCTGGTACTTGCCGGCGGTCAGCGCGTCCACCGGCAGGGTGCGCATGACGTCGTGCTCGGTGGCTTCCAGCACCGGCGCTTCGGCGGCGGCCTTGGGGCCGAGCAGGGCTTCCAGTCCGCGGCCCAGGCCGCGCTTCTTGGCCGCGCTCATGCCACGGTCTCCTTGCTGTCGCGTGCGGCGGTCTTGGCCGCCTGGTCGCGTTCGCGCTGGCGGCGCAGCACTTCGCCGGCCAGGCCCAGGTAGGCGATGCCGCCGCGGCTGGCCTTGTCGTAGCCGACGATGCTCTGGCCGTGGCTGGGCGCTTCGGCCAGGCGCACGTTGCGCGGCACGATGGTGCGGAACACGCGGTCGCCGAAGTGGTGGGTGAGCTCGGCCGAGACCGCGTTGGCCAGGTTGTTGCGCACGTCGAACATGGTGCGCAGCACGCCTTCGATCTCCAGCTCCGGATTGAGTTTGGCCTTGAGCGCGTTGATGGTGTCCAGCAGCGCGCTGATGCCTTCCAGCGCGTAGTACTCGCACTGCATCGGCACGATGATGGAATCGGCCGCGGTCAGCGCGTTCAAGGTCAGCAGCGACAGCGCCGGCGGGCAGTCGATCAGGATGTAGTCGTAGTGGACGCGCAGCGGCGCCAGCGCGGTCTTCAGCCGCTGCTCGCGGCCGTTCTCGTTCATCAGGCTGATTTCGGCCGCGGTCAGCTCGATGTTGGCCGGCAGCAGGTCGAACTCTTCCGGCGTGCGCACCAGGATCGAGGCGGCGTCGGCTTCGCCCAGCAGCACGTCGCAGATCGTGTCCTCGATCGAGCGCTTGTCGATGCCGCTGCCCATGGTGGCGTTGCCCTGCGGGTCCAGGTCGACCAGCAGCACGCGCTTGGGCGCGCGCGCGAGCGCCGCGGCCAGGTTGACGGCGGTGGTGGTCTTGCCGACCCCGCCTTTCTGGTTGGCGACGGCGATGATGCGGGCCATGCGGCTCGTCCCCTGTCTGATCGGGCTGTGAAAAGAAGGCGGCGGCGCACGGCACCGGCCGGACTGGGGATTATGCCCGCTGCGGCCGGGATTGGGGTTCGCCGCGGCGGACCGGGCGCCGGTGCGGGTGGGTGGGGGTCAAGCCGGCGCCCGCTCCACCACCACCAGATGGCGCTCGGCGTCCAGGCCCGGCACCCGCAGCGGGTGCGAGGCCTGCAGGCGCCAGCCCGCGGGCAGGGCGGCGATCTCGTCGGCGGGGTAGGCGCCCTTCATCGCCAGCAGGCTGCCGCCGGGCTTGAGCAGGTGGCCGCCCAGTTCCAGGATCAGCGGCAGCGTGGCCAGCGCGCGCGCGGTGATGGCGTCATAGGCGCCGGGCTCGGCGAAGGCCTCGATCCGCGATTCGGCCACGCGCGCCTCGCCCAGCCCCAGCTGGCGCAGCGCCTCGCGCATGAAGCGCGCCTTCTTGCCGTTGCTCTCCACCAGGGTCACGCGCAGGCCCGGCTTGACGATGGCCAGCGGGATGCCGGGCAGGCCGGCGCCGGTGCCCAGGTCGGCCAGGGCACCGCCGGCCTGGGCGATCGCATCCACATAGGGATGCATGGCCAGCGAGTCCAGCAGGTGCTTGACCACCATCTCCTGCGGGTCGCGCACCGCGGTGAGGTTGTAGGTGCGGTTCCAGCGCGCGAGCAGGGCCAGGTAGTCGAGCAGCGGCGCGGCAAGGGCGGGGTCCAGGGCCAGCGCGGACAGGCCGGATTCGAGCTCGCGGCGGAGCCCGGGCGGCAGGGGGGCGGGGGCGTTCATCGGCGCGATTATCGCCGATGGCGCGCGCCGTACTCCGTTGCGCGGCGGTCACGGGAAAGGCAAACGCAAAATGGGTTCCGGCTTTCGCCGGAATGACGGGCTTGGGCAAGAGTTGCAGGGGGCAACGCGACGCGCCCTAGGCGGCGCCGACCGCGCCCGAGCGCCAGGCCAGCGCGCCCACGTAGTCCGGCGCCGGCGCCAGTTCCTGCAACTGCCAGTCCGCCGGCGCGCCCAGCGCCGGGTCGCTGTCGACCAGCCGCAGCCGGCCGCCGTGCTCTTCGAAGCGCAGCCGGTGCAGGCCGAAGGACAGGCCGTGGCCGTGGGCCTTGAGCACCGCTTCCTTGGCGCACCACAGGCGCAGGAAGGCGCGGTCGCGCTCGGGCTGGGCCTGCAGCCAGGCGGTCTCGGCGGGGGTGAAATAGCGTTGCGACACCTCCAGCGCGCGCGGCCGCGGGCGCAGCCGTTCCAGGTCCACGCCGACCCGGCCGCGGCCGGCCAGCGCCACCAGCAGGCCCTCGCCGCTGTGGCTCCAGTTGCAGTCCCAGCGCTGCCACGGCGGCAGCAGGTAGGGCCGCTGGCGCTCGTCGCGCGCCAGCGGCAAGGTGGCCGGGTCGCTGCCCAGCTGCTGCGCCAGCCAGGCCCGCGCCAGGGCCTCGGCGCTGCGGCTGGGCGCCTGCGGGTGCCAGCTCCAGCGCGGGGCGTCGGCGGCGTGCGGATCGGGCTGGGACAGGGACATGAACGCGCCGTTTGGCCGTAGGCCGGCGCGCCAGCGTAAGCTAAACCCGGGGAACGCGGCTGCGGCCGCGGTCATGCCGCCGCAAGGCGAGCGCACAGGGGCGACGGCCGCGGCCGTCGGCGCTCGTCGGCATCGGCGATGGGCGCAGAACGATGAAGGGCAGATGTCAGCAGTAGTCGATAGTCATCCGGGTGCGGCGGGCGCGGAGCCCACCGCTTTGATCGCGGGCCTGCCCGAGCGCGCGTTCGCGTTCGCGCCCGGCCTGGCCGTGGACCGCCAGCGCTTCGAGCGCGAAGTGCGCGCACTGGCCGCGTTGCTGCCCGAGTCCGGCCACGCGGTCAATCTGTGCGAGGACCGCTACCGCTTTCTGGTCGCCTTCTGCGCCGCCGCCCTGCGCGGACAGACCACCCTGCTGCCGCCGTCGCGCGCGCCGGCGGTGGTCGGCGAGGTGCTGGCCCAGCATGGCGATGCCTACTGCCTGGGCGACGACGCGATCGATCCGCCGCCGCCGCGCTACTGGCGCCTGCCGCACGTCCTGCCGCAGGCCGACGGCGCGCGGCTGACCGTGGACGCCGCCGCGCTGGCCGCGATCGGCTTCACCTCCGGCAGCACCGGCCAGCCGCGCCCCAATCCCAAGACCTGGCGCGCATTCCGCGCCAGCACCGCGCAGAACCTGGCCGCGCTGGCCGACCTGCTGCGCGCCGAAGGCGAAACGCCGCTGGTGGCCACGGTGCCGCCGCAGCACATGTACGGCATGGAGATGTCGGTGCTGCTGCCGCTGCTGGGCCCGGTGTCGGTGCATGCGGCACGTCCGTTCTTTCCGCAGGACGTGGCCGCCGCGCTGGCCGACGCGCCGGTGCCGCCATTGCTGGTGACCACGCCGGTGCATCTGCGCGCGCTGGTCGAATCCGGCGTGGCGCTGCCGCCGCTGGCCGGCATCGTCTCGGCCACCGCGCCGCTGGCGCAGGAACTGGCGCAGGCCGCCGAGCAGCGCTACGGCTGCGAAGTGCGCGAAGTGTTCGGCTCCACCGAAACCTGCGTGATCGCGCGCCGCCGCACCGCATGCGAACAGGCGTGGACGCCTTTGCCCGGCGTGCGCGTGTGTCCGCAGCCCGACGGCAGCGCGGTGCATGCGCCGCACCTGCCCGAACCGGTGGCGCTGGCCGATCTGATGGAAGTCGGCGCCGACGGCCGCTTCGTGCTGCGCGGGCGCAGCGCCGACCTGCTGGAAATCGCCGGCAAGCGCGCCTCGCTCGGCGATCTCACCCGCAAGCTGCTGGCCATCGACGGCGTCCGCGACGGCGTGGTGCTGCAGCTGGATGCCGACGACAGCGCGGTACGGCGCATCGCCGCGCTGGCGGTCGCACCGGGCCGCGATGAGGCGGAAATTCTGCATGCATTGCGTGCCAGCATCGACCCGGTGTTCCTGCCGCGGCCGCTGCGCCTGGTCGATGCGCTGCCGCGCAACGAAACCGGCAAGTTGCCGCGCGACCGTCTATTGCAACTGCTGCGCGGCGACGACTGAGCCGCACGCGTCTACGCGGCGTGAAGCGCGCCGCGCGCAGACGCAGCCATCACGACGCCGAGCCCACACTTTTGCTGGCCCCGCTGCGCGGCGGGCGTCCCCGCAATCGATTAGGAGACAGCACATGCTCGGCATCATCATTTGGCTGGTAGTAGGCGGCGTCATCGGCTGGATCGCCAGCATGATCATGAGGACGGACGGTCAACAGGGCATCTTCCTCAACGTGATCGTCGGCATCGTCGGCGCCTTCCTCGGCGGTTGGCTGGGCGGTGTGCTCGGCTTGGGTGCGGGCGACATCAACGACGGCAACTTCAGCCTGACCGGGTTGCTGTTGTCGCTGATCGGCGCGATCGTGCTGCTGGGCATCGTCAATCTGTTCCGGCGCGGGCGCGTGCGCTGAACCCGCATCGCCACGAACGAAAAAGCCCGGCCAGCGCCGGGCTTTTTCGTTCCAGCCCCCTGCTTTGGGGTAGGAGCGGCGTAAGCCGCGACCGCGAATCCTCACCTGCGACGATAACTACGCACGCCCCGTGTAGGAGCTGCGCAAGCTGCGACCGCGAATCCGCAGCTACGTCCAAGCCCTCGGTCGGCGGGGGGCTGCTCTGGCGCCTTGGGGTAGGAGCGGCGTGAGCCGCGATCCGCTCCGAACTCGCGAAGGTGTTTGGGTGTGCTGGTTGAAGCAACAGCAACAGCTTCCGTCCGCAAGCGGCCGGGTCACTTTCTTTTGATAAGCGTCAAAAGAAAGTAACCAAAGAAAAACGCTACGCCAGAGCTCCCTTGCGAGAGCGGAGTGGGCGCCGGGATTTTTCGATGGCACATCCCTGTGCCAGCGAAAAACGGCGCACCTCCTGTGCGCCGCCCTCCGGGTCTTCTGTTGGGACTGCGAGTTCGGTGCCCGAGCGAGGAGCAAGAGCATTCGCGCGTTGCGCTCACCCCCTCACCCTAGCCCTCTCCCGCGAGCGGGAGAGGTGACGCACTCGACGCCGCTTGCTGCTTTAGCCCCTCTCCCGCTTGCGGGAGAGGGGTTGGGGTGAGGGCACGCGAACCATCAAGCTCGCGCCGCCGCCTCAACTCAGTCCGCCAACTCCACCCAAGCCGGCGCATGATCGCTAGGCCGGTCCCACGTCCGCGGCTCCCGATCGATGCCTGCTGCCGTGCAGCGCGCGCGCAGCGCATCGGAAATCAGCGTCAGGTCGATGCGCAGTCCCAGGTTGCGCCGGAACGCCGCCTGCCGGTAATCCCACCAGCTGAACTCGCCCTCGGCCTGCGGATGCAGACGGTAGGCATCGTGCAAGCCCAAGGCCTGCAAGCGCTGCAGTGCCTCGCGCTCGGCGGTGGAGGTGAGGATGTGGTCCTCGTTCCACACCGCCGGGTCGTACACGTCGCGCGCGTCGGGGGCGATGTTGAAATCGCCCAGCACGATCATCTGCGGATAGCGCTGCAGCTCCTGCGCGATCCAGGCGTGCACCGCGTCGAGCCAGCGCAGCTTGTAGGCGTACTTGTCGGTGCCCACGTCCTGGCCGTTGACCACGTACAGATTGACGATGCGCAGCTCGCCGACGGTGGCGGCGATCACGCGCCTCTGCTCGTCCTCCAGGCCCGGCACGCCGATCTGCACCTCGCGCGCGGGTTCGCGCGAGAGGATGGCCACGCCGTTGTAGGTCTTCTGTCCGACGAACACGCTGCGGTAGCCCAGCGCCGACAGCGCGGTGTCGGGAAAGCGGTGGTCTTCCAGCTTGGTTTCCTGCAGCGCCACCACGTCCGGCACGCGCAGGCCCAGCCAGGTTTCCAGGTGCGGCATGCGCACGTTGAGCGAGTTGACGTTCCAGCTGTAGATCTTCATGCCGCGAGTGTACCCAGCGCGCCGCGGTTTTGCCTTGTGCCGGCCCCGTTACTTGACCAGCGCCCGCACCAGCTTGTCGATCCTGCCGCGGTAGGGCGGCTTGAGCCAGTCGCTGGCGGCAAAACGGCGCTGGTGGAACACCGGCAGCAGTTTGCTGAAGGTGTCGAAGCCGTTGCGGCCGTGGATGGCGCCGATGCCGCTGGGACCGATGCCGCCGAAGGGCAGGTCGTGGGCGCCGAAGTGCAGCAGGGTGTCGTTGACGGTGACGCCGCCGGCCAGGGTCTGGGCCAGGATGCGTTCGACGCGTTCGCGGTCGTAGCCGAAGGGGTACAGCGCCAGCGGGCGGTCGAGCGCGTTGATGCGCGCGATCGCTTCGTCCAGGTTGCGGTAGGACAGTACCGGCAGGATCGGGCCAAAGATCTCGTGCTGCATGACCTGGGCGTCGGTGCCGGGTTCGATCACCAGGGTCGGCGGGAACAGGCGTTCGCGCGCGGCCGTGTCCGGGTCTACGGCGAAGGGTTCGATGACCTGCAGGCCGCGCGTGCGCGCGTCGTCGACGTAGCCGCGCAGGCGTGCGTACTGGCTGTCGTTGATGATCCGGGTGTAGTCCTGCGACGCGTCGAGTTCGCCGTAGCGCGCGAGCAGTTGTGCCTGCAGCGCGGCCACCAGGGCGTCGCGGCGGGTCGCGTCGACCAGCACGTAGTCCACGCCGATGCAGGTCTGGCCGGCGTTGAACCACTTGCCGCTGGCGATGCGCGAGGCCGCCAGTTCGATCGGGAAGTCCTCGCAGACCACGGCCGGCGCCTTGCCGCCCAGCTCCAGGGTGACCGGAGTGAGGTTGGGCGCGGCGGCGGCCATGACCTTACGGCCGACCGCGGTGGAGCCGGTGAATAGAAGATGGTCGAAGGGCAGCGCGGAAAACGCCGCGCCCACCTCGGCCCCGCCCATGGCCACGGCCACGCGGTCGGCCGGGAACACCTCGGCCAGCAGTTCGCGCAGGTAGGCGCTGGTGCGCGGGGTGTGTTCGGAGGGCTTGAGGTAGACGTGGTTGCCGGCGGCGATGGCCGAGACCAGCGGCACCAGGGCCAGGTTCACCGGGTAGTTCCACGGCGAGAGGATGCCGACCACGCCCACCGGCTCGGGCCGGATTTCGGCGCGCGCGGGCCAGAAGCGCCAGCCCACGGCGGCGCGGCGCGGGCGCATCCAGCGGCGCAGGCGGCTCAGGGCGTGGTCGATTTCGGCCAGGGTGATCATGGCCTCCGACAGCAGGTTCTCGTGGCGCGAGCGGTGGCCGAAGTCGGCTTGGATGGCCGCATCCATGGCCGGCACGCGCGCGCGGAACGCGTCGCGCAGGCGCAGCAGGTCGGCGCGGCGCTGGGCGTAGTCGGGCTTGCGCGCCTGCCAGGCCGTGCGCAGACGTTCGCGGGTGGCGGCCAGCTCGCTGGGCGTGGTGTCGGCGGTGATGTCCATACGCGGCAGTGTAGTCGCCTGCGGCGGACCCGCGCACGGGGCCGGCGGGGCCAGCGACGGGGGGCGGCGCGGCCGTGTTGCGCCGGGCTGGCCGTGCGGGTGCGGGATCGGGCACGCTGCGCAGCGGTTCGGGGCGGGAGCGAGCGGTGATCGACTGGGCGGAACTGCAGCGGCGGCTGGTCGCGGACATGGCGGCGGCGCTGCACGGCAGCTACCGCGAATTGGACGGAACTATCGGCTGGCCGGCGCTGGCCGCCAACAGCCTGCAGGCGCTGGGCCGCGAGCGGCCGCTGGACCAGGCGTCCGAGCCGCTGTGGAGCGCGGCCTGGAATCCGCCGGAGTGGCAGTGGAGCGATATCGATTTCCGCAGCGCGGCCTTGGACGGCCTGGCCACTGCGGTCGAGCGTGCAGCGCAAGATGCGGCGCGCGAGCAATGGCAAGCGCTGGAGCGGCAATGGCTGCAGACTTTGGTGGCTGCGTGCCGCGAGGTGCAGGCGCAGCTGCGCAACGAGGCCGGCGTGGCGCCGGATTGGGTGGTGTTCCTGCACGAGGAAGCCGACACCGCGCACTGGCTGCGCGAGTGCGTGGGCGAGGCGGCTTTCGCGCGGCTGTTCCCCGACGAGATCGCTCACGCCGCGCAACGCGAGCGCGTGCTCGCCTTGCCCGTGGCCGAGCGTGTCGACGCCTTGCTGGAGCAGGTCGATCGTTACGACGGCGCGTTCTCTTCCGAGCAGGCGCAGGACGCGCTCTGCGCGCTGGGCGCGGCCGCGGTGCCGGCGCTGCGCGCGCTACTGCCGCAGCGCGAAGGCTGGCGCGCCGCGATGTTGCTGTCGCGCATCGGTCTGGCCGATGCCGACACCGTCGCCGCCTTGCGCAAGCAGTTTTCCGGCCATCGCGATCCGCCAGCGCAGGAATGGGCGGCGCGCGCGCTGGCCTTGTGCGGCGATCGGGAATGGCTGTTCGCGCAACTGGCGCGTTCGCCGCGCGGCCCGGCGCTGGAGGGCTTGTGCGCGCCTTATACCGCCAGCCGCGACCCCGGCCCCTGCCGGCTCGACTACGCGCCCTTGCAGCGGCTACTGTCCGGCCCGGTCGCGGTGGCCGAACGTGCGCGCGAAACGCTCAAACCCGGAACCAGTTATTGCCGCCTGCGCGCGGACGAGATCGACACCGCGCTGTTGGGCCTGGCCGCGCCGCAGGCCTTCGTGCGCGCGCACGCGGCGGCGATCTGCGACGACCGCGGCCTGGGCGCCGCGGCCGGCGCGCGACTGCTGCCGGCGCTGGCGCAGCGCGTGGCCGCGGACCCGGATGCGCAGGTGCGCTTCCTGGCCGCGTTGAGCCTGGGCTACTGGAAACGCGAAGCCGCGCCTTGGCGCGGGGTGCTGGCGGCGGCCTGCGAGGATGCCGACGAGCGCGTGCGGCGGGCCGCGCGTGCTGCGTTGGAAGCGTGCGGGGAGGCTTAGCGCGGTATCCGACGTCCTCATGTCCCGTCATTCCGGCGCAAGCCGGAACCCATTTTGCTTGTGCGCACGCGGGTGCGGCGCCACCTTCGCAGGGAAAGCCCAAGGTCAAAGTGGGTTCCGGCTTGCGCCGGAATGACGGTGTGGATAACGGGGCGAACAACGGGGCGAGCGACGGGATGGAAACGCGCCAAGCCGTGCACGGCCGCCATCGCCGGCGGCTTACAATCGCCGCATGAGCCTGCGCCCCTACCTGGAACACCACCCCGAACTCGGCCAACGCGTCTATGTGGACCCGGCCGCCACCGTGATCGGCCGCGTCCGCCTGGGCGACGACGTGTCGATCTGGCCCGGCTGCGTGGTCCGCGGCGACGTCAACACCATCGAGATCGGCGATCGCACCAACATCCAGGACGGCACCATCGTCCACGTCACCCACGAAGGCCCGTATACCCAGCCGGGCGGGCTGCCCACGGTGATCGCTCACGACGTGACCATCGGCCATGGCGCCATCGTCCACGCCTGCCGCATCGAGGCCTTCGCCCTGATCGGCATGGGCGCCAAGATCCTCGACGGCGCCACCGTGCAGCGCTACGGCTTCGTCGGCGCGGGCGCGGTGATCGCGCCGGGCAAGACGGTGGGCGAGGCCGAACTCTGGCTCGGCAATCCGGCGCGCTTCGTGCGCAAACTCAGCGAGCGCGAGATCGAACAACTGCAATACAGCGCGCAACACTACGTACGGCTGAAGGACCGCTACCTGGGCATGCCCGCGCTGGGCGGCTAGCACCGGGGCCGCACCGCGTTTACAGTCGCCTCAGGGGACAGGCCGGATACCGCATGGACGAGCTTCACCGCACACCCGCCGCGCGCCTGCCGACGCGGCCCACGCCACCTGCCGGCGCCGCGACGCCATGATGCTGGACACCTACCGCGAAGTGGTCACGCCCGAAGGCGTGGCCCTGCGCCTGCCCGCGGCCGGGCCGGTGCCGCGCGCGCTGGCCTGGGGCATCGACCTGTGCATCCGCCTGGTGCTGCTGTTCATCGGCGGCCTGGTGTTCGGCCTGCTCGGCGACGGCGGCATGGGCGCCTATCTGGTGGTCATGTTCCTGCTGCTGTGGTTCTACCACGTCGCGTTCGAGGCGATGTGGGACGGGCGCACGCCGGGCAAGCGCGCGCTGGGCCTGCGCGTGGTCGCCAGCAACGGCGCGCCGGTGGGCTGGATGGGTTCGTTCCTGCGCAACCTGCTGCGCACCGTGGACATGCTGCCGGTGGGCTACGCCTTCGGCCTGGTCGCCAGTTATGCCGACCCCTGGGGCCGGCGTCTGGGCGACATGGTTGCCGGCACCCTGGTGGTGCACGACGTGCGCCGTCACGACACCGCGACCACGCCGCCGGAGCCGGCCATGGCCCCGCCCGAGCCGCTGCTGCCGCACGAGCAGGCGGCGATGGTCGCCTTCGCCGAACGCGCGCCGCGGCTGACCGCCGCGCGCCAGGCCGAATTGGCCGATCTGGCGCAGCCGCTGACCGGCCAGCACGGCGCGGCCGGCGTGGCGCGCTTGTACGGCATCGCCAACTGGTTGCTGGGGCGCCGATGAGCCAGGCCGCGACGGTACGCCAGGAACGCTTCGTCGAACGTCACCAGGCCGAATGGGTGGCGCTGGAAGCATGGCTGGACGCGCGTAGCAGCGCGCGCGAGGCGCGCGCCAACCGCCGCGGCTGGAGCGGCATGGCCGACCACGAAATGCCCGCGCGCTACCGCCGCCTGTGCCAGCAGCTGGCGCTGGCGCGCCGGCGCGGTTACAGCCCAGCGGTGACCGACCGCCTGCAGGAAATCATGCAGCGCGGCCACGGCCTGCTCTACCGCGCGCCGCGTCCGCGCTGGCGGCGCGCGCTGGAATTCCTGTTCGCCGGCTTCCCGCGCCTGGTGCGCGCCGAGCCGGGCTGCATGGCCGCGGCCGCGGCGCTGTTCTGGTTGCCGCTGATCGCGATCTACGTGGCCATCCAGCTGCGGCCGGAGCTGGCCAGCGCGCTGTTCCCGCCGGAGCAGCTGGCCGAATTCGAGCGCATGTACGATCCCAACGGCGCGGTGCAGAAACTGGGCCGCAGCGCCGAAACCGATCTGACCATGTTCGGTTACTACATCTACAACAACGTCAGCATCGGCTTCCGCACCTTCGCCAGCGGCCTGCTGTTCGGCCTGGGTTCGATCGCGGTGCTGATCTCCAACGGGGTGATGATCGGCGGCGTGGCCGGTCACCTGCAGGCGGTGGGCCACGGCGATCCGTTCTGGCGTTTCGTCGCCGGCCATTCGGCGCCCGAACTCAACGCGATCTGGATCGCCGGCGGCGCCGGCCTGCGCATGGGTCTGAACCTGGTCGCGCCCGGCCAGCGCCGGCGCATCGACGCTCTGGTCGACGGCGGCATCCGCGGCGCCAAGATCTGCATGGGCGTGTTGTTCATGCTGGTGTTCGCGGCGTTCGTCGAAGCGTTCTGGTCGTCGATCTCGAGCATTCCGGCCTGGATCAAGTACGGCGTGGGCGCGGGCCTGTGGCTGCTGGTCGGCGCCTGGCTGTGGCTGGGCGGGCGCAACCCGGACGTGGCGATCGAGGATCGGATCGAGTCATGAAGATCGAGTCGATCACCGTCGCGCTGCGCCCGCGCACCGCCTGGGAGGCGGTGGAGCTGGGCTCGGCGCTGACCCGCCGCCACGCCGCCGCGATCTGGAAGCCCTACCTGCTGCTGACCCTGCCGGTGTTCGTGCTGCTCAACGCCGCGGCCTGGGCGCTGGACATGCTGTGGCTGGCGGGGCTGCTGATGTGGTGGCTCAAGCCGGTGTTCGACCGCGTGCCGCTGTACGTGCTGTCGCGCGCGGTGTTCGGCACCGTGCCCGGCACGCGCGAAACCTTGCGTATGCAGTGGAGCTGGGGCGCGCGCTGGTGGCTGCCGTACCTGACCTGGCGCCGCCTGAGCCCGGCGCGCTCGCTGTACTTGCCGGTGGACCTGCTCGAAGGCGGGCGCGGCGCCGAGGCGCGCCGCCGCCGCGCCGCGCTGGGCGCGCCGGTGTACGGCGTGGCCGCGCTGCTGACCCTGGTCTGCGTGCACTTCGAGGTCGCGCTGTATCTGGGCGGCGCGCTGGCCAGTGCGATCTTCATTCCCAAGGAATATCTCGCCGAAGTCGGCCAAGGCGTGTGGCAGGCGCTGCTGGCCGATGCCAACTGGCTGCAGTTGGTCGGCAATGCCTTGGTTTGGTTGGCCGCGGCGGCGATGGCGCCGTTCTACGTCGGCGCCGGCTTCGGCCTCTACCTCAACCGCCGCACCGAGATCGAAGGCTGGGACATCGAGATCGTGTTCCGCCGCCTGCGCGCGCGCCTGAGCGCGGGCGCCACGGCCTTGCTGCTGGCGCTGTGCCTGAGCCTAAGCCTGGCGCCGGAGGCGGCGGCGCAGTCGGCCGGGACGATGGCGGCCGATGCGGCCGAGCAAGACGATGCCGAGGCGATGGCCGCAGACGACGAAGGCGCGGCCATCGACGCGCCCGACGGCCCGGTGGTGGCGGGCGCGGCGCCGCTGCGCGCGCCGGTGCAGCCCGACGACGAGGACGAACACGGCAAGCCGGTCGATTCCGATCCCGAGGCCCTGAAGAAGGCCAATGCCAAGCTTCAGGCGCAGTCGCCGCCGACCCTGGACGAAGTGTTCGGCGACGACCGCGCCAGCCACGACTCGTTGGACAAGGCGGTCAAGCAGGCCTACCTGGACCCGACCGTCACGCCCAAGCGCAAGGTCACCCAGTGGAAGCTGCGCAACCCGGACAAGAAGCCCAAGGAATTCCAGGACAACCCCGCCCTGGCCTGGCTGGGCGCGGTGTTCGCCGCGATCGGCAAGTACGGCCTGTGGGTCCTGGTCGGCACCCTGGCCGCGCTGCTGCTGGTGACCGCGCCGCGTTGGCTGCGCTGGCTGCGCAATAGCGTGAGCGCCGAGCAGCGCGAGCCCGAGCAGGTGCATCGCGCCGCCTCGACCGCGCCCGAACCGCTGCCCGACAACGTGCCCGCCGCCGCGCGCCGGCTGTGGCAGGCCGGCCGCCAGCGCGACGCGCTGGCGCTGCTGTACCGCGCCAGCGTCGAGGCCATGGCCGAGCGCGCGCAGGTGGTGCTGGTGCCGGGCGCGACCGAGGCCGAATGCCTGCGCGCCTCGCGCCGCATGCCGCTGGCCGAGGACCGCGAGGCCTTCGCCAGCACCGTGCGCACCTGGCAGTACGCCGCCTACGCCCAGCGCCTGCCGGCGCTGGAGGAATTCGACGCGCTGCTGGGGCTGCTGAGCCGACGCTTCGGGTGGGCCGCATGAACCTGCGCACCGTATTGGCCACGGTCCTGGTCGTGCTGCTGCTGGTCGGCGCCGGCGTGTGGTTCTGGCGCAGCTACGAGCGGGTCGAGGAGACCATCGAGCTGCCGCGCAGCGGCGAGGCCGCCAGCAATCCGCTGTACGTGCTCAAGCTGGCGCTGATCAAGGACGGCGCCAAGGTCAAGACGCGCCAGCGCCTGCTGCCGGACGAGCACGTTCTGGGCGCGCGCGACACCGTGCTGCTGCTGCGCGATCCGCGTTCGCTGTCGCCCAGCGACTCGCAGGCGCTGCTGCGCTTCGTCGGCGCGGGCGGCCACCTGATCGTGCGCACGCCGCCGCCGGGCGAACTCAGCGCCAGCAGCGAGATCCCGTTGCTGGGCGCGCTGGGGGTGAAGTTCTTCCCGCAGCGCCCGGTGGAATGCGTGGCCATGTACGTGGAAAAGCAGGACTCGCACGTGGAGTTCTGTCAGGGCCGCCGCTTCCTGCTGATGGAACGCGCGGCCACGCCCCTGCACGCCTGGGGCGCCTACGAGACCGGCTACGTGTTCGCGCGCCTGCCGCAGGGCCGCGGCAGCGTGGACGTGATCGCCGACCTGGACTTCGCCGTCAACGCCGCCGGCGACGAACACGCCGAGGCGATCAACGACGTGCCGCACCTGGCGCTGGTGCGCCAGCTGCTGGCGCCGAACTACCGCGCCGGCACCATCCATCTGATCTACGCCGCGGACATGCCCTCGCTGTGGAAGCTGCTGTTCCTGCGCAGCTGGATGGCCTGGGCGCCGCTGCTGCTGGCGCTGCTGCTGTGGCTGTGGCTGCGCATGCAGCGCTTCGGCCCGCTGCTGCCGGCGCCGGCCAGCGAGCGCCGCTCGCTGCTGGAGCACATCGTCGCCAGCGGCGAGCACGCCTACCGCTACGGCTACGGCCACCTGCTGCACGCGGCCGTGCGCCAGGCCTTCCTGCTGCGCCTGCGCCGGCGCGACCCGCATGCCGCCGCGCTCGAAGGCGAGCCGCAGGCGGCGCTGCTGGCCGAACGCTTCAAGCTCGCGCCCGCGGACATCCGCGACGCGCTGGCCACCCCGCTGGCGCGCGACCACGCCGCGTTCCGTTCCCGCATCGCCACCCTGATCCGACTGAGAAACTCGCTATGACCACCGCGCAGCCCAACGTGCCCGCACCGATCACCGGTACCGAACTGGCGCAGCGCGCCGCCGCGGTACGCGACGAGGTCGGCAAGGCGTTCATCGGCCAGGACGAGGTCCTGGACCAGATCCTGATCGCCCTGCTCGCCGGTGGCCACGTGCTGATCGAGGGCGTGCCCGGCCTGGGCAAGACCCTGGTGGTGCGCGCGCTGTCCAAGGCGCTGGACTGCGGTTACGCCCGCGTCCAGTTCACCCCCGACCTGATGCCCAGCGACATCAGCGGCCACGCGGTCTACGACCCCAAGACCGAAACCTTCAACATCCGCCGCGGCCCGGTGTTCACCAACCTGCTGCTGGCCGACGAGATCAATCGCGCGCCGGCCAAGACCCAGTCGGCGTTGCTGGAGGCCATGCAGGAACTGCAGGTCACCATCGAAGGCCACAGCTTCGAACTGGCGCCGCCGTTCCTGACCCTGGCCACGCAGAACCCGGTGGAGCAGGAGGGCACCTATCCGCTGCCCGAAGCGCAGCTGGACCGCTTCCTGCTCAAGGTGCTGATCGGCTACCCCAGCCGCGCCGACGAGAAGCGCATGGTCAGCGCGGTCGCGCAGGGCCGCAGCGCCTCGGACTTCGATCTGTCGCAGGTGCAGCGCGTGCTCGGCCCCGAAGAGATCGTGGCCATGCAGCTGGGCACCGCCCTGGTCACCGTGGACGAGGCGGTGATCGACTACGCCGTGCGCATCGCCGGCGCCACCCGCGACTGGCCGGGCATCGCCCTGGGCGCCGGCCCGCGCGGCAGCCTGGCGCTGGTGCGCGCCGCGCGCGCGCAGGCGGTGCTGCAGGGCCGCGACTTCGTCACCCCCGACGACGTGCGCGAGATCGCCATCCCCGCACTGCGTCATCGCATCGCGCTGGCGCCGGAAATGCAGATCGAAGGCCAGTCGCCCGACGCCGTGCTCAAGACGCTGATGGCCAAGGTCGAAGCGCCGCGGCAATGAGTGCCGTCGCGCCAACGGCTCCCGCCGCGCCGGCCCAGCCCGCGCGCAGCCTGCCGCGCCCGTCGCCGGCGCTGCTCGCGGTGCTGGTGCTGTGGGGCCTGTTCGGGCTGGTCGCCAGCCTGGGCTGGGCCACGCCGCAGCAATGGTGGATCGCCGGCGCCGCGTTGTTCGCGCTGGCCCTGCTCGATGCCTGGCGGGTGACCCTGCGCACCACGCCGTCGGTGCAGCGGCGCATGGCCGAGACCTGGCCGATCGGCCTGGAGCGCGAGGTGTCGCTGACCCTGGAGTCCGACGCGCGCAGCCAGGCCCTGGACGTGTTCGACCTGCATCCGGGTAACTGGGCCATGCACGGTCTGCCGCGCCGCTTGACCCTGCGCCGCGGCGAAAGCGGCCGCATCGATTACCGCCTGCGCGCGACCGAGCGCGGCGATTTCAGCTTCGAAGGCGTGCAGCTGCGCCTGCATTCGCCCTGGCGGCTGTGGTGGCATTCGCGCGTGGCCGGCGCGGCGCAGCCGGTGCGCGTGTTTCCCAACTTCGCGCCGCTGGCCAAGTTCGCGATGTTCAGCGCCGAACAGGCCTCGCGCCTGGTTGGCGCGCACCTCAAGCGCCGCCGCGGCGAAGGCACCGACTTCCACCAGATGCGCGAGTACCGTGTCGGCGACAGCCTGCGCCAGATCGACTGGAAGGCCACCGCGCGCGCGCGCCGCCTGATCTCGCGTGAGTACCAGGACGAGCGCAACCAGCAACTGGTGATGATGCTCGACACCGGCCGCCGCCTGCTCGCGCGCGACGGCGATCTCTCGCACTTCGACCGCGTGCTCGACGCGGCGCTGGTGGTGGCCTACCTGGCGCTGCGCCAGGGCGACGCCGTCGGCCTGCTCGCCAGCGGCGGCGCCAGCGCCTGGGTGCCGCCGCGCCGCGGCGTCGGCGCCATCGACAGCTTGTTGCGCGCCAGCTACGCGCTGCAGCCGCAGCCGGTGGCCACCGACTTCGTCGCCGCCGCCACCGAACTAAGCCTGCGGCAGCGCCGCCGCTCGCTGGTGATGCTGGTGACCAACCTGCGCGACGAGGACATGGACGACCTGCTGGCCGCGGTGCAGATGCTGCGCAAGCGCCATCTGGTTTGCGTGGCCTCGCTGCGCGAGGACTCGCTGGACGCCGCGCTCTCGGCCGAAGTCCACGACCTGCGCGGCGCCGTCCGCGCCGGCGCCACCGCGCAATACCTGGAACAGCGCAGCGCCGCCCACGACGCCCTGCGCAACCACGGCGTGATGGTGCTGGACGTATCTTGCGACCAGCTGGCCGCGTCGCTGGTGGAGAAGTATCTGGCGGTGAAGCGCGACGGCTTGCTCTGAGCGCGTCGCCTAGTGGGGCTGGGTCTGCTGCTCCAGCCAGCTCAGCGTCGCCATCGCCTGCTCGCGGCTGTCGCCGCACATTCCCGCGCTAGGCCGCAGCGAGGCGCACACCGCCGGCCGCTCCGGTTTACCGAACAAGCGGCAGCGCAACTCCTCGTCCAACTGCACGCAAGGCACGCCGGCGGGTTTGCCGGCGGGCATGCCCGGGATCGGGCTGGAGATCGAGGGCGCGATGCAGCAGGCGCCGCAGCGGTCGCGGCAGTGCATGGCGTGGCTCAGGCGGTCTGGCCGGGGCGGCGCATCAGCACGGCGGTCATCAGCAGCGACAGGCCGGTCAGGGTCACCAGCATGTTCACGCCGCCGAAAATGCTGGAGCGCAGGGAGATGCCGGACGAGTCGCCGCCGGCGTGCAGCGACCAGATCATCCAGGCGTGGTTGGTCAGGCCCAGCAGCGACTCCAGCATCAGCAGGCCGAAACCGGCGGCGCCGTAGGTGGCGGCCGCGCCCAAGCGCTGGCGGCGCATCAGGCACAGCGTCAGGCCGATGCCGCAGACCAGCAGGTAGGGCACGGCATAGGCCGCCGGGCCCAGCAGGGACAGCAAAAACTCGCTCGATTCCATGGGCTAGCGGCTCCTGGGGTGGGTGTGGCCGGCATTGTCCCGCATCGGCGCGGGCACCGCGTTCACGCCGGCGCTTGGAAGGGCTCGGCGCTGCGCACCGCGCTCAGGGCGATGGGGCCGTAAACGTGCGGATAGGCCTCGCCGCTGCGCGGGCTGAGGTCGTAGCGCAGCGCCGCGCCCAGCGCCGCCGCGTCCAGTTGCAGCAGCACCAGCGGCCCGCGGCCGCGTTGATGACGTTCGATCACGCCGGGCAACTGCGCGGCGGTGGCGCAATGCAGGAAGCCGTCGCGCTGCAGCGCGTCGGGGGCATAAGCGCCCTCGCGCTGTGCCTGCGCCCAGTCCTCGGGTGCGGCAAAGTGGTAGACGGCGTCGGCCGCCGCGTCGGCGGTCATCGCCTCAGTCGGCGGTGACCAGGGCGTCGTCGCGCTCGCGCAGCGCGGCATAGACCGGGTCGGTCTCCGGCCGCACGCGGTGCCAGCGCTGGAAGCTCTCGGCGGCCTGTTCGACCAGCATGCCCAGGCCGTCGATGCGGTCGTGCGCGCCGGCCGCGCGCGCCCAGGCCAGGAACGCGATCGAGGCCTCGCCGTAGCTTAGGTCGACCGCGGCGCAGCGCGGATTGGCCAGCGACATCGGCAGCGAGGGCAGCGCCGATTCGCGCGCGGCCGAGGTGGCGTTGACAATCAGGTCGAAGGTGCCCAGTGCGACCAGGTCTTTCAGATAACGCGGATGCACGCGGCCGGGCTGGCCCAGCGCATCGGCCAGCGCGTCGGCGCGCTCGGGCGTGCGGTTGACGATGTAGAGCTCGCCGATGCCGGCATCCAGCAGCGCCGGCGCCACGCCGCGCGCGGCGCCGCCGGCACCGATCAGCAGGGTGCGGCGTTCGCGCAGGTCCAGGCCGTGGCGGTCGGTGAGGTCGCGCACCAGGCCCACGCCGTCGGTGTTGTCGCCTTCCCAGCCGGTGGCGCTGCGGATCAGGGTGTTGGCCGCGCCCGCGCGTTGCGCTCGCTCGCTCAGGTGGGTGCAGATCGCCGCCGCGCGCGCCTTGTGCGGCAGGGTGATGTTGGCGCCCACTCCGCCCTCGGCGGCGAATTCGGCCAGCAGCGCGTCGAACTGCTCGGGCGCCGCGTCGATGGCGTGGTACTCCAGGGCGATGCCGAGCTGGCGTCCGAACGCGGCGTGGATCCGCGGCGACAGCGAATGCGCCACCGGGTGGCCGATCACCGCAAAGCGTGGAATGGACATGAGGCGCCTCGTTCCCGATGCTGAGGGGGTAATCAAGGGAGACGCACTATGCGACGCGCCGCGGCCTTGGCTGGCCTCAGTCTACTCTCCGCGCTGCTGTTGGCCATGCCGGCGGCGGGCTACTTGTCCGAATTCGGCATCGAGGGCATGGGCGTGGTGTCCACGCCCGGCAACGAAGTGCGCGCCAGCGTGAGTCCCGACGGGCGGCGCATCGTCTGGGGCAGCACCGACCGCCCGGGCGGCGCCGGCGGCTGGGACCTGTGGCAGGCGCAGCTCAAGGACGGGCGCTGGCAGGACGCCACGCCATTGGCGCTGAACTCCGCGGCCAACGATTTCGACCCGGCCTACAGCGCCGACGGCCGCTGGCTGTACTTCTTCTCCAACCGCCCCGGCGGCCGCGGCGGCGACGATCTCTACCGCGCGCCGGTGCGCGCCGACGGCAGCGTCGGCGCGGCCGAGAACCTGGGCGCGGGCGTGAACACACGCGGCGACGAGTGGGCGCCCACGCCCAGCACCGACGGCCGGCGCCTGCTGTTCGCCAGCGACGGCCACGGCGGCGCGGGGCGCCACGATCTGTTCGTGGCGCAATGGAACGGCCAGGCCTTCGCCGATCCCCAACCGGTGCCGGGCGTGAACACCGGCGACGACGAGTTCGACGCGGCCTGGCTGGGCGACGGCCGCGCGCTGGTGTTCGCGCGTTCGCGCAACGTCGAGAAGGAACCGATCCGCCTGTGGCTGGCGCAGTGCGAGGGCAAAGCCTACGGCGCCGCCGTGCCGCTGGCGCTGTCGTTCAACAGCGAGGACGGTGCGACCCTGGGCCCGGCGCTGGATTGGAACAAGCCGGCGGAACTGCTGGTGACCGGGCGGGCAAAGGCGCCGAAAGCGGGCAAGCTCGACATCTATCGGATGAAGGCGCCGGCGGCGACGGGGCAGGGCGGTTGTGTGGCGGCGAACTGAGTCGGATCGGTGCGCGACGGTGCGGTCCGCAAGCGAACCGCATCGTCCGTCGGCATAGCGCTTACGCTGATTCGCGCAGCCAGCGCGCCGCATCCAGCGCGAAGTAGGTCAGCACGCCGTCGGCGCCGGCGCGCTTGATCGAGGTCAGCGCCTCGAGCACGCAGCCGCGTTCGTCCAGCCAGCCGTTCTGGATCGCCGCGCGCAGCATCGCGTACTCGCCGCTGACCTGGTAGACGAAGGTCGGCGCGCCGAACTCGTCCTTCACCCGGCGCACGATGTCCAGGTACGGCATGCCCGGTTTGACCATGATCATGTCGGCGCCCTCGTCCAGGTCCAGCGCCACTTCGCGCAGGGCCTCGTCGGCGTTGGCCGGGTCCATCTGGTAGGTGTACTTGTTGCCCTTGCCCAGCGCGCCGGCGCTGCCGACCGCGTCGCGGAAGGGGCCGTAGAAGCTGGACGCGTACTTGGCGCTGTAAGCCAGGATGCGGGTGTGGATGTGGCCCTGCTGCTCCAGTGCCTCGCGGATACGGCCGATGCGGCCGTCCATCATGTCGCTGGGCGCGACCACGTCGGCGCCGGCGGCGGCGTGCGACAGCGCCTGCTTGACCAGGGCTTCGACGGTCTCGTCGTTGACCACGTAACCGCTATCGTCGATCAGCCCGTCCTGGCCATGGCTGGTGTACGGGTCCAGGGCCACGTCGGTGATCACGCCCAGTTCGGGGAAGCGCTGCTTGAGCGCGCGCACCGCGCGCTGGCACAGGCCGTCTTCGCGCCAAGCGGCCTCGGCGGTCAGCGACTTGGCTTCCGGCGCGGTCACCGGGAACAGCGCCAGCGCCGGCACCCGCAGTTCGCTGGCCTGTTCGGCCACGCGCAGCAGTTCGTCGATCGACAGGCGCTCGATGCCGGGCATGGACGGCACGGCGGCGCGGCCGTCGAGTTCGTGCACGAACACCGGGTAGATCAGGTCGTTCGCGGTGAGGACGGTCTCGCGCATCAGCCGGCGCGAGAATTCGTCGCGGCGCATGCGCCGCGGGCGGGCGTAGGGGTAGCTCATGGCGCGCTAGTGTACTCCTGGGGGCGCCAGGACCGGGGCGCCGGGGGCGGATGCAGCGTTTCGCCAGGTGGAGCAAAGCGCCCAGGTGGAGTGGCGCCTTGGGGTAGGAGCGGCGTGAGCCGCGACCGCGAATCCTCACCTACGACGAGAGCTACGCAGATCCTCTGTAGGAGCTGCGCAAGCTGCGACCGCGAATCCGCAACTACTGCGACGGCCTCGGTCTGCGTGTGATCTGCTTTCTGTAGGAGCGGCGTGAGCCGCGACCAGCTCCGAACGCGCGAAGGTGTGTGGGTGTGCTTTTTTAGGAGCAACAGCAACAGCTTCCGTCCGCAAGCGGCCGGGTTACTTTCTTTTGATAAGCGTCAAAAGAAAGTAACCAAAGAAAAACGCTTCGCCAGAGCTCCCGTGCGAGAGCGGAGTGGGCGCGGGGATTTTTCGATAGGCCATCCCTGGCCTAGCGGAAAACGGCGCACATCCTGTGCGCCGCCCTTCGGGTCTTCTATTGGGACAGCGAGTTCGATGCCCGAGCGGGGATCAAGAGCATTCGCGCTGCGCGCTCATCCCCTCACCCTAGCCCTCTCCCGCAAGCGGGAGAGGGGACAGATCCGACGCTTCTGCTTTTAGCCCCTCTCCCGTTCACGGGAGAGGGGTTGGGGTGAGGGCAGCTTTTCACTAAGCCGGATACACCCGATACCGCAACGGCCGCAGCCCCACCGTGCTGCCCGCTTCCGGCGTCGCCGCTTCCGGCGTTGCCACCAAGTCCAACTCCAGCGGCTTGGCCTGGCCCGCGACCTGCAGTTCCACGGTGATACGGTCGGCCAAACGATGCGCGCTGAGCACGCGCGCGGGCAGGCCCTCGCCGGGAGCGGCCAGGGTCAGGTCGTGCGGGCGTACGTACAGGCGTGCGGCGCCGTCGGCCAGGCCTTCGGCGGGCAACGCCAGCGCCTGGCCCTCGGCGACGAAACGCCCCGCATCCACACGCCCGTCCAGCGCGTTGGCGCGGCCGATGAAATCGAACACGTAGGCCGACGCCGGTTCGCGATAGATCTGTTCGGGCGTGCCGACCTGTTCGATGCGGCCGTCCTTGAGCACCACCACGCGGTCGGCCAGTTCCAGCGCCTCTTCCTGGTCGTGGGTGACGAACAGCGTGGTCTGCCCGGTCTGCTCGTGCAGGCGCCGCAGCCAGCGCCGCAGTTCCACGCGGACTTTGGCGTCGAGCGCGCCGAAAGGTTCGTCCAACAGCAGCACGGTGGGGTCGATGGCCAGCGCGCGTGCCAGCGCCACGCGCTGCTTCTGCCCGCCGGACAGCTGTTCGGGGTAGCGGCCGCCCAGATCGGGCAGCTGGATCAGGCCCAGCAGTTCCTGCACGCGGCGGGCGATGCTGGCCTTGTCGGGGCGGCGCGAACGCGGCCGGCTGCGCAGGCCGAAGGCGATGTTCTCGGCTACGGTCATGTGCTTGAACAAGGCGTAATGCTGGAACACGAAGCCGACGTTGCGCTCGCGCAGGCTCAGGCGCGTGGCGTCCTGGCTGCCGAACAGCAAGCGGCCGCGGTCGGGGTGCAGCAGGCCGGCGATCACCCGCAGCAGGGTGGTCTTGCCCGAACCCGAGGGACCCAGCAGCGCGACCAGCTCGCCCGAGGCGATGTCCAGGTCCACCGCGTCCAGCGCGGCGACGTTGGCGTAGCGTTTGCCTATGCCCTGGATGTGCAGGTCCATGCCCTTGCCCGCTGGGGTGCCGGTGCCATCATCGCCCAATGCCGGCGACGATGCCGCGACGGCCGAGGGCACCAGCGCGTCCAGGTCGGTGCGCCACAGCGCGGTTTCGTTCGCTCTCGCCAGGTTCATGTCAGTGCCGCCTGTGATGGGACTGCGCCAGGGCGTCGCCGTGCCGCGCTTCCAGCCAGAACTTGATCACCAGGGTGATCAGCGCCAGGCCGGCCAGCAGCGACGCGGCCGCGAACGCCGCGGTGCTGTCGAATTCGTTGTAGAGGATCTCGATATGCAACGGCAGGGTGTTGGTGAGTCCGCGGATATGGCCCGACACCACCGACACCGCGCCGAACTCGCCCATGGCCCGGGCCGCGCACAGCAGCACGCCGTAGAGCAGGCCCCATTTGATGTTGGGCAGGGTCACGCGGCGGAACATGGTCCAGGCGCCGGCGCCCAGCGAGCGCGCGGCCAGTTCCTCGTCGGCGCCCTGCTGCTGCATCAGCGGGATCAGCTCGCGCACCACGAAGGGGAAGGTGATGAACAGCGTCGCCAGGACAATGCCCGGGCGCGCGAACAGGATCTTGATCTCGTGCGCGGCCAGCCAATCGGCGAACCAGCCGTGCGAGCCGAACAGCAGCACCAGGCACAGGCCGGCGACCACCGGCGACACCGCGAAGGGTAGGTCGATCAGCGCCAGCAGCACGCGCTTGCCGCGGAATTCGAAGCGCGTCACCGCCCAGGCGGTGAGCACGCCGAACACCGCGTTGAGCGGGATCACGATGGCCGCGGTGAACAGGGTCAGCTGCAGCGCGGCGAGCGCGTCGGGCTCCTTGAGCGCGGCGAACCACACGCCCACGCCCTTCTCGAAAGCCGCGCCCAGCACCATCAGCAGCGGCATCACCACCAGCAGCGCCATCACCAGGACCGCCGCGCCGATCAGCGTCCAGCGCAGCCAGGCCGGTTCCTGCAAGTCGTCGCGTTCACGCGTCATGGCGTTGCTCCCGGCGTTCGTGCGCGAACAGCGAGGGTATGGCGTTGATCGCCAGCAGGCACAGGAACGAGGCCGCCAGCAGCAGCGCGGCGATGGCGATGGCGCCGTTGTAGTCGTACTCCTCCAGGCGGATGGTGATCAGCAGCGGCGCGATCTCGGTCTTGTAGGGCAGGTTGCCGGCGATGAAGATCACCGAGCCGTATTCGCCCAGGCCGCGGGCGAAGGCCAGCGAGAAGCCGGTCAGCAGCGCGGGCAGCAATTCCGGCAGGATCACCCGGCGCAGCGTGGTCAGGCGCGAGGCGCCCAGCGAGGCCGCGGCCTCCTCCTGTTCGCGGCCCAGCGCTTCCAGCACCGGCTGCACCGTGCGCACCGCGAACGGCAGGCCGATGAACACCAGCGCGATCACGATGCCGGCCGGCGCGTAGGCGATCTTCAGCCCGGCCGGTTCCAGCCAGCGCCCCATCCAGCCGTTGGCCGAATAGATCGCGGTCAGGGCGATGCCGGCCACTGCGGTGGGCAGCGCGAAGGGCAGATCGACCAGTGCGTCGAGCAGGCGCCGGCCGGGGAAGCGGTAACGCACCAGCACCCAGGCCACCAGCGCGCCGGCCAGCGAGGCCAGCGCGGCGGCGAGCAAGGCCGCGCCGAAGCTGAGCTTGAGCGACGCCTGCACGCGCGGGTCCTGCACCGCGCGCAGCCAACCGTCCAGGCCCAGGCCGGCGGCGCGCACGGCCAAGGCCGCCAGCGGCAGCAGCACCACCAGGCTCAGCCATGCCAGGCCCAGGCCCAGGCTGAGGCCGAAGCCCGGCAAGGGGCGGCGGCCGCGTGCGGCGGGGAGCGAGGGCAGGGCGAGAGTGCTCATGACATGGGTTTGCTTTGGTTCGTCATTACCGCGAAGGCGGGCTCCGCTTTACTTCGGCGTGAGCCGAACATCCAGAGGGCCGGCGTTGTATAGATGTCTTCCGAGAATTGACACCACGCGCTGAAGTCACTGGATTCCCGCTTTCGCGGGAATGACGGCAAACGCAGTGCGTGGCGTTATCGGCTCTCACTTGGGCTGATAAATCCGATCGAAGAACCCGCCATCGGCGAAGTGCTCGGCCTGGGTCTTCTTCCAGCCGCCGAAGGCGTTGTCGATGGTCACCTGCTTGACCTGCGGGAAGCGCGCCAGCTCGGCCGCCGGCACCTTGTCCGGCTCGGCCGGGCGGTAGCCGTGCTTGGCCGCCAGGCGCTGGCCTTCGGGCGTGTACAGGAAGCGCAGATAGGCCTCGGCCTGCTTGCGCGTGCCGTGCTTGGCCACGTTCTTGTCGACCCAGGCCACCGGCGGTTCGGCCTTGATGCTCAGGCTGGGCACCACGATCTCGAACTTGCCGCGCGTGGCCGGGTCGTTGAGGGTGAGCAGGGCTTCGTTCTCCCAGGCCAGCAGCACGTCGCCGATGCCGCGCTCGACGAAGGTGGTGGTGGATCCGCGCGCGCCGGTGTCCAGCACCGGCACGTTCTTGAACAAGCGGGTCAGGTAGTCCACCACCTTGCCGCCGTCGCGGTACTGCTGCGAGGCCCAGGCCCAGGCGGCCAGGTAGTTCCAGCGCGCGCCGCCGGAGGTCTTGGGGTTGGGCGTGATCACCGCCACGCCCGGCTTGACCAGGTCGCCCCAGTCGCGCACGCCCTTGGGGTTGCCCTTTCGCACCAGGAACACGATGGTCGAGGTGTAGGGCGAACTCTGATGCGGCAGGCGCGTCTGCCAGTTCGCCGGCAGCAGCTTGCCGTTGCTGGCGATGGCGTCGATGTCGGCGGCCAGCGCCAGGGTGACCACATCGGCTTCCAGGCCGTCGATCACCGAGCGCGCCTGCTTGCCCGAGCCGCCGTGCGAGGCGCGGATCTTCAGGGTTTCGCCGGTCTGTTGCTTCCATTGCGCGGCGAAGGCGGTGTTGACCTCGGCGTAGAACTCGCGCGTGGGGTCGTAGGAGACGTTGAGCAGTTCCACGTCCTTGGCCGAGGCGGTGCCGGCGGCCAGGGCGAACGCGAGGGCGAAGCTAGAAAGCAGGGTCTTCATCGTTAGGTTCCCGTGCGGTCGTGGCGATGGGCTCAAAAAGACAGTTGCGCGCGCGTGAAGAAAGCCTTTTCGTCTTCGCGATCGGCGGCTGCGGCCGCGCCGCCTTCGAAGTCGGTGTGGGTGTAGTTGGCGACCAGCTTGAAGTTGGAAGTGAGGTACCAGTTCAGGCCCAGGCCCCAGCTGTCGGCCTGCGAGGCCACCGCGTTGGGATCGGCGAAGCGCGGGAACGCGTCCTCGTCGATGCTCAGGCGGCCGTAACGCGCGACCAGTTCGAACGCGCCCCAGCCTGCGCCGCCCGGAGTAAACGCCTGGTTAGGCCGGACCACGCCGCGATAGCTGGCGTCCTCGCCGGTCAGCACCCAGCCGGCGGTGAGCTGCCAGGCGCGGTGGTCCAGCGCGGCGCGCGCGTTGCCGGTGGGCAGCAGCACCTCCTGCCTGGCGCTGATGTATTCGCCCAGCAGACCCAAACGGTTGCGGTAGTAGTAGGCCTGCGGCGACCAGCGGCTGTGCTGGCCGTCGGCGAGCACGGTGCTGCGGTAGTTGAAGAACTGCGCCTGCCCCGGCGTGCGGTAGCGCGGCAGGAAATTGTTGCCGCTGCCGCGCTTGTCGCCCTGGCTGGCGCCGACGCCGAAACCCAGGCCCGACAGCGCGCCGCCGCTGTTCTTCCACGGCTCCACGAACACGCGGCCGATCAGCTCGAACTCGTTGTCGGGGTTGGTCGTGGCGCCGTCGCGGCCGTCGGGCGCGCCGTTGAACGCGCCGATCGCGTAGCTGAGCGCGCCTTCGGCGAACTCGCCCTGCAGCTGCACGCCCAGGTCGCGCACCGGCGCCAGTTCGCTGGCGAAGCCGCCCTCGACCATGGCCCCGGCGCTGCTGGACTGCAGCCGCTCCAGGCCCAGCGGCACCTTGTAGCGGCCCACGCGCACGGTCGCGCGCGGGCTGAAGCGCAGGTCCACGTAAGCGTCGTTGACGGTGGCGCTGTCGCCGGCCAGCTGCGCGCCCAGGCGGAACGCGAACAGCGAACCCCAGGTGCCCTCGATGGTCGGTTCGACGCGGCGGAACAGGAAGGTGTCGTTCTGCGGAACGCGCTCGTCGCCGATGAAGAAGCGGCCGTCGGCCTGGATCAGACCGCGGAACTTCACTTCGACGTCGCCGGGCGGTGCCGACTTGATCGACAGGCCCTTGGCTGCGCTGAGCGAGACCACGGGCGCGGACGCCACGCGCGCGGCCTCGGCTTCGGCCTGCAGCTCCAGCTTGCGCTCGATCACGCGCAGGCGCTGGTCCAGATCGGCGGTGTCGACGGCGGCGGTGCCGTCGCCGGCCGCGGGGCTGGCGGTGCCCAGGCGTTGTTCGATGGCTTCGAGCCGGCGCGCGAGTTCTTCGACGCTGACTTGCGATTGCGCCTGCGCGGGCAGGGCGAGCGCGCAGCCCAGCGCGCCCAGCAGCCAGGGAACGGGGTGGAGCACGGTGGTGGAGAGTGCGGCGGTCGCGGTGGCGCGCCGATGTCGGTAGGGCATGGCGTGATCCTGAAAGGGGGAGGTGCGTTCGCGGCGGAACGCGCGCGTCGGGGCGAGGGCCTCAGTCCGTCGAAGCCGGTGGCCAGCGACGACAGCCTAAGCCGTGCGGGCGCAGGCGCGCCTTCACAGCGGCCGGCTCCGGCCTTCGTCCACGCGCACGCGCTGGCTGCGCGTGATCTGCACGATCTGCGATGCGTGCACCACCACCTCGACCTGGCCGTAGCCGATTTCGCGCAATGCGGTCAGCACCGCGAACTCGCTGTCGCTGAGGTTGACGATGTTCACCGCCGGCTCGGCCTCGTCGCCGGGCACGGCGGGGGCGGGACCGCGGCGGCGGCGCGCGGCGTTCATGCCGCGTGCTCCGCCAGCAGCGCCGCGCCGTGGCCGCGCGCGAGCTCGCTCAGGCTGCAGCCGTCCAGCACCTGGGCCAGGGCGTCGCGCGCCGAGCGCATGAGACCACGCAGTTCGCACTGCGCCGGATCGGGGCAGTCGGTGCAGGGGCGGTAGGCGCTGACGCTGGCGCAGCGCACCGGCGCCAGCGGGCCGTCGATGGCGCGGATCAGGTCGCCCACGCGGATCTGCTCGGCCGGCCGCGCCAGGGCGTGGCCGCCCTTGTGGCCGCGCCGGCTGTGGATGAAGCCGGCCTCGCGCAGGTCGACCAGGATCGATTCCAGGAATTTTTCCGGCGTGCGGCTGTGTTCGGCGATGGCGCGGGCTTGCAGCCGGCCGTCGTCGGCGCGCGCCAGCGCGCACATCGCGCGCAGTGCGTACTTGGCCTTCATCGTCAGCATTTCCTATTCGCCATGTAGGGAATAAGGCCGCAAAGGCCGCCGCGACGGAAAAGGCGATGCGTCATCTGCATATGCCGAGCCGGCATGTGCCGGTACGATGGCCCGCATGCCGCCCCTGCGCACCCTCCCGCCCCTGGCCCGCGCCTGCCTGACGGTGCTGGCGGGGCTGGCCCTGCTGTGCTGGCTGGGCCCCGGGCTCAGCGCCTACGACCCGCACACCCCGGACTGGCAGGCGCTGTCGGCCGCGCCGGGGCAGGCCGGGCACTGGTTCGGCACCGACGCCATCGGCCGCGACGTGTACGCGCGCACCCTGGCCGGCGGGCGGCTGTCGCTGAGCATCGGCCTGCTCGCCAGCGTGGTCGCGCTGGCGATCGGGCTCGGCTATGGCGCGGTGGCCGGGCTGGCCGGCGGCCGGGTCGAGCGCGCGCTGCTGCGGGTGCTGGACGTGTTCTCGGCGCTGCCGTTCCTGCTGGTGGTGATCCTGCTGCTGACCCTGTTCGAGCGTTCGCTGGGGCTGTTGCTGGCGGCCATCGGCGGCTATGTGTGGATCGACCTGGCGCGGGTGATGCGCGCCGAGGCCGCGCGCCTGCGCGAGGCGCCGTTCGTGCTCGCCGCGCAGGCCGCCGGCGCCGGTTTCGGCCAGCGCCTGCGCTGGCACGTGCTGCCCAACCTGTTGCCGCTGGCCTTCGTCTACCTGGGCCTGATCCTGCCGCAGGCGATCCTGGTCGAAAGTTTCCTGGGCTTCCTGGGCCTGTCGGTGGACGAGCCTTCGGCCAGTTGGGGCACCTTGCTCGCCGAGGGCGTGCAGGAACTCGACAGCGCGCCGTGGACGCTGCTGTTCCCGGCGGCGTTCCTGGTGGTCACGCTGGCCGCGTTCCAGTTCCTGGGCGACGGCTTGCGCGACTGGCTGGACGTGCGCGGCGACCGCGAGGCCGCGGCCGCATGAGCGCGCTGCTGACGCTCAGCGGTTTGCGCGTGGATGCCGGCGCGCGGCAATTGCTGGGACCGTTGGATCTGCAATTGCAGGCCGGGCAGTGCCTGGGCGTGGTCGGCGAGAGCGGTAGCGGCAAGAGCTTGAGCGCCTTGTCGCTGCTGGGCCTGCTGCCGCCGGCGTTGCGCGCGCAAGGCCGCCTGCAGGTCGGCGGCGAGGAGATCGCACTGGGTTCGCGCGCGCATGCCGCGCTGCGCGGCCGCGTGCTGGGCTGGGTGCCGCAGGACCCGCTGGCGGCGCTGCATCCGCTGCGCAGCGTCGGCGCGCAGTTGCAGGAAACCTTGCGCGCGGTGCGCGGCCTGGACGCCGGCGCCGCGCGCGCCGAAGCGCAGGCGCTGCTCGCGCGCGTGCAACTGCCCGAGCCGGATGCGGCGCTGCGCCGCTACCCGCATCAGTTCTCCGGCGGCCAGCGCCAGCGCATCGCGATCGCCCTGGCCTTGGCCACGCGCCCGCGCGCGTTGATCGCCGATGAACCTACGTCCGCGCTGGACGCGCGCATCGCCCGCGACATCCTCGACCTGCTCGACGCGCTGCGCCGCGAGGACGGGCTGGCGCTGCTGCTGATCAGCCACGACCTGCCGCTGGTGGGCGCCTACGCGCAACAACTGGTGGTGTTGCAGCGCGGGCAGGCGGTGGAGCGCGGCGAGACCCGTGCGGTGTTCGCCGCGCCCGCGCATGCCTACACGCGCGAGTTGCTGGCCGCAGACGCGATCGCAGCCTTGCCGCCGGTTACCGGCGAGGCGCCGGTGCTGTTGCGCGGCCAGGCCTTGAGCATGCGCTACCCGCGTGCGCCGCGCGCGGCGCTGGACGCGGTCGATATCGAACTGCGGCGCGGCGAAGGCCTGGCTCTGGTCGGCGAGAGCGGCAGCGGCAAGAGCACGTTGGGCCGCGCGCTGCTGCGTTTGCTGCGCGGCGCGCAGGGCAGGGTGCTGCTGGATGGCGTCGATTTGAACCGCGCCACGTCGCGCGCCCTGCGTGCGCTGCGCGCGCGCACCGGCGTGGTGTTCCAGGACCCTTATGCGTCGCTGGACCCGCGCATGCGCGTGGCCGATATCGTCGCCGAGCCCTTGCGCATCCACGGGCGCGGCGACGCCGGCTCGCGCCGCGCGCGCGCCGGCGAGCTGCTGCAGGCGGTGGGGTTGGAGGCGGCGATGCTGGACCGCTATCCACACCAGTTCTCCGGCGGCCAGCGTCAGCGCATCGCCATCGCCCGCGCGCTGGCCACCGATCCGGACTTGCTGGTCTGCGATGAGGCGGTGTCGGCGCTGGATGCGCACCACCGCGCCGCGGTACTGGCCTTGCTGGCGCGGCTCAAGCGCGAACGCGGGCTGGCATTGCTGTTCGTGACGCACGACCTGGCCGCGGCGGCTGCGGTGGCCGAGCGCATCGCCGTGCTCGAAGCCGGCCGCATCGTCGAGACCGGCGCCACCGCGCAGGTGCTGCGCGCGCCGCGGCATGCGCATACGCGTGCGCTGCTGGCAGCGCGGCCGCAGACGGCCACGGCCTAGCGCTTCTGGCTTTTGGCTTTGGGGTAGGAGCGGCGTAAGCCGCGACCTGCGCAGGTGGCCGAAGCTCCGCGGTCGCGGCTTACGCCGCTCTTACCCCAAAGCGGTTGCTCTTAGCCTTCTGTGGGAGCGGCGTGAGCCGCGATTGCTCGGCTGCAGCGGCATTTCGGTTTGTGGAGTAATCGTGAGTCACGTCGCTCACACAGTCCGGATCGAGGCTCGCGTCGGTGGTCGTAGTTGCGCGGTCGCGGCTTGCGCCGCTCCTACCCCGAAGTCAGGGCAATGGCGCCGGGCGGCTGGGCCGCCCGGCGCTTCGGACATCAGATGATCCCGCCGCCCATGGACAGACGGATCACGCCGACCACGATGACGATGGCGTTGAGCACCAGGCCGGCCTTGGCGCGGCCGCGGTGCTGTTCGCGGGTGAACAGGATGCCGATGGCCGCGATGATCGCGCCGATGGCGGCGAAGGGGATCAGGAACCAGTTGCCCCAACCGAGCAACGGTATCAACGCGATCACCATCCAGATCATCGCGACTATGCCCCAGATCAGGCTGATCAATCCCATCGTTGCGGTCTCCCGTGCAGGCGCAAATGCGCTCGGGGCCATGATGCTGGCGGTTGGCGCGGATTCAAGGGCCGGTGGTCGCCGGACAGGGTGTCTTTCGGCACCCCTGGGCGGCTCGCAGCCATCGCTTTGGGGTAGGAGCGGCGTGAGCCGCGACTTGCGCAGGCGCCCGAAGCTTCGCGGTCGCGGCTCACGCCGCTCCTACCCCAAGGCAGAAACGCTGCTCCTAGAGATCGTGTACGCCGTCGATTTCGACGCGCAGTTCGCGCCGGCAGACCGCGGCCTGCAGCACGATGCGCGGCACCCCGGGCAGGCGCGCGTCCAGGCCGGCGAGCACCGCCGGCACCTCCTCGCGGTCGCGCACGTACACCTTGAGCCGCGCGCCGGTGCCCAGGCGCGAAGGCAGCGCCGGGCGCTGCGCGCGCGCGGCGGCGATCAGGCTGTCGAAGTTGGCCAGGGTTTCGTCCAGCTGCGTGTCCACCGAGTCGACGTGGCGCGACTCGTGGCCGACGATGGCGGCGGTGCCCGACAGCAGCAGCGGCATGGCGCTGGCGGCCGGCGGCAGCATCGCGCGGGCGAAGCTGGGCGGCTGCGGGCCGTACTGGCGCGGGTAGCGGTAGGCGCTGACCTGGCGCGGGTTCTCCAGCGGCGTGCCCGGCGTGCGCGAGGCCAGCCAGTACACCTGCAGACGCGGCGGCCGGCTGCCGTCGCTGACCTGGCCCACGGCGGTGGCGGCCGGCAGCAGGGTGGGGTCGAAATCGCCCAGGCCCGCGGCGCGGCCGATGCAGAACATGCGGTAGCGCTCGGCGTCGCCCTGGCCGACGGTGATGCCGTCCAGATAATTCCAGATGCGCAGCAGATGCGGGTAGCCGCGCTCGCGGGTGAATTCGGTCAGGCGCGCATAAATCGCCTCGGCGGCGGCGGCGATGCCTTCGTTGCGCTCGCCGCCTTCCGGCTCGTCCAGTTCGATCGCGCCGAACTGCAGCGCGCCGTCCTCGGACCAGGCCACGTCGCCGTCGCGGCCGTACTGGACCGGCGCGCAGCCGCGCCAGACTTCCAGGCGCGGCGCGTCCTGCGGTTCCAGCGCCACGCGCAGGTAGCGCGGATCGTCGTGCCGCGGCGCCTGCGCGCCGAAGCCGAACACCGCCAGCACGTCCTCGCCGGCCAGCACCGTCGCGGGCGCGGCGTCGGCGTAGTCGACGTTGTAGCGCGGCGTGGGCGCGGCCATGGTCGCGGCGGCGCTCACGGGTTGCCCTGCTGCAGCGTGTCGCCGCGGAAATCCACGCCGACCTGACGGCGCCGGCGCAGCCAGCCGCGCAGCGCCGTCGGCGCCATGCGCAGCGCGGTCAGCGCATAGACCAGACGGAACAGCCTGAGCCTGCGCAGCACCGCCGGGTTGTCGAACACGTCGCCGGCCAGCATCGAGATCACCGCCTGTTCCACCTGCCAATGATTGCGCGGGTCGCTGAACAGTCTCTGCATCACCGGTGTGGTGAAGCGGTAGATGAACCATTGGAAGTGCTTGAGGCCGCGCTTGAGCCGCTTGACCATCGCGCGCTGCAGCTGCGCCTCGCGCGCGGGCTCGCGCAGCGCGCCGTCGACCACCTCGGCCGCCTGTTCGCCGCTGTTCATGCCCAGGTAGACGCCGGAGGAGAACACCGGATCGACGAAGGCGTAGGCGTCGCCGACCATGACCCAGCCCGGGCCGGTCATCTGCGTGCAGGTGTAGGAATAGTTGCCGGTCACGTGCACCGCGCCCACCCGCTGCGCGCCCCGCATGCGCGCCCACACCTGCGGTTCGGATTCCAGGGTCTTCATCAGGAACGCCTCGGTCTCGCCGCGGCGCTGCTTGAGGTATTCGGGGAAACACACCGCGCCGACGCTCATCACGTCCTTCTGCAGCGGGATCAGCCACATCCAGCCGTGGGCGAAGCGCTGCACGGTGATGTTGCCGGCGTCCTCGCCTTCGCGGCGCTGCACGCCGGTGAAGTGGCTGAAGATCGCCGCGGACTGGTGCAGCGGGTTCTTGCGCTTGAGCTTGAGCTGGCTGCCGAAGAACGCGTCGCGGCCGCTGCCGTCGACCACGTAGCGCGGGCGCACGGTCAGCGCGCTGCCGTCGGCGGCGCGCGCATGCACGGTGGCCGGACGGCCGTCGGCGCCGAACTCCACCTTCTCGACCTTGACCCGTTCGCGCGCGTCCACGCCGTTGGCCTGGGCGTTGCGGAACAGCAGTTGGTCGAACTCCTCGCGCTTGACCTGGTAGGCGTAGCCGAACTTGGGATTCAGCGCGCGCTCGAAGCGGAAGGTGTTGTAGTTGCGGTCGTCGATCGGGAACTCGGCGCCGGGCTTGTGCGTGCCGATCGCTTTGACCTGTTCGAGCACGCCCAGGCGCTCCAGGATCGGCAGGTTCATCGGCAGCAGCGATTCGCCGATGTGGAAACGCGGATGCGCGTCCTTCTCCAGCAGCAGCACCTGCCAGCCCTTGCGCGCCAGCAGGGTGGCGGCGGTGGTGCCGGCGGGGCCGCCGCCGATGACCAGCACGTCGGGGGTCAGGGGCGCGGACGCGGTTTCGTTCAGCTTGGCGTCCGGGGCGCCGGCAGGGCCGGGCGCGGGGGTGGTTGAGCTCATCGGCGAATGATAGCTCGCCGCCCCGGTCCGCCGCCCGCATCGCGCGCCCGACCGGGCGGGTTGCGCGCCGGCCCGCGATGCCGGATCGTGGCGCACCTTGCCGTAACCGCTGGACCCGACCCGATGTCGCAACTGAGCCCCGCCGAACACGAACTCGCCCAGCTCCTGGTCGAATCCCTGAACCTGGAAGACGTGGACCCGGCGCAGATCGACCCCGAGGCGGCGCTGTTCGGCGAAGGCCTGGGCCTGGACTCGATCGACGCGCTGGAGCTGGCGCTGGCGGTGTCCAAGCGCTACGGCTTCCAGCTGCGCTCGGACAACGAGGAAAACCGCCGCATCTTCGGCTCGCTGCGCGCGCTGTCGGCGCACGTCGAGCGCAGCCGCGCGGCCTGAACGCCGCCGCGCCCCGGCCGGCCGCGGATGCGCCGTCGATGACCGCCGCCGTGCTGCGGTTGCTGCTGGCCGTCGCCTACCCGCTGCTGGCGCACTGGGCCAGCCACGACGGCGGCGGCTGGCCGGCGGTGCTGGCGCTGGTGGACCTGGCCCTGATCGTGCAGGTCGACGGCCTGCTGGCGCTGCGCGCGGGCCCCTGGGCGCTGTTCGCGGCGATCGTCGCCGGCCTGGCCGCGCTGGCCGACACCGTGTACCCGCAACTGCTGCTGCTGACCCCGCCGGTGCTGTTCACCGCGGCGCTGGCGTGGTGGTTCGGGCGCAGCCTGCGCGCGCCGCGCGAGGGCCTGATCACCCGCATCGTCGCCGCTCTGGACGGCTGCGCGCCGGCGCAGCTGCCGGCCGACGTGTACCGCTATTCGCGCCGCCTGACCGCGGCCTGGGCCTGGTTGCTGGGCGGCCTGGCGCTGGCCAACGCGGCGCTGGCGACGATCGCCGTGCCCGGCGGCGTGCTCGCGCGGCTGGGGCAGGCGCCGCCGGTGGCGATCACCCAGGACCAGTGGTCGTGGTTCGCCAACCTGCTCAACTACGGCATCGTCGGCGGCTTCTTCATCGGCGAATACCTGTGGCGGCAGCGCCGGTTCCGCGACCGCCCCTACACCGGCTTCTTCGATTTCCTGCGCAAGATGGCCAAGCTGGGCCCGGCGTTCTGGCGCGGTCTGTTCGACTGAGGCCGGCTTGCGCCTAAGGCTGGCTTATCCTTGCCCGGTCGCACACCGCCCGCACGCCGCATGGAATTCCGCATCGCCGCCGACCACCCCAGCCTGCCCGGGCATTTCCCCGGCCGCCCGGTGGTGCCCGGCGTGGTGGTGCTGGAGCGCGTGCTGCAGGCGATCGAAGCCGCGCACGGGCCTTTGCCCGCGCTGCGCCTGCCGCAGGTGAAGTTCCTGCAGCCGCTGCTGCCGGAGCAGACCGCCCGGGTGGAACTGGACGGCGCCGCGCCGCGCTGGCGCTTCCGCGTGCTGGGCCAGGACGGGCGCTTGCTCGCCAGCGGCGACGTGGCCGCTTTGGAGGGCGCGTGAGCGCGGACTGGAAGCAGCGCCCGGAAGGCGGCAGCCCGTTCGCATTGCGGCTGCTGCGCGCGATCGCGCGCGTGGGCGGGCGCGGCGTGGCCCGCGTCTGCCTTTATCCGATCGTGCTGTATTTTCTGATCGTGCGCGGTCCCGAACGCCGCGCCTCGCGCGACTACCTGGCGCGGGCCTTGGGCCGGGCGCCGTCGGCGTGGGACGTGGCCCGCCACATCCACACCTTCGCCGCGACCATCCTGGACCGGCTGTTCCTGCTCAGCGGGCAGATGCAGCACTTCGACATCCAGGTTCACGGCCTGGACGAACTGCGCGCCGTGCACGCGCACGGCGGCGCGCTGATCTTCGGCTCGCACCTGGGCAGCTTCGAGGCGCTGCGCGTGTTGGCGCGCACTGCACCCGAGGTGCAGGTGCGGGTGGTGTTCGACCGCTCGCACAACCCGGCCATGACCCGGCTGCTGGACGCGCTGGACCCGAAGATCGCCGCCGGCGTGATCGACGCCGGCCAGGACGGCCCGTCCATCGTGCTGGCGGTAAAACAGGCGCTGGACGAGGGCGCGCTGGTGGCGCTGCTGGTGGACCGGGCGCGGCCCGGCGAGCCCTGGCTGCGCACGCCGTTCCTGGGCGCGCCGGCGCCGTTTCCGATCGCGCCCTGGCTGATCGCGCTGACCTTGAAAGCGCCGGTGCTGCTGGCCTTCGGCCTGTACCGTGGCGGCGCCCGCTACGATCTAGTGTTCGAGCCGTTCAGCGACGGATCGGCGGTGGCGCGGCAGGATCGCTCGCGCGTGCTGGCCGGCCGGGTCGAACGCTATGCCGCGCGCCTGCAGCACCACGCCGTGAGCGCGCCCTACAACTGGTTCAACTTCTACGACTTCTGGCATGCCGATGACGCACACGAGGGCACCGGGCGCGACCCGGCCGACGACGCGGCGCCGCTGGGCGCCGTGGCTGGCGCTAGCCGCCGCCATCAGCACCACCTGGGCGGCTCCCACCACAGCGGGTCCGAACCCGTTCGCCCCGCCTGAGCCGCCGCCGGCCGACGCGGCCGCGGCGGTGGACGTGGACTGGATCCTGGCGCGCCTGGCGCAGCCGGCGTCGGTGCGCACCTCGTTCGTCGAGATCCGCGGTTCGGCCCTGCTCAAGGCGCCGCTGCGGCTCAGCGGCGAGTACCAGCGCCTGGCCGACGACACCCTGATCCGCGAGGTGCGCGCGCCTTACGCCGAAACCACCACCATCCGCGCCGGAGAGGTGAAGATCCAGCGCGCCGGCAAGCCCGCGCGCAGCTTCGCGCTGTCGCGCGCGCCGGAACTGGCCGGCCTGCAGGCCAGCTTCGGCGCCTTGCTCGGCGGCGACCGCAAGCGCCTGGAACAGCATTACCGCGTGGCCGCCGAAGGCACGCGCCAGCAGTGGACGCTGAGCCTGACCCCGCGCGCCACCGCGTTGGCGGCCAAGCTGCAAGGCATCACCCTGCGCGGCCGCGGCGCCGAACTGCGCTGCATCGAGGCGCGCCCCGCGCGCTCGGACGCGGCCGGCGGCATCGAACTGCAGCGCACCCTGCTGGCCGGCGCCGCGCGCCAGGCCGCGGACGTGGCCGACGCCAGCCAGCTGGCGGCGCTGTGCCGCGGCCACGGCGCGGCCGCCGCGCGATGACGCCAGCGCGACGCATCGCCCTGGCGCTGCTGTGGCTGGCGGCGCTGGCCGCGGCCGGCTGGGCCATCGGCCAACACCTGCAGCTCAGCGGCGACCTGCGCCGCTTCATGCCCAGTGCGCAGACGCCGGCGCAGAAGTTGCTGATCGACGAGCTGGGCGAAGGCCCGGGTTCGCGCCTGCTGCTGGTGGCGCTGTCGGGCGATAAGGCCGAGACGCTGGCCGCGCAATCGCAGTCCATGCGCAACGCCCTGGCCGCTCGGCCGGAGTTCAAGCTCGTCGCCAACGGCGCCGACCTGGGCTTGGAGGCGATTCCCGAACGGCTGCGCCCTTACCGCTATCTGCTGTCGCCCACCTTGGACGCGCAGCGCTACGACGCGGCGACGCTGGCCGACGCTTTGCAGGCGCGCGTGCAGGACCTGGGTTCGCCCGCGGCGTCGATGCTGGAGCCGCTGCTGCCGCACGATCCCACCTTGGAAACGCTGAAGCTGGCCGAAGCCTGGCAACCGGCGAACGCGCCGCAGCGCCTGCACGGGGTCTGGTTCGACCGCGCTGGCCGCGAGGCCTTGCTGGCGCTGGAAACGCGCGCGGCCGGTTTCGATCCGCAAGGCCAGCAAGCGGCGGTGGACGCGGTGCACGCCGCGTTCGCGCAGGCGCGCGGCGCTTCGGCGTCGACGCTCACCTTGAGCGGCCCCGGTGCGTTCTCGGTCGAAATCGGCGGACGCACCGCGCGCGAGGCCAGCCTGATCGGCACCGTCGACAGCCTGGTGTTCGTGCTGCTGCTGTGGCTGGCCTACCGCAGCTGGAAGGCGCCGTTGCTGGGCGGCCTGCCGCTGGCCAGCGCCGGCCTGGCCGGCCTGGGCGCGGTGGCGTTGCTGTTCGACGGCGTGCACGGCATCACCGTGGCCTTCGGTTTCACCCTGATCGGCGTGGCCCAGGACTATCCGATCCACTTGTTCAGTCACCAGCGCCCGGGTCTGTCGCCCTGGGCCAGCGCGCGCGCGCTGTGGCCGACCTTGGGCACGGGCGTGGCTTCGACCTGCATCGCCTATCTGACCTTCCTGGTGTCCGGCGTGGACGGCCTGGAACAGCTGGCGGTGTTCACCATCGTCGGCCTGGGCACGGCCGCCCTGACCACGCGCTTCCTGCTGCCGGCGCTGATCGACCCGGCGCCGCGCGATGCCGCCGCTTCGGTTTGGCTGGCGCGCGCCTGGGCCGCGCTGGCGCGTTTGCCGCGCCTGCGCGCGGGCGCGGTGCTCGCGCTGGCCGCGCTCGCGCTGGCCGTGGCGGTGTGGGCGCCGGGCGCGTTCTGGCAGAACGACCTGGCCAAGCTCACGCCGGTGCCGGCCGACGCGCTGGCGCGCGATGCGCAACTGCGCGGCGAACTCGGCGCGCCGGACGTGCGCTATGTGATCGCGGTGAGCGCGGCCGATGCCGAAGCCGCGCTGATCGCGTCCGAACGCCTGCTGCCGCAATTGCAAACGCTGCAAGCGCGCGGGGCGATCGGCGGCTACGACCTGGCCGCGCGCTACCTGCCCAGCGCCGCGACCCAGCGCGCGCGCCAGGCGCGCCTGCCCGACGCGGCCGCGCTGCGCGCGGCGTTGGACAGCGCCGTGGCCGACAGCCCGTTCCGCGCCGATGCCTTCGCGCCGTTTCTGGACGACGTGGCCGCCGCGCGCGCCGCGCCGCCGCTGCGCACCGGCGACCTGGACGACACGCCGCTGGCGGCCAGCGTGGCCGGCCTGCTGCTGCAGCACCCCGGCCGCGCCACCGCGCTGGTATCGCTGAGCGGCCTGCGCGATCCGGCCGCGGTCGCGCGCGTGGCCCAGGCCCAGGGCGCGCAGTTGCTGGATCTGAAGCAGGCGTCCGAGTCGCTGGTGGCCGCCTACCGCGGCCGCGTGCTGCTGGCGCTGGCGATCGCCGCGGTGCTGCTGGCGGGCACGGTCTGGATCGCGCTGCGCTCGCCGCGCCGGGTGCTGCGGGTGCTGGCGCCGATGGCGCTGACCACGCTGCTGATCCTGGCCGTGCTGCGCGGCCTGGGCGTGGAGCTCAACCTGTTCCACCTGGTCGCGCTGATCCTGGCCGCCGGCCTGGGCCTGGACTACGCGCTGTTCTTCGACCATGCCAGCGACGACTACGCCGAGCAGCTGCGCACCCTGCACGCGGTGATCGTCTGCAGCCTGACCACCTTGCTGGTGTTCGCGCTGCTGGCGCTGTCGTCGATTCCGGTGCTGCGCGCGATCGGCCTGACCGTGGCCCTGGGCGTGGCCTTCAACTTCGTCATGGCGCTGCTGATCGTGCGTGCGCCCGCCTCGCGCGGAGGCGTCGATGCGCACGCGTGAGGCCATCGCCGCGCTGATCCCGCACCAGGGCCTGATGTGCCTGTGGGAAGAAGTGCTGGCCTGGGACCAGGACAGCATCGAACTGCGCAGCCACGGCCACCGCGATCCCGCGCACCCGCTGCGCAGCGGCGACCGCCTGCACGCGGTGCATCTGTGCGAATACGGCGCGCAGGCGATGGCGGTGCACGGCGGCCTGCTGGCGCAGCAGGCCGATGGTGCGGCGCGGCCGGGTTTGCTGGTGGCGCTGCGCGGCGTGGAGCTGCACACCGCGCGCATCGACGACCTGCCCGGCGCGATCCGGGCGCAGGCGCGCAAGCTCGTCGATGGCGGCGACAGCTGGCAGTACGAGTTCGCCTTGCGTCACGAAGGCGAGCTGCTCGCGCAAGGCCGTGCCGCGGTGATGCTGCGCCCGGAAGGCTGAGCGTTCACGGCGCTGTCGGCGCCGCGTTCCTGGTAGGTGTCGCGCGCGCATGCGCCCACGCCACCGGAGAGCCGCCGTGCCCATCGCGTTCGAGTTAGTAAGCGTCGTGCCTTATCGGGAGGACGGCCAGTTCGGCCATCGCTTCACCCTGCGTCTGGCCCTGGAAGAGCGCGACAACGCGCGCCTGAACTGGATCGAGCGTACCGACCGGCCCTACGTCGAAGGTATGGAGCCCGACACCTGGACCGACCTGTTCCAGCTGGTGCACGGCCAGTCGCGGGTGTTCAACGGCTGGAACGAGAGCCAGGACGACAGCGGCGCGACCCTGGTGACGTTCGTCGATCCGCCCTCGATCCGCGAGGAGCCCTACGCGCGGCGCACGCTGCAGTTCTGGATCGTGGCGCTGGACGGCAACGGCGAGGACTGGGCGGTATGGCAGGGCATCCAGCAGCTGGCCTGCAGCGACACCGGCGCCATCGTCACCCAGACCCTGGAGCAGACCGGGCGCGACCACGGCGACGACGGCGAGCCGCCGTACCCCGAGGGGTTCTCGCCGTACTGAAGCGCCGCGGCGCGGCCGGAGGTTCGCCATGCGCGCGCGGGCCGCTTCCGCCGTGACCGCGCTGCGGGGACAATCGTGGTTTCCGTTGCCTCGAGTCCGCCGCATGAGCCAGCCGTCCTCCACCGTCCGCCGCGCCCTGGTCACCGGCGGCAGCGGCGATTTGGGCGGCGCGATCTGCCGGCGCCTGGCCGCGGACGGCTTCGACACCATCGTGCATGCCAACGCCCACCTGGAACGCGCCGAAGCGGTGGCCGCGGCGATCCGCGCCGACGGCGGCCGCGCCCAGGCCTGCGCCTTCGACGTGGCCGACGGCGAGGCCGCGCGCCAGGCATTGGAAGCGCTGCTGGCCGACGGGCCGATCCAGGCCGTGATCAACAACGCCGGCGTGCACGACGACGCGCCGATGGCGGGCATGAGCGAGCGGCAGTGGAAGCGGGTCGTCGACGTGTCGCTGCACGGCTTCTTCCACGTCACCCAGCCGCTGCTGCTGCCGATGGCGCGCACGCGCTGGGGCCGCATCGTCAGCGTGTCGTCGGTGGCGGCGGTGCTGGGCAATCGCGGCCAGACCAACTACGCCGCGGCCAAGGCCGGGCTGCACGGCGCCTCGATGTCGCTGTCGCGCGAGATGGCCTCGCGCGGCATCACCGTCAACGTGGTCGCGCCGGGCGTGATCGAGGGCCGCATGACCGCCGACACCTTCCCGCCCGAAACCCTGCGCCAGCTGGTGCCCGCCGGCCGCGCCGGCAAGCCCGAGGAGGTGGCGGCCCTGGTCGGCTTCCTGTGTTCGGACCTGGCCGGCTACATCAACGGCCAGGTGATCGGGGTCAACGGCGGTATGGGCTAGGCCCCGCCCCGGCGGCCTTCCGTCGGGCCGCCGCGCCCGTTCGGCGTGCGCTCACGCGGCCTGGCCGGGGCGGCGGTAGCATGCAACCACCACCGCAGCGGAGTCCTGCCATGCGCCGTTATGCCCTCGCCTTGCTGCTGCCGTTGCTGGCCGCCTGCGCCAGCTCGCACGTGCTGGTCGGCTCGCCGCGGCCGCCGATCGATCCCGCCCAGGTGCGGGTGTACTTCGCCCCGCCCGCCGGCGGCTACGAGCAGATCGCCATGCTCCAGAGCAACAGCGGCGCGTTCACCTACGGCGAACAGAACAAGATGAACTCGGTGATCACCAAGCTGCGCAACGAGGCGGCCAAGCTCGGCGCCAACGGCGTGCTGTTCCAGGGCACCGAGGACGGCTACGGCGGCGGCGGAGTCAGCGTCGGCGCCGGCGGCGGCCGTTACGGCGGCCGCAGCTTCAGTTCCGGCGGCGTGGGCATCGACATCAGCCCGCGGCAGAAGTATGGCCATGGCGTGGCGATCTGGATGGCCAATCCGCCGCCGCCCGACGCGGTGCCGGCCCCGCCCGCACCGCCGGCGCCTCCGGCCCCGCCGCGCAACAACTAAGGCTAGGGCGAGCGCGCGCCGCGCGTATGCGGCGCGTCGCCGGCCGCGGCGCGGCCTGCGAACAGGCTCAGCAGCGGCGAGGTCATCACCGTGGTCACGATGGCCATCACCAGCAGCATGGTGAACAGCTCGGGTCCGATCAGGCCGGCGTCCAGGCCCACCTTCATCACGATCAACTCCATCAGCCCGCGCGCGTTCATCAGCGCGCCGGCGGCCATGCTGTCGCGCCAGCCGTAGCCGGCGATGCGCGCGCCCAGCGCGCCGCCGACGACCTTGCCCACCACCGCCACCGCCAGGATCAGCGCCAGCGCGCCCAGGCCGGCGCCGACGAAGGCGTCGGCGCGGGTGTTGAGCCCGGCGAGGGCGAAGAAGATCGGCATCAGGATCACCACCGACGCGTACTCCAGGCGCTCGGTCAGCGTGCGCAGCAGATGGTCGTCGCGCGGCAGGCAGGCGCCGAACACGAAGGCGCCGAACACCGCGTGCAGGCCCAGCCATTCGGTCAGCGCGGCGCAGGCCAGCAGGCCGATCATCAACGCCGCGAGCACGTTGACCGAGGGCAGCCCGTCGGCGGCATAACGGCGCAGCAGCCAGGCGTACAGCGGCTTGAGCAGGCCGAAGGCCAGCGCCATCAGCGCGACCAGGCCCAGCGTGGTCTTGGCCAGGCCCCAGGCGCCTTCGCCGGCGCCGGTCAGCGCCACCACCAGGGCCAGCACGATCCAGGCGAACACGTCGGCGATCGCCGCCGAGCCCAACGCCAGCCGACCCAGCCGGGTCTGCGACATGCCGCGGTCCTTGAGGATGCGCGCCATTACCGGGAAGGCGGTGATCGACATGGCCGCGGCCATGAACAAGGCGAACGGCCAGAAGCCCACGCCCGCCGGCGCCAGCGGATGCAGCCAGGGCGACACCGCCAGCCCGAGCACCATCGGCAACAGCACGCCCAGCGCGCCGACCGCGCCGGCTTCGCGCAGTTGCGCGCGCACGCCGTCGGGCGCGCGCAGCTCGGCGCCGACGATGAACATGAACAGCACCAGGCCCAGGGTCGACAGCGAACTCAAGGCCGGCAGGCTGTCGGCGGCGAACAGCTGCGCATGCCATTGCGGGAACAGCGCGCCGAACACTACCGGCCCGAGCACGAAGCCGGCGGCCATCTCGCCGACCACGGCCGGCTGGCCCAGGTGGCGCAGCAGCAGGCCACAGGCGCGCGCGGTGGCCAGGATGACCAGCATCTGCAGCAGCAGCGCGTGGACCATGGAAGCTCCGGAAAGATCGGCTCAGCGCGGCTCGACAGGCGCGTCGCGCCGTGCCGCGGCGGCGAATTCGCCGCTGGGATCGTCGATGGCGGGCGGGTTGGCGCGCGTGCGCCGGTACTCGGCGATCACGTCGCCGCGGCCCCAGACCTGGCCGACCACGTGCGAGGTGATGCGGTACAGATCGCGCAGCGGGCGGAAGTGGCTCTTGCGGAAGGCCTGGCCGTCGTCGGCCGGCTGATAGCGCGACTCGATCGGCACCGAGATCACGCCCGTGCCCAGGCGGCGCGCGGCCGAGATCAGGATCTGCGCTTCGAACACGAAGTCCTCGCCGGGCACGTCGTCCAGGGCGCACACCGCGGCGGGGTAGTAACGCTGGCCGCTCTGGCTGTCGGCGATGCGGTAACCGCAGCCCCAGCCTATGCCCCAATCGCCGAACTCGTTGGCCAACCGGCGGTAGCCCGGTTGCGCCGCGCGCTTGCGCAGGCGCGCGCCGATCACGATGCAGCGCGGATGGCGCTGTGCGCTGGCCAGCAGCCGCGGCAGGTCGGCGGGGTCGTGCTGGCCGTCGCCGTCCATGGTCAGCACGCCGGCATAACCGCGGCGCAGGGCTTCGGCGAACCCGTCGCGCAGGCTGGCGCCCTTGCCCTGGCGCCGCGCATGGCGCAGCACGGTGGCCGGCAGGTCGGCGATGCAGTCGGCGGTGCCGTCGTCGGAACCGTCGTCGACCACGATCACGTTGGGGCAATGGGCGAGCGCGCCCAGCACCACCTCGCGGATGCGCAGCGCCTCGTTCAGCGCCGGAATCACCACCGCGACGGTGTCGCGTTCCGGGCGCGGCTCAGCCATGCGTGAGCTCCACCACCAAGGCGCGCCCGCTGCCGGCGTCCAGGCGCACCTGCGCCGCGCCGGTGGCCAAGGCATCGAACAGCGGCAGCATGGTCGCCATGGCATTGCCGCTCAGGCGCCGGGTCAGCGCGCCGCCGGCATCGGCCGCGCCTTCGTCCAGGCGCGCGCGCAGGCGCGGCGCGCTCGTGTTGGCCGCGCGCGACAGCAGCAAGGCCCCGCCGAGCAGATCCTCGCTGGGCGTGATCGCACTCAAGGGGCCCGCGGACGGGCCGTCGTAGCCGACCAGCAACACCGCTTCGGAGCCTTCGGCCAGTTGCGCCAGCGCTTCGATCAGACCCTGGGCGAAGCTCGCGCGCTCGGCGCAGATCGCGGTGGCCGCGCGCATGCAGCCGGCGCCGATGGTCCAGTAGCCGGCCGCGGCGTTGTGCACCGAGTTGTGGAAGCGGATGGGCGAGAGCGCGCGCGGATCGGCGGCCAGGGTCTGGCACATGTAGTCGGTGATGGCCATGTCGCCGTGCGCGGATGCGAACACCGAAGGCAACTCGGCCGGGTCGCGATCGGCGGCCTGGCACGCGGCCAGGGCCACGTCCAGCGCTACCGCCACGGTCTCCGGCGCGCGCCGGCGTTCGTTGGCCGGCAGCAGCTGCGGCGACGGGCGTGCGGGCGCGTCGGCGACGGCTTCGCCGCCCAGCGCGTAGTCGCGCGCGGCCGCCCACGAGGGCAGGCCACGGCTCCAATAGGCGATGCCGGCGATGGCGACGTCGTGGCCGCTCATGCGCGCGCGAACACCAGCGAGCAGTTGTTGCCGCCGAAGCCGAAGGAATTGTTCATCGCGTAACGGATCTCGGCGCGCGCGGGTGCGAAGCGGATCTGCGGCCCGCAGGCGGGATCGGGCGACTGGCTGTTGAGCGTGCCCGGCAGTTCGCCGCGCTCCAACGCCAGCAGCGCCACGGTGGATTCGACGATGCCGGCCGCGCCCAGGGTGTGGCCGGTCCAGCCCTTGGTGGAACTGGCGTGCAGGCGGTCGGGGAACAGCGCCGATATCGCCTGGGCTTCGGCCAGGTCGTTGGCCGGCGTGGCGGTGCCGTGCAGATTGAGGTAACCGACGTCGCCAGCGCCGATGCCGGCGCGCGCGAGCGCGTCGCGCATGGCCAGTTGCGCGCCCAGGCCCTGCGGGTGCGGCGCGGACATGTGGTGGGCGTCGCTGGTCTCGCCGTAGCCACGCAGCTGCAGCGCGCCCGGCGCGTCGCCTGCGTCGATGCGTTCGAGCAGGGCATAGCCGCCGGCTTCGCCCAGCGACAGGCCGTTGCGCGTCGCGTCGAACGGACGGCAGGGCTCGGCCGCCACCAGCTGCAGCGAGTTGAAGCCGAACAGCACGCTGCCGCACAGGGTATCCACGCCGCCGACCAGGGCCGCGTCGGCGTAACCGGCGGCGATCAGGCGCGCGGCCTGGGCGAAGACCTTGGCGCTGGACGAGCAGGCCGTGGCCACGGTCACGCAGGGCCCGCGCAGGCCGGTGACCTGTTGGACGAAGCCGGCCAGCGAATGCGGCTGATGGATGCGCGCGTGCGCGAGCTCGGCGGGAAAGCGGCCATCCTGCAGGCGCGCATAGCCTTCCTCGGTGGCGCCGATGCTGGCGGTGGAGGTGCCCAGCACCAGGGCCACGCGCGCGGCGCCGCGGCGTTCGACCAGCGCCGCCAGCGTGGGCAGCAGCCCGTCCTGGTTCAGCGCCAGCCAGGCCAGGCGGTTGTTGCGGCAGTCCCAGTCGGCGTACGCCGGAGGCAGCGGCGCGTCTTCCAGGCCGTCGACGCGGCCGATCCAGCAGTCCAGCGGGTGGGCGCCGAAGTCGTTGCGGCGCAAGCCGCTGCGGCCCTCGCGCAGCGCCTGGGCCTGGGCCTCGCGGCCGCGCCCCAGGGCGGTGGTCGCGGTGTAGGCGCGGATCGCCAATGCAGGCATCGGTGGTGGCGGCAACGGCGCTGGCGGCACGCAGGACTCCGGGCGGTACGGCCCCGGAGTATAGCCACGGCGGCGTGGTCTGGCCGCAGCGCGCATTCAGCTGGCCGCGCGGCCCGCGCGGATGCGCGCCGCGGCGTAGACTGCGCATCCTCCCGGCCGTCTCCGCGCCCACGCATGTCCAGTCGCACCGCCCATCGCCTGTCCCTGTTCGGCGACCGCGACGTGCTGCACGCCTGCGCCGTGGCCGGCGCGGTCTGCGCGCTCAGCGCCGGCCTGGTCTACGTGGGCTACTTCGTCCACGTGCTGCGGGTGGCGCGCAACGCGCCGTGCTCGCCCGAGCGCGGCGAATGCGTGCTGCTGTTCGGCAAGCACGCGCCGCAGGGCCGCATCGACCGCGATTTCGAAGCGCGCCTGGATCGCGCGGTGTCGCTGTGGCGGGAACGCCCGCCGCGCAGCGTGGTGCTGCTGGGCGGCGGCGCGCCCAACGAACCCAGCGAGGCCGAAGTGGCGCGCGGCGCCCTGCTCGCGCGCGGCCTGTCGCCCGACGCGCCGCTGCGCCTGGAAGCGCAATCGCGCGACACCCTGCAGAACCTGCGCAACGCGCGCCTATTGCTGGGCGAGGGCATGCGTTCGCGCGTGACCCTGCTCAGCAGCCGCTACCACCTGGCGCGCTGCGCGCTGTTCGCGCGCCAGCTGGGCTTCGACTGGGAGCTGTGCGCGGCCGAACCGCGCCTGCGCCTGGGCCCGGCCATGCTGTGGCGGCTGGCCGGCGAGGCGGCCTACGTGTGCATGAGCGACATCGGCGCGCGCTGGGCGCGGCTGATCGGCCACCGCCGCATGCTGTCGCGGGTGAGTTGAGCGGCGCCGCGCGCCGCGCGCCCGCTCAGTTGTTGCGTTTGCGCGCCGCCGGCGCCTGCACCGCGAACGGCGCCTCGGCCTCGGTGCACACCGACAGCACCCGGCAGGGGCCGTCGCCGGCGTTGATGTAGGCGTGGCCCATGCTGCTGTCGAAGTAGATCGAGTCGCCCACTTCCAGCCGCGCCGGCGCGTACAGGTCGCTGTGCAGTTCCAGCGTGCCTTCCAGCACCAGCGCGAATTCCTCGCCGGTGTGGCGCACCAGCTCGCCGAATTCCTTGATCGAACGCGCGCGCACCTCGGCCACGATCGGAGTGAAGCGCTTCTGCCGCAGTTCCGCGGCCGGGAACAGATGGCCGTAGTTCGCGCTCTCCAGCGCATAGCCCTCGCCGGCGCGGGTGATGCTGCGGCGGCCGGTGGGCTCCTGCTTGGCCGAGGCCTGCGCGGGCGAACCGAACAGGTCGGCGATGTCCACTTCCAGCCCGCGGCTGATGCGGCTGAGCTTGTCGTAGGTCAACGACATGCGGTTGTTCTCGACCTTGGACAGGGTCGAAATCGGCAGGCCGGTGCGTTCGCTGAGTTCCGCCAGGGTCCAGCCGCGCCGCGCCCGCAGCGCGCGCAGGGTGTCGCCGGGTTGGGCCGGCAGGGCCGAGGCGTCGGCGGCGGCCACGCGCTTGGGGCGGGCCGAACGTGTATTGGCGGTCATCCCCCCACTTTAGGCCCAGACCGGGGAGCGCGCCAAGTCGCGACGACGGTCGCGGTATCGCCATCGCGGCGTCGTCGCCGCATGGCCCCGTCCTGGCGCAGGAACCCTAGCCCCGATTGGCAAGCCCGGACGTTCCCAACCATCATGCCGGCGAACCTGGGGGAGTAAGGCATGCGCAAGTACGGGACGGCGGTGCGGTGGCTGGTGATCGCGCTCATGGCCGCTACGGCGTGGGCCGCCCATGCCCGGGGGAGCGCCGCGGAAGGGCCGGAACCGGTCGAGATCGAGGCCGAGATCGACGAAGACGAACTGCTGATCGACTTCGACCGGACCATGCAGAACTGGGAGAACGCGGTGCCCGGCGATCAGGTGTCGATCGAGCCGGCTCTGCCGATGCGCTGCGCTTGGGGCGGGAGTGCAACGATCGCCTGCCGGTTTCTGGACGGCCACAAGCCCACGGAAGCCACCGCCTACCGCGTTCGCATTGGTGCCGGTCTGCGCACCGAGGACGGCGATCGACTGGCGGCGCAGGCGCTGGACGTCGAATACGAGCGGCCCAACTTGAGTAGCGACTCCGGGCAATGGCACGAGGATGGCTTCAAAGTCACGCTCCGCGTCAACGCCGGCAGCACCGCGCAGCAAGTGGCGCAGGTGCTGGAACTGCGAGTGGACGGGCGGCCGCAGCCGTTGCCGGCGCTGCGGCCGGTCGCGGAGGCTGCCGACCGCTACGAGCTCGATCTGTCTTCGGTGACCGCGCCCGACGCCTTGGTGCAATTGTCTTATCGCGAGGGCCTGCGCAGCCCGCGCGGGCCGTTGGCCGGTAAGCAGGGCCGGGAGTTGCTGCGGGCAGTGCTCAACGAATCCTTCCGCTTGCGCGGCGTGGTCTGCAACGGGCCTGATGGCAACTCTCTGGCGGTGCCCAAGGACGGCCGGTTGGACATCGAATGCCTGCCCAACGAGGCGGTGAGGCTGGTGTTTTCGCACCCCTGGCGGAAGGTCGACCTGACGGCCTGGTCGGCGCGCTTGCCGGCTCAGGCCAGCGCGGCTCCGGAACTGGAAGTGGTATACGAACACGGCGCCTCGCGATTCGACGCCGGGCCTACGGCGCCGCGTCGCCGGCAGGGGCATGCGGCCGCCCTCGCGTTGACGGCCGCCCACCGCGAATACGCCATCGCGCTGGACCAGATACGTTCCGATGACGATGGCAGCGTTTTACCACCCGTACAACTGCGCATCCGCACGCTTGGCTATCGGCCTTCGCTGAACGCGCGCTACGGTTTGGGTCTGATCGCCGATGGCCGCCGGCCACCCGACTTGATTCAAGCCGCCAACGCGGATCGGGCGCAGGTACGCGTACTGGCCATCGGAGACGAGGCCGGCACGCAGATCGTGCCGATGCCTACAGCGCGGGCCGACGCATCGTCGCCGATGCGCTCCGCATCGGCCTCGCGCGTCCTGGCCCAGGGCGGTTGGACTCAGTGGCAGGTAATCACCGACTCGGGCCGAAGTGGATCGGCCAGCTTCGCGGCGCCGGCATTCGATTTGTATGCGGTCGCCGGCCGGCGCGAAGTCCTGGTATGGGCCACGCGTTGGCATCGGGGCGAGCCGGTCGCCGGCGTCCGCGTCGAGCTACTGCTGAGTCAAGGCGCCCGCCTTGAGCCGAGGGCGGTGGCGACCGGCACAGCCGCGGCCGACGGCACCGTGCGCCTGCGCCTGCGCAGCGATACAAGGCTGGAAGAACGCGATTCCGCCGGCAATCCAGCCAGCTGGTGGGTGCGCGCGACCGACGGTGACGGGCGCACCGCGACGCGCGCGGTGTTGCCGATGGGCGAGACGAGCGGCTGGTACCAGCGGCTGGGCCTGCCCGCACAACGCCGGCTTTGGGGCGTGGCCGACAAGCCGCTGTACCGCGCTGGCGAGACCGTGCGCTATCGGATCTGGGCGCGCGAACTGGACGGCACGGTGCTGCGCGACACGGCGCCGGTGCCGCAACGATTGCAGTTGGGCTCCGGCTTGCAAACGGTGCTGGACTGGGAGCTCAGGCCGGAAGCGGACGGCGCCTATCAGGGGGAATTGGTGTTGCCGGTGCACCTGCCCGACGACTACTACTGCATCGGTGTGCCCGAACGTTACGGCGGCGGCACCGGGCAGGGCGCGTGCTTCTTCGTCGGCACCTACCGTGCGCAGGACCTGTGGGCTCAGGCCAAGGCCGAGGACCGGGTGCTGCGCGACGGCTCGGTATTCGAGGTCGAGCTCGAGGCCGGGTACTACTCCGGCGGGGTCGCGGTGGGCGCGCAGGTGCGCGACGTCGTCGGCATGCTGACGGCGCTGCCGCTGGAACAAGCCTATCCCCAATACGGCGGCTACCGGTTCGTCGACGTGCACACGGACGCCGCCGACGGCGGCATCGGCCTGGTCGGTCAGGGCGACCGTCCCGTGCATGGGCGTACCGATGCGCAGGGACGGTTACGCCTGCGCGTTCCGGCGAATTTCGATTTGCGCGATCCCGAGACCGACCGGCTACCGGCGTTCGGTCGCTTCCGGCTTACCGCCGGCGTATATCCCAGCGAGCGCGAAGGCACGGCCAGCAATGCGGTCGAAGCGCGCTATGCGCATTACGCCCGCTACGTCGGCTTGCGCACCGACTCGACCTGGTCGCTGGACCCGAATACGCCAGTGAAGCTGGAGGGCGTGGTGATCGATGCCGAAGGCCGCGAGCTCGCCGATGCGCCTATCGAGGTCGAAGTGCGCTACGGCGAGGCCGCCGATGCGCCGGTGCTGCACCGCTGCAGCCTGAGCGTTCGCCGTTCCGCGGTTTGCGATTTCGAACATAAGCGACGTGGCGTCTATCGCCTGCTCGCGCGCAGCGGCGATGCGGCGCCGGCCGAGTTGCGGCGCTATGTGTGGAGCGGGGCGTACGCCGACACCGAATCGCCGCCGAAAGCGGAGTTGCGCCTGGCGCAACCGCCGGACGGATCGGACGCCAACGCGCAGCTGCAACTGAGCCAACCCTACCGTAGCGCCCAGGTGCTGCTGGTCGTGCACGACGGAGACCGCATCCTCAGCCATCGCGTGCAGCGCATGGACGAGCCGGAAGGCGTGTTGAGCGTGGCCGTGGGCGACAGCGGCGTCGCCAATGTGCAGGTCACCGCTCATCTGCTGGACGCGACGGAGAGTGCGGGGCGGGTCGAAGACGGTTATCGCCACCCGCCGGCACGCACGACCGCGCACGCGGAGGTCGACCTGCCTGTGCCGCCTGCGCCCGCGCCCGCGCTGTCGCTGCATTTCGAGCGCGATGCGGCGCGCCCCGGCCAGGCGGTCGCCCTGATGCTGCGCAACGACAGCGCGCAAGCACGGGTGGCCACGTTAACGGTCCTGGACGACGCGCTGCGCGCCTTGGCCGGCGAGGAATGGAGCGGTTTCGACCCGCAAGGCAAGCGCTGGCTCGGTGGCTTGGACGCAGTGCGGGAAGGCCTGTCGCTGGCGTCCTTCATGAACTGGAGCGCTCACGCCTGGAGCTTCCATCTGCCTTGGCCGCAAGAATCGGATGCACCTGGTGCTGATGAGCCGAAGGGGCGGGACTTTTTCGAAATCGCCTACTCGCGGAACGGAGAGGCGGAAGGAACGGCTCTGGACCGCATCGAGGTCACCGGCTCGCGCATCAACCTGGCCGATATCTTCAGCAGCGGCCAAGGCCGGGCCGATGTCGGCGCGCGCCAGGCCGCGCAGAATCTGGCGCGCACCATCGCGCGGGTGCGCACGCGCTTCGCCGATACCGTGATCTGGCAGCCTTCCCTGATGCTGGCACCCGGCGAGAGCCGCCGGATCGAACTGAGCCTGCCGGACAACCTGACCCGCTGGCGCGCGGTGGCCTGGAGCGCGGGTGAGGACCACGATTTCCAGATGGCGCAGGCCACGCTGGAAGCCGGCCTGCCGTTGGAGGCGCGTGTGCAAGCGCCCGTACGACTCTATCCCGGCGACCGCGCGCGCCTGGGCGCCAATCTGCGCCAGACCGGCGTGCAGTCGCTGCGGGCGATCGCCCGCTTGAAAACGCAAGGCGATCGCAGCCAGCAGGTCGAGCGTGGCATCGCGCTCGCGCCGCGCGGCGAAGCGGGCCTGTCGATGGAGATCGCCGCGAGCGAGCCCAGTCCAGTGCTGGCCACGGCCGAGGTCGAGGCAGGCGAGCAGCACGACGCGGTCGCCGCCCAGATCGAGGTGGCCTCGCCCTGGATTCCGGGGCGGCGCATGCAAACCGGTTGGATCGGCGCAGGCGAATCGAATCTGCCGTTGCCCACGCTGCCGCCGAGCGCTCGCGACGCCACGCTGCGCCTGAACCTGCATCGCGGCAACGGTGCCCTGCTCGAGCGCTGGACGGCGGACCTGCGCGACTACCCGCACCGCTGCTGGGAGCAGATCCTCAGCCGCGCCGTCGCCGCCGCCCTGGCCCTGGAGCGCGACGGCGGCGCGCAATGGCCGCAGGCCCAGGCCGTGGTGCGCGAAGCGCTGGACAATGCCGCCGTGTTCCAGAACGGCGACGGCGGTTTCCGCTACTTCACCGAGAATCCGGAGCGCTATAGCCTGAACCTGGAAGACGATCCCGCCGCGCGTCCGCAGGTCGCGCTGACCGCATACAGCGTGGAGGCGCTGCAACGTCTGCAGGCATTGGGCTACGCGGTGTCGCCGCGGCTGCTGGACAGCGCGCAGGATTTCTTGAGCCAGCAGGCCGCGCAACATGGCGCCAAGTCCTCCAGCGCCGACCTCAACGAAGCGGCGAACCGTGCCGCGTTCGCCGCCGGCGCGGGCGCCAAGGTGCGCGGCGTGGACCTGGATGCCTTATGGGTGCGCTGGCAGGACTTGTCGCCGCCGGCGCAGATCGCCCTGCTGCGCGGCTTGGCGCAGCAGCGCCGGCCGCAGGCCAAGGAAGCGATGACCCGGGTGCTGAGCCTGGCGCCTGCGCGCGGATCGGCACGCAAGGTCCACGCCGGCGCCTATGACCGCTGGATGAGTTCCGACCAGCGCGAGCAATGCGCGTTGATCGAACTGCTGCGCGACCACCCGGACCTGGCCGCGCCGGCGGTGCGGCGCGAGCTGATCGCCGGTCTTACCGATCTGCATGCCGGAGGGTCGGACGCCTTGGACACCCAGAGCGGCGCCACTTGCCTGATCGCCTTGCACGAACCGGCCGGCTCGCCGCCGGCGCAGGCCTACGCGGTCGCCGCCAGCGTAGGGGCCGAGCGCGGCGAGCTGCGGATGGCGGCGGGCGACACGCAGACGCAGTGGTCGGCGCCTGCTCCCGCCGGCGCGCAGCTGCGCCTGGTGGGCGGCGCCCAGGACGCTACGCCGGTGAGCTACGTGGCCAGCGTCGAGTACCGCGAAGACGCGCGTGTCGCCCGCGCCGCCGCTGTCGGTCTGGGCCTGGATCGGCGTTACGCGGTCTTGCGTGGCGGCCAGTGGCGGCCGCTGGCGCAATCGTCGCTGCGCGCCGGTGATTGGGTGCGCATCACCCTGGTCGTGCACAACAGCGCCACGCGCCATTTCGTCGCCATCACCGACGAGGTGCCCGGCGGCCTGCGTCCCACCGATCTGCGCCTTAACGGCGTGGCCGGGCTGGATCTCGAGCAAGTGTCCGACGAAGGCAGTTATTGGTTCGGTACCCGCCGCCTGGACCCGCGCAGCCCGCGCTTCTACGCCGAAGAACTGCCGCCGGGGCGGCACGAGCTGCATTACTTCGCCGTGGCCGGCAACGGCGGCGACTATCTGGCCGCGCCGGCGCGGCTGGAACTGATGTACGGTGCGGCCACCCGCGCCAATACCGACGCCGCGCGCGTGCGCATCGAGGCGCCCGCACCACCTTGAAAGCAAGACGGGCCGGAGCGCAGCGCTCCGGCCCGTCGTCATCGCGGGCGATCAGCGCTTGCGCTGCGCCGGAACGAACACCTCGCGCACCGCCTTGGCCAGCTGGTCGGGCGGCAGCAGGCCCTGGTCGAGCAGGAAGTTGTTGAACGCCAGGCGGTCGAACCGGTCGCCCAGCGCCAGCTCGGTTTCCATGCGCAGCTCCAGGATCCGGCTGTAGCCGTAGAAGTAGCTGCCGGCCTGGCCGGGAGAGTTGAAGGTGTAGCGGTCCAGCTCCTGCTTGGTCATCGCCGGCGACAGGCCGACCTGTTCGGTCAGCACCTTGCCGGCGCGGTCGCGGTCGGTGAGGCCCAGGTTGAGCATGGGATCGAGCATGGCGCGCGCGGCGCGCATCAGGCGGAACTGCAGCGCGATCAGCTGGCCGTCCAGCGGCTCGTAGGGAACCATCTCGGCCTCGGCGTACAGCGCCCAGCCTTCGACGTTGACCGAGTTGAACGCGAACATGGTGCGGGCCAGCGAGATGCCGCGCTCGACCATGGCGGTGAACTGCAGTTCGTGGCCGGGGCGGCCTTCGTGCGCCGACAGGGTCCAGGCCACCGAGTCGAAGTTGAAGTCGTCGTACTGCAGCGCGCTGCCGTCGGGGTTGGGCACGGCGATGGGCAGCACGAACTGGCCCTGCTGGCCGGTGTTGCCCACCAGCGGCGCGGGCAGGAAGTGCGGCGCCGGCTGCGCGGCCGATTCGGCCTCGGTGCCCAGGCGCATGATCATCGGCCGCTGCGGCACGTCGACGATCTTCTCCTTGCGGATGATCGGGTCGATCGCGTCGATCACGGTGCGGTAGCGCGCTTCGAGCTGGTCGTTGGGAATCGACTTGAGCTTGAGCGCGCGGATCACCGCCACGTAGTCGTGCGGGTCGGCCACGTTCAGGCCCTTGGCCTGCGCCACCAGCGGCGCGAGCTGGCGCATGGCCGCGCGGGTTTCCATGAATTCGACCTGGGCGCGGCGGATCAGCAGCTGCGGGTCGATGTCGATGCCGAACTGCTGCAGGCCGAAGGCGTACAGCTCCGGCGGCAGGCGGTTGTCGGTGCGCGCCTGCGGCAGCACCTGGGCGCGGGCCCAGGCGGCGTAGTCCTTGAACTGCTGGTCCATGGCCGCCAGCGCCGGCTCGGCGCCGGCGATCTTGTACTTCTCGAACAGTTTGCGGATGCCGGCCGAGTAGGTCTCGATGTTGCCCAGCGCCTGCTCCACTTCCAGCTTGGTCGGGCGCAGCTTGGCCGGGTCGGTGGCGCGCTCCTCGTAGCGCTGGCGCGCGAGCACGGTGATCGGGGTGCCGCCGGCGCCCTGGCCCACGTAGTTCTTCAGGCGCTGCAGCGCGCGCGCGCGGCGCTCCGGCGGGGTCTGGTCGGAGAGCAGGCCGCGCATGCCCTGGAACACCAGCTGCGGCGCGTCGGTCCAGGGCAGGGTCAGGCGTTCGTTGAGTTCGCTGCCGGCGATGTTCTGGTCGGCGGCGGCGATCATGATCTCCAGGTCCTGGCGCACGTTGGGATCGCGCTCCAACTGCAGCTTCTCGCGCAGCGCGTCGCGGCCCTTGGCCATGGCGGCGCGGAAACGCGCGCCGTTGTCCGGGCCCAGGTCGGTCACCCGCTCGTCGAAGCCGGGCACGCCGAAGAAGGACATGGTCTCGGGCGCGAACTCGCCCTGCGCCTTGAGCAGGATGTGCGCGTACTCATTGCTCTGGGTCACCCACGCCGGTACCGGGCGGGTGGTCGCGGCGGCGGGCTTGGCCGCGGCCTGGGCGGCGAACGCCGCGCTGGGCGCGAGCAGCGCCAGGGAAATCGCTAGGGCGAGGGTCTTCATCGGTCCGGGTCGGTGGCTGGGAGGTCCGCCGACCTTAGGCGCCCGGCCGGGGGCGGGCATGCGCCGTAGGTCACGAGCCCGAGGCGGCGGTCGCGGTCTCGTCGTCCAAACGCGGGTCCTCGCAGCCGGCCGCGGTCTCTTCGTCCTCGCCTTCGGTCTCCGGCGCAGGCTTGATCAGCACGATCTCGCGGCCGTCCTTCAGGCGCAGGTCCATGCGGTGGTAGACCCAGTCGGCGCCGCTTTCGCGCGTGGCGTCCACGTACACCGTGCCCGCGCCCTTGGGCCCGGTCAGCGGGATCTGCAGGTGGGCCGAGCCGCGCTTGGCGCCGCCCGCCACGCTGCCCATGACCATCCATGGTTCCTCGATCGGCAGCCCCAGCGCGGCCACCGCCTGCGCATTGCCGCGGGTGCGCGCCAGGGCCTCGATATAGGCCGGGTGCGACTTCATCTGCCCGACCACCAGCGAGAAGATGCCGTAGACGAAGCCCACCGTCAGCGCCAGGCCCAGCACCACCAGCAGCGGCAGGAACCAGGCGCGGTTGCGTTGCGCCCAGTCGCGTTGGGGCAGCGGCGGCGGCACGGCGGTCATGGCGGTTTCCGGCGGGACGGGTACGGCCAGTATCGGCGGCGCTGTCGCCGCCGCCAAGCACGCGTCGCGCGGCGGCCGGCCGCGTGCTACAACGGCGGCACAGGCCGACACGCAGGCCGACAAGGGGAACGCCATGGCGCTGGTGCCTAGGATCGACACGCCTTGCCCACTGGGCATCGACGAGCAGCGCCGGCTGTCCGGCTACTGCGGTCATTGCGAACGCCACGTCCACGCCCTGGACGCGCTGGACGATGCGCAGCGCCGCGCGCTGCTGGACAGCGCCAGCGGCAAGATCTGCGTGTCCTACAAGCGCCCCGCACCAGCCGCGCGCCGCGGCGTGGGTTTCGGCATCGCCATCGCCGCCACCCTGGTCTCGGGCGGTGCGTTCGCGGCCGATCCGCCGGCGTTGCCGTTGGCGACCGAGGCGAATGCCTCGCCGGTGCCGGCCGCATCCTTGCTGCCGGCAGAACAGCAGGGCAAGGAATGCGAGCCCGAGGAGTTGCACGAGATTTTGGTCATGGGCGGCGTCAGCGACCCGGGCGATGCGCAGTGGGCCGACGACCGCGATTTGCCTGAGCTACCGCAGCGCGATGCGAATGCTTTGGAGTCCGCGATCGCCTCGGTCGAACGGAACGCAACGCCCGAGCAATAGGATGCGGTGACAGGCGCACCATCGCGTGCTTGCGAAGCATGCGCGGCGGTGCGTTCGCCTTCGGCTCGCCACACCCTACGGCTGTGTTGCGCTTTCGCTTTGCAGGCCTGCCGCGTCGCGCACCTTCAGCCGCCCCAACGCCGCCATCACGCCGTCGGCATCGCGCGGCGAACCGTCGCCCACGCGCAGGGCGATGTGGCCGGCGTCGAAACGGCCCAGGCCGGCGTCGTAGCTGACCCAGCGCCGGCCGTTCCATGCCTGCACCCACAGGTGCGGACCGAACACGTGGCTCTCGCCGGTGAAGCGGCTGGAATAGGCCATGCCGTAGGCCGCGCGCGCGGGGATGCCCGATGCGCGCGCCAGGGCGGCCAGCAGCACCGCGAATTCGGTGCAGTCGCCGCCGCGCGTGTCCAGTGCCTGCGAGGCGCTGAGATAGCCGCTATAGGCGATGGGCCCGTTCATGTGCCGCTGCACCGCCTCGACCAGCAGGCGCATGCGCCGCTCGGTGCCGCTGCCGCGCGCATGCGCTCGCGCGAACGCGCGCACCTGCGGGTGATCGCTGTCGACCCATGCATTGGGCTGGAGGTAGCGTTGCAATTCGGCCGCATCCGGTGCGGCCTCGTCGCCGCAATCGGCGCACACGTCGATCAGGGCGCGCGCGTCGGCGGCGTCGCGCATGCGCACGCGCTGCTCGCCGGTGCTGGGCCAGGCCCAGGCCAGCGCCGGCTCGAATTCCAGCAGGTAGCGGATGCGGCCGCTGCGCGCTCGCTCGGACATCTTGTACGGCGAGGCCACCAGGCGCGCGTGCGCCAGCGCGCGCGCCTGCGATTCGGCGCCGTCCTGCGCCCGCGCAGGCCAGGCGGCGCAAACCAGCGCCGCCATGGCCAGGGCGATGCGCGGCGCCGGGATCACGGCTTCAGGCAGCGGCCGAAGAAGCTCTCGGTGATGCGCATGCGGTGCAGATTGTCCTTGCCCTTGAGGCTGTGCTTGGCGCCCGGGTAGGTCATCAGCTCGAACGGCTGGCCGCGTTGCTGCAGCGCGCTCATCAGCACGGTGGAGTTGCTGAACAGCACGTTGTCGTCGGCCATGCCGTGGATCAGCAGCAGCTTGGAGCGCAGGCCGTCGACGTGTTCGAGCACGCGCGCTTCGCGGTAACCGTCCACGTTGCGGTCGGGCAGGTTCATGTAGCGCTCGGTGTAGTGGGTGTCGTACAGCGCCCAGTCGGTGACCGGCGCGCCGGCCACGCCGCAGGCGTAGGCGTCGCTGGCCTTGGCCAGCAGCATCAGGGTCATGTAGCCGCCGTTGGACCAGCCGTACACGCCGATGCGCGCGCCGTCGACCCAGGGCTGCGACTTCAGCCATTGCACGCCCTTGAGCTGGTCGGCCACTTCCACCGTGCCCTGCTTGCCGTACAGCGCGCCGCCGAAGGCCGCGCCGCGTCGCGGCGTGCCGCGGTTGTCCAGCGAGAACACCACGTAGCCGTGCTGCGCCAGGTACTGATTGAAGTCCGGCGCCCAGTTGCGCTTGACCGTCTGCGAGGCCGGGCCGCCGTAGACGTTGACCACCACCGGGTAGCGCTTGCTCGGGTCGAAGCCGTCGGGCTTGATCAGGCTGTATTGCAGTTGGGTCTTGCCATCGGCGGCGTCCACGGTGCCGAACTCGATCGGGCGGTGCGCCTGGCGGTAGCGCGCATACGGATGCTTGGCGTCGGCCGGATCGTTGTCGATCAGCGCGGCGATGCGGCTGCCGTCGTTGCGGTACAGCTCCAGCTGCGGCGGCGTGGACGGGTTGGACCAGCTGTCGACGTAGACGCTGGCGTTGCGGGCGAAGCTGGCGCTGTGCATGCCGTCGGCCTTGGACAGGCGTTCGATCGCGCCGCCGGCCAGCGCCACGCGGTAGACCTGCACGTCCAGCGGGCTGTCCTTGCCGGCGGCGAAATAGACCTGGCCGGCGCGTTCGTCCACCGCCAGCACGCTGTCCACCGGCCAGTCGCCCGAGGTCAGCGCGGTGGCCTGGGAGCCGTCCTCCGACAGCAGGTACAGGTGCTCGTAACCGCTGCGCTCGCTGCTCCACAGGATGCGGCCGTCGTCGAGGAAGCGCAGGTCGTTGTGCAGCGGCACCCAGGTCTGCGCGGTCTCGGTGACCAGGGTGCGCTGCTTGCCGCTGCGCAGGTCGGTCTCGATCAGGTCCAGGCGGTGCTGGTCGCGGCTCTGGCGCTGGAAGCTCAGGCGCTGGGCATCGCGCCAGTCCACGCGCGCCAGGTAGATGTCGGTGTCCTTGCCCAGGTCGATCCAGCGGGTCTTGCCGCCCTTGGGCGCGATCACGCCCAGCTGCACCAGCACGTTGCGGTCGCCCGCGGCCGGGTAGCGCTGCTCGATCACGTCGGTGCGGTCGGGATAGACCTCGTAGCGCTTCTGCACCGGCACCGGCGCTTCGTCGATGCGGGCATAGGCGATGGCCGAGTCGTCCGGCGCCCACCAGTAGCCGGTGTGGCGGTCCATTTCCTCGTCGGCGACGAATTCGGCCACGCCGTTGCCGATGGTCTGGCTGCCATCGCGGGTCAGCTGCACGGCCTGGCCGTCGGCCAGGTCGATCACCCAAAGGTTGCGGTCGCGCACGAAGCTGACGTAGCCGCCCTGCGGCGACAGCTTGGGATCGGTGGCGAAGCCTTCGCCGTGGGTGAGCTGGCGCACCGCGGCCTTGCCGGTCTTTTCCAGGTCGTAGAGATAGAGCTCGCCGCCCAGCGGGAACAGCAGGCGCTTGCCGTCGGGCGACCACTGGTAATCGACGATGCCCGACAGCGCCGAAATGCGCTGGCGCTCGCGCCGCGCCTTTTCGGCATCGCTGAGCACTTCCTCGCCCGGCAGCACATCGTCGGAATCCACCAGCAAGGTGGCCTTGCCGCTGGCGATGTCGTAGGCCCACAGGTCCAGGCGGTTCTTGTCGCGCTCCTTGCCGCGCAGGAAGCCCACGCGGCTGCCGTCGGGGGCGATGCGCGGCTTGGTCAGGCTGGGGCCGGACAGCGGCGCGTCGCCGGCCAGGGCTTCGAGCGTGAGTTTTTCGGGCGCGCTCTGCGCCAATGCGGGGACGGCGGTCAGGGACATGGCGAGCAACAGGCAGGCGGCGAGGCCGCGGCGGACGATGGGAGTGTTCATGCGGGTCGGGTCGGGGTTCCGAACAGGTGCTTGCGCGCCTCGTCGTTGAGTTCGCGAGACGGACGGTAGGTTTGCTCCAGCGCATAGGCGCGCTGGAACGCGGGCCGTGCGTACAGCGCGTCGTGCCAGCGCTGCACGTTGGGGTAGTCGGCCAGGTCGGTGTAATGCCAGGCGTGCGCGTGCGCCCAGGGATGGCAGGCGAAGTCGGCGATGCTCAACTCGCCACCGGCGACGTAGTCGCGCCCGGCCAGGCGGCGGTCGAGCACGCCGTACAGGCGCTGGGTCTCGCGCTGGTAGCGGTCGATCGCGTAGGGAATCTTGTCCGGCGCGTAACGGTTGAAGTGGTGGTTCTGGCCGAGCATGGGGCCGTAGCCGCCGACCTGCCAGAACAGCCACTCGTCCGTCTCCACGCCCGCGCGCAGGTCGGCCGGGCGGTATTTGCCGATCTTGGCGGCCAGGTACTGCAGGATCGCGCCGGATTCGAACACGCTGATGGCCGCACCGCCATCGGCCGGGGCATGGTCGACGATCGCCGGCATGCGGTTGTTCGGCGAAATGGCGAGGAATTCGGGTCGGAACTGGTCGCCGGCGCCGATGTCGACGGGAAGGATGCGGTAGTCCAGGCCCGCCTCCTCCAGCAACAGGGTGATCTTGTGGCCGTTGGGCGTGGGCCAGTAGTGCAGGTCGATCATGGGCGGGCCGCGCGGGGACGAAGGGCGAGTGTAAGCGCAGTGCCGCTTGCCGGTCCGGGCTGCCGGGCGATGGCCCGTTCCGGTACCGCGCCGCACGCTTCGTTCAGGCCCCGACTTGGCGCGGTCATGGGCGCGCCGTTACCCTGGACGGCCTTTTAAGCCCGCCCGCCAGGCCATCGCATGACCATCGAGCGTACCGAACGCCTCAATCCGCTGCCCGCCCTGATCTTCAGTTCGCGCTGGCTGCAGCTGCCGCTGTACCTGGGCCTGATCGTGGCCCAAGGCGTTTACGTGTTCCTGTTCCTCAAGGAGCTGTGGCATCTGATCGGTGGCGCCAACACCCTGAACGAGCAGGGGATCATGCTGATCGTGCTGGGCCTGATCGACGTGGTCATGATCTCCAACCTGCTGGTGATGGTGATCGTGGGCGGCTACGAGACCTTCGTTTCGCGCCTGCGCCTGGAAGGGCACCCGGACCAGCCGGAGTGGCTGAGCCACGTCAACGCCTCGGTGCTCAAGGTCAAGCTGGCGATGGCGATCATCGGCATCTCCTCGATCCACCTGCTCAAGACCTTCATCGCCGCCGGCGATCTGGGCCTGCCGATGTGCAGCAGCCCCGAAGGCCTGGCCGCGATGAAGATGGTGGCCGACGCGACCGCCGCCGGCGTGACCGGCCTGGGTGCGGCCTGCACCAAGTCCAGCTCGCTGGGCGTGATGTGGCAGACCATCATCCACACGGTCTTCATTCTTTCGGCGATCGGCATCGCGATGACCGACAAGGTCATGGCGCACGCGCCCAAGGCGGCCAAGGCGCACTGAGTCGCCCGGGCCCAAGCGAAGACGCAGAGGCGCGGGCCTCTGCGTCCGGCGCCGCCTTACAGCGGAATGCAGTTGTTGCCCTGCGAATCGCAGACGTACTGCAGCATGAACTGCCAGTTCTGGCCGTCGCATTCCCACACGATGTAGCCCGAGCCGAACGGCGTGGCGGTCTGCGCGCCCTGGTTGCTGGCGTTGCAGGGGTAGGTCGGCGGCGGCCATGCGTTCGCGCTGGAGCTCATTCCCAGGCCGAGCAGTGCGATCGCCGCGCCGAGCAAGATCTTGTGCATCTGTAACTCTCCTTGTCCTATGCCGCTATGGGTGGTGGACAGTTCCGGCAGCCAGCGGCGTCTCTGCCGAATCCATGGCCTAGCGCATCTACCGTTGCAATCTATCACCGCCGCGCGCGCGTCGGCGCCGTCGGATGCGAGCTTGCGCCGAACCGGGCTGAGACCCTCGGCACACTCGGCACACCGCTCCCGGCGCGCGCAAAGGCGAACCGCATCGCGGCCGCGCGGCGATACTCGTGCGTATGCTGGCGCCGCTACGCGCAGCGCTTTCAACGCCGTTCGCGGCTGGCCCTGGGCCCCATGATCGCCGTGCGCAAGCGCACCGCGTCGGCCTCGGGCGAGTAGCGCAAACCACCCGCGTCGGTGTCCAGGCCCAGCGCGGCATAGGCCGCGCTCAGATCCGGAAACTCGCGCGCGCTCGCATAGCGCCGATACAGCCGCACGAACACGCCGTCGCCGCCCAGGCGGTCGAGTTCGGCGGCGAAGCGCTGCGGCGTCATCGCGTCCATGTCGTCGGCCGTCGCGTCCAGGCAGCAGGCGGCGTAGCGCGACAGCAGCGTGTCCAGGTCCAGTCCGCGCGCGCGCAGGGCCAGGTCGGCCTCCAGCCAATAGGCCGCGCCCGCCCAGTACACGCGCATGGTGCCGCCGCGGCCCAGCTCGTCCAGCGGCGCGCCCGCGCCGACCCGGCGGCCGCGGCCGAAGCCGGCATCGAGCTGGCGCCAGGCCTGCTCCGGCGTGAGCAAGCCGGCGCGTGCGCGCAACACGTTCTGGTAGTAGCTGGCCAGGCCCTCGGCCATCCAGCGGCCTTCGCGGCCCAGGTAGGGGTGGAACAGGTGCGACAGCTCGTGCACCGCGGTCCAGTCGGCGCGCAGTTGTTCCAGGCTGGCGCCGCGGCGCACGTACAGCAGCACCGCCACGCCGTCGCCGCGGCGGGTCTGGCCCCAGGGCACCGGGCTGGGATCGCGGCTGTCGATCTCGCGGATGCGCACCCGCGCCGTGCGCAGCGGATAGCGCCCGAACGCGGTCAGGCTGGCGTCCGCGCATTCGGCCAGCCAGCGCTGCAGCAGGGTCACGCGTTCGGGATCGGACACGCCTTCCACGCTGACCTGCAAGACGTTGCCGCCGCTGTGCAGGGTGCGCGCCGGACCGGCGTCGTCGGCATGGGCGCGCGGACCGGCCAACAGGGCCAGCGCGCAGGCGATCGTGAACAAGCGGGGCGGGCGGCGCATGCGTATTGGATGTCCAGGCCCGGGCAAGGTTCCCGCGGGTGCGGCCGTTACAATACAAGGATGGACGTATCGCACCTGCTCGACGCACTCAATCCCGCCCAACGCGAAGCCGTATCGGCCGCCCCCGGCCACTATCTGGTCCTGGCCGGCGCCGGCTCGGGCAAGACCCGGGTCCTGACCCACCGCATCGCCTGGCTCAACGAAGTCTTCGGCGTGCCCACCCACGGCATCCTGGCGGTGACCTTCACCAACAAGGCCGCCGGCGAGATGCGCAACCGCGTCGACCTGCAGCTGCGCCATGGCGCGCGCGGCATGTGGATCGGCACCTTCCACGGCCTGGCCCACCGCCTGCTGCGCCTGCACTGGCAGGACGCCAGGCTGCCCGAGGGTTTCCAGGTGCTGGACAGCGACGACCAGCTGCGCCTGGTCAAGCGCGTGGTGCAGGCGCTGGAACTGGACGAGGCGCGCTTCCCGCCGCGGCAGATCGCCTGGTGGATCAACGCGCAGAAGGACGAGGGCCGCCGGCCGGAGCACATCCAGCCCGCCGCCGACCCCTGGGCCGACGTGATGCGCCGCGCCTACGAGGCCTACCAGGAGCGCTGCGAGCGCGCCGGCCTGGTCGATTTCGCCGAGCTGCTGCTGCGCGCGCACGAACTGCTGCGCGACAACCCGCCGCTGCTGGCGCATTACCGCCACCGCTTCCGCGAAATCCTGGTCGACGAATTCCAGGACACCAACGCCATCCAGTACGCCTTCGTGCGCGTGCTGGCCGGCGATTCCGGCCACGTGTTCGTGGTCGGCGACGACGACCAGGCCATCTACGGCTGGCGGGGCGCCAAGGTCGAGAACGTGCAGCGCTTCCTGCGCGACTTCCCGGGTGCCCAGACCATCCGCCTGGAGCAGAACTACCGTTCCAGCGCCAACATCCTGGAAGCGGCCAACGCGGTCATCGCCCACAACCCCGACCGCCTGGGCAAGAAGCTGTGGACCGACACCGGCCAGGGCGAACCCATCGACCTGTACGCGGCCTACAACGAGATGGACGAGGCGCGTTTCGTGGTCGAGCGCCTGCGCCAATGGGTGCGCGACGGCGGCAGCTACGGCGAGGTCGCCGTGCTCTACCGCAGCAACGCCCAGTCGCGCGCCTACGAAGAGGCGCTGCTGTCCGAGCAGGTGCCCTACCGCGTCTACGGCGGCCAACGCTTCTTCGAGCGCGCCGAAATCAAGGACACCCTGGCCTACCTGCGCCTGGTCGCCAACCGCGCCGACGACGCCGCCTTCGAGCGCGCGGTCAACACCCCGGCGCGCGGCATCGGCGAGCGCACCCTGGACGAAGTGCGCAAACGCGCGCGCGCCGACGGCGCGCCGCTGTGGACGGCCGCGCGCTGGATGACCGGCGAGAGCGTGCTGGCCGCGCGCGCGCGCAACGCCCTGGCCGGCTTCATCGCGCTGATCGATCAGCTCGAAGCCGAATTCGCGCCGATGCCGCTGCCGGAGAAGATCGACCACGTGCTGCAGCGTTCGGGCCTGCGCGAGCATTACGCCAACGAGTCGCGCGGTCAGCTGGATTCGCGCACCGACAACCTGGACGAACTGGTCTCGGTGGCCTCGCGCTTCACCCGCAGCGACGAGGACGACGCGGCGGCGATGCCGGAGCTGATCGCCTTCCTCAGCTATGCCGCGCTCGAAGCGGGCGAGGGCCAGGCCCAGGCCGGCGACGACGGCGTGCAGCTGATGACCCTGCACAGCGCCAAGGGCCTGGAGTTCCCGCTGGTGTTCCTGGGTGGTCTGGAAGAGGGGCTGTTCCCCAGCAACCGCTCCACCGAGGAATCCGGCCGACTGGAAGAGGAGCGCCGCCTGGCCTACGTGGGCATCACCCGCGCGCGGCAGAAGCTGGTGCTGAGCTATGCCGAGACCCGGCGCATCCACGGCATGGACATGTACGGGGTGCCGTCGCGCTTCCTGCGCGAGATTCCGCCGGCGCTGTTGCACGAGGTGCGGCCGAAGGTACAGGTCTCGCGCCCGGTGCCCGGCGGCCAGCCGCGTCGCGACTACGGCCATGCGGCGGTGGCCGAGGCGCCGCCGGTGCGCCTGGGCGCGCTGGTGCGGCACCCGAGCTTCGGCACGGGCACGGTCACGGACTACGAGGGCACCGGCGCGCACGCGCGCGTGCAGGTCAACTTCGACGACGCCGGCAGCAAGTGGCTGGTGCTGGCCTACGCCAACCTGCAACCCGCCTGACGCTTAGCCTTGGGGTAGGAGCGTCCTGAGTCGCGATCGCGAACCCGCCTCATGGCGAAAGCCTCGGTTCCCCCGTAGGAGCTGCGCAAGCTGCGACCGCGAATCCACAGTTACGACCAAGCCCTCGGTCGGCGTGGGGTCTGCTCTGACGCCTTGGGGTAGGAGCGGCGTGAGCCGCGACCAGCTCCGAACTCGCGAAGGTGTTTAGGTGTGCTGGTTGAAGCGACAACAACAGCTTCCGTCCGCAAGCGGCCGGGTCACTTTCTTTTGATAAGCGTCAAAAGAAAGTAGCCAAAGAAAAAGGCTTGGCCAGAGCTCCCGTGCGAGATCGGAGTTTGCGCCGGGATTTTTCGATGGCACATCCCTGTGCCAGCGAAAAACGGCGCACCTCCTGTGCGCCGCCCCCCGCCTTCGCGGGGGCAGGCTCTCCGGGTCTTCTATTGGTACGGCGAGTTCGGTGCCCGAGCGAGGGTCAAGAGCATTCGCTGCGCTCACCCCCTCACCCTAACCCTCTCCCGCAAGCGGGAGAGGGGATGCATCCGACGCCGCTTGCTGCTTTAGCCCCTCTCCCGCTCGCGGGGTGAGGGGCAGCGCTTGCGAGCCATTGGCTCGCGCTGCACCGAACGCCCGACCGCTATGCGGTCGGGCCGGGATGCGGGTTGGGGTGAGGGCAGGCTCTGCTCTATCGATGAGCCGCGATGCGCCCGGCAGGGACCGGGCGCACCGCAGCCATCGCTTCAACGCTGTTGCTGCTGTGCCTCGTCGGGCACGCCGTTGCGGTCTTCGTCCTTGGAGCGGCCGCTGCGGATGTCGAGCAGGTCGTCCTGGCCGTTGCGGTTCAGATCCGGCACCACGCCGCCCACCTGGTAATAGATCGTGTTCTGCAGCGGGCCCTGCACGAACTTGCGCAGCTGCGGATCCCAATAGGTCGCGTTGGGATCGACCACGTTGGCGATCAGGTAGGTGTAGGTGTTCGGGAACAGGCTCAGCGCATTGCCCTTGTGGCAGTAGCGGATCTCGCCGGTGGCGTGGTCGCCCGGGCCGTTGGCGCCCTTGGAACCTTGCGGGCAGTCCTCGGGCTTGTAGACGATGTCCACCGTGCGCGGGTCGGTCATCTTGGCCAGCGGCAGTTCCAGGCGCTCGGCCACCGACTGCTTGCGGATCACGCTGCTGGAATGGAACGACACCGGCTGCCCGCGCACGTCCACCGGGCGGCCGTCGCGCATCATCGCCGAGATGTCGAGCATGCGCGGCGAGCGGAAGATCTGCACTTCCGACAGTTCCAGCGCGCCGGCGCCGGGGTTGGTGTTGAAGAAGTTGAGGGTGAACGCGCCGGTGTCCGCATCGATGTCGCCGGCGTCGTAGCCGGCCAGGCGCGGCGCCAGCGGCAGCAGGGTGGCGCCGTTGAAAAGCTGCACGTCGAACACGATCACCGTGGCGCTGCCGGCGAAGCTGGCGCCGGTGTGGAACGGCGCGGCCGGCATCACGATGCCGGGGCTGGGTCCGCTCCAGGGCTTGGCGGTGGCGAAGTCCAGGTTGTGCACGTAGTACACGTTGCCCTGGAAGTTCTGGGTGCTGCCGGTGTAGCTCACCGTGGGGTTCTGCCACGGACTGGCAGAGCCGTTGTACCACCAGTTGATGCTCAGGCTGTTGCTGGTGCTCAGCAGCTTGATCCGCATCTTGTTGGCGTTGGTGTTGTTGGGATTGACGAAATCCCAGTTGTGCAGGGTCTTGGTGTTCAGGCCGATGTTGTGGCCGAGGATTTCGTACTCGGTGTCGCTGAAGTGGCGGTTGCGCGCGGCGCGCATTTCGCCGGTCAGGCCGGTGGAGCCGGTGGCCATGATGTGCCAGTTCTGCGCGTCTTCGGTCGGGCGCGGCGCGGAATGGCCATGGGCGGCGCCGTAGTTGTGCGCGGCCTCATGCGAGGTGGTGGTGCCGATCGCGGTGGACCAGCGCTCCAGGGTGGAGCCCACGCCGTTGAGCGGCTGGCCGGCGGCGCCGTAGGTGTCCTTGAACGACTTGGCCCAGACCCGCGCGTAGTCCTGCGGATCGGCGTCGTTGGTGTCCACGGCCTGGGCCTGGCCGAACAGGCTGCCGGCGGTGTCCGAACCCACCGCTACGATCTGCCAGCGCGGCACCGTCGGGCTGGGCAGGGTGGTGGTCTGGTTCACCTGCAGGTTGAACTCGCAGTAGTCGTCGACCACGAAGTCGAAGATGCGGTTGCGCAACGTGGCGGTGGAGCCGACCACCGGGTCCAGGTCGGCGACGTTGAACGGCGCGGCCGAACTGGACGGGCCGATGGTCGGGAACGGCGCGGTCGCGGTCGGGAAGAACACGTACAGGTAGTTCGTCTTCGGCTGGGCGAGGACGTTGCTGGGACAGGTCGGGGCCGCCAGAGCGGCGGGCGCGGTCAGGGTCAGGGCGATCAGCGCAGACAGACTGCGCGGCGTGAGCCTAAGCATCGGGTAAACCTCCTTGTTGAACCTCGGGACCGGTCGTCTGGACCGGACCGGCGCGCGGCATTCCACGCCGGCTGAGCGATTAACGCAGCCCTGGGTTGCAAAAGAGGGGCGAGTGGGCGGTACCGTGACCGGCGCCCGCGCGCGGACGTGCGCGAATGCCCATTTCGCGGCGCCGATGCCAAGAACGGTAGCGCGCCCTCACGCTGTATCGGCGCGGTTGTGCGCTATCAGTCGCCCAGGGCGATGCCGAAATGCAGGGCCTCGATGCGCAGGCCTTCGCGCATGTAGAACGCATGCGCGTGCTGGCGCTGGGTGCCCGAATCCAGCTGCAGGCGCGCGCAGCCCAGGCGCCGCGCTTCTGCCTTGAGCCAGTCCAGCATCGCCTTGCCGTGGCCGCGGCTGCGCGCGGCCTGATCGGTAACCAGATCGTCGACGTACAGATGCACGCCCACAGCCAGCATCTCCATCACCCGCCAGCAGGCGAACGCGCGCGGCACGCCTTGCGCGTCGTAGAGCACGGTGGCGCGGCAGCCCTGGGCGATCTGACGGTGCATCTGGGCGACGAAGCGGTCCTCGTCGAACTCCGGACGCAGCTGCGAGACCAGCGGCCACACCGCGCGCAGCTCGTCCTCGCCGGTGAGCGTGCGGATGTCGTGCGCGGTGGCCATGCTTACCAGCTGAACAGCTTGTACTGCACCGGCGAGATCGGGCCTTCGCCCTTGCTGCTGTCCAGGGTGCCGTCGCCGTCGCTGTCGACCAGGTAATAGACCGGGCCGCGCAGCGGGGTGATCTTGACCACGCGCAGCTGGCCGGCCACGCGGTATTCCTCGACGCTGTCGCCGTCCTGGGTCGCGCGTCGGGTGACCTCGGCGCCGTCCAGGCCCGAGGTGGGATCGCCGCCGCCCATGGTGGCGCAGCCGGCCAGGGCCAGCAGCAGCGGGGCGAGCGATGCGGTGAGGGGACGCATGGCGGTACTCCGTAGGTCAGAGGCCCAGCATACCTCCGGCCGGCGTGAAGCGGCCGCATCGGCGTCACGGTCGCGGCGGCGGCGACCGCCGGGCGTAGAATCGCGGACATGAAACGACTCGTCCTGATCGATGGTTCCAGCTACCTCTACCGCGCCTTCCATGCGCTGCCGCCGCTGAGCAACGACGCCGGCGAGCCCACCGGCGCTCTGTTCGGCGTGGTCAACATGCTGCGCGCGACCTTGAACGAACGCCCGGACTACGTGGCCTTCGTGGTCGACGCGCCCGGCAAGACCTTCCGCGACGACCTGGACCCGCAGTACAAGGCCAACCGCCCGCCCATGCCCGACGACCTGCGCGCGCAGGTGCTGCCGATGTGCGAGATCGTCGAGGCGCTGGGCATTCCGATCCTGCGCATCGAGGGCGTGGAAGCCGACGACGTGATCGGCACCCTGGCCCTGAGCGCGGCCGCCGACGGCATCGACGTGACCATTTCCACCGGCGACAAGGACTTCGCCCAGCTGGTGCGCCCGCACGTGGCCCTGGTCAACACCATGAGCGGCAGCCGCATGGACAGCGACGAGAGCGTGTTCGCCAAGTTCGGCGTGCGCCCCAACCAGGTCATCGACCTGCTCTCGCTGATGGGCGACAGCGTCGACAACATTCCCGGCGTGGAGAAGTGCGGGCCCAAGACCGCGGCCAAGTGGCTGGCCGAGTACGACAGCCTGGACGGGGTGATCGCCAACGCCGCGCAGATCAAGGGCAAGATCGGCGACAACCTGCGCGCCGCGCTGCCGCGCCTGCCGCTGAACCGCCAGCTGGCCACGATCAAGACCGACGTGGCGCTGGACAAGGGCCCCACCGACCTGGCCTTGCGCGAGCGCCACGCCGAATCGCTGCGCGGCCTGTACGCACGCTATGGCTTCAAGCAGGCGTTGCGCGAGCTGGAAGGCGGCGCGGCGGCGTCGGCCGAGCTGGACGCCGCCTCCGACCGAGCCGGCCTGCGCGCGACCGCGGCCGGCCACGCCCGCTCCTCGGCGCCGGCCGAGGCCCCGGACGCCGCACTGTCGGCCAAGGGCGAGTACGAGACCGTGCTGACCCAGCCGCAGCTGGACGCGCTGGTCGCGGCGCTGTCGGCGGCCGAGGAGTTCGCCTTCGACAGCGAAACCGATTCGCTGGACCCCATGCGCGCCAACCTGGTCGGTCTGAGCTTCGCCATCGAGCCCGGCCGCGCCTGGTACCTGCCGCTGGGCCACGATTACCCCGGCGCGCCGGCGCAACTGGACCGCGAGACGGTGCTGGCCGCGTTGCGCCCGGTGTTCGCCGACCCGGCGCGGCGCAAGCTCGGCCAGCACGGCAAGTACGACCTGCACGTGCTGCGCCGCTGCGGCGTGGAGGTGGACGGCTACGCCGACGACACCATGCTGGAGAGCTTCGTCTACAACGCCACCGCCAGCCGCCACGACATGGACTCGCTGGCCAAGCGCTACCTCGGCTACGACACCGTCAAGTACGCCGACGTGACCGGCAAGGGCGCCAAGGCGATTTCGTTCTCGCAGGTGGCGCTGGACGACGCCACCCGCTACGCCGCCGAGGACGCCGACGTGACCCTGCGCCTGCACCGCGTGCTGGGCGCCCGGCTGGCCGCCGAGCCGGCGCTGGAGCGCGTGTACCGCGAGATCGAAATGCCGCTGGTGCCGGTGCTGGCGCGGGTCGAGGCCAACGGCGTGATGATCGACGCCGATGAGCTGCGCCGGCAGTCGCAGGACCTGGCCAAGCGCATGCTGGCCGCGCAGCAGCAGGCCACCGAGCTGGCCGGCCGCACCTTCAACCTGGACTCGCCCAAGCAGCTGCAGGCGCTGCTGTTCGACGAACTCAAGCTGCCGGCGCTGATCAAGACGCCCACCGGCCAGCCCAGCACCAACGAAGAGGCGCTGGAGGCCATCGCCGACCAGCACGAGCTGCCGCGGGTGATCCTGGAATACCGCGGCCTGGCCAAGCTGCGCAGCACCTACACCGACAAGCTGTCGGAGATCGTCAATCCCGACACCGGCCGCGTGCACACCAGTTACCACCAGGCCGGCGCGGCCACCGGCCGGCTCGCCTCCAGCGACCCCAACCTGCAGAACATCCCGATCCGCACCGACGACGGCCGCCGCATCCGCCGCGCCTTCGTCGCTCCGGCCGGGCGCAAGCTGGTGGCCTGCGACTACTCGCAGATCGAGCTGCGGATCATGGCCCACCTGTCCGAGGACGAAGGCCTGCTGCGCGCGTTCGCCTCCGGCGCCGACATCCACCGCGCCACCGCCGCCGAGGTGTTCGGCAAGGCCATCGACCAGGTCGAGGGCAACGAGCGCCGCGCGGCCAAGGCGATCAACTTCGGCCTGATGTACGGCATGAGCGCATTCGGCCTGGCCCGCCAGCTCGGCATCGGCCGTGGCGAGGCGCAGGATTACATCGCCCTGTACTTCAGCCGCTACCCGGGCGTGCGCGACTTCATGGAGCGCACCCGCCAGGACGCGCGCGACAAGGGCTACGTGGAAACCGTGTTCGGCCGCCGCCTGTACCTGGACAACATCAAGGCCTCCAACCAGGGCCTGCGCGCGGGCGCCGAGCGCGCGGCGATCAACGCGCCCATGCAGGGCACCGCGGCCGACATCATCAAGCGGGCGATGATCTCCATCGACGCCTGGCTGGCCGGCCATGCCGAGCGCGCCAAGATGATCCTGCAGGTCCACGACGAACTGGTCTTCGAGGTCGACGCCGGCTTCGTCGACACCCTGCTGGCGCAGGTCACCGACCGTATGTCGGCCGCGGCAGAGCTGCGGGTACCGCTGGTCGTCGACAGCGGCGTCGGCGACAATTGGGACCAGGCGCATTAATTTTCATTAATAATCGTAAATGCTTGTGATTGCTGGATTTGGCAGAATGAATCGGTCCTGAATCCAACAATTTATTAACTTCGATCTTCACGAACTATCCATGTGCAGGGTGGTCATATAGGTCGCGACAGATGCAACGTCTGTCGCCGATCTCTCCCTCCCCTGGAGTGATCCCCGGAGCGAAGGCCCCTCCCCAGGTCCCGCTCCCCAGCCCCGCCGGCCCCCCCTGCCAGCGGGGCTTTTTATTGCCCGCGATATTTACTTCGGAGTTTCTGCCGCGCCATGGGCATCGCGACGGCGCGTGCGCGGTGGCGGGGCGGCGTTGGACAATCGCCGGCGCGGCACCGGGCCGCCAACCAGCGGAGCGTGCGATGTCCGAGGCCTTCGACCTGTCCATGCCCTGGTGGCAGTACGTGCTGCGCGCCTGCGTGGTGTATTTCGTGCTGCTGGCGATGATCCGGGTGTCGGGCAAGCGCACCATGGGCCAGTTCACCTCCTTCGACATGCTGCTGATCGTGCTGCTGGGCAACGCGGTGCAGAACGCGTTGCTGGGCACCGACACCTCCATCGGCGGCGGCCTGCTGCTGGCCGGCACGCTGATGGCGTTGAACTGGGGCATCGGTTTCGTGACCGCGCGCAACGACCGCATCGAACGCGCGCTGGAAGGCGTGCCGGTGGTGCTGGCGCGCGATGGCCATGTATTCCACGAAGTGCTGCGCCGCGAACTGGTCAGCCGCGCCGATTTCCACAAGGCCATGCGCGAGAACGATTGCGCCGACGTCGACCACATCGCGCTGGCGATGCTGGAGACCAATGGGCATATCACGCTGTTGAAGCGCGGTAGCTGAAGGATTCGCAGGGTAGGAGCGGCGCGAGCCGCGACCGCGACACCACATATACGACGCGACTTGCGACTTCGCGGTCGCGGCTCGCGCCGCTCCTACAGGGGCTACCGTTGCCGCCTCGCGCATTGCTTTCTGTGGGAGCGGCGTGAGCCGCGATTGCGCAGGTGCAAATGCCGCGTCAGCTACGCAATCTGCCGGGCTTCGGGGTAGGAGCGGCGTGAGCCGCGACCGCAGGGGTGCAGGTCGCGTCGAATCTGGGTGTCGCGATCGCGGCTCATGCCGCTCCCACAGAAAGCCAAAAGCGACAGCGGGCGGGTTTCAGCCCTCGCCCAGCCAATCCCGCGGTACCAGATACTGCGCCAGCCGCGCCTCGTCGCTCTCGGCCTCCGGCTGATATCCGTACTCCCAGCGTACCAGCGGCGGCAGGCTCATCAGGATCGACTCGGTCCGCCCGCCCGACTGCAGGCCGAACAGGGTGCCGCGGTCGAACACCAGATTGAACTCGACGTAGCGACCGCGACGATAAAGTTGGAACTGGCGCTCACGCTCGCCATAGGGCAGGTCGCGTCGGCGTTGCACCAGCGGCAGATAGGCGTCCAGGAAGCCGTCGCCGACCGCACGCTGATAGGCGAAGTCGCGCTCGAAGTCCTCGTGCAGGTCGTCGAAGAACAAGCCGCCGACGCCGCGGGTTTCGTTGCGGTGCTTGAGGAAGAAGTATTCGTCGCACCAGCGCTTGTGCGCCTGATAGCGCTCCTCGCCTCCGAAAGGCTCGCACAGCGCGCGAGCGGTGCCGTGCCAATGCCGCACGTCCTCGTCGTAGGGATAGAACGGGGTCAGGTCGAAGCCGCCGCCGAACCACCAGGCCACGGTCTCGCCGTCGCGCATGGCGCGGAAGTGGCGCACGTTGGCGTGGGTGGTGGGCAGGTAGGGATTGCGCGGGTGGAACACCAGCGACACCCCGACCGCACGCCAGGACGCTCCGGCCAGTTCCGGCCGCGCCGCGCTGGCCGAGGGCGGCAGCTTCGTGCCCGACACATCGGAAAAGCCGATACCGGCCTGCTCGAACACCGCGCCGTCGCGCAGCACGCGGGTACGCCCGCCCCCGCCTTCGGCGCGCTGCCAGCGGTCCTCGACGAAGCGGGCGCCGCCGTCGGCCTGTTCGATGGCGGCGCAGATACGGTCCTGCAGGCCGGTGAGGTAGTCGCGTACGCGGTCGAAATCGCTCATGGCGCGCATTCTACCGGCCGCGCGCGCGGGGTCGTGCTGGCCGGGCCCAGCGGAGTCAGGGCGCGGCGGCCGGCGCCATGGAGATCACGAAGTCCGAACCGCCCTTGGCCGAGGGTTGGTGCTTCACGCTCAGCGCAACCTCCTGGCCGCAGCCCTTGAGCACCCAGCGCTCGGTGGCGCCGGTGTCGGTGGCGGAGGCCTCGGTCACGCTGGCTTCGATGGCGTCGAACTCCAGGCAGTTGCTGGCGGCGCTGCCGGCGACGATGGCCTGCTTGTAGATGTCGAAGCGCAGCTCGGCCGTGGTCCGGGTGGTGCCGGAAAACGGGATCGGCAGGCCGGTGGACAGCGTGGCCAGCGCCGCGGCGCAGGCGCGCTCCGGCGCCGCATCGATGCCCGGCTTCAGGCTGGTCTCGAACTGCTTGCGGAAGTTGCTGCGCTGCGCGGCGGCGCTGCCGCCCAGGCTGGGGTAACGGGTCAGCGCGAGCTGGCCGCCGGTGGCGATGGATACCTCGCGCGGCGCGCGCCACTTGGCGTAGGCCTGACGCAGCTGGCCGCCGCCGGAATAACGCTGCGCATCGCACTCGCCGACGATGGCCTCGTTCATCAGCGCGGTCGTGTAGTCGCGCAGCGCCACCTGTTCCTGGTGACTGGGCTGCTTGGCCCCGGGCGCCTGGGCGGCGGCGACGGCCGGCAGCAGCAGCGCGGCGGCGAGAATAGGCAGGGTACGCATCGGCGGCCTCGATGGCGGGATCGGCACGATGCTAGCAGCGCGCGATGGCGAAACGTGACGGTGGCCCGCCACGGCGCGCCTTGGCGCCGCAGCGGGCCGCGTTCGTCTTACTTCAACGTGCGCTCGAACAGCTCGTAGATGCGGCGGTATTCGTCGTACCAGCTGTCCGGATGGGTGAAGCCGTGGCGCTCGAGCGGGTAGGGCGCCAGTTCCCACTTGTCCTTGCGCAGCTCGATCAGGCGCTGCGACAGCATCACCGAGTCCTTGAAGAACACGTTGTCGTCGATCATGCCGTGGGCGATCAGCAGGTGGTCCTGCAGGCCGTCGGCGAATTCGATCGGCGAGGACTTCTTGTACGCCTCCGGATCCAGCTCCGGCGTATTGAGGATGTTGGAGGTGTATTCGTGGTTGTACTGCGACCAGTCGGTGACCGGGCGCAGGGCGGCGCCGGCCTTGAACTTGCCCGGCGCGCGGAACAGCGCCATGAAGGTCATGAAGCCGCCGTAGGAACCGCCGTAGATGCCGGCGCGATCGCGGTCGCCCTGCTTGTGCTCGGCCAGCCAGTCCAGGCCGTCCAGGTAATCCTCGAGCTCGGGGTGGCCCATCTGCCGGTAGATCGCGGTGCGCCAGTCGCGGCCGTAGCCGGCGCTGGCGCGGTAGTCCAGGTCCAGCACCACGTAGCCCCGCTGCACCAGCAGGTTGTGGAACATCTGCTCGCGGAAATAGTTGGGGTAGCGCGCGCTGACGTTCTGCAGGTAGCCGGCGCCGTGGACGAACATCACGATCGGGTACTTCTTGCCCGGCTCGTAGTTCTTCGGCCCGTAGAACTTGCCCCAGATCGGCGCGGCGCCGTGCTTGGACGGCACCTGCACGTATTCGGGCTGGATCCACTCGCGCTGCTTGAACTGCGCGGTGCGGGTGTCGGTGAGCTTGGCCAGGCCTTCGCCGTCGGTGCCGATGCTGGCCAGTTGCGCGGGCAGGTAGCTGGCCGAGTAACGCAGCAGCAGGCGGCGTCCGTCGGGCGAAAGCGCGTAGTCTTCGACGCCGTCCAGCGAGGTGATCTCGCGCACGCTGCCGCCGTTGCGGTCCACGGCGCAGACTTCGTAGTCGCCCGGCCACTTGCGGTTGCACAGGAAGTAGAAGCCGCGGCCGTCGGCGCTGACCTGAGGCGAGGACACTTCCCATTGGCCGGAGGTGATCGCGCGGCCGGTGCCGCCGTCGCTCACGTACAGGTGGGCGTAGCCGGTTTGCTCCGACACCCACCACAGCGACGCGGCGCCGTTGCCGGCGGCGGGCAGCCAGCCGAAGTCGGTGGTGTTCCAGCCCACCCAGGCCGGGTCGCTGCTGCGGTGGCGCGAGACCAGTTCGGCCTTGGCCAGATCCACCGTGGTCAGCCAGCGGTCCTTGTTGTCGACCGCGCGCACCAGCACCGCGGCCTGGCGGCCGTCGTCGCTCCAGCGGATCGCCGGGCCGCTGCCGTCGCCATCGGTTTCGATGCGCACCACGCGGTCGCCCTTGAGCGGTTCCTTCTTGGCCGCCTTGCGCATGGCCGCCAGCGGGTCTTCGGCGATGCCGGGCAGGCGGTCGTACTTGAGTTCGCTGACCTTGCCCGAGGCCACGTCGATCAGCCACAGCTTCTGCGGCAGCGGCGCGTTGCGGCCCACGCGGGTGCGCACTTCCTCGAATTCCTCGTAACCCGATTCGGTCACGTACTTGGGCATTTTGCCCCCCTGGCCGGCGTCGCCGCCCTTGGCCTGGGTCACCGCCAGCATCCAGCGGCCGTCGGGCGAGAGAGCGCTGTCGGAGATCTCGACATCGCTGCCCAGGTACAGCGGCGCGGGCGCGCGGCTGGTGTCGGCGCGGCGCCACTGCTCGTCCTGCGCGCGCGCGGCGTCGCGGCGGTCGCGGTCGTCCTTGAGGGTGCGGATGGTGGCGAGCTGGTAGTCGCGCAGGGTGTCGGCCTTGGGCGGCTTGGCCGGATCGTTCTCGGCCTTGAGCTGCGCGGCCTGGCTCACGCCCTGGCCGGCGCGCCACTGGTACCAGTTGTTGTCGACGCGGAAGACCAGGTTGCCGTCGCGGCCGAACTGCGGACGCGCTTCGGCTTCGTTGCTGCGGGTGACCTGGGTCAGCGCGCCGCTGCGCAGGTCGCGCACGAACACGTCGCCGTTGCGCACATAGGCCATGCGCGTGCGTTGCGCGTCGTACGCGGGCTGCGCGGCGTCGAGGTCGGCGCGCGCGGCGCCGTCGATCTTGGCGGCCACCGCGTCGGCGCTGGCGCCGACCTGCCAGGTGTCGCGGATGCTCGCGCCTTCGCGGCGCAGCTGGTACTGCGCGCGGCGGCTGTCCCAGCTCCACCAGAACTGCTCGACCGGCGGCCCGATCCAATCGGGATCGGCCATGGTCTGGGCGAGCGTGATCGGCGCTTGGGCGTAAGCGTGGGGAGCCAGCAGCAGCGCGGCCAGCGACAGGGTCAGAGCGTTGGGAACTAGGCGCATCGGCGGACCTGATGGGAAGTCTGGGGTGGGCAAATTGACGCAGGTTAACAGCCTCAATGGTTTGCGTGATTAGGCCATGCGTCACGGTGCTTTACCGGCCCGATGACGCGGCGCACAATGATCCGGCGAGTCTGAAGTCCCGCGGCGAACCGCGAGGCAACACAGGAGTCGTGCCGTGGATGCATTGATGCTGTCGCGTATCCAGTTCGGATTCGTGATCTCGTTTCATATCCTGTTCCCGGCCTTCACGATCGGATTGGCGAGCTGGCTGGCGTTCGTGGAATGGCGCTGGCTGCGCACCCGCGACACGGTCTGGCGCGACCTGTTCTTCTTCTGGACCAAGGTCTTCGCCGTGTCCTTCGGCATGGGCGTGGTGTCCGGCATCGTCATGAGCTTCCAGTTCGGCACCAACTGGTCGGTGCTCAGCGAGCAGGCCGGCAACATCCTCGGCCCGCTGCTGTCCTACGAAGTGTTGACCGCGTTCTTCCTGGAAGCGACCTTCCTGGGCGTGATGCTGTTCGGCTGGAACCGGGTCGACGAGAAGATGCATTTCCTGGCGACCTGCATGGTCGCGCTGGGCACGCTGATCTCCACGTTCTGGATCATCTCGGCCAACAGCTGGATGCAGACGCCTGCCGGTTACAAGATCGTCGACGGCGTGTTCGAGCCGGCGAGCTGGTGGGCGATCGTGTTCAATCCCTCTTTCCCCTACCGCCTGGCGCACATGGTGCTGGCGGCGTTCATCACCACCTGCTTCGTGATCGGCGGCGTGGCGGCGGGCTATCTGCGCCGCGGCGTCCACGTCGATGCGGCGCGGCGCATGCTCAAGGCGGCGGTGATCTTCGCCGCGATCACCGTGCCCACCCAGGTCTTCGTCGGCGACCTGCACGGCTTGAACGCGCGTGAGCATCAGCCGATCAAGGTGGCGGCGATGGAAGCGCATTGGCAGCACAAGCCCAAGGGCGAGGGCGTGCCGCTGGTGCTGTTCGCGGTGCCCAACGAACGCGCCGAGCGCAACGACTATGAGATCGCAGTGCCGCGGCTGGGCAGCCTGATCCTGACCCACAGCCTGGACGGCGAGATCCAGCCGCTGACCTCGGTGCCGCCCGAGGAGCGGCCGCCGGTGAAGCCGGTGTTCTACGCGTTCCGGCTCATGGTGGGCCTGGGCGTGGCGATGCTGCTGCTGGTGCTGGCCTCGCTGTGGGCGTGGCGGCGCAAACGCTTGTACGACCTCGACAGCGCGCTGGGCCGTTGGGTGTTGAACGGCTGGCGCGCGCTGACCCTGAGCGGCTTCGTCGCGATCCTGGCTGGCTGGTACGTGGTCGAGATCGGCCGCCAGCCTTATGTGATCTACGGCTTGCTGCGCACCGCCGATGCGGTCAGCGCGGTGAATGCGGGCAGCGTGCTGACTTCGCTGATCGTGTTCGTGGTGGTGTACCTGACCGTGTTCGGCGCGGGCATCGGTTATCTGGTCAAGCTGATCCGCAAGGGGCCGCATCCGCACGAGCCGGCACCGCGGCCGCGGCAGGGCGACAAGACGCCGGCGCGGCCGTTGTCGGTGCCCGACGAACCGGCTGAACCTGGCGCGTGATCGAATCATTCCCGTCGCGGCGGGAGCGAAGCAAAGGTGGTGTGCGATGGAATACTGGCTGCCAATCGTATGGTTCGGGGTGATCGGCTTCGGCGTGCTGATGTACGTGCTGCTGGACGGCTTCGTGCTCGGCCTGGGCATCCTGGCGCCGTTCGCCGAGGACGAGGGCCAGCTCGATCACATGATGAACACCGCCGCGCCGATCTGGGACGGCAACGAGACCTGGCTGGTGCTGGGCGGCGCCGGCCTGCTGGCGGCGTTCCCCAAGGTCTATGCGGTGGTGCTGTCGGCGCTGTACCTGCCGGTGCTGCTGATGCTGATCGCGCTGGTGTTCCGCGGCGTGGCCTTCGAATTCCGCTTCAAGGCCCACCGAGCCAAGCCCGCCTGGGGCGCGGCGTTCGCGCTGGGCTCGCTGTTCGCGGCCTTCGCCCAGGGCGTGATCCTGGGCGCGATCGTCGAAGGCATGCCGCTGCAGGAAGGCAAGTACGTGGGCGGCGCGTTCGAATGGTTCAGCCCGTTCTCGATGCTGACCGGCGCGGCGGTGGTGTTCGGCTATGCGTTGCTGGGTTCGACCTGGCTGATCCTGAAGACCGAGGGCCGCATGCAGCAGGTGGCGCGCACGCTGACGCGGCCGCTGGTGCTGGTGGTGGTGGTGTTCATGGGCCTGGTCAGCGCGTGGCTGCCGTTCCTGGACTCGCGGATCATGGCGCGCTGGTTCGAGGGCGCGAATTTCCTGTGGCTGTCGCCGGTGCCGCTGCTGGTGGCGGCCAACGCGTTCGCGTTGTGGCGGGCGGCGATGCGCAAGGATCGCGATGCGGCGCCGTTCGTGCTGACGCTGTGCTTCTTCGTGCTCGGCTTCGCTGGCTTGGTGCTGGGGATCTGGCCGAACATCGTGCCGCCGGATCTGACGATCTGGGAAGCAGCCTCGCCGCCGTCGTCGCAGGGTTTCGTGCTGACGGGACTGGTGGTGTTGCTGCCGGCGATCCTGGGCTACACCTACTGGTCGTACAGCGTATTCAAGGGCAAGATTGCGGCCGACGTGGGCTACCACTGACCGCCTCCGCTTTGGGGTAGGAGCGGCGTAAGCCGCGACCGCGACCTCTCATCTGCGACGAAAGCCGCGATTGCCCCTGTAGAAGCTGCGCAAGCTGCGACCGCGAATCCGCAGTTGCGGTCGGCGTGGGGTCTCCTCTGGCGCCTTGGGGTAGGAGCGGCGTGAGCCGCGATTGCTCCGAACTCGCGAAGGTGTTTGGGTGTGCTGGTTGAAGCAACAGCAACAGCTTCCGTCCGCAAGCGGCCGGGTTACTTTCTTTTGATAAGCGTCAAAAGAAAGTAACCAAAGAAAAACGCTACGCCAGAGCTCCCTTGCGAGATCGGAGTTTGCGCGGGGATTTTTCGATGGCACATCCCTGTGCCAGCGAAAAACGGCGCACCTCCTGTGCGCCGCCCCCCGCCTTCGCGGGGGCAGGCTCTCCGGGTCTGCTGTTTTCGTGGCGAGTTCGGCGCCCGAGCGAGGATCAAGAGCATTCGCTGCGCTCACCCCCTCACCCTAGCCCTTTCCCGCAAGCGGGAGAGGGGACGCAATCGATGCTGCTGCTTTAGCCCCTCTCCCGCTTGCGGGAGAGGGGTTGGGGTGAGGGCAGCCGGCCCTCGGGCCACGGCGCGCGTTCGGCCGGGTGCCCGGCCGCCCATCGCGCCTCCCGCGGCCCGAGCCCAGCCGTCGAGTTCCCCCTGAAATTTCCGCCCTGACGCTGAACGTCAGTGTTCGCGTGACGCGTATGGGCAGGTATGCTGTGCGTCACACAAACCTGCAGCCGAAATCGACCGCAAGGCCGCCCCGCCAGCGCATGCAAGCCTACGTCTACAAGAGCCTCCGCAAGGACGACACCTATGTCTTCCTGGCCGCGCGCGACGAGTTCGCGCTGCTGCCCGAACCCCTGCGCGCCCAGCTCGGGGGGCTGCAGTTCGTGCTGGAGCTGGCGCTGACGCCCGAGCGCCAGTTGGCCCGGGGCGATGCCGCGGTGGTGCGCGAGAACCTGTCCTCGCGCGGTTTCCATATTCAGTTCCCGCCCCGGATCGGCGAAGTGCGGACCGATGGCTGAGCGCCGCAGTCCCGCCAACGCCCAGAAACACGCCCGCCTGCGCCTGGCCGGCACCGCCGCCGCCGGCTTCGTCCTGGCCTTGCTGGCCGGTGTCGGCGGGGTCGTGGCCGCGCTGGCCGGCACCCTGGCGCAGCCGGCCTATGCGCTGGCCATGCGCTGGTGGCGCAACGGCGCCGAACCGCCGCACACCGCCTGGCTGCGTGAGGCCGCGGCGCTGGCCGCGCTGTGGGGCGCGGGCGTGGCCCTGATGGCTCTGGTCGCGGCCTGGCCGCTGTCCTCGCTGTTGCAGAACGGTTCGCTGATGGCGGCGCTGGGCCTGAGCGCGGTGGCCGGCATCGCCCTGCTCGGCCTGTGGCGGCTGTGGCCGCTGTGGCACGAACTGGAGCGCGACGGCGGCGGCCTGCGCGAGTACTGGCAGTCGCTGGGCGAACTGGAGTTGGGCGCCTGGCGCGGTCTGGGCGTGGCGGCCATCGTCGCCGCGCTGATCGTGGCCGTGCTGGCCCTGGCCTGGCCGGGCCTGCTGCCGGGCGGCGCTCGCTGGGCGCTGGCGGTCGCGCTGGCGCTGGCTTCGCCGGTGCTGCACTGGCTGCTGCAGCGGATCGAGCCCGCCGACCCGCTGCCGGGTCTGGAGCTGGACGCCGACGAAGAACTGCCCGATCCCACCCAGGCGCCGCTGGTCAGCGGCGAGCCGCTGGAGCCGGCGCTGTATGCGGCCGCGCGCGCGGGCCGGGTCGAGCGCGCGCTGGAGCTGATCGAGCTGGGCGCCGACGTCAACGCCGCGCCGCCCGCCGACGAGCGCGACCAGCGCAGCCTGGCGGTGCTGGCCGCGGTGCTGCCGGACCTGCGCCTGCTGCGCACCCTGATCGCTCATGGCGTGAACCTCAACGCCGCCGTCGCCGGCATGACCCCGCTGCTGGCCGCCACCCGCGACAGCTGGCACGGCCGCCCCGACGCGGTCATGACCCTGCTGGCCAACGGCGCCGATCCGCGCCTGGCCGACGGCGACGGCAATACCCCGCTGCACCACGCCGCGCGCAGTTCCGACCCCGGCGTGGCCGCGCTGCTGCGCGACGCCCAGGCCGAACTGGAGCCGCTCAACCGCGACGGCCAGTCGCCGCTGGGCGTGGCCTGCGCCAGCGGCAACTGGCGCCTGGCCAAGTTCCTGCTCGAGCGCGGCGCGCGCCCCGAGCCGCCCGGCGGCCAGCCGGTGCTGCTGGCCGCGGCCGGCACCGAGGAGGACGACCCGGCCGGCGTCAGCCTGCTGCTGAAGCAGAAGGCCAAGATCGACGCGCGCGACAGCCAGGGCCGCAGCGCCCTGCACGAGGCCGCCTACGCCGGCCACCTGGACATCGTCACCGTGCTGCTCGGCGCCGGCGCCGATCCCAACGCGATCGACGCGCGCAACCGCACGCCGATGCTCGAGGCCGCGCGCGGCGCGCGCCTGGCCGTGCTCGACCGCCTGCTCGAACACCTGCCGCGCGGCGGCGCCGCCGAAGCGGCGATGACCGACGGCGAAGGCCGCAATGCCCTGGCCCTGGCCTGCATGGCCGAGAACGCGACCCCGGCGCTGGTGCAGCGCCTGCTCGACCTGGGCGTGGACCCCGAGCAGCGCGACGCGCAGGGCAAGCGCGCGGTGGATCGCGCGGCCGAATCCGGGCGCTGGTCGCTGGTGGCCGCGCTGGACCGCGCCTATCCGCTGCCGGCCGCGGTCAGCGACGAAGACGGCGACGCGCCGCTGCCCGACCGCATGCCCGCCAGCCTGCTGCGCGACGGCCTGCGCGAAGGCCGCGCCGCCGACCTGGGCGGCCTGGCCAAACTGCTGACCCCGGCCGAACTGGGCGCGCAGCTGCACGACGACGAACAGGCGCTGTCGCCCGAGCGCATCGGCTGGTTGCTGGCGCAGGGCGCCGACGCCGAAACCCGCGACGTCCACGGCGACACCCCGATGTTCGCCCTGCTCGGCCGCGGCCCCGACGCGGTGCCCGCGCTGCAGGCGCTGCTGCGCCGCGGCGTGTCGCCGGCCGGTGCCGGTGGCCTGGCCCGTTTCCTCGCCGCCTGCGCCAGCGCCGAACAGGCCGCGCGCGGCCTGGAGCACTTCACTTTGGAACTGATCGAGCGCGGCGCCGACCCGTTCGCGCCCGCGCGCAACGGCGACCCGCCGCTGGCGCTGGCGGTGCGCCTGGGCTGGACCCGTCTGGTCGACCGCCTGGTCGCGATCGGCGTGGCCCTGGACACCCGCGACAGCCACGGCATGAGCGCCTTGCACCTGGCCGCCGCGCTGGGCCGTGAGACCATGCTCAAGCGCCTGGTCGCGCAGGGCGCCTCGCCCGACCTGCTCGCCGCCGACGGCCAGACCCCGCTGGGCGTGGCCCTGTCCTCGGGCCGCCGCGATCTGGCCGACTGGCTGGACTGGCGCGGCTGGCCGCTGCCCAAGCGTCCGCTGCAGGCGTTCGACGTACCGGCCGCCGCCATCGTCGGCGACGCCGACGCGGTGCGCCGCCTGCTCGACCTGGGCCTGTCGGTCGATGCGCTGGACCGCCAGGGCTGCAGCGCGCTGCTGCGCGCGGCCGGCGGCGGCCATCGCGCCGTGGTCGACCTGCTGCTGGCGCGCGGCGCCGATCCGCAGCTGCCCGCGCATTCCGGCGCCACGCCCTTGTCGGCCGCGGTCAGCATGCGCCACGCCGACATCGTCGACCGCCTGGTCGCCGCCGGCGCCTCGCTGGAACAGCGTCTGCCCGGCGGCCTGACCGTGCTGATGGTGGCCTGCGCGCTGGGCCTGACCGACCTGGCCGCGCGCCTGCTCGCCGCCGGCGCCGACGTGCACGCGCAGGACGCGCAGGGCCGCCAGGCGCTGCACTGCGCGGCCATGTACGGCTTCACCGCGCGCGAGCGCAGCCGCCTGGTCGCGCTGTTCGACACCCTGCTGCTGGCCGGCGTGGATGCCGACCGCCCAGCCGCCGGCGCTACGCCGCTGCTGCTGCTGTTGGGCGCGCGCGCCGAGCCCGGCACCGCCGCCGACGAGGACGTGCTGATCGCCGGCCTGGACCTGCTGCTGGACCACGACGCCGCGCTCGACGCGCAAGACCCGCGCGGCTTCGGCCCGCTGCACCTGGCCGCGTTGCACGGCCTGCTGCGCGTGGTCCAGCGCCTGCTGCGCGCCGGCGCCGATCCGGATCAGCGCGACTCGCTCAACCGCACCCCGCGCGAGATCGCGGTGATGCGCGGCTTCGTCGACATCGCCGCCGAATTCGCGCCGCCCGCGCCGGGCAACGGCGTGTCGATGGCGCGCTTCCTGCGCGAGAGCTGATCAAAGTATGTAAGTGGGATGCGGCGACGACCGCATCGGCGCGTGCGCTCGGCGGATGGCGACGGTGCGGTTCGCCTACGGCTCACCGCACCCTGCGTATCGATGCCGTCGCTCAATGCAAGGAGCGCTGCTCCGCGGCGGCATCGGCCTCGGCGCTGATCTCGCCCAGGATGCCCTGGCCCTGGTCGGCCTCGAACAGCTCCTCCAGTTCCTTGCGCGCGTCCTTGGCCGACTGCAGCAGCGCCGCTTCGTCGTCGTGGACCAGGTACTGGGCGTTGAGCATGCGTTCGTCGTGGTCGCGGAACCGCTCGGCGTGGTCGTGCGCGATCTCCGGCGCCACGCCCAGCGCCATCAGCACTTCCTCGCCCAGCTTGAGGCTGGAGTGGAAGGTCTCGCGGATCGGCTCGGCGCCCAGGTCCATCAGCTGCCAGGCATGCCGGCGGTCGCGCGCGCGCGCGAACACCTTGGCCCGCGGGTACAGCCGGCGCAGGGTGCGCACGGTGCGGATGTTGCCTTCCAGATCGTCGATGGCGATCACGAACACGTCGACCTGGGCCGCGCCGGCCGAGCGCAGCAGCTCCGGCCGCGCCGGGTCGCCGTAATAGACCATGTTGCCGAAGCGGCGCATGAAGTCGACCTGCTCGGCGCTGTTCTCGATCGCGATGAAAGGCACCTTGTGCGCCAGCAGCAGGCGCGCCACGATCTGGCCGAAGCGGCCCATGCCCGCGATCATCACCTTGGGGTGGTTGTCGGGGATCTGGTCGAACTCGCGCTTGGGCTTGGCCTTGGGCGCGGCCGACAGCGCGCGCGAGACCGCGATCAGCAGCAGCGGCGTCAGCGCCATCGACACGCCGACCGCGGCGATCAGGCGGTCGCGCGAGGGGTCGTCGAGCAGGCCGGCGTTGACCGCTTCGTTGAACACGATGAAGGCGAACTCGCCGCCCAGCGCCAGCACCGCGGCCAGTTGCACCGATTCGCGCTTGTCCAGTCCGCCCGGATGCAGGCCGATGCCGAACAGCAGGGCGAACTTCACCGACATCAGCGCCAGCACCATGGCCGCGATCATCGCCGGCTCGGACATCACCCGCTGCAGGTCGATGCTCATGCCCACGGCCATGAAGAACAGGCCCAGCAGCAGGCCCTTGAACGGATCGATCTGCGATTCCAGTTCGTGGCGGAATTCCGAATCGGCCAGCAGCACGCCGGCGATGAAGGCGCCCAGGCCCGCCGACAGCCCGGCGATCTGCATCACCCAGGCCGCGCCCAGCACGGTCAGCAGCGCCGCGCCGGTGAACACCTCCGGCATCTGCGTGCGCGCGACGATCCGGAACACGTGCCGCAGCAGCACCCGGCCGCCGAAGATCACCGCGCCGATCGCGCCCACCGCCTTGGCGATGGCCATCCATTCCAGGCCGCCGCCTTGCACCGCCGCGGCCTTGCCCAGCAGCGGGATCGCCGCCAGCAGCGGGATCGCGGCCAGGTCCTGGAACAGCAGGATCGCGAAGGCCAGCCGGCCGTAGTCGCTGGTCAGTTCCTTGCGCTCGGACATCAACTGCAGGCAGACCGCGGTGGACGACAGGGCCAGGCCCACGCCCACCACCAGCGCCGCCTTCCAGCCCAGGCCGCCGCCGAACATCGCGATCGCGCCCAGGGCCAGGCCCGACAGCAGCACCTGCAGCCCGCCGGCGCCGAACACCGGCTTACGCATCACCCGCAGCCGCGAGGGCGACAGCTCCAGGCCGATCACGAACAGCATCATGACCACGCCGATTTCCGACGCGGCCAACACCGGCTCGGCGTTGCGGATCACCTTGACCCCGTAGGGCCCCAGCACCACGCCCGCGGCCAGATAGCCCAGCACCGCGCCCAGGCCGAACTTGCGGAACACCGGCACCGCGATCACCGCGGCCAGCAGGAAGACCAGCGCAAGTTCCAGACCACCGCTATGCATGCATCGACCCATTCGCTCGCGCCGGATGCGCGCGCTTCCATCTTACCCAGCGCACCCGCCGCGGTGGGGGCGCGCTGACGGGAAACAGCTTCCGCCGTGGCGGTCCAATCGCCGCATGCGGCGCCGCAACACGCCCAAGACATGCGCCAAAACGGTGCGGCGGCCACGCCGCCGCGCCGCGCGCGTTGTTAAGCTGCACCCCGCGCGCGCCGACCGGCCGGATGCCGGCGGCCGCGCGGACTCAGCACAATCACAGGAGCTACAACATGCAAGGAAACTCCCTCCGCCTGGCCGCGTGCGGCCTGGCCATCGCCTTCGCCCTGCCGGCGTCGGCGCAGGCGCCGCCGTCCCCGGCGGTCAACAGCCTGATGACCACGCGCGTGGACAGCGAGATCAAGATCGACCCCAGCGGCGCCTTGCTCGACTACCGCAGCGAAACCCCCTTGCCCGACAACGTGCGCGTCAGCCTGGAAAAGCAGGTGCGCAGCTGGCGTTTCGAGCCGGTGCTGGTGCAGGGCCAGCCGGTCACGGCCCGCGCACGCATGCGCGTGACCCTGGCCGCGCGCGACCTGGGCAACGAGCAATACGCGGTGTCGGTGGACAACGTCACCTTCCCCGCCAACAACCAGGCCGTGATGCCCGATGCGCCGCCGGCTGCGGCGACCATCGCCTCGCGCAAGATCGGCGCGCCGGGCTACCCGATGTCGCTGGCGCGCGCCGGCGTCAGCGGCATGGTCCTGCTGTACCTGCGCCTGTCGCCCGAAGGCCGCGTGCTCGAGGCCGTGCCGGTGCAGACCAGCCTGTTCAACGCTCAGGGCAGCGCGCAGACCCTGGCCCAGGGCGTGAAGGCCTTCGAGCAGTCCAGCGTGCGCGCCGCGCGCGAATGGCAATTCGACGTGCAGGTGCTCGCCGGCGCCACGCCCAACGCGCGCGACCTGACCGTGAGCATGCCGGTGGAATACCACGCCCCCGGCCACCGCGAGACCCGCCCCGGCCAGTGGCGCACCGAGGTCCGCGGCGAGCGCCGCGAGGCCGCCTGGCTGCGCGGCGACGCGCAGGCCCAGCGCATCGGCGTGTCCGACCTGGACTCGGGCGACCTGCTGCCCCTGGCCAGCGCCGTGCGCCTGACCAGCGAAGTGAAGGGCGTCGCCCTGTAAGCGAAGCCGCGACGGCCGCCGGGCCCATCCCGGCGGCCGTTGTCCGCCGCCGCGCCGCGCTTACGTCCGCTAGGGCAGGACCCCGCGACAGGAGCGCCGCCATGACCTTGCATTCGCGATGCCTCGCCGCCGCCCTGGCTGCCTTGGCCATGGGCGCCGCGCAGGCGCAGTCGGCTTCCGGCCATTTCCGCTACGGTACGGCGCGGCTGGCCGTGCAGCATGCGGTCGCGGTCGCCGAAGAGCCCACCGACCTGGCCGAGCAGCGCCGCACCCTGGTCTTCCTCAGCGCCGCGCCGCTGGACGCGCAGCGCATCGCCGCGGCCTTCGACCCGCTCGATGCCGTGCGCGAACAGGCGCCGCCCGGCGGTTTCGTGCGCATCTGCATCACCGCCGACGGCAACGAATGCGGCCTGTTCTATTCGCCCGAAGGCTTCAACAGCGGCGGCTACGGCGAGCTGCAGTTGCAGCGCCACCAGGCCGCCGCCGTCGCCGGGCGCTGGGCCCTGGCCGAAGGCGACTTCCTCGGCACGCCCTACGACTTCGACCTGCGCTTCGACGCGCCGGTCGTCCCCGCGCCAGGAAACGCCTTGCCGGCCGGCGGTGGCGCCCCGGGCGCGGCCTACAGCGCCTGGCTGGCCGCGCTGGCCCAGGGCGACGTCGCCGCGTTGCGGCGCATGGGCGGCGAGGACGCGCGCTGGCGCTTCCCCGAAGACGACCCCGGCACGGTCAAGGAGTCGCTGAAGTCGCTGCGCGACGGCGAACCGGTGCAGGCCGTGATCGCCCGCGGCCGCCAGCACGGCGACGAGGTCGTGCTCTGGGTCGAAGGCGTGGACCGCGACGAGATCCGCCGCCGCGGCCGCGTGCTGATGCGCCGCGACGCCAGCGGCTGGCATCGGGTGGAGTCGGACCTGGAGAGTGTGGAGTAGGGCTTTAGAAAATAGAGGGTGGGAGTTAGGAGTCAGCGGAAGCGGGTCCGCTGGATTTGGCTAACTCCTAACTCCTACCCACTAACTCCTGCTCCTGAACAGGGCTCCATTCGCCCCCGAATTGCCCCCGCTCCCCGACCGGCGCATGATGCGGACTCGACCCCCGGCCGGAGCGCCAGGGGTTGGTGTACCCAGGAGCTATCTCACCGGACATGGAGTAAGTGCAATGAATGCAGTGGTCGATACGACCCCTCATGAGGGGGACGCGCGGGCGGGATTCGCCGCCCGACGCTGGTACGCAGGACAAGGCGCGCCGCAGGAGCGCGCGCTCAACTACACCGCGCTGTTGCCGGCCGACGAAGAATGGTCGCGCGGCAACATCCTGCGCGCGGTGGTCGCCGACGCCTTGCAACGCAACGGCCAGGTCGTCGACGAAGACACCCTGGAGGCGACCATCGCCTCGGTATCGGGGCCCGGCGGCGCGCTCGCGCAAACGCCCTTGGTGTGGAAACTCAACCCCGGCGAATCGCGCAGCGACGGCCGCATGGCGCCGCCGTTCCACGGTTACGCGGTGGAGGTGCCCGCCGCCACCCAGGCCGCGCTGGTCGGTTATGCCAAGACCTGGTCGGCGCAGCGCGACGCCGCGCCCGAAGCGCCGGTCGATGCCTCGATCGAACAGCTCAAGCAGCTGGCGCGCAGCGGCGGCCACGGCGACGTGGCGCAGACCCTGGAAGCGCTGGAAGCGGCGATCAAGGCCGGCAGCGCCGCCAGCCAGGCCGGCAAGCCGGTGGACGCGGTGGCGATGGCCGCGGTGCTGGAGTTCGCGCTCAAGAGCGGCCGCGAACGCGAGGCGGCCAAGATCCTGGAGCGCTACACCGCGGTCAAGGGCGTGGCCACTGATGCCAAGGCCATCGGTCGCGACGCCACCCGCGTGTTCAACGGCCGCGACCCGATCACGCGCAAACCGCTGGACACCGACCAGCGCGTGGACGCCGCGTTCGACCTGCTCAGCAACGGCTTCAAGCTGGCCGGCAACATCGGCAGCACCGCGATGATGATGGGCATCCGCAGCCCGCTGGTCACCGGCCTGATCGGCGTGGCCCCGGCCGGCGTGGCCATCGTCGCCTTCGCCGCGGGCGCTTACGAGCTGATCAAGCGCGCGCGCGAAGCCCTGCTGGCGCCGCGCTGGGACGAGTTCCGCGAGCGTTTCCCGTTCGCCGAAGGCCTGGAACCGCGCAAGGCGATCAACGGCATCATGCGCCAGATCTCGGGCATGCCCACCGACGCCGGCAACGCCCTGTCCACCGCCACCCGCGTGCTCGACGCCATGGGCGAAAACGCGGAAACGCGCGAGCGCTTCCTGGCCTTCCTCAAGCAGAAGGTGCAGCCCGAGTCGCTGGTGGACGTGCTCGCCTCCGGCCAGGGCCTGGAGCGCCTGACCGCGCAGCAGGCCATGGAGCTGGCGCGTGCGGCCAAGGGCTCGTCCAAGGAGTTCCTGGACCTGGAACTGCAGGACGTGAAGCGCTACGTGCGAGACCGCGATGGCGACCGCGAGCGCGGCACCTATCTGCTGCCGCCCGCGCAGCAGGAAGCGGCCAACCGCAACACCAACAAGCTCGGCGGCGCGCTGGACGAAGGCCTGCGCGTGGCCGGCATCCTCAGCAGCAGCGCCAACTCGCTCAACGGCATGTACAAGGACATGCTGGACAAGGTGAAGGGCGTGGATACGGGCGCGGCCAAGCTGGACGAGCAGCAGCAGAAGAACCTGGCCGCGGCGCTGGTGCCGGTCAGCCGCGACGGCGGCCTGACCCAGGTCGACCATCTGTTCGCGAGCAAGGACGGCAGCAAACTGTTCGCGGTGCAGGGCGATCCCGCCTCGGCCAACCGACGCATGGTCTCGATCGACGTGGCCGCCGGCTCTAGCCAGAGCCTGGAAGTCAGCAGCCAGCTGGCGGCGCGCAACATGGCCGCCGGCGACGCGCCGACGCAGCAGACGACGCAGGGTGCCGGCCGCGGGTTCTGAGTCGGCAACCCGCGCCACCGAAACGCCCCGCATCGCGGGGCGTTTCTTTTTGCCCCAATCGCTTCCTGTAGGAGCTGCGCAAGCTGCGACCGCGAACCCGCAACTTCGGCGCAGCTTTCTGCTTTCTGTAGGAGCGGCGTGAGCCGCGATCAGCTCCGAACTCGCGAAGGTGTGTGGGTGTGTTGGTCGAAGCAACAGCAACAGCTTCTGTCCGCAAGCGGCCGGGTCACTTTCTTTTGATAAGCGTCAAGAGAAAGTAACCAAAGAAAAACGCTGCCCCAGAGCTCCCGTGCGGGAGCGGAGCGTGCGCGGGGATTTTCCGATCGGGCCTCCTGCCCGAGCGGAAAACGGCGCACGTCCTGTGCGCCGCCCTCCGGGTCTTCCATTGGACGGCGAGTTCGGTGCCCGAGCGAGGATCAAGAGCATTCGCGCGTTGCGCTCATCCCCTCACCCTAGCCCTCTCCCGCAAGCGGGAGAGGGGACAGATCCGATGCCGCTTTGCTTTAGCCCCTCTCCCGCTTGCGGGAGAGGGGTTGGGGTGAGGGCAGCCCGCAACCACCCCAAAACAAAACGCCCCGCACAAGGCGGGGCGTTTCGCGACAAGGGCGAGGCGAACCTCAGCGCTTCATCGAGCTGAAGAACTCGTCGTTGCTCTTGGTCGTCTTCATCTTGTCCAGCAGGAACTCCATCGCGCCGATCTCGTCCATGCCGTGCAGCAGCTTGCGCAGGATCCAGATCTTCTGCAGCAGTTCCGGCTCGATCAGCAGGTCCTCGCGGCGGGTGCCGGAGCGGTTGATGTTGATCGCGGGGTAGACGCGCTTTTCGGCGATGCGGCGGTCCAGGTGCACTTCGGAGTTGCCGGTGCCCTTGAACTCTTCGTAGATCACCTCGTCCATCTTGCTGCCGGTGTCGATCAGCGCCGTGGCGATGATGGTCAGCGAGCCGCCTTCCTCGACGTTGCGCGCGGCGCCGAAGAAGCGCTTGGGGCGGTGCAGGGCGTTGGCGTCGACGCCGCCGGTGAGCACCTTGCCCGAGGACGGCACCACGTTGTTGTAGGCGCGGGCCAGGCGGGTGATCGAGTCGAGCAGGATCACCACGTCCTTCTTGTGTTCGACCAGGCGCTTGGCGCGCTCGATCACCATCTCGGCGACCTGGACGTGGCGGCCGGCGGGTTCGTCGAAGGTGGAGCTGACCACTTCGCCGCGCACGGTGCGCTGCATTTCGGTCACTTCTTCCGGGCGCTCGTCCACCAGCAGCACGATCAGGTGCACGTCCGGGTGGTTGGTGGTGATGGCCGTGGCCACCTGCTGCATCATCATCGTCTTGCCGGCCTTGGGCGGCGAGACGATCAGGGCGCGCTGGCCCTTGCCCTGCGGCGCCATCAGATCCAGGATGCGGCCGGTGATGTCTTCGGTGGAGCCGTCGCCGCGTTCCAGGCGGAAGCGCTTGCGCGGGAACAGCGGGGTCAGGTTCTCGAACAGGACCTTGTTCTTGGACGCTTCCAGCGGCTCGCCGTTGATGCTGTCCACCACCGACAGGGCGAAGTAGCGCTCGCCGTCCTTGGGGAAGCGGATGCGGCCGGACAGGTGGTCGCCGGTGCGCAGGTTGAAGCGACGGATCTGGCTGGGCGAGATGTAGGTGTCGTCCGGGCCGGCCAGGTAGCTGGCCTCGGCCGCGCGCAGGAAGCCGAAGCCGTCGGGCAGGATTTCCAGCACGCCGTCGGCGGCCACGCCTTCGCCGTGGCGGGTGAGCACCTTGAGCAGGGCGAAGATCACGTCCTGCTTGCGCGCGCGGGCCACGCCTTCCTGGATGCTCAGCTGGTCGGCCAGGTCCAGCAGCTTGGGCGCCGGCATGCGCTTGAGGTCGCCCAGCGAGTACTGCGGGAAGCCCTCGGGCACCTGCGGGTGCGGGCGCGGGACGAAGTTCTCGCCGTTGCCGTTGTCGTTCATGCCGTCGTCGCGCGGGCGGCCGCCACGGTCGCGATCGCGGTCGCGGCGGTTGCGGAAACGGTCGCGACGGTTGCCGCGGCCTTCGTAGTTGCCGCCGCCGTCGCGCTGCGGGTTGTTCGAATTCGGGTTGCCGTCGCCGCCGCCCTGCGGCGCGCTCTCGGCAGCGGCCGGGGCCGGTGCGGACTCGCCTGCGGAAGGAGCGGGAGGTGCGGGGGGCGCGCTGGGCGCCGGTGCCGGAGCCGGAGCGGCGGCGGGGGTTACGGGAGCGGGCTGGCTGGCGGCGGGAGCGGCGTCGGCTTTGGCGACACGCGACTTGCGCACGCGCTTTTCGGCGGTATCGCCAGCGTCGGGGGTGTTATCGGACAAGCAGGGAATCCTCGCTAAGGGGCGAGCGCTCGCAGGCGGCGAGCGGGACGTCGGGGACGTGGGTGGATGATGAGTTGCTAGAAGGGGTGCGGCGCTGCCGTACTGCGGGTGCGCGCCGGGTATGGCGAAACTAGCACTGCTGTTGCGTGGCGGCAAGCGTTGCGGGGCTTGCCGTTCACGTTGCCGGACCGGGCCCGGCGGCCTGCGCCCGCGGTGCGGGGCACAGGCCGGAGCGCGGGATCAGATCGCGCGGTCGATCATCTGGGTCAGGATCGACTTGATGTTCGGCGGGGCGCCCATCTGGCTGGAATGGACCTGGCCGTCCTTGAACATCAGCAGCATGGGGATGCTGCGCACGTTGAAGCGCACGCCCAGAGCGGGGTGTTCCTGCACGTCGACCTTGACCACCTTGGCCTTGCCCTCGTACTGGTCGGCCAGCTGCTCGACGATCGGCCCGATCGCCTTGCACGGGCCGCACCACGGGGCCCAGAAATCGACCAGGACGGGTTCGGACGACTGCAGCACGGTGGCGTCGAAATCGGAAGCGCCAGCATGCACAACTTTCTCGCTCACGGGGATCTCCTGCGGTACTCGCCCGTACGGAACGGGCAATTCTTGAATGGAACCCCGGGCGGGCCATGCCGGGCGGGGCCTTACGGTAAACTGGGGCGTTTCGCGGCACCTTCAAGGGCTGCGCCACGGCCTCATGGAGAGGCAGAACGCCGGATCGGCCCCACGCCTGTGGGCGGTCAGCCCGGCCCCGGCAGTCTGCTTCGCCGACGCCACCCACGCAAGCGCAGCCCTGCGCGCGGACCCTTTAGAAGAAGTATGAGCGACAAGCCCTTAACCGACGTAACGTTTTCCTCGTTCGACCTGCATCCCAGCCTGCTCGCCGGCCTCGAAGCCGCCGGCTTCTCGCGCTGCACGCCGATCCAGGCGCTGACCCTGCCCATCGCCCTGACCGGACGCGACGTCGCCGGCCAGGCCCAGACCGGCACCGGCAAGACCCTGGCCTTCCTGGTCGCGGTGATGAACCGCCTGCTGACCCGCCCGGCCCTGGCCGAGCGCAAGCCCGAGGACCCGCGCGCCCTGATCCTGGCGCCGACCCGCGAGCTGGCGATCCAGATCCATAAGGACGCGGTGAAGTTCGGCTCCGACCTGGGCCTGAAGTTCGCCCTGGTCTACGGCGGCGTGGACTACGACAAGCAGCGCGAACTGCTGCAGAAGGGCGCCGACGTGATCATCGCCACGCCCGGCCGCCTGATCGACTACGTCAAGCAGCACAAGGTGGTCAGCCTGCACGCCTGCGAGATGTGCGTGCTGGACGAAGCCGACCGCATGTTCGACCTGGGTTTCATCAAGGACATCCGCTTCCTGCTGCGGCGCATGCCGATCCGCACCGAGCGCCAGACCCTGCTGTTCTCGGCCACCCTCAGCCACCGCGTGCTGGAGCTGGCCTACGAGCACATGAACGAGCCCGAGAAGGTCGTGGTGGAGACCGAGTTCATCACCGCGGCCAAGGTCCGGCAGAAGGTCTACTTCCCGGCCGACGAAGAGAAGATCCCGCTGCTGCTGGGCCTGCTCTCGCGCAGCGAGGGCGCGCGCACCATGGTGTTCGTCAACACCAAGGCCTGGGTCGAGCGCGTGGCGCGCGCGCTGGAACGCGGCGGTTACCGCGTGGGCGTGCTCTCGGGCGACGTGCCGCAGAAGAAGCGCGAGTCGCTGCTCAACAAGTTCCAGAAGGGCCAGCTGGAAATCCTGGTCGCCACCGACGTGGCCGCCCGCGGCCTGCACATCGACGGCGTCAGCCACGTCTACAACTACGACCTGCCGTTCGATGCCGAGGACTACGTCCACCGCATCGGCCGCACCGCGCGCCTGGGCGCCGAGGGCGACGCGATCAGCTTCGCCTGCGAGCGCTACGCGATGAGCCTGCCGGACATCGAGTCCTACATCGAGCAGAAGCTGCCGGTGGCCACGGTCGACGCCGACCTGCTGGTGGCGCTGCCGCGCGCTCCGCGCGAGGTGCCGGCGGGCGAGGAAGGCGAAGAGAACGAAAGCATCGGCGCGATCTTCAAGGAGGCGCGCGAGCAGCGCGCCGCCGACGACGCGCGCCGCGGTGGCGGCGGTCGCAGCCGCAGCGGCGGTTCGCGCGACGGCGGTCGCCGCGAGGGCGGTCCGCGCCGTGAAGGTTCGCGCAGCGAGCGCCCGCGCCGCGAAGCCGGCGATGCCGCACCGGCCGAAGGCGCCGCGCCGCGTCCGCCGCGCGAGCGCAAGCCGCGCGTCGAAGGCGAGGCACCCATTGCCGCCGCTGCCGCCGCCACGCCGGCCGTGGAAGGCGAGCGCGCGCCGCGCAAGCGCCGTCGCCGTCGTGGCGGTCGCCGCGTCGAAGGCGCCGAGGGCGCCAGCGTGCAGACCGCGGCCAATGCCGCCGCGCCGTCGGCCGGCAAGCCTGCCGCCGCCAAGCCGGCGCCGGCCGCGTCCGGCGAGGCCAAGCCCGGCCTGCTCAGCCGCATCGGCCGCGGCCTGAAGTCGCTGGTCACGCGCGCGCCGCGTTCGCAGCACTGACGCGCGCGGGCCCGGTGCCCGCCCGCGCGACACGATACGGGCGCCCTTGGGCGCCCGTTTTCGTTTCGTCCTTTCGTCTCCAGCGCGGTCGCGTGCCGCGCCGAATGCGCCTCACAGCGCCCGGTTGAGGAACACCGTCCAGGTGTTGGGTGCGGTTTCCAGCAGCTGCAGCACGTCCAGGTCGCCGTCGCTGTCCACGTCCAGCTGCTGGAACTGGTTGCCGTAGCTGGGCGGCGGCGGCCAGCCCACGCCGAAGGCGCCGCCCAGGTTCGGCCAGGGCGCGAACACGCCGCCGCCGCCAGGTTCGAAATGGGTGCGGCGACCGGCGCCGGCCGCGTTGCACCAGATGGTCAGGCGCCAGTTCGGCGGCGCGCTGGCCCAGGACGGAAACACGATGAAGCGCGCGTTGCCGTAGCCGGTGGAGCCGGCCGGACAGGCGATGCTGCCGATGGCGATCGGCGGGTCGTACTGCTCGGCGCTGGCGCTGTGGGCATGCAGGCCCAGGGCCAGGCCCAAGGCGAGCGCGACTTGCAAACGGGTGGTTCCCATAACCTTCTCCTTAAGGATGAAAAACCGGGATACCGCGCACCCGCCCTATCGTCCTGCGGGCGGCGGCTGGATCGTGGAGCCTTCCTTGATGCCTGCGGTCAGGACGCGGCATTGCGCCGTAGGCCGAGCTCGGCCGGCCACCGGCGCGCAGCGCCCGCGGTGGCTGGAGTAAGGGTCGGGGTTGCGGGGCGCGTCGGCCCCGTGCTGCGACCGTCGTCCATGCCGACCGCAGGGTCACGCTAGTGCAAGCGCGTCGGCGGAAACGTGATGTGTTCTCGACAATCGCGCATCTGCGATACTCCGGCCATGACCGTCCTGCGCTTCGATAACGTCAGCAAACGCTACAGCAGCGGCCACGAGGCGCTGAGCGAAGTCAGCTTCGACGTGGCCCCCGGCGAGATGCTGTTCGTCACCGGCCACTCCGGTGCCGGCAAGAGCACCCTGCTCAAGCTCATCCACCTCAGCGAGCGCCCCAGCCGCGGCGCGGTGCTGTTCGGCGACAAGAACCTGCTCAAGGTGCGCGGCCGCCGCGTCGCCCTGCACCGGCGCGAGGTCGGCGTGGTCTATCAGGACCATCGCCTGCTCGCCGATCGCAGCGTGGCCGACAACGTCGGTCTGCCCCTGCTGCTGCGCGGCCTGCGCCGCGGCGACATCGCCAAGCGCGTGCGTGCGGTGTTGGACCGGGTGAGCCTGGGCGCGCGCGCGAACGCGCTGCCCGGCCAGCTCTCGGCCGGCGAACAACAGCGCGTGGGCATCGCCCGCGCCATCGTCGGCGAGCCGCGCCTGCTGGTGGCCGACGAACCCACCGGCAACCTCGACCCGACCTTGTCGGCCGAGATCCTGGCCCTGTTCGCCTCGCTGCCCGAGCGCGGCACCAGCGTGCTGGTGGCCAGCCACGATCTGGCCCTGGTCAAGCGCATGCGCAAGCGCGTGCTGGTGCTCAACCAGGGCCGCCTGGTCGACGACATCTCGCCGGAGGATCTGGCCGAATGAATGCCAAGTCCGCCGCCCCCGCCGATTCGCGCTCGCGCCTGGGCACCTGGTTCGACCATCATGTCTACAGCCTGGTCGCCAGCCTGGGCCGTCTGTTGGGCAAGCCCTGGGCCAGCGCGCTGACCATCGGCGTGATGGCTGTGGCCCTGGCCCTGCCGGTGGGCCTGTGGGCCGCGCTGGCCAACATCGAACGCTTCAGCGGCGACGTCGAGCGCTCGCGCCAAATCGCGGTGTTCCTGAAACCCGAACTGGCCGCCGAACGCAGCCGCGCCCTGGCCGAGGAGCTGCGCGCGCGCAAGGACATCGCCGCCGTCGAACTGCGCACGCCCGAGCAGGGCCTGGCCGAGCTGCGCGAGAAGAGCGGCCTGGACGAAGCCATCGGCACGCTGGAAGGCAATCCGCTGCCGGCCGTGCTGCTGATCGTGCCCAAGGGCGACGAATTGCTGCTGGCCGAATCGCTGAAGGGCCTGAGCGAGGCCGACCTGGTCCAGCACGACGCCGGCTGGCGCCAGCGCCTGGACGGCTGGCTGCGCTTCGGCACGCGCCTGGCCTGGGTGCTGGCCGCGCTGCTGGGCCTGGGCGCGTTGCTGGTGGTCGGCAACACCGTGCGCCTGGACATCCAGTCGCGGCGTGAGGAGATCGGTGTGCTGCAATTGCTCGGCGCCACCGACGGCTTCATCCGCCGCCCCTTCCTGTACCTGGGCGCCTGCTACGGGCTGGCCGCCGGCGCGCTCGCGCTGGGCCTGCTCACCGCGGCCGATGTCGCCTTGCGCCAGCCGCTGGCCGAGCTGGCGCGCAGCTACGGCAGCGGCTTCGCCCTGCAGGGCTTCGACCCGCTCTACGCCGCGGCGATCGTGGCCGGCGCCGGCGTGCTGGGCTGGCTGGGCGCAGGCCTGGTCGCCGGCCATTACCTGCGCCAGACCCGGCCCACCGACACCTGATCGCTAACCCCGCAGGACGGAACCGGCCGCTCGGATTCGTCGCCGGTTCCTGCCTACACTCCGGTCTCCGCGCCGCCCGTCCCATCCGCCCGCATGCACAGTCACGATCTACGCCATTTCGACAATGCCGCGCCCCGGGTGATGGTCGTCGACGGTTCCAAGCTGGTGCGCAAGCTGATCGGCGACGTACTCGCGCGCGAACTGCCGAACGTCGAAGTGGTCCCCTGCGGCAGCATCTCCGAGGCGCGTGCCGCGCTGGGCGTGGGCGCGGTGGACCTGGTCACCACCTCGCTGGTGCTGCCCGACGGCGACGGCATCGGCCTGGCGCGCAGCGTGCGCGAAGCCGGCGGCCAGGCCTACGTGCCGGTGATCGTGGTTTCCGGCGATGCCCAATCGCACCTGGAATCGCGCCGCTTCACCGAAGACGTCACCGACTATTTCGACAAGTCGCTAGGCCACAGCGCCCTGGCCGCCTTCATCCGCGGCTACGTCCAGCCCGAACCGATCCCGGGCGCGCGCGTGCTCTACGTCGAGGACAGCCGCGTGGTCGCGGTGGCGACCAAGCGCATGCTCGAACGCCACGGTCTGCAGGTGCTGCACTTCATCGGCGTGGAAGAAGCGCTGGAGTACCTGGAAACCCATCGCGGCGCCGACGACGTGGGCGCCGACCTGGTGCTCACCGACGTCTATCTGAAGGGCGCGCTTAGCGGCAACGACCTGCTCGAACGCCTGCGCCGCGATTTCGGCTACGGCAAGCGCCGCCTGCCGGTGCTGGTGATGACCGGCGACGCCAACCAGGACAACCAGAGCGAGCTGCTGCGCGCCGGCGCCAACGACCTGGTGCTCAAGCCGATCGAAGAGCGCCTGCTGGTGACCAAGACCCTGTTCCAGCTGCGCCTGGCGCGGCTGCCCGAGCGCGCCGCATGACCGGCGACGGCGACGAGCGCCTGAAGCTGGAGCCGTCGTGGAAGGCGCGCGTGGGCGACTGGTTCGCGCGCGAGGACATGCGCGCGCTGGGCGCGTTCCTGCGCGAGCGCAAGAACGGCGGCGCCCGCATCTTCCCGCCCGGCCCGCAGATCTTCTCGGCCTTCGATGCCACCCCGTTCGAACAGGTCAAGGTGGTGGTGCTGGGGCAGGACCCCTACCACGGCTACGGCCAGGCCCATGGCCTGTGCTTCTCGGTGCTGCCGGGCGTGCCGGTGCCGCCGTCGCTGGACAATATCTATAAGGAAATCCACCGCGACCTGGGCCTGCCGCGCCCGGATCACGGCTATCTGATGGCCTGGGCGCGCCAGGGAGTGCTCCTGCTCAACGCCGTGCTCACGGTCGAGGAGGGCCGCGCCGGTGCGCACCAGGGCAAGGGTTGGGAAGGCTTCACCGACCATGTAGTCGACACCCTCAACCGCGAGCGCGAAGGCCTGGTGTTCCTGCTCTGGGGCAGCTATGCCCAGGCCAAGGGCAAGGTTATCGACCCGCGCCGCCATCGCGTGCTCAAGGCGCCGCACCCCTCGCCGTTGTCGGCGCATCGCGGCTTCATCGGCTGCGGCCACTTCTCCGCCGCCAACGAGTATTTGGCCCGTCAGGGGCAGGCGCCGATCGACTGGTCGCTGCCGCCGCGCAGCGAGCTCTGAGGCGCTGCCGGCGCCGGCAAAAAAAGAGCCTCGACCGATGGGCGAGGCGCAAAAGACCGCTACTCCAGCTCGAGACCGGGACGACGGGCCGCGGGGCGGGCGTCGTCATGGGGGCAGCCCGGCGCGCGGGCTTTCGGAATCAGGATATTTGTCCTGATTGGAGAATTGCAATAGGGTTCACGCCCAGAGTTGGCGCAAAGTGTGCCTTCGGTCGGGTTCCGGCTAGCGCGCTGCAGAGCGCGCTTTTTCAGCTCGCGTCGTGCGCGGCCAGCAGCGCGTCCAGCGCGCCTTCGTCGCCGTCGCTGGCGCTCACGCCCAAGATCGTCGCCGCTTCGTGCCCGGGTGCGATCAGGTAGGCATGGCCCATGTTGGAGTCGATGTAGACCGACTCGCCCTGCTGCAGGGTCAGCGGATCGTAGAACTCGGTGTGCAGCACCACCGCGCCTTCCAGCACGTAGACGAACTCCTCGCCCGGGTGGCTGAAGAAGCGGCCGAACTCTTCCAGGGTGCGCGCGCGCAGCTGCGTCACTGCCGGAATCATACGCTTGCGGCGCAATTCGATGCACAGGTAATGATTGTCGTAATTGCGCGTTTCCACGCGCTGCGAGTCCTTCAGCCGGCCCACGCTGCGCCGCGCCGTCACCGCCGGCGTGTTCGCGTCTTCGCTCTCGGCGAACAACTCCGACATGCGGATGTTCAAGCGCTCGCTGAGCTGTTGCAGCTTGTCGTAGGTCAGCGACAGGCGGTCGTGTTCGATCTTGGACAGCGTGGAAAGCGGGATCCCCGAGCGTTCGCTCATCTGCTTCAGCGTCCACTTGTTGCGCGCGCGCAGGGAGCGCAGCAGGCCGCCGATGGTCGGGTGAGACGACTTCATGGGATAGGGTCTCCGCAGGCTTGAAAACGGTGTCATTACCCGGAAAGAGCAGGGGACCTGGAGGCAGCGTCCGCGGCGGGCAAGGCGTCAGCTTGTGAAAAATACACAAGACTGGTGCAAAAAGTCAGCCTAACTCCTTGCCCGGTCGAGATTTTCCATTCGGGCAAGGCGCCGGGCATTGTTCAGCTAACGCGCTCGCAGCTCAAGTGCTTTGTGTGCCATAGGCGTGCTCCAAGCCGTTAGGCGGGGGCACAGGAGCGTGTGAAGGCGCGCCGCTCAGCGCAAATGGCGGCATCCAGGGTATGCCACCCAGCCTGCCTGGCCGCGTCCATCCGGGGGCCGGGCCACCCATTTGTAGCGCGCGATGTCCTCACTGGGCGTGGTTTCGCGATCCCAGTCACTAAGGACGAGTCTGGAGTACGGCCGGCTTGGCGATTCGGCCAGCGGCGAGCACCGATGCGAAATCCCGCGGGCGATCGCTGCAGCCAGGCTGCGACGTGCTCGAAAGGCCGGGTGCTGATTGCAGACAAATTCTACGATTGGACCATTTACGTCCTAATGTGACTGATTGGGTCGTTCTCTTCGTGGCATGAGTTGCGAACGCGGCGCAAACGCAGGTTTGGGGTGTTTTCCAAATGGCACGATAGTTGCCTACATGAAATTAATATTCCGTTTAGGTCGATAAGCGACGAATCGGGATCCATTACACGGTCGGCGCCCCAGGCGGCGGTCGATAAGGTTCAGGGGAGCGCAACACGTGGCTGCAGACATCCGACTCACGCTGGCTTCGGCCGGTCGCCGCCTATGCCTGACCTTCGCGTTGCTGGCCCTGGGAGCGATCGCGCTGCCGGCCACGGCTCAAAACGCGGTGAACACCACCACGGTGACGCCGCCGACGGGCGTGCAGAACACCGGCACCACCTGCACCTCCACCAACGGTGCGGCTAATTACAACGCCACCACCGGCGTCTGCACCGCGATCGACAGCGATCCCATCCAGCCGCGCCTGACCCTGCTCAAGACCGTCGCCAACGACAACGGCGGCACCGCCCTCGACACCGCCTGGACCTTGACCGCAACCGGCCCGGCCACCATCAGCGGCACCGAGGGCGCCGCGGCCATCACCAATGCTTCGGTGCCGGTCGGCACCTACACCCTCAGCGAGAGCGGCGGGCCGGCGGGCTACACCGCTTCGAATTACAGCTGCGTGGTCAACGGCGGCGCCGCGGTGGTCGGCAACAGCCTGACCCTGGCCGCGGGCGACGTCGCCACCTGCACCATCACCAACGACGACCAGGCCGCTACGCTGACCCTGCTGAAGACAGTGGTCAACGACAACGGCGGCACCGCCGTCGACACCGCCTGGACGTTGACCGCGACCGGCCCCACCACGGGCGTCACCGGCACCGAGGGCCAGGCGGCGATCACCAACCGTGCCGTCTCGGCCGGCACCTACACGCTGACGGAAGCGGGCGGCCCGGCCGGCTACACCGCCGGCGCCTGGACCTGCACCGCAGGCACGCTGACCGGCAACAGCCTGGTCCTGGCCAACGGCCAGACCGCATCGTGCACCATCACCAACGACGATCAGGCCGCCACGCTGACCCTGCTGAAGACGGTGGTCAACGACAACGGCGGCACCGCGATCGACACGGCGTGGACGTTGACCGCGACCGGCCCCACCACGGGCGTCACCGGCACCGAGGGCCAGGCGGCGATCACCAACCGTGCCGTCTCGGCCGGCACCTACACGCTGACGGAAGCGGGCGGCCCGGCCGGCTACACCGCCGGCGCCTGGACCTGCACCGCAGGCACGCTGACCGGCAACAGCCTGGTCCTGGCCAACGGCCAGACCGCATCGTGCACCATCACCAACGACGATCAGGCTGCCACGCTGACCCTGCTGAAGACGGTGGTCAACGACAACGGCGGCACCGCCGTCGACACCGCCTGGACGTTGACCGCGACCGGCCCCACCACCGGCGTCACCGGCACCGAAGGTCAGGCGGCGATCACCAACCGCACTGTCTCGCGCGGTACCTACAACTTGTCGGAAAGCGGTGGTCCCGCCGACTACGCCGCGGGCAGCTGGGTTTGCACCGCAGGCGACCTCTCGGGCAACAGTCTGGCGCTGGATCTCGGACAGACCGCGACCTGCACCATCACCAACACCTTCCAGCCCGCGCCGGCGCTGACCGTCGACAAGACGGCGGGTACGCCTTCGGGCAACACCGCCGGCAGCACCATCGCATACACCTTCCTGGTGACCAACACCGGCAACGTGACGATCACCGGTATTGCCGTGAATGACGCGCAGTTGGACGCGGCCGCGACCTGTCCTGTGACCACGCTGGCGCCGGGTGCGAGCACTACCTGCACTGGCACCCACACCATCACTCAGGCGGAAGTTGACGCCGGTACGGTTAACAACAGTGCGACTGTGACCGGCACGCCGCCGGGCGGCGGCACCACCACCAGTCCGCCGGACACCACGACCACGCCGATCGTTCCGGCGCCTGCGCTGACCGTCGACAAGACGGCGGGCACGCCGTCGGGTAACACCGCCGGCAGCACCATTGCCTACACCTTCCTGGTCACCAACACCGGAAACGTGACCGTGACCGGCATCGCGGTCAACGACGCGCAGCTGGACGCGGCGGCCGTGTGCCCTGCGACCACGCTGGCTCCGGGTGCGAGCACCACCTGCACCGGTACGCACACCATCACCCAGGCCGAAATCGACGCGGGCACGGTGAACAACAGCGCCACCGTGACCGGCACGCCGCCGGGTGGCGGCACGACCACGAGTCCGCCGGATACCACGACGACGCCGATCACGCCTGCTCCGGCGTTGACTGTCGACAAGACCGCCGGCACGCCTTCGGGCAACGCCGCGGGCAGCACCATTGCCTACACCTTCCTGGTGACCAACACCGGCAACGTGACGATCGACGGTATCGCGGTAAACGACGCGCAGCTGGATGCCGCCGCCACCTGTCCGGCGACCACGTTGGCTCCAGGCGCGAGCACCACCTGCACCGGCACCCATACCGTCACCCAGGCGGAAGTCGACGCCGGCACTTCGAACAACAGCGCGACGGCCAGCGGCACCGATCCGACCGGCGGCACCACCACCAGCCCGCCGGATACGACCACCACGCCGATCACGTCGGCGCCGGCGCTGACCGTCGATAAGACGGCGAGTACGCCGTCGGGTAACACTGCGGGCAGCACCATCGCCTACACCTTCCTGGTGACCAACACCGGCAACGTGACGATCACCGGCATCGCCGTGAACGACGCGCAGCTGGATGCGGCGGCCGTGTGCCCGGTCACGACCTTGGCTCCGGGTGCGACGACCACCTGCACCGGCACGCACACCATCACGCAGGCCGAGATCGACGCGGGCACGGTGAACAACAGCGCCACCGTGACCGGCACGCCGCCGGGCGGCGGCACCACCACCAGCCCGCCGGACACCACGGCCACGCCGATCGCTCCGGCGCCTGCGCTGACCGTCGACAAGACGGCGGGTACGCCGTCGGGTAACACTGCCGGCAGC